>NZ_JAHCDD010000029.1 GCF_018413525.1 Acidovorax sp. CCYZU-2555
TGGTCGGGTCCGTTGGATCCGTAGGGTTGGTCGGATTCGTAGGATTGGTAGGGTCCGTTGGATCCGTAGGGTTGGTCGGATTCGTGGGATTGGTTGGGTCCGTTGGATCCGTAGGGTTGGTCGGATTCGTAGGATTGGTCGGGTCCGTTGGATCCGTAGGGCTGGTGGGGTTCGTCGGATTAGTTGGGTCCGTTGGATCCGTGGGGTTGGTCGGATTCGTGGGATTGGTGGGATCCGTCGGATTGGTGGTGTCTGTTGGGTTGGTAGCGTCCGTAGGATTGGTTGTATCCGTTGGATTGGTGGTATCTGTAGGGTTGGTCGTATCCGTAGGATTCGTCGGCTGCACAGGCGGCGGAGTGTCGTCGTCGTCGTTGTTGTTGGACGAAATCAGCGCGCCAGCGCCCAGACCGGCCAGGCCGGCGAGCAGAAAGTCGCCAAGCACCCAGCCGCCTGCATCGGAAGATTCCTTGGTCACCACCAGGCCCACGGCATCGGAGCCCACCGAGGCGACGTTCACATCGCCCGATGCGAGATCAAGCGCCATGACGCCCGAGCCATCGTCGGCGGTGCGCAGGCTGAGCGTGGCCTCGGTGCCTCCGGCGAACGTGCCCACCAACTGCTGTCCTTCGCTGCCCGTGAACAAGGCCTGGGCCGAGCCTTCGGGCGGAACGATGATCTTGTCGCCGATTTGCAGCCGGCTGCCGGCTTGCGCCGCCATGGCTTGGCCGTCACGAATGATCTGGACGCCGGATGAAGTCTGGGAAAGGACGACCGGACCAGTCGTGGCCGCAGTCGCTGCGCCGGCTCCAGGGCCCGTGCTGAACGCTCCGGGCTGGGAGGTTGTCAGTTGGGCGATGGCGGTGCCGGAGGATTGTGTTGCAGAGGTCGTCATATGCTCTTTCCAGATAGGTTGATCGTTCAATCGGTAAGCAACGTCGCGGGCCATAAAGCTCGTTCGCATGGTTTTTCGCAATATGTGTGCCAGTCGCTGAGCGCATCTATCTGGTTGTCGAGATATTTGTAAGGTGTTGATTTAAATAGTGTTTTTTAAAATATTTTGTGATTTGTTCACAAAGCGAGAGTGCGTTACGGCTTTTGTTCCGGTATGTGTTACGGCGTATGTTCCGTAACGTCTGGTGTTTGTGGCGTATCGTTTTTGCAGTAACAGACTGCTTATCAAGCCTGCGCATCGCCGGCATTGGTGGACCAGCCATTGAGGGCAGGGAAGGGGGGTTGATCGCTGCCCGGCCAGATACACCCTTGAAGGGCTCCGGCAACATAGGCCGCGGTATACAATTGAAAGGGTTTGGCTGCGTGTTCAGGCGGCTGCGCTGATCCCGCATGAGCGACAAACCCCTTCCCATTTCCTCCCTCCCATTCATTGCGTAAAGAGAAGAGCGCCATATGCAGATTGCATCCCAGGTTATGTTGCGTAAACGCAGTGCTGTCCCCGCGCGTTTTTCACGGCCGCTGCTCGCCGTGCTGCTGGGTTGTCTGTCGCTGGGCAGCATGCCCGCCCACGCTTCGCGCGCGGTGGATGAGGTGACGAAGTTGCTGGACCAGGGCAACGCCAAGCAGGCCGCAACGCAGGCCGACAGCTATCTCAAGCAGAACCCAGGTGATGTGGAAATGCGTTTCGTGCGCGGCGTGATCGCGTCCGAGCAGAAACAGAACGCCCAGGCAATCAAGATTTTTTCGGCGCTGGTCCGGGAATACCCGAGCATGCCCGAGCCCTATAACAATCTGGCGGTGCTGTACGCGGCAGAAGGCCAGGAGCGCAAGGCAGCTGAAGCGCTGGAGCAGGCGATTCGTACCAACCCCAGCTACACGACAGCCCATGAGAATCTGGGTGACCTGTATGCACGCATGGCCAGCGAAGCCTATTCCAAGGCCTTGCAGCTCGACAGCACGCGCCAGACCATTCCCGCCAAGCTGGCATTGATCACGCAACTGGTGCCCACCTCGCAGAATGGCGCCAAGACCGTGGTGGCGCAGGCCAACACGGCTCCTGCGGCTCCTGCGGCGCCTGCAGCGAAGGCGCCTGTTGCGGCCGTCGCGCCTGTCGCGCCCAAGATCGAAGCCAAGCCTGAAGTGAAGGCCGAGATCAAGCCTGCGCCTGTGGTCGAAACCAAGCCCGTGCCCAAGGTAGAGCCAAAGGTCGAACCAAAGGCCGTCGCCAAGACTGCACCGCCTGCGCCTGTCGCCGTGGCCGCCGCGCCGGCTGCACCTGTTGCGCCACCGGTTGTCGTCGCCGCCGCACCTGCTGCTCCTGCCGCGAAAGCCGCCGAGCCAGCGCCCGCCAAGCCGGCGGTGGCCGCCGAACCAAAGGCAACCCCTGCGGCCAAGCCCGAGCCAAAGCCCGCAGCCGAACCCAAGCCCTCGGTCGCCAAGGAAGCCGCCGAAGTCGAGTCCGCAGTCAATGCCTGGGTCACGGCCTGGGAAAAGCAGGACATGCCTGGTTATCTCGACGCTTACAGCGAGAAGTTCACACCTGCCAACGGCTCCAGCCTGGCCAAGTGGAAAGAAGACCGGCGCGTGCGCATCGTCGGCAAGAGCGGCATCTCGATTTCGCTGCAAAACATCCAGGTGTCCGTCAAGGGCGACGAGGCCACGGCCAAGTTCCGCCAGAACTATGTGGCCGGCAGCCTGAACACCACCACGCGAAAGACGCTGTCGATGCGCCACGAGCGCGGCGGCTGGCGCATCGTGCGTGAAAGCACGGGCGGCTGAAGCCGGTCGTTTTCCTGGTCCCCGCGCGCATGGTCAGAAGAAGAGAATTGTCGAGAACATTGATGAGAAGGTCGCTTTGTCGAGCGCTGCTCCTGCTGTGCATGATAGGCAGCGGCGCAGCATTTGCCTCGACCGCCCATGCGCAGACCCGGCAGGAAAAGTCGAAGCCGGCCGCCAAGTCGGCCAAGCTGACCAAACCGGCTAAGGCGGCGAAGCCCGCCAAGCGCGCGGTGTCGGTAGAGCCCAAGCCCGGAACACGGGCCAGGATCGCCGCTGCAGCCGGTGCCGCAGGCGCGGCCGGCGCGGTCGCCGTTTCTTCGTCCACAACGCCCCTGGTGCCCAATACCGCGGAAGCGCGTCTGCTGGACATCATCCAGTTGGTCAAACGCCAGGAGCTCGACGCCGCCTTAAAGGGCGCGGCACAGCTCACGGCCGATGTCCCCAACTTTCGCGCGGCCCAGTTGGTCTATGCCGATCTGCTGCGCTTCAAGACCGGCCGCATGACCGGATGGGCGAACGCGCCCACCTCCGAAGTCACGCAACTGCTGGTCAAGCATGTGCCTGCCGATCCCAAGGTAGCGCCTGCTCCGCCGCAGGAATTGCAGCAGCAGGCGCATGGCCTGCAAAAGGAACTTCAGCGCCGCGTGCATGGCGCGGGCGTGCTGCCCGCGCCGGCTGGCAGCGTGCCGCGAGAGTTCCAGTCGCTGGGCGCCTCGGTGCGCCACGCCGTGGCCATCGATGCAAGCAAGTCCCGGCTGTACCTGTTCAGCCATGAGAAGGGCAAGCTGCGCCTGATCGGCGACTTCTATATCTCGATCGGCAAGTTCGGCATGGGCAAGACGCTCGAAGGCGATCAGCGCACGCCCCAAGGTGTCTACTTCATCGGTCGCCAGATTCCGGGCCCGCGCCTGCCCGAGTTCTACGGCAAGGGGGCGCTCACGCTCAACTACCCCAATGACTGGGACAAGGCCGTGGACCGTTCCGGCGACGGCATCTGGCTGCACGGATCACCGCCCGACCAATTCGCGCGCCTGCCCGAAGCCAGCGACGGCTGCATCGTTTTGGCCAATCCCGACCTGATCCTGCTGATGAAGACGCTCGATCGCCAGACACCGGTGCTGATCCGCGACAAGCTGCAGTGGGCTGCCCCCACGGAACGCGCCCAGGCCAAGACCGCCGATACTTTTGCGCACGTGCTGGACAACTGGCAACAGGCGTGGAAAGCCGCCGACCCGGGCCTGCTCACAAAAATGTACGGCCAGGAGCCCGGCGCTGACCATCAGCCCAAGGCCCGCCTGCTGGAGTACTTCCGCTTCACGGATATCGGCGTGCAAGACCTGTCGGTCTACTCCTGGAAAGATCCGCAAGGCGAGGTCCGCATCGTCGACATGCAGATCGGCAGCCGCAAGGCCGGCAAGACCTTGCCCCTGCGCCAGTACTGGCGCCGCATGGGCGATCGCTGGCAAGTGCTTTCCGAAGAGATTCGCGGCTGAGCGCTGGTCTGTGGCCTTGCTCCACAGCAATCGCGCAGGTTCTGCATGAGGCTCGACACGAACGGGTTTTCTCCATTCGTGCTGCGGCGAGACCGTCGACTCTCGCTCGTACGGCGGCAATATCTCCGAATTCTGTTCGTCCTGAGCCCGCCGAAGGATGAACGGCCTGCGCTCAAGGCATGAGGATAGGCCGTTCTTGGTTCGACAAGCTCACCACGAACGGGTCACTGTTTTGCCGCCGTTTGCCCAAATCGACCACCTTCTAAGTCATTGATTTATTTGGCAAAAAAAGCTGTTTCTTGAGAGCTAGGTGAGCGAGGCGAGGCCTCGCAAGGCGTTAGAAAGAAACAGCGGGCCTCACCCCCCGTTCGTCCTGAGCCTGTCGAAGGATGAACGGCCTGCGCTCAAGTCATGAGGACGGGCCGTCCATGGTTCGACGCGCCCGGCCAGGCAAGCTCACCACGAACGGCTCCCAGTTTCGCCGCCGTTTGCCCAAATCGACCACCTTGTAAGTCATCGATTTAGTTGAAAAAGCTGTTTCTTGAAAGCCCAAGGCAGTGCCCCCCATGAAACCCCCACGACCAGCGACTCCTTGAGCGCAAGCTTTTCAGCGTTGTGGACGCTTCGACAGCCGCATCTCTGAGCCCTCACGGTGTCGTCTGCGCATTCGGTTCCCCGTTCGTCCTGGGCGTGTCGAATGGCCGGTTTCCTCCGCGAGCGGTGCACCAGTACACAAAATTTTGCCTGCTGAAATATCGTTTTCATAATATGAAAAATGAAAATGCTGCAGCGCACCAAAAAATATCAATACGAGAAATGTTGTTTCGTAATGCGAAAAAATTCGCTAAGTCATTGATTTGCATGGAAGTCTTATCTCTTATATAAGACATAAGACTCATGCTATTTTTTTGAAATAAATTTAAAGTAGTCTCCAAGGGCGGCAGAAATGCTCCCGCAGAAGTTCATCAACCTTGAGTCCTTGGAGAAACAACATGCCCCAATCGCTGACGCAACAATTGAGCCGTGAACAGCAAATCGCCGCACTGGAGAAGGACTGGGCGCAAAACCCCCGCTGGAAGGGAATCAAGCGCGGTTACTCTGCGGCCGACGTGGTTCGCCTGCGCGGCAGCCTGCAGCCCGAGCACACGCTGGCCCAGCGCGGCGCTGAAAAGCTCTGGCAAAAGGTCAACGGCGGTGCCAAGAAGGGCTATGTGAATTCGTTTGGCGCGATCTCCGCAGGCCAGGCAATGCAGCAGGCCAAGGCCGGCCTCGAAGCCGTGTACCTGTCGGGCTGGCAAGTCGCCGCCGACGGCAACAGCTCCGAAACCATGTATCCCGACCAGTCGCTGTACGCCTACGACTCGGTGCCCACCATGGTCCGCCGCATCAACAACACGTTCAAGCGTGCCGATGAAATCCAGTGGGGCCGCGGCCTGAACCCCGGCGATGCCGAGTTCATCGACTACTTCCTGCCCATTGTGGCCGACGCCGAAGCCGGCTTTGGTGGCGTGCTCAATGCGTTCGAGCTGATGAAGAACATGATTGCCGCGGGCGCTGCCGGCGTGCACTTCGAAGACCAGCTCGCCGCCGTGAAGAAGTGCGGCCACATGGGCGGCAAGGTGCTGGTGCCTACCCAGGAAGCCATCGAAAAGCTCAAGTCGGCACGCTTTGCCGCCGACGTGATGGGCGTGCCCACGCTGATCCTTGCGCGCACCGACGCCGAAGCCGCGAACCTGATCACTTCCGACCACGATGCCAACGATAAGCCGTTCCTGACCGGCGAGCGCACCCAGGAAGGCTTCTACCGTGTCAAGAACGGCGTCGAGCAGGCGATCAGCCGCGGCGTGGCCTACGCTCCCTACGCCGATCTGGTGTGGTGCGAAACCGGCACGCCCGACCTGGGCTTTGCCCGTGAGTTCGCCCAGGCCGTGCATGCCGCTTGCCCAGGCAAGCTGCTGAGCTACAACTGCTCGCCGTCGTTCAACTGGAAGAAGAACCTCGACGACAAGACGATTGCCTCCTTCCAGGAAGAGCTCTCGGCAATGGGCTACAAGTACCAGTTCATCACGCTGGCCGGCATCCACATCAACTGGTTCAACACCTTCCAGTTCGCCCATGCATACGCCAACGGCGAAGGCATGAAGCACTACGTGAACATGGTCCAGGAACCCGAATTCGCCGCGCGTGAAAAGGGCTACACCTTCGTGTCGCACCAGCAGGAAGTGGGTGCGGGCTACTTCGACGATGTGACCACGGTGATCCAGGGCGGCACGTCGAGCGTGAAGGCCTTGACCGGCTCTACCGAAGAAGAGCAGTTCCACTGATCTTTATAGGCTCCTGGCGCTCGATAGGGCGCTGGGGGAGGACTGGGGGGAAAACCACTTGATGCCGTTGGTGTCAGGTGGTTTTTGCTTTGTGGGACTGGATTCAGCTGTGGAGGCTGCGGTCCTATCGTCACTGACCGTTCGAGCCTCGCAGGCCTATGGCAGCGATGCAGCGATTGCAGTCACTGAAGCGTCTACCGTGGACTTCCGCATCTAGCCAAGAGTTGTCGGTGGCGGTATGTTGAGCCGGTCGTTCAATGTTTCGGTTTTTGCAGTAGCGCCAAGTTGAAGTAGGCAAATGAATCCAAAAGGCGTTTAGTGGCGTATAGAGTACATGCCATTTTTTCCTCAAGTTTCCACCCCTATGACCCGCCGCCTAAGCCTCATGGGCATCGGCTCCGCCATCACAGCCCTGGTGTCCGGGTGTTCTGGTGCCAAGGTGTTGGACCATCTGGTGGCCCATGACACCTACCACGGCCCAAAGGGCGTGCGCTACGGGGCCGATCCGCGGCATCTGCTGGACGTGTACCAGCCAGATAGCGGCACAGTGCCCGGCAATGCACCCGTAGTGCTATTTTCTCACGGTGGCAACTGGACGCGCGGCGAGCGGGCCGAGTACCGATTCGTCGGCGAAGCCCTGGCAGCCAACGGCATAATCGCTGTGGTGGCCGACTACCGGCTGAGCCCCCATGTGTGCTACGACGGGTTTTTGGGCGATTGCGCATTGGCCCTGCAGTGGACCTTGTCGCATGCAATCAGCCTGGGCGGCGACCCTGCGCGGGTGATGGTGATGGGCCATTCCGCCGGGGCTTACAACGCCGCCATGCTGGCCCTGGATCCGCGTTGGCTGGCGCCTTTACGCTTGACACCCGATCGGCTTGCCGGCTGGATAGGCCTGGCCGGGCCGTACGACTTTTTGCCGATTGTCGACCCCGAGGTACGGGTTGCTTTTGGCTGGCCGCAAACCCCGGCGGATTCCCAGCCCATCTTCTATGCCAACGCAAAGGCCCCCCGCACCTTGCTGCTGGCAGCACGCAAGGACAAGGTGGTGGATACGCAACGTAACACCGTCGCCCTGGCGAACCGGTTGCGGGCTGCGGGTACCGAGGTAGATATGCGGATCTTTGACCGCCTCAGCCATGTGACGACCGTTGCCGCCCTGGCCCGGCCCCTGGACTGGCTAGCCCCGGTACTGCCGACCGTGGTGGCCTTTGTGCGCAGTGAATCAACACTTTGATGAATACAACGGCTTGAGGCATGGGGTCAGGGTTGCCCATTGCGGTTTCTCGATCTCGTTGGGCGCTTACCCTGCCGGCTTATTGCATTCAGAAGAAGACATGATTTCCCTTGGTACCAGTCAGTGCGGGGCAAGTTTCAGAGTAAACACGAAATTTGACAACGACTTAAAGGGAAGCCGGAGTCGGGAACGACTCAGACCATTCTTAAGCAGTCACCTGACGGAATGCATTTAAGACTGCTTCTGGCCGATACCAGCCATCTTGCGCAACTCAGGGAGGAGGCTACCGCCGGCGCACAAAGCAAGCTTTCATTTGTTGCGGTCACCATCGCGCACAGATTCAATTACTCCATTATGGATACGAACGATTCCAAAGAATGCACCGGGCCCTCGGTTGTATGTCCATTCATCCATGGGGACGCACTGATTCGCAAGAATCGCGCTAGGGCTACCCGCACGATAGGGCGTCACAACCCAGCCTAGCTGCAGCATCGAAACGCAGACGCCTTGACGATAAATCGGTTCTCCGCACTTCTGAAGCAACGACACAGGCGAATCTCCCTTGCTCACGAGCGACCCGTTGCAGGCCATGGACTGGGAAGCCTCTACAGTTGGAGCGAGGATGGCTACCGAAGCCGCCGCCAACCATGAGGCCCAGCGGCGAGGACGCAGTGCCAACGACGGGCTGATGGAGCTTTCTGTGTTGAACATTGAGAAATCCTGTGCTTTGTACCGCTCCCAGCCGGAGCGCAATGGTCGGTTGTTCTAGGCGCACGTGAATGTCGGCTGGTAGCCGAGAGCGTGAATAGAGTACCGAGCCGAAAGCAGCCGCTGAGACAATGCGGCGGGTTGGGCTTTGTCCGCCTTCGATGATTTCCACGATCCTTTGCGTTCAGCTAAAACCGAAAACTCCGATTGTTGTCGGATTTTGCTCAAGTGCGACGGTGTACCCTCAAGCAATGTCCCTTCACATACAACAATGCAACCCTGGGCCGTCAGCGAGCACGGCGAACAGCCCGATGGACATTCTGTTTCTTTAGCGGCTCCTGGCGCTCACGAGGACGCTGGGGGCGGAAAAGGGTGAAACCACTTGATGCTCGGTGTGAGGTGGTTTTTGCTTTGTTGGGCAGCCATGCTTGGAGCACGGCTTCATCGTCGCGGTGATCATCTACATTCAATGATTGAACTGCGAATAACGTCGCAGGCGTCAAATGCATCGTCTATCGTTGCGGGTCTGACCTTGACGTTCATGATGCCCCCCGGATTTTGAATGCCAGCGGTATGCCGCAATTTTCTCTCAGAATGCCAATGGCGCAGCCTGCTGGGCTTCACGACTGCGGTACATCGCTGCGTGTTCGTGCGTGTATTCCTGCAATGGACCAAGCCGGGCATTTGCAACGGAAAATTGCGCTCGAGGCTTGATGTAGGCAAGCACGAAAAACCTCGTCCTTTGGGCGTCTTGCCGCGCCTCGACCTCGAGCATCACGCGGCGGTACCCATCCGCGTGCGTGATTCGCTCCAGTTCGTCCATCGCGGCCAAAGAGGCTTCGTCGACTTCGAACACCTGACCTACCACTCGTTCGCCTTCGCCCACAGCATCTACCAGCCAAGGTGAGAAACGTTCACCGACCAGATACAGCGGATAGCGCTCGACGGTGATGAAATCTCCCGCAATGCGCTTGCCGTTGTTGACCGCGAAGTTGGGAAAGCCTTGCTTCAGAGTGCCGAAAACGAAGACAAGTGATGACATGGAGGTTCTATGCAGAGCGGGTTAAAGCCGTGAAGGGTAGCGGAATGTCCTCGGTTGTGCGGATTCGTCTGCCAGCTGTCCTTGCGAATGACCCCAACTTACGGGCTCGGCGCCACTGATCTTCACTGGCCTGTGGCGCCCATGAGGGTGCTGGGGCAGGGCAGGCTCATAAAACACTTGATGCGTTGGCATCAGGTGTTTTTTTGCAAGACTGAGATTCGTCCAGAAGCAGGCCCTGTTTCCATTTACATTGAAATCATAAAGAACACGAAATTCGAGAGGTCTGGAATGCTCAAAGTGTGGGGTCGACGCAGTTCGTTCAATGTGCAAAAAGTATTGTGGCTTGTTGGTGAATTGGGCCTTGCGCACGAACACATACCCGCCGGTGGCAGTTTCGGCGTCAAGGACACAGCGGAATTCTTGGCGATGAATCCGCATGGCCGGGTTCCGCTGATCGACGACCATGGAACCATCGTTTGGGAGTCGCACGCCATCTTGAGATATCTGGCGGCACGCCATGGAACGCCCGATTTCTGGAGTGAAGATCCAGCACTGCAGTCCCAGGCGGATCGCTGGATGGACTGGTCCCAAACCAGCCTGCAACCGGCCTTCCTGACGGGCGTGTTCTGGGGCTTCTACCGCACTCCGCCAGACTTGCGAAATGGGGCAGCCATCGAGAAAAACCTGGCGCTGTGCGCTCAGTACTTTCGTCTTCTGGATCAAGTGCTTTCGAATCAACCGTTTCTTGCAGGCGACCGCCTGACTTTGGCCGATATCCCCGCGGGCACCGCGCTGTATCGTTATTTCGAACTGGAGATAGACAGGCCTTCTCTTCCGAATGTCGAAGCCTGGTACGAACGCCTGCAGCAGCGCGCTGCCTATCAAGAGCACGTGATGATTCCCTTTGATGAGTTGCGGGGGCGGCTCGATTACTAGTTGCCCATATGAAGACCGCTGTCCAATGTGGCGAACAGCAGAAAGCATTCATGAAAATCCGCAGATTTCAGGTCGGAGATGAAACCTCGTTGTTTCGCGTCTACTTCTCGGCGGTTCATCTCGTGGCCTCACGGGACTACAGCGCGCAGCAGGTTCAAGCCTGGGCTCCGGCAGACCTGGACATGGACCTGTGGGGCGCTCGAATGCGGGAAATTCGCCCCTTTGTCGCAGAGATGGATGGCGAAGTGGTCGGTTATGCCGACGTACAGCTGGACGGATACATGGACCACTTCTTTGTTTCCGGCACCCATGGGCGCCAAGGCATTGGGCGAAGGTTGATGCAGCGCATTCATGAAGAAGCCATGTCTTTGGGCCTGACCGAATTGACGTCGGATGTCAGCAAGACCGCGGAGCCCTTTTTCATTCTTCATGGTTTTGAGGTGGTCGAGCGGCGTTTCCCGGTTCGGCGCGGCGTGACGCTGCAGAACGCGTTGATGCGCAAGCGCCTTGCACTCGGCGACGGGTGAACCCAAAGCCGCGGCGAGCGGGCGCCTGGCTGACACCGTAATGAAGATCGGCACCTTGCCTTAGAATGTCGGCTTTCCCGAAAGAACCGTCATGGCCACTGCCATGAAGGGCTTTCATACTTGCAACCAAATGTGGTGAAGATGAGCAAGCCTTTCATTTCGCTGTGTCCGGAGATCACCCGGGCACATGCGCTGAATTTGATGGATTGGTTGGATGACGAGAGTGTCGTCCGCTATTTGAGCGATTCGCGCCATGTGTCGCGGTTCATTGAGCAGGTCATCGGGCGGGTGCAGTTGCCCATCCTGACCCATCTGTTCAACCAGGGCGGCCGGTTTTTCATGGCCTATGACCGGCATGACGTACCCATAGGCTTCGTGCGTCTCGTCAAGACGGGCGCCGACTGCGAGATCGTCCTGGTCATCGGAGACCGCGACAACTGGGGCCGCAGGCTTGGCGCCAGCGCCATTCGCGAAGGCATGAAGCTCGCCTTCTTCGAAATGCGGGCCGAGAAGCTCAGGGCCAAGATCCACGCAGACAATGAACGCTCGCTCAAGGCCTTCCTGCGCTGCGGTTTCGTGCTGGAGAGCGAAACGCCCACACTGAAGTCGTTTTCCATGACTTCGGCGTGCTATCTGCGGTTTCTGCGTGAAAGCGCGGTGGACGACCCCTGCGGTATCTACATCACTGAAATCGACAAGGCCAGGCTCAGGAGTCTCGTCGCGCTCGAGCCGGACCCGGCTGTGTTCGAGCTGGAGCATGAGATCGAGCGGGCCATCGTTGTCGATGCGCAGCAAGTGGCACGCGATGTCGTCACGATGAACTCCAGGGCCTTGCTGCATCTGGACGACGAGCCGGTGGAAGTGGCCTTGGTCTACCCGCAGGATGCGGACGGCAGCGCCGGAAAGCTGTCGGTATGCTCCGGCATAGGCACGGCGATCCTGGGCTACAAGGAAGGCGACTTCATCGACTGGCGCATTCCTGACCGCACCCGCCGTATCCGTATCGAGAAAGTGCTGTATCAGCCCGAAGCCGCGGGCGACTTTCACCTATAGAGGTGCCAGCCATCCGTCGGGATGGCTTTTTTCGTTACGCGTCGTTCGCAATCTGCCGCGCATACACGGCGAGCACGATGCGCTCGGAATGCACCAGATAGTCGTTGAGCGCGGCCGAGGCCTCGGTCATCTTGTCGGCTTCGACCATTTCCATGAGGCGCTGGTTCATGCTCACGTAAGGCGCGTGCAGGAACTCCGGATCGTTGAGCAATCCGAAGGCCAGCCGCAGCTCGACCAGCAGGTGGGAAAAGAAGCTGTTGAGGCGTTCGCTGTCTGCCATTTCGACCAGCGCCATATGGAAATCCATGTTCGCCGTGCCCACGCCTTGCCAGTCGCCCGCGTCGCGGCAGGCATGGGCGTTGTCGACCGCCTGGCGCATGCGCTTCTTGGCGGGGTGGTAGGGGTAGGCCTGGGCCAGGGCCTGGCATTCGATCATGCGGCGCACGCGGTAGATGTCGATGATCGAGGCGATGCTGGGCGTGGCCACGAAGACGCCGCGGTTGGGCGCGTGCTTGAGCAGGCCTTCCTTGGTCAGCGAGCGGAATACTTCACGCAGCGTGTTGCGTGAGATGTCCAGGCTTTCGCTCAGCGCTGCTTCGGACAGCTTTTGACCCGGCACGAACTCTCCTTGAACGATCTTTTGCCTGACCATGTCGGCCACGCGTTCGTTGAGGCTGGTGGCGGCGACGGAAAGTTCAGGAACGGAGGTCATCAATGGTGCGGGTGATCGTGAAAGGACATGCCATAGCGCGGTTGCCTGGGCGGCAAGCCATTGTGCCGCCAATCCGCCCGATTGCCCTCGAAGACGACGTGGCTTATGCCGGGGGAATGAGGGTAACTACTGATTTTACAGGGGCTCAAATGGCTTGCACAATCCAGTCATTGTTCATTCATTGTCTGATGAGTGCTCAACCTTTCAATTTTATTGTTCAACAAAAATGCAAGGGCTGGTCAAACCAGCCCTTGCGCCGTTCTTCGTCCCATGGGGCTGAGCGCGGGGCGAGGGGATCGCGTGGCAGTGGCCACCGGCCTGCCTGATGCCCCCGGCCCGGCGCGTGGGATCCAACGAAAGGTTTTCAAATGATTGCAGACGTCAGTCTCTGGCCCCTGATCGGGGTCGGCGTCATCATCCTGGGCTTCATCCTGCGCTTCAACCCGATGCTGGTGGTGATCGTCACCGCCATCGCCACGGCTTTTGCCGCGGGCTTCGGGCCGGAGAAGATCCTCGCCACCATAGGCACGGGTTTCATCAAGACCCGCAACCTGCCGCTGATCATCCTGCTGCCGCTGGCCGTGATCGGCCTGCTTGAGCGCCATGGCTTGCGCCAGCACGCGCAGAACTGGATCAGCTCCATCAAGTCGGCCACGGCCGGCCGCCTGCTGGTCGTGTATCTGGCCGCGCGTGAGCTCACGGCCGCCATGGGGCTGACCAGCCTCGGCGGTCACCCGCAGATGGTGCGTCCGCTGCTGGCCCCCATGGCCGAAGGCGCGGCCGAGACCAAGTACGGCACGCTGCCCCAGCGCATCCGCCACAAGCTGCGCGCCAATGCGGCGGCAACCGACAACGTGGGCCTGTTCTTCGGCGAAGACATCTTCGTGGCGTTCGGCGCCATCGTGCTGATGGTCACGTTCCTGCGTGAAGCCGGCATCGAAGTCGAGCCCATCCATGTCGCGCTGTGGGGCATTCCCACGGCCATCTGTGCGTTCCTGATCCACGGCTGGCGCATGTACCGCCTTGACAAGGTGCTCGACAAGGAACTCGGAGGCGGCCGTGCCGCGCAAGAAGTCGCCGCTGAACAAGCGGCTGCGGACAAGAGCGTGGAGGCGCGCTGATCATGATTCTGTCGATTCAACATCTTTACTACCTCGTCGGCATCATCCTCGCGATCACCGCGCTGATGACGCTGGCCGACAAGGGCCACACGCGCCGCTATACCAGCGCCGCTTTCTGGGGCCTGTATTCGCTGGTCTTCCTGATCGGTGAAAAGCTGCCGCCCGAGTGGGTGGGCGTGGGCGTGATCGTCATGGCGCTGATCGCCGGCTTCGGCGGCGTGGGCGTGGGCAAGCACAAGCCGCGCACCGACGCCGAATACATGGCCAGCGCCAAGCGCCTGGGCAACAAGCTGTTCGCGCCCGCACTGGCGATTCCGCTGGTGACCGTGATCGGCACCTTGCTGCTGCACAACATCAAGATCGGTGATGCGCTGCTGCTCGATCCCAAGAACACCACGCTGGTGAGCCTGGGCCTGGGCTGTATCGTGGCCTTGGGCCTGGCCTGCTACATGACACGCGAGACGCCGGTGCAGGGCATGCGAGAATCGCGCCGGCTCACCGACGCACTCGGCTGGGCCGTGGTGCTGCCGCAGCTGCTGGGCATGCTGGGTCTGGTGTTCTCCGACGCCGGCGTGGGCAAGGCCGTGGCCTATGTGACCACAAGCTATATCAACATGGACATCCGCTTTGTCGCGGTCGCGGTCTACGTGCTGGGCATGGCGCTGTTCACCATCATCATGGGCAATGGCTTTGCGGCGTTCCCGGTGATGACGGGCGGCGTGGGCGTGCCAATTTTGATCGGCGTGTACGGTGGTGACCCTGCCGTGATGGCGGCCATCGGCATGTTCTCCGGCTACTGCGGAACCTTGCTGACGCCCATGGCGGCGAACTTCAACATCGTGCCCGCGGCACTGCTGGAGTTGCCGGACAAGAATGCGGTGATCAAGGCGCAGGCGCCGACCGCGCTGGCGCTGCTGGTGGTCAATATCTTCCTGTTGTATTTCCTGATGTTCCGTTGAATGGGAGAGGCAAATCATGAGTGAAGCGGTGAACATCCTGGTCATGGGCTTCGAGCCTTTCGAGCAGGACACGATCAACCCGGCCTGGGAAGTCGCGCGCGCGCTCGAAGGCTGGAGTTTCGAGAGCGAAGGCCGCACGGCACGCGTGCACGGCCTGCAGCTGCCCTGCGTCTTCGGGGCGTCCATCGCGGCGTTGAAGCAAGCCATGGCGCAGCACCAGCCGCAGCTCGTGGTCTGCCTGGGTCTGGCCGGCACGCGCAACGAGATCACGCCCGAGCGCGTGGCGATCAATATCGACGACGCGCGCATTCGCGACCATGCGCAGGCCCAGCCCATCGACGTGCCTGTCGTCGAGGGTGGCCCGGTCGCCTACTGGTCGACCTTGCCGATCAAGGCCATCGTGCGCGACCTGCGTGCGGCAGGCGTTCCGGCATCGGTCTCGAACACCGCGGGCACTTTTGTCTGCAATCATATTTTCTATGCGCTGATGCATGCGCTGGCGGCCGAGGGCAACCGCGCGCGCGGTGGCTTCGTGCATCTGCCCCTGCTGCCCGAACAGTCGGCGCGCCTGCCGGGCACGTCCAGCATGGCGCTGTCCACCCAGGTCGAAGGTATTCAGCAGCTGCTGCGCACCGCGCTGACGGTGAAGGCCGATGTGGTGGAGACCGGCGGCAAGCTGCATTGAACGACATTCAATAAAGGAAAAGCACGATGTTGAAGATGGATTTGAACAGCGATCTGGGTGAGAGCCTGGGCGCCTGGCGCATGGGCGACGACGCGGCCATGCTGAAGATTGTCAGCAGCGCCAACGTGGCCTGCGGCTTCCATGCGGGCGACACCGCGGGCATCCTCAAGACCTTGCACGAAGCCAAGGCCAATGGCGTGACCGTGGGCGCGCATGTGTCCTATCGCGATCTCGTGGGCTTCGGCCGGCGCAACATGGATGTCGCCAGCGAAGACCTGGTGGCCGACGTGATCTATCAGATCGGCGCGCTACAGGGCCTGGCCACGGCCGCGGGCACCAGCGTGCGCTACGTCAAGCCGCATGGCGCGCTCTACAACATGATTGCCCATGACGCACGCCAGGCGCGCGATGTGATCAATGCGATTCTCGCCATCGATGCCAGCCTGGTGCTGGTGTGCCTCGCGGGCTCGCCGCTGATCGGCTGGGCGCGCGACGCGGGCCTGACCACGGTGTCGGAAGCGTTTGCCGACCGCGGCTACATGCCCGACGGCAGCCTGGTTTCGCGGCGCGAAAAAGGCGCGGTGCTGCACGACGCGGAACAGGTCGCGAACCGCATGCTGCGCCTGGTGCGCGAAGGCGTGGTCGCCGATCTGAATGGCAACGACGTGCGCATCCAGGCCGACTCGATCTGCGTGCATGGCGACAGCCCCGGCGCGGTCGAGATGGCGCGTGCCGTGCGCGCGCGCCTGCAGGCCGAAGGTGTCGCGATCTCGCCGTTTGTGAACTGAGTCGCCCATGCGTTTCCTGCCTGTCAATCTGAATGCGGTGCTGGTCGAACTCGATGACCTGGCCCAGACCCTGGCCCTGCTGCAGTCGCTGCAGACCGAGGCCGTGGCTGGCGTCGAGGAGCTGATTCCCGCGGCGCGCACCATCTTGGTCTATTTCAACCCGACGCTGACGCAATTGCCGCAGCTGATCGATGCCATCGGCGCGCGCAGCGTGGGCGCGCAGGTCGAGCGCTCCAGCCACCGCGTGCAGATTCCCGTGCATTACGACGGCGAAGACCTGCAGGAAGTCGCAGATCTGCTGGGCGTCGCGCCCGCGGACGTGGTGCGCATGCACACTGGCGGCGAGTATTCCGTCGCCTTCACGGGCTTCGCGCCCGGCTTTGCTTATCTGTCGGGCGGCGATGCACGCCTTGACGTTCCCCGGCGCAAGACGCCGCGCACGCGCATTCCCGCGGGCGCGGTGGGCCTGGCCGGCACGTTCAGCGGCGTCTATCCGCAGGCCAGCCCCGGCGGCTGGCAGATCATAGGCACGACACCCGTGAAGATGTGGGATCTGGAGCGCGTCGCGCCCTCGCTACTGCGCCCCGGCTACGGCGTGCAGTTTGTCGATGTCGCCACCTTGTCGCCCGAAGCGCTGGCCGCGCTGATGACCGCTTGCGCGGGCGAACGCGTGGCGCCCGCGGCCAGCGATGACGCAGCCGCTGCCGGCGCCGTCTTTCGCGTTGAGGCGCCGGGCCTGCAGACCTTGTTCCAGGACGGCGGCCGTCTGGGCCATGCAGGGCAGGGCGTGGGCGCGTCGGGCGCGATGGACCGCGGCGCGCTGCGCGCGGCCAACCGCGTGGTGGGCAATGTCGCGCAAGGTCTGGGCGTTGACACCGCCTGTCTCGAAGTCGCCTATGGCGGTCTCACGCTCGAGGCCTTGCAGCCCGCGGTGGTCGCCGTGACAGGCGCCGACGCGCTGATCGAAGTGCTGACGGCGCAGGGCCGGCGCTATGCCGCGAACACTTATGCGGCGCTGGCGCTCGATGCCGGCGATCGCCTGATCGTGGGCACGCCCCAGGCCGGCTCGCGCAACTATGTCGCCGTGCGCG
The DNA here is from genome assembly GCF_018413525.1 of Acidovorax sp. CCYZU-2555. Taxonomy (GTDB): domain Bacteria; phylum Pseudomonadota; class Gammaproteobacteria; order Burkholderiales; family Burkholderiaceae_C; genus Comamonas. The sequence continues at coordinate 17,407 of NZ_JAHCDD010000029.1, forward strand.
GCGGCTGGAGCGTGGCGCCGGTGCTGGGCAGTGCGTCCACCGATACGCTGGCGCGCGTCGGCCCGGCCGCGCTGGCCGCGGGCGATGCATTGCGGGTAGGCAGCGCTGCCGGTCTGCCGCCTGTGGCGCTGGCCGAGCAGGCCGCGTTCGGCATGCCGCGAGCGAACGAAGAGATCTGTCTCGACGTGGTGTTGGGCCCGCGCACCGACTGGTTCGCCGAGCAGGCGCTGGCGACGCTGTGCGGCCAGGCCTGGGCGGTCACGCCCCAGTCCAACCGCGTGGGCATTCGCCTGCAGGGCGATGTGGCGTTGACGCGCGCGCAGGCCAAGGAGCTGCCCAGCGAAGGCACGGCGCGCGGCGCGATCCAGGTGCCGGCGAGCGGCCAGCCCGTGCTGTTTCTTGCCGACCATCCGCTGACCGGCGGCTATCCCGTGATCGCCAGCGTGGCGAGCTACCACCTCGATCTGGCCGGGCAGATTCCGGTCAACGCCCGCGTGAAGTTCCGCGTGGTCCGTGCGTTCGATGTCGTCGAGACGGCGCCGGCCTGAGCCGCAGTCCAAGACACCACCAGTAAAGAATTGAAATGATGAAAAAAGTCCTGATTGCGAACCGTGGCGAGATCGCCGTGCGCGTGGCGCGCGCCTGCGCCGACTATGGCGTGAAGTCCGTTGCCGTCTATGCCGACGCCGACATCGATGCGCTGCACACGCGCATGGCCGACGAAGCTTACGGCCTCGATGGCGACCGTCCTGCCGACACCTATCTGCACATCGCCAAGCTGCTCGAAATCGCGCGCAAGAGCGGCGCCGATGCCGTGCATCCGGGCTATGGCTTCCTGTCGGAAAGCGCGGCCTTCGCCCAGGCCGTGATCGACGCGGGTCTGGTCTGGATCGGCCCTTCGCCGCAAGCCATCAGCCGCCTGGGCGACAAGGTCCAGGCGCGCAAGCTCGCGATCAGTGTCGGCGCGCCTTTGGTCGCCGGCACGGCCGAACCGGTCAAGGATGCGCAGGAAGTCATTGATTTCGCCAAGCAGCATGGTCTGCCCGTGGCGATCAAGGCCGCGTTCGGCGGCGGCGGCCGCGGCATCAAGGTCGCATGGAAGCTCGAGGAAGTGGCCGAGCTGTATGAGTCGGCGGTGCGCGAAGCCGTGACGGCCTTCGGCCGCGGCGAATGCTTTCTGGAACAGTTTCTCGACCATCCGCGCCATGTCGAAGCCCAGGTGCTCGCCGACCAGCACGGCAATGTGCTGGTGCTGGGCACGCGCGACTGCTCGCTGCAGCGGCGCAATCAGAAGCTGGTCGAAGAGGCGCCCGCGCCATTCCTGAGCGATGAGCAGCGCGCGCGCATCCACCAGTCGGCCAAGGACATCTGCGCAGCCGCGGGCTATACCGGCGCGGGCACGGTGGAGTTCCTGCTGAGTCAGAACGGCGCGATTTCCTTCCTCGAAGTGAACACCCGACTGCAGGTCGAGCATCCCGTGACCGAAGAGACCACGGGCATCGATCTGGTCGTCGAGCAGCTGCGCATCGCCGACGGCCTGCCGCTGCGCGTGCTCGAGACGCCGGTGCCCCGCGGCCACGCGCTCGAGTTCCGCATCAACGCCGAAGACGTGGGCCGCGGCTTCGTGCCCACGCCCGGCGCGATCACGCTGTTCGAAGCCCCGTCGGGTCCTGGCGTGCGCGTCGACTCCGGCGTGGTCACGGGCTCCATCATTCCCGGCACCTTCGACTCGCTGATGGCCAAGCTGATCGTGACCGGCGCGACGCGCGAGCAGGCGATCGTGCGCGCACGCCGCGCGCTCAAGGAATTCCGCATCGAAGGCGTGGCGTCGGTATTGCCGTTCCATCGCGCGGTGCTCGAACAATCCGACTTCACCGCCGAGACGGCGCAGGACTTCAAGGTGCATACGCGCTGGATCGAGACCGATTTCGCGCAAGACCTCGAAGCCGCGGCGCGCGTGACGCCGGTGGCCGACACCAGCTTGCAGCGCACGGTCATGGAAATCGACGGCCGGCGCGTGACGCTGGGCCTGCCCACGGCCTTGCTCGCGGGTCTGTCGTCGGGCGCGGCGCGTGCCGCCGATGCGCCAGCAGCCGCTGCCGTGGACGCCACGGCCGTCGCCGCACCCGTGAGCGGTACCGTGCATGCCTGGAAGGTCGCCGACGGCGATACCGTGCAGGCCGGTGACCTGATTGCTGTCATGGAAGCCATGAAAATGGAGATGCAGGTGACCGCGCACCGCGCTGGAACGATCACCATACGCGCTGCGTTGGGTGCCTACCAGCAGCAGGGCGCGGCGATTGCCCACATCGTTTAGGCAATCTGACAACGCGGGAGCTGTGCGGGTCTTGCGCGGCAGAGGTAAAATGCGCGCAAACACATTGTTTCAACGTACAAGGGCGAGAAAGGCAATCTGGTTATGACACCGCGAACTACATCCACGGAGATGTTCTCCGGCCTGCGATAGGCCGGCGGTTCGCGCCTGCACGAGATTTTTGCTTTCTCTCCCTCTCAAGCGCGGACCTGTTCCGCGCTTTTTGTTTTTGGCAGGGGCGCGCACCCAATCCCCCCAGACAAGGTTTGACAAGGAATCCCATGATCCACATCACGCTCCCCGATGGCTCCCAACGTGAATATCCCGGCCCGGTCACGGTCGCTGAAGTTGCCGCTTCCATCGGCACCGGCCTGGCAAAAGCCGCGCTGGCCGGCAAGATCGGCTCCGGCGACGTCGCCAAGATCGTCGATACCAGCCACCTGATCGCGCAGGACGCGCAGCTGGCCATCATCACGGCCAAGGACGCCGACGGCCTGGAAGTCATCCGCCACTCGACGGCCCACTTGCTGGCCTATGCGGTCAAGGAACTGTTTCCCGATGCCCAGGTCACGATCGGCCCGGTGATCGAAAACGGCTTCTTCTACGATTTCGCCTACAAGCGCCCGTTCACGCCCGAAGATCTGGCGGCGATCGAGAAGCGCATGGCCGAACTCGCCGCCAAGGACGAGCCTGTGGTGCGCCGCGTGCTGCCGCGTGACGAAGCCGTGGCCTATTTCAAGGGCCTGGGCGAGAACTACAAGGCCGAAATCATTGCCAGCATCCCCAGCAATGAAGACGTGAGCCTGTACCGTGAAGGCAACTTCGAGGATCTGTGCCGCGGCCCCCACGTGCCCAGCACCGGCAAGCTCAAGTTCTTCAAGCTGATGAAGGTCGCGGGCGCCTACTGGCGCGGCGACCACCGCAACGAAATGCTGCAACGCATCTACGGCACGGCCTGGGCCAGCAAGGAAGCGCTGGCGCAATACCTGCACATGCTGGAAGAAGCCGAGAAGCGCGACCACCGCAAGCTGGGTCGCGAACTCGACCTGTTCCACATCGACGAGCATTCGCCCGGCACGGTGTTCTGGCACCCCAAGGGCTGGACCCTGTGGCAGCAGGTCGAGCAGTACATGCGCGCCGTCTACCGCGACAACGGCTATCAGGAAGTCAAGGGTCCGCAGATCCTCGACAAGGGCCTGTGGGAAAAGACCGGCCACTGGGACAAGTACCGTGACGGCATGTTCGTCACCGAAAGCGAAAAGCGCGACTACGCGCTCAAGCCGATGAACTGCCCCGGCCACATCATCATCTTCAACCAGGGCATCAAGAGCTATCGCGACCTGCCGCTGCGCTACGGTGAATTCGGTCAGTGCCACCGCAACGAACCCACGGGCGGTCTGCACGGCATCATGCGCGTGCGCGGCTTCACCCAGGACGACGGCCACATCTTCTGTACCGAAGACCAGATCCAGGATGAAGTGCTGGCTTTCAGCAAGCTGCTGCAGAAGGTCTATGCCGACTTCGGTTTCACCGACATCATCTACAAGCTGGCCACGCGTCCCGAGGCGCGCATCGGTTCGGAAGAAAGCTGGGACAAGGCCGAAGCCGCGCTGATGGAGAGCTTGCGCGCTTCGGGCTGCGAGTTCGAGATTGCTCCGGGCGACGGCGCGTTCTACGGCCCCAAGATCGAGTACACGCTCAAGGACGCGCTGGGCCGCCAGTGGCAGTGCGGCACGATCCAGGTCGACTTCTCGATGCCCGAGCGCCTCGATGCGGAGTACGTGGGTGAAGACGGCAACCGCCATCGCCCCGTGATGCTGCACCGCGCGATCGTCGGCAGCCTCGAGCGCTTCATCGGTATCCTGATCGAGCAGCACGCGGGCGCGTTGCCAATCTGGCTCGCGCCAGTGCAGGCCGCGGTGCTCAACATCACCGATGCCCAGGGCGACTACTGTCGTGAAATTGCCGAAAAACTGCGAAAAGCCTTGCCTGGTCAAGACCTTCGCGTGGTTACTGACCTGCGCAACGAAAAGATTACGTATAAAATACGCGAGCATTCGTTGCAGAAGCTGCCCTACATCCTCGTCGCTGGCGACAAGGAAAAGGCAGCTGGAGCGGTTGCAGTGCGCGCCCGGGGCAACAAAGACCTCGGCGTGATGTCAGTCGACGCATTCATTGAATTGGTCGCCAGCGACATCGCCTCCAAGATCTGACTGAGATGTCAGCCTTTGGCTTGCGTGCACAGTGCACGCAAGCAGGCTACGCTGTTGTAGCCATTTATATTCAAGGGTGAAAACCATAGCTACTGAATTTCGCGATCGCCGTCACCGTGAGGAGCGCAAGCACCGCCTCAACCGTGAAATCATGGCGCCTGAAGTGCGTCTGTCCGGCCCAGAAAACGAGCCCCTCGGCATTGTTCCCATCATGGAAGCACTGCGCATGGCGGGCGAGTTGGACGTTGACCTGGTGGAAATCGCCGCTACAGCCAATCCGCCGGTTTGCCGGCTGATGGACTACGGCAAGTTCAAATACCAGGAACAAAAGCGCGCCGCCGAGGCCAAGGCCAAGCAAACGGTTATCGAGATCAAGGAAGTCAAATTCCGTCCCGGAACCGACGACGGCGACTACAACATCAAGTTGCGCAACATTCGCCGCTTCCTCGCGGAAGGCGACAAGTGCAAGATCACGCTGCGTTTTCGCGGTCGCGAAATCACGCACCAGAACTTGGGTCTGGCCCTGCTCAATCGCATTCGCGATGACCTGGCCGACACGATTGCCGTCGAGCAATTCCCCAAGCTCGAAGGTCGTCAGATGATCATGATGATTGCCCCGGCGAAGAAAAAGCCGGCACCTGCCAAGGCACAGGGCGATGCGCCCACAACGCCCGCAGCTTGAGGCATAATCTAGCTCGCAGCGAAAGTGAGCCGTAAAGGCTCACTTTTTCTTTTGCGCGGCATGGTTCACGCCATGGCGCGGAGTGGGGCAGCGGATTCATCCGCTGCTGCACAGGCTGGCCTGAAATGGTTGGCAAAGAAGTGGCTCGGGGCCAACAAGTTCGTACTCTTTTGTACGAACGCCTCACGAGCACAATTAACAGGAGCATTCACATGCCCAAAATGAAGACCAAGAGCAGCGCGAAGAAGCGATTCCGCGTTCGTCCCGGTGGCACCGTCAAGCGCGGTCAAGCCTTCAAGCGTCACATCTTGACGAAGAAGACCACCAAGAACAAGCGTCACCTGCGTGGTGCGGTTGCTGTGCACGAGACCAATATGGGCTCGATCGCACAAATGCTGCCCGGCTTTGGCTTGTAATTAACTGACGAACAAGGAGTACTTACATGCCTCGCGTCAAACGTGGTGTAACGGCCCGTGCCCGTCACAAAAAAGTTCTGGCCCTCGCTAAGGGTTTTCGCGGTCGCCGCGGTAATGTCTTCCGTATCGCTAAACAAGCGGTAATGAAGGCTGGGCAATATGCCTACCGTGACCGTCGTAACAAGAAGCGCGTGTTCCGTCAGCTGTGGATTGCCCGTATCAACGCCGCTGCGCGTGAACTGGGTCTGACCTACAGCGTGTTCGCAAACGGCCTGAAGAAGGCATCGATCGAAATCGACCGCAAGATGCTGGCCGATATCGCGGTGCACGACAAGGCTGCTTTCGCCAGCATCGTGGAACAAGTCAAGGCCAAGCTGGCTGCTTGAGTTCACGGCCTGTAGCTACATAACCTGTAGCTGCTAATGCACTAACAACAAGGGCTAGAGCTTGAAAAGGCACTAGCCCTTGTTTATTTTCAAGAGTCGATATGAACGAGTTGGATTCTCTGGTCGAAAGCGCGCAACAACTGTTTGCGCAAGCCGTCACCCCTGCTGATCTGGAAAACGCCAAGGCCCAGTTCCTGGGCAAGTCCGGTCGTGTGACCGAACTCATGAAGGGCATGGCGCAGCTTTCCGTCGAGGAGAAGAAGTCGCGCGGCGCCGCCATCAACGTCGCCAAGCAGGCGATCGAGGCCGCCCTCACGGCGCGCCGCCAGGCGCTGGCCGATGCCGAACTGCAAACCCAACTCAAGGCCGAAGCGCTGGACGTGAGCCTGCCAGGCCGGCGCCGCGGCGCCGGAGGTCTGCACCCCGTGTCGCTGACGCTGGAACGCATTGAAGGCATTTTTGCCTCGATGGGCTTCGATGTGGCCGACGGCCCCGAAATCGAGTCCGACTGGTTCAACTTCACCGCGCTCAATACGCCTGAAGACCATCCCGCGCGCTCGATGCACGACACCTTCTACGTCGAAGGTGGCACCGAGGCCGCGCCAAACTTGCTGCGCACGCACACCAGCCCGATGCAGGTGCGCTATGCGGTGCAGCATGTGAAGAAATACCAGGCCCTGCTCGACGCGGGCCAGAGCATGCCCGAGATCCGCGTGATCGCGCCGGGCCGCACCTACCGCGTGGACAGCGATGCCACGCATTCGCCGATGTTCCACCAGTGCGAAGGCATCTGGATAGGCGAGAACGTCAGCTTCAAGGATTTGAAGGTGGTGTTCACCGATTTCTGCCGCACGTTCTTCGAGAGCGACGATCTGGTGCTGCGTTTTCGCCCCAGCTTCTTCCCGTTCACCGAACCCAGCGCCGAAATCGACATCCAGTTCCAGACCGGCCCGCTCGCGGGCAAGTGGCTGGAAGTGGCCGGTTCGGGCCAAGTGCATCCGAACGTGGTGCGCAACATGGGCCTGGACCCCGAGAAGTACATCGGCTTTGCCTTCGGCATGGGGCCCGACCGCCTGACCATGCTGCGCTACGGTGTCAACGATCTGCGCCTGTTCTTCGACGGCGATGTCCGCTTCCTGTCGCAGTTCCAATAACTGCAGCACCCACCGCCTGTGTTGGCGCCTGCGTCTGGAGCGCAGGCCCGTTTGAAGCCAAAGAGTCTGACTATGCAATTCCCTGAATCCTGGTTGCGCGCGTTCTGCAACCCGCCCCTGAGCACCGCCGAACTCGCGCACACCCTGACCATGGCTGGTCTGGAAGTCGAGGAGCTCGCTCCCGTCGCGCCGCCGTTCACCGGCATCGTGGTCGGTGAAATCAAGGAGGCCTTGCAGCATCCGAATGCCGATCGCCTGCGCGTGTGCCAGGTCGATGTGGGCCAGGCCGAGCTGCTGACCATCGTCTGCGGCGCGCCCAACGCGCGCGTGGGCATTCGCATTCCCTGCGCCACGGTCGGCGCCGAGCTGCCTGCGGGCGACGACGGCAAGCCTTTCCTGATCAAGATCGGCAAGCTGCGCGGCGTCGAAAGCTACGGCATGCTGTGCTCGGCCAAGGAGCTCAAGCTCGCCGAAGAAAACGGCGGCCTGCTCGAGCTGCCGCTGGACGCGCCGCTGGGCCAGGACATCCGCAGCTATCTGAACCTCGACGACACGCTGTTCACGCTCAAGCTCACGCCCAATCTGGCGCATTGCCTGAGCGTCTACGGCATCGCGCGCGAAGTCGCGGCCCTCACGGGCGCGCCTTTGCTGGCGCCCACGTTCACGCCGGCCGCTGTTGCCAGCGACGCCCGCCTGGCCGTGAAGATCAGCGCGCCCGACCTGTGCGGCCGTTTCTCGGGCCGCGTGATCCGCAACGTCAACACCCAGGCCAAGACCCCGGCTTGGATGGTCGACCGCCTGGCCCGCTGCGGTCAGCGCAGCGTCGCGCCGCTGGTCGACATCTCGAACTACGTGATGTTCGAGCTGGGCCGTCCCTCGCATATTTTCGACCTCGACAAGATCCACGGCGGCCTCGACGTGCGCTGGGGTCGTCCCGGCGAACAGCTCAAGCTGCTCAATGGCACCACGGTCACCGTGGATGCTCAGGTCGGCGTGATCGCCGATGACCAGGCGATCGAATCGCTGGCCGGCATCATGGGCGGCGACGCCACGGCCGTGTCCGACGACACGCAGCACATCTATGTCGAAGCCGCCTTCTGGTGGCCGCGCACCATCGCCGGCCGTTCGCGCCGCTTCAACTTCTCGACCGATGCGGGCCACCGCTTCGAGCGCGGCGTGGACCCTAGCCTCACGGTGGAGCACATCGAGCGCATCACGCAACTGGTGCTCGAAATCTGCGGCACGCCCGAAACGCAGTGTGGTGCCATCGACGACCAGATCGTCAACGTGCCCGTGCCCCAGCCCGTGCAACTGCGCGTGGCGCGCGCCGCCAAGGTCATCGGCATGCCCGTGACCCAGCAGCAGTGCGCCGACGCGCTTCAAGGCCTGGGCCTGGCGGTGACGCAGGGCGAGGGCGTGCTGACGGTGACGCCGCCTTCGTACCGCTTCGACATCGCGCTGGAAGAAGACCTGATCGAGGAAGTCGCGCGCATGCTGGGCTACGGCCAGCTGCCGACCACGCCGCCGCTGGCGCCCATCACGCCCAAGCTGCGCGCCGAGAACCAGCGCAGCAGCTTCGCGGTGCGCCGTGAACTCGCGGCCCTGGGCTACCAGGAAACCATCAACTTCAGCTTCGTCGAAGAGCGCTGGGAGCACGAGCTGGCCGGCAATCCCAACCCGATCAAGCTGCTCAACCCCATCGCCAGCCACCTGAGCGTGATGCGCAGCTCGCTGCTGGGCTCGCTGCTGCAGGTCGTCAAGTTCAACCTGGACCGCAAGGCCCAGCGCGTGCGCGTGTTCGAACTCGGCCGCGTGTTCCTGCGCGATGCGAGCGTGCAGAGCACCGACACCACGGTGCAGGGCTTTGACCAGCCGATGCGCGTCGCCGGCATGGCCTGCGGCCCGGCCGACCAGTTGCAATGGGGTCGCAAGGACCAGGCCGTCGATTTCTACGACCTCAAGGGCGATGTAGAAGCCTTGCTCGCGCCGCTGCGTCCGAGCTTCGAAGCGGCTGAGCACCCCGCCATGCACCCAGGCCGCTGCGCACGCGTGCTGCTGGGCGGCAAGGCCATCGGCTTCGTCGGCGAACTGCATCCGCAATGGCGCCAGGGCTGGGAGCTGCCGCAGGCACCCGTGATGTTCGAACTCGAACTCGACGCCGTGCAACTGCGCCAGGTTCCCCAGTTCCGCGCGGTCGCCAAGCACCAGTCGGTCGAGCGTGATATCGCCGTCGTGGTCGCCGAAGCGGTGACCCATGGTGAAATCATGGCGGCCGTCGAGGCGGCTGCGGCGCATACTGTCTTGCGTTCTGCCGTGCTGTTCGATGTGTTCCGTGCCAAGCCGCTGCGTGCGGGCGAGACTGCCGCCCCGGGCGCGCTGGCTCCCAACGAGAAGAGCCTGGCCGTGCGCCTGCTGCTGGGCAGCGACACCGCCAGCCTGACCGAAGCCGAGATCGAGGCCGCGATGGCAGCCGTGATCGAGCAACTGGTGGCGCGCTGCGGCGCACGCCTGCGCGGGTGATCGATTTGGCTGTTTTTTCCGACGACAAGGGGTCTGCCATGGAATTGGCGATTGAAAGCCTGGACAGCCCCGCGCTGACCAAGGCCCAGCTAGCGGATTTGCTGTTCGACCAGATCGGCCTGAACAAGCGCGAGTCCAAGGAAATGGTGGATGCGTTCTTCGATCTGGTGTCGCAAAGCCTGGTCGAAGGCGATGATGTGAAGCTCTCGGGCTTCGGCAACTTCCAGATCCGCACCAAGGCGCCGCGTCCGGGACGCAATCCGCGCACCGGCGAATTGATCCCCATCCAGGCGCGCCGCGTGGTGACGTTCCATGCGAGCACCAAGCTCAAGGAACAGATCCAGAGCGGTGAGACGTCCGCATCGGTCGCCTGATCGGTCGCCAGCGCATGCCTTTGCGCGGGCAGGGCGATTGCGCATGGCGGCAGGGCGGTGGCTGCGGTAGCCTTGTCAGGTTGATGATTGGAGATGCATCCGATGTCCCAGGGAATTCCGCTTCCGCCGATTCCGGCCAAACGCTACTTCACCATCGGTGAGGTGGCGCAGTTGTGCGGCGTCAAGCCGCATGTGCTGCGCTATTGGGAGCAGGAGTTCACCCACCTGCGCCCGGTCAAGCGCCGCGGCAATCGGCGCTATTACCAGCACCACGAACTGCTGATGATTCGCCGCATCCGTGAGCTGCTGTACGACCAGGGCTTCACCATCCAGGGCGCGCGTGCCCGGCTGCGCGAAGCGGGTGCGGAAGAGTCGGATGTCGACGGCTTCGAGTTGGTTTCCGCCGACTGGCATGACCAGGTGCCGGGCGAGGGCGCAGTGCTGGCGCTCGATTCCCTGGCGGTACGCCAGGAGCTTTTGCAAATTCGTGAGCTGTTGTCTGTATGAGCGAATTTTCCGGTATATAATTCAATTCTCGTCGGCGTGTAGCGCAGCCTGGTAGCGCACTTGCATGGGGTGCAAGGGGTCGAAGGTTCGAATCCTTTCTCGCCGACCATAATCCCCAAAAAGGGTCAGCAGTTTTTCTGCTGACCCTTTTTTGTTTTTCCGCCGTTTTTGGCGCAGCATGGCTGTGTCTCAACCAACAAAGGTACGACCATGATGGATGGATTGATAGCCGGGCGTCTTTACGGCACGCCCGAGCAGCGCACCAGCAAGACGGGCAAGCCTTTCATGGTTGCGCGCATGCGCGCCGAATGCGGCGATGGCGAGAATTTGTTCGTCAACGTGATTGCGTTCGATGCCGCGCCCTGCGCCGCGCTCGAAGCCTTGCGTGAAGGCGATGCGATCGCTATCGCCGGGCCGATCACACCCAAGGTCTGGACAGACAAGCAAGGCATCGTTCACCCGGCGTTGGACGCGATTGCCCACCAGGTGCTCACCGCCTACCATGTGGAACACAAGCAGCGCCAGGTGCTGTCGGGTCAGGGCGGGCATGAGGCTGCGCATGAAGAATGACGCTTGCTTATTCGATTTGGGAATAAGCAGCTGATTATTTATTTGAAAAATTCGCTAGGGTTTGCGCGTACAGTGCTTTCATTCCGAATTTTTTGATTGAAGGCATTCCGTGAACAAGCGCCAACTTTTGCAGACCACTTTGGCTTTGGGCCTGGCCCTGGCAGCTCCTCTGGCCGCCGTGGCCCAGGACAAGACATCGATCAAGATCGGCGTCACTGCCGGCCCCCACGCGCAGATTTTCGAGCAGGTCAAACAGGTCGCCGAGAAGCAGGGCCTGAAGATCCAGGTGGTCGAGTTCGGCGATTACATCCAGCCCAATGCCGCGCTGGCCGCAGGCGATCTCGATGCCAACAGCTACCAGCATCTGCCTTACCTCGATGCCCAGGTCAAGGACCGCGGCTACAAGCTGGTGCGCGTGGCCGATACGGTCAACTTCCCCATCGGTCTGTACTCGAAGAAGGTCAAGAAGCTCGCCGACCTGCCCCAGGGCGCGAAGTTCGGCATCCCCAACGACCCGACCAATGGCGGCCGCGTGCTGCTGCTGCTGCAGGCCCAGGGCCTGATCAAGCTCAAGGAAGGCGCAGGCCTCAAGGCCACGCCGCTGGACGTGGTGTCCAACCCCAAGAAGCTCAAGTTTGTCGAACTCGACGCCGCACAACTGCCGCGTTCGCTCGACGACCTCGATGCTTCGGCAATCAACACCAACTTCGCGATTTCGGCCGGCCTGAACCCCAAGACGGATTCGATCGCCCAGGAAAGCGCCAAGAACCCCTACGTCAACATTCTGGTCGTGCGTGACGCCGACAAGAACCAGCCCTGGGTGGCCAAGCTGATCAAGGTCTACCAATCGCCTGAAGTGCGCCAGTTCATCGAGACCCAGTTCAAGGGTTCGGTCGTTCCCGCGTTCTAAATTGCGCCCAGCGCCCGCAAGGGCGCGCAGCGAAAAGCCAGTGCCGCCTTGCGCCGCACTGGCTTTTTTCATGCGCGATCCTGGGGCTTGCCTGCATTGCATCCACGCTCTTTATTAGTAAAAATGCATAAGCATGCGCTTTTAAATTCGTTGGTGAATTTCGGGGATGGCGTCACACTTCGTGTCATTCCCATGTCAGCGAATGGCGTATTGAGAGCCCAGGTTCGCGACGCGCAATCTGCGCTTGCCCGCCCCGGCATCGGACCCTTGACGACAGGCGCAAGCCGCTGACTCCCCGGTTCCGGCGGTTCAGTTTTCAACAATGTGATTGCATGAGCCAGAACACCGCAGATTCGGTCCAGAGACCGCCGATCATCCGCTTGCGCGATGTACAGAAGAAATTCACCACGGCCGACGGCGGCCTGTTCGAGGCCGTCAAATCGGTCACGCTGGATGTGCGCCAGGGCGAGATCTTTGGTCTGATAGGCAAGAGCGGCGCGGGCAAATCGACGCTGCTGCGCCTCATCAATTTGCTTGAGCGCCCCGATGCGGGTGAAGTCATCGTCGCCGGGCGCGAGCTGACCCAACTGAGCCGGCGCGAACTGCGTGAAGCGCGCCAGAACATCGGCATGATCTTCCAGCAGTTCAACCTGCTGCAGAACGCCAGCGTGTTCGACAACGTGGCCTTTCCGCTGAAGATCCATGGCGGCCTGTCGCGCGCGCAGATCGATGCGCGCGTGCGCGAATGCCTGGCGCTGGTCGGACTGTCCGAAAAAATAGGCAGCTATCCGGCGCAGCTTTCAGGCGGCCAGAAGCAGCGCGTGGCGATTGCCCGGGCGCTCGCGCCGCGCCCCCAGGTGCTGCTGTGCGATGAGCCGACTTCGGCGCTCGACAGCGAAACCACGCGCTCGCTGCTTGAAACGCTGCGCGACATTCAGCAAAAGACCGGCGTGACCATCGTCATCGTGACGCACGAGCTGTCGGTGGTCGAAGTGCTGTGCAGCGAAGTGGCCATCATCGAAGGCGGCCATCTGGTCGAACAGTTCTCGCTGCAAGGCCCTAGCGCGGCACGCAGCACGGCGCTGGGCCAGGAAATCGAAGAACTGCGCGCGCGCACGGCCCGCGAGGCCCGCTGGAGCGCAGAGTCTTCGCCGCCATCCGTTTCCTCATCGTCCGCTGCGGCTGCAGCCCAGGAGCTGCACCATGTCTGAAAACATCGCCGCCATTCTTCCCGAACTGTGGCTGGCCCTGGGCCAGACCGCGTTGATGCTGGGCATTGGCCTGACGGCCGCGGTCGTTCTCGGCGGGCCGCTGGGCGTGCTGCTGTTTCTACTGGGCCCCGGCCAGTCGCTGGACAACAAGCCGGCGTTCATCGTGCTCAACTGGATCGTGAACACGGTGCGCTCTTTCCCTTTCATCATCTTGCTGGTGGCGCTGGTGCCGTTCACGCGCGTGATCGCGGGTACGTCGATAGGCCCGCTGGCCGCGGCCGTGCCGCTGTCGATCGCGGCGATTCCGTATTTCGCGCGCCTGGTCGATCAGTGCCTGCGTGAAGTGCCGCGCGGCGTGATCGAAGCCGCGCATGCGATGGGCGCATCCGAGCTGCAGATCGTCTGGCGCGTGCTGGTGGTCGAAGCACGTTCGGGCCTGGTGCTGGCGCTGACCGTGCTGGCCGTGAGTTTCCTGTCGTATTCGGCGATTGCGGGCGTGGTCGGCGGCGGCGGCATCGGCGATCTGGCCATTCGTTACGGCTACTACCGTTTCCAGACCGATGTGATGGTGCTGACCGTGACCATTCTGGTGGTGCTGGTGCAAATCCTGCAATTTGTCGGCAACACCGCCGCGCGGCGCCTCGACAAGCGCGGCTGAGCCGGCGAAACGTTTTTCCTGGCCGCCAGGCGGCCGTATTTTTTCTGCGTTGTTTCTCTTTTGGAAAGAGGTTTGTGATGAAGAATTCCGTTGTGCGTCGTTCCCTGCTGGCAGCTGCCGTGGCTGCAGTGACTCTTGTCGGCCTGACGGCGCCCGTGCAGGCCCAGTCCAAGAAGGAACTGGTCATCGGCGGAACCGCCGGCTCGAACATCGACCAGCTCAAGCAAGGCATCGTGCCCCTGCTCGAAAAGAAGGGCTACAAGGTCAAGCTGGTGGAATTCAACGATTACGTCCAGCCCAACCTGGCACTGGCCCAGGGTTCGCTGGACGCGAACTTCTTCCAGCACCGCGTCTATCTGCAGAAGTTCGCGGCCGACCAGAAGCTCGACATCGTCGAGCTGGTGCAAGGCCCGATCGCGCCCCTGGGCGTGTACTCGAACAAGCGCAAGACGCTGGAAGAAGCCAAGAGCGGCGACCGCGTGACGCTGCCCAACGACCCGAGCAATCTGGCGCGCGCACTGGTGCTGCTCGAACAGAACCAACTGGTGAAGATCAAGCCCGGCATCGATCCGCTGCGCGCATCGGAAAAGGACCTGGTCGAGAACCCGCGCAAGCTCAAGTTCATTCCGCTCGAAGCCGCGCAACTGCCGCGCTCCATCGGCGACACCGAGTACGCGATCATCAACGGCAACTTCGCGATTTCCTCGGGCCTCAAGCTGACCGAAGCCGTCAAGCTCGAAAAGACGCCTGACCACTACCTGAACGTGGTTGCGGTCAAGCGCGCCGACAAGGACTCGGCCTGGGCCAAGGACCTCGAAGCCGCCTACCGCTCGAACGAGTACAAGGCCGTGGTCGACAGCAAGTTCCAGGGCTACGCCAAGCCTGCATTCCTGCAGTGATCGCGCAGGGCCCGTCGGCATGTCGCTTCATGTAGGACGTTGCCCACGGACCTGGCTGACGAGGGCTTCCATAATAGGAAGCCCTTTTTGTTTTTGAAGCGAGGAGTTTTCATGAGCCAATACCAGGTCGCTGTCATCGTCGGCAGCTTGCGCAAGGATTCTTTCAACCGCAAGCTCGGACAGGCGATTGCACGCATGGCGCCCGAAGGTTTCAGTTTCGAGGAAATCGCGATCGATACCTTGCCGCTGTACAACCAGGACGCCGACGGCAACGAGGTCGAAGCCGTGAAGCGCTTTCGCGCGCAGATCGCCAATGCCAAGGCGCTGCTGTTTCTGACACCCGAATACAACCGCTCGATTCCCGGCGTGCTCAAGAACGCGCTGGACCAGGGCTCGCGCCCTTACGGCCAGAGCGTCTGGGCCGGCAAGCCGGGTGCGGTGCTGGGCGTTTCGGTCGGTGCCACGGGCACGGCGCTGGCGCAGCAGCATCTGCGCAATGTACTGGCCTATCTTGATGTGCCGTTGCTGGGCCAGCCCGAAATGTTCATCCAGGCCAAGGACGGGCTGTTCAACGACGACGGCACGATTGGCAAGGCCAGCCATGATTTCTTCCAGGCTTGGCTGCACCGCTACGTGGAATGGGTCAAGCGCCACGGTTGATGGACGTGTAGGGCAGGGTATGCTTTGGCGCTGCCTCGTGGAGAACCCATGGACTACCTGCCTCAACTGATCACGCTTTCCGGCATCATTCTTCTGGGCTGTGCCAGCCCCGGCCCCGACTTCGTGGCGGTCACCTCGCATTCGCTGCAGGACCGGCGCGCGGGCGTGTTCTTGGGCCTGGGCATTGCCTGCGCCGTCATCCTGTGGGCGAGCCTGGCCATTCTCGGCTTCGGCCTGCTGATCCAGGAGATGTTCTGGCTTTATGAATTCATTCGCATCGCGGGCGCGGCCTATCTTGTGTATCTGGGCATTCGCATGCTGCTGGGCGCGCTGCGCAAGGCGCCGGCCGACGGCGCCATTGCCAAGGCAGCGGTGGGCAGTGCAGGCCAGGCCTGGCGGCGCGGGCTGCTGGTGGGCCTGACCAATCCCAAGACGGCGACGTTTTTCGCGACCCTGTTCGTGACGCTGCTGCCCGTTGGTGCGCCTGCGTGGGTGTATCTCACCGTCGTGGGGCTGGTGGGCGCCATCACGGCCTTGTGGCTGGGCTTGCTGGCCGCATTCTTCTCGGTTGACGGTGTGCGCAGCGTCTACATGCGCATACGCCGCCCCATCGACGCGCTGATGGGTGCGGCGCTGGTGGCGCTGGGGCTGCGCCTAGCTACGAGCCGGTAAGGCGGCATGGGCGTCAGCCCGGACTTTGGGCTTCTTCCAGCACCCAGTCGACAAAGGCCTGAACTTCGGGCCGCTGCCTGGCCTGGGCCGGCGTGACCGCGTAATAGGCAAAGCGCGCGGGCCAGGGCTTGTCGAGCACCTGCACCAGCCGGCCCGCGGCGATCTCATCTCTCGCATATTCCTGCGGCACCAGTGCCAGGCCCTGGCCGGCTTCGGCCGCGCGTATCAGCAGGAAGTCATCTTCGAATGCCGTGCCGCGTTCGGCGCGCGCGTCTGGTGCCACGCCATGCGCGGCGAACCACAGCGGCCAGTCGGCGCGATCGCCATCGTGCAGCAGCGGGTAGCCCAGGCAGTCTCCAGGCGCCGTCAGTGGGTTGTCTGTGTCTACGAGGCCGGGGCGGGCCACAGGCACCAGCACGGGCGCCATCAGTCGCGTGACATCGAGCCCAGGGTAGACGCCCAGGCCATGGCGCAGCGCGACATCGACCCGGCCCTGGCGCATGTCGACCAGGGCCGAAGTCGCTTCGACCCGCACTTCGATGCCGGGATGGCGCTGGGTGAACCGGCCCAGCCGCGGCACCAGCCATGAAGCCGCAAATGTCGCCACCGTGCTCACAGTGAGCGTGGGCCTGGCCTGGGTCTGCTGTAGCGATTGCATGGCCTGGGCCATCTGCGCAAAGGCCTGAAGCAGGGCAGGGTGGACGCTTGCGCCGGCCTCGGTGAGCCGCAGGCCCTGGCGCTCGCGCGTGAACAGCGGCACGCCGACCCGGTCTTCGAGCAACCGGATCTGCTGGCTGACCGCGCCGGAGGTCACGTGCAGTGCCTGGGCCGCGGCCTTGATGCTGCCGCGCTGACCGACTTCGACGAAGGCGCGCAGCGCAAGCAGCGGTAGTGCGGCCGTCATTGAATTTAGTTTTTCTGAATCCATGGAGAAGAAATGATCGTTTCCATTCTGCAAATGAGAAAACTAATATTAAGGCGCTTGTGAAGCAAGTAGTTGATTTAGTTTATCTACATTTATAAGAGCGTACGCATGAATCATTTGATGGCCGGATCGCCTATCCAGCTTTATACCGACAGCTCTCCCAATGGTTTCAAGATCACCATTGCACTCGAGGAATTGGGCCTGCCCTATACCCTGCACCATGTGCGCATCGACCAAGGGGCGCAGCGCGAGCCCGACTTTCTGCGACTCAATCCGCATGGCCGCATTCCCGTGCTGGTGGATGCCGCCCCAGGCATTACGCTGTTCGAGTCCGCGGCCATCCTGCTTTATCTGGCCGAGAAGACAGGGCGACTGTTGCCGAGCGCGCCCCAGGCGCGCTGGCAGGCGCTGCAGTGGCTGGTGTTCCACGCCGCGAGCGTCGGGCCGCTGATAGGCCAGCGCGTGCATTTCGAGCTGTTTGCCGCCCACCCCAACGCCGAGGCAATAGAGCGCTATCGTCGGCTCACCGACGAAGCGTTCGCCACGCTGGACCAGCATCTGGCCAGCCATCGCTTCCTGGCGGGCGACGCGTTCTCCATCGCCGATATCGCCCACTTCGGCTGGACGCATATCGCCCGCATCATCGATTTCGATTTCAGTCACCACCGCCACCTGAGCGCCTGGCATGAGCGTGTTGCCGCCCGGCCCGCGGTGCGCAAGGGCGTGACGCTGCCCGCACCGGCGACCGGCGCATGAAGGCCATGACTTCCATTGCGTCGTCCGCCGGAGCGTCCTATCCGGCCTTTTCAGCCCATCCCGGCTACCGCCGGATGTTTGCACCCGATCAACTGACGCTGGGCATCTTCCTGCCGCTGCGCTTTTACGCGGGCGACATGCGGGTGCTTGCCGGGCAGGCAGACCTGGTGGCGGAGATCGACCGCCAGGGCTTTGCCGCCGTATGGGTGCGCGACGTGCCGCTGTTCGACCCGGCGTTCGGCGATGCCGGGCAGGTGTTCGATGCGTTCACCTATCTGGCATTTCTCGCGGCGCGCACCCAGCGCTTGGCGCTGGCGACCGGCAGCGCGATCTTTTCGCTGCGCCATCCCATAGATCTGGCCAAGGCGTCGGCGACCATAGACCAGCTGTCGGGCGGGCGGCTGGTGCTGGGCATTGCATCGGGTGACCGCCCGGCCGAGTTTCCGGCCTATGGCATAGAACACTCCGAGCGCGGCGCGCGCTTCGCGCAGTCGGTCGGGTATTTTCGCGATCTGCTGCGTGCCGACAGTCCGGCCATCGATTCGCCGCTGGGCCGCATCGACGCCGCCGCGCTGCTGCCCAAGCCCGTGAACCGCGCCATTCCCTTGGTCGTCACCAGTTCGTCGGGTCAATCGCTCGACTGGATCGCGGCCCAGGCCGACGGTTGGCTGACCTATCCCGAAGCCACCCATGTGCCGCAGGGGCCGCTGCGCCTGGCGCAGAAGATCGCTGCCTGGCGCGCGCTGATTCCCGACGGCGGATTCCGGCCGCACATGACCAATGAGTGGCTGGATCTGGTGGATGATCCCGATCACCCGCGCACGCCGCTGCGCGGCGGCTTCGTGCTGCGCACCGGTCGCAAGGGCTTGATTGCGCTGCTCGAGGAATGGCAGCGCGCGGGCGTCAATCATGCGGCGCTGGGCATCCAGTTCTCGCAGCGCCCGGCCGCGGAAGTGATTCAGGAGCTGGCCGAGGAAGTGCTGCCGCGCTTTCCCTCGCATGCGGGGCCGCCGGCGCTCGCGCCCCTGTGGTGAACATCGATTCAGGAGGGATGGTCAATGAATGAGGGTACGGTCAGCGTGCGCGCCCTTGCGGCGGGCGACAGGCTTGCGTGGGAGCGGCTTTACCGCGGCTACGCGGCGTTCTATGAGGTGCCCATGAATGACGCGGTGCTCGACGCCACCTGGCGCTGGCTGATGGGCCGCGAGCGGCGCGTCGAAGGCCTGGTGGCAGTGCGGCGCGGCGAGCTTGTGGGCCTGGCCCATTACCGTTCGTTTTCCGAGCCGCTGCTGGGCAAGGATGTGGGTTTTCTCGACGACCTCTTCGTGCCGCCCGCGCACCGGGGGCTGGGCATCGGGCGCCTGCTGATCGACGCGGTCGCGGCGATCGCGCGCCAGCGCGGCTGGCCCGTGCTGCGCTGGATCACGGCCCAAGACAATGCCGTGGCCAGGCATCTATATGACCAGCTGGCGCAGGCCACGGCCTGGGTCACTTACGACCTGGACGTGGCCGCGCGCTGAAGCCGCAACGAAAAAGGGCGCCGGCCTTTTGCAAGACCGGCGCCCTTGGCGTTCGCAAGCGCAGTGCTTAGAACTGGTAGGCGGCGCTGATGCCCGTCATCCACTGGCGGCCCGGCGCGCCTTCGAAGAAGCGGCTGTTGCCGTCGTTGACGATGACCGAGCCCACGTACTTGCGGTCGAACAGGTTGTCGACGCGTGCGAAGGCACGCAGCGTCCAGGGGCCCATGACCTTGCGGTAGCCCACGCTGGCCGCGGCCACGGTGTAGCCGGGCGCGGAAGCGCTGTTGGCGTCGTTCACGTAGACCTTGCTCGCGTGCTCGGCCGACACGCCCAGGCGCCACGCGGACGTCAGGTCGTAGTCCAGGCCCACGGACAGGTGCTGCTTGGACAGGCCGGGCAGCATGTTGCCGGCGGCGGCGCTGCCCGAAGCCTGGCGGAACGTGGCGTCGAGGTAGGTATAGGCGGCTTGCACTTTCCACTGGGGCGCGAGGCGCAGGTCGGCCTGCAGTTCCAGGCCCTGGCGGCGCGTGTCGCCGGCATTGCGGTAGGTCGTGCGGCCGTTGCTCGCGCCCGCGCTGACGATTTCGTCGCTGGTGCGCGAATGGAACAGGGCGGCGCTCCAGCCGCCCTTGACGGCGCCGGTCAGGCGTTCGCGAAAGCCCACTTCATACTGGGTGCTGGCGCTGGGCTGCAGGTCCAGGTTCAGGCCGCCGATGCTGCCCGTGCGGTACGACAGTTCGGCAAAGGTCGGGGTCTCGAAACCGCGGCCGGCGCTGACGTAGACCGTCTTTTCGGGCGTCAGCTGGTGCGACAGCGAGATCACGGGCAAGGCCTGGCTGTGCGTCACGGAACCCGAGTCGTCGGGGTTGCCGGCACGGATGTAGCGGTCGTCGGACTCGAACTTCACATGGCTGTAGCGCAGACCGGTGCCCAGGCTCCAGGTGGGAGCGAGCTGCCACGTTGCCTGCACGTAGGGGTCGATGCTGGTGACGGTGTTGTCTTCGTTGCGGCGCAGCGCGCCCTTGACGCCCAGCTGGCTGCCGATGAAGTTCTCGTAGCCCTGGCGGTCTTCCTTCATGGTGTCGAAGGCCAGGCCGGCCGTGACGGTGACGGGCACGGGCGCGTTGTCGAAGCGGCCGGTCCAGCGCGCGTCGAGGCCCGCGTAGTCGCGCGACATGTCGATCACGCCACCCGCATGGCCTGCGGGCGCTTGCGTGGCGACGGGCAGCGACTGGTATTGCTCCATGGAGCGGTGGCCTGCATAGGCGGTCAGCGACACGCTTTGCGTGCCGCTCAGACGGCGCTCGTAGGTGGCGCCGACCTGGGTCTGCTCCAGCGACTTGCGGGTGTTGAACTTCTCGGCCACGGCTTCGCCGTTGTCGGCGCGGAAGGAGGCGCGGCGCGGGTTGGCCTGCCACTGTTCCCAGGTCAGGCCTTGCGCGTCCTGCGCGTTCGACTTCATGGTGTTGGCGACGATGGTCAGGCGCGCGTCGTCACCGATGGCGGTCGACAGCTTGGCGTTGGCGACGTTGCGGTCGGCTGCGCTGTGGTCGCGGTAGCCGTCGGTCAGGTAGCGGCTGGCGCTGAGCACATAGCTCAGGCCCTGGGCGGTCTGGCCGCTGGCCTTGCCCGAGATGCGCTTCTGGCCGTTGCTGCCGACGGAGTAGCCGCCTTCGACAGTGGGGCGGCCCGTGGGCGTTTCGGTGTACATGCTGATCACGCCGCCGGCCGAGTTGCCATACAGCGCCGAGTAGGGGCCGCGCAGCACTTCGACGCGCTCCAGGCTGGAGATGTCGATGTGCGACAGCGCGCCCTGGCCGTCGGGCATGGTCGCGGGAATGCCGTCGACATACAGGCGCACGCCGCGCAGGCCGAAAGTGGAGCGCGCGCCGTAGCCGCGCACCGACAACTGCAGGTCCTGGGCGTAGTTCTGGCGGTTGTTGATCTGCAGGCCGGGAACGCCCGACAGGCTTTCCGACAGGTTCACCTGCAACTGGCGGTCGCGCATCTGGTCGGCGTCGATCACGGACACGGAAGCGGGCGTCTGCTCGAGCGAGGTGCCGCCCAGCGTGCTGTGCACCATGATTTCAGGCAGGCGGGCTTCGGTGGCGGGCTGGGCGATGGCGACGCCATACATGCCGCCGACCAGAGCAGGAAGGCCGGCAACCCAGCGCAGGTGATGCAATGTCATGTGAAAAAACCTCTTTATGCTGGCGCCGCCCTGTGAGGGCTGGCTGCGGCAAAGCGCAGCGCAGCCACACAAGGGCCTGCGCAGCAATCATTCAAATGGGGGAGAGCGCCGTCGTCAGGGTACGCGGGGAACCCTGCGGGCAACGGCAACGGCCGAAGAATGCCACAGAGCCGTCACAAATTTTCACGAACAGGTGTAAACACCAGTAGGCCCGTGGTTAATTCTGTGGCATCAAGTGTGCTGGCCATGGTCCGCCCGAACGGCGAACTCCTCAATCAAAGCGTGGCTGCCGAGCGGCCCTGTACGCGGTCTATGGCATCGATGATGGCCTTGCCCGTGCTCTGCACGCCAGGCGCGGCGAAACCCGGGCCCGGTTTCACTGCGGGATTGGCCAGCAGTTGATCACGCACCTTGAGGCGCGCGGCCATGGCTTCCGACAGCGGCTTGGGCTCCTGCGGCGGGGTATTGTTCAAATACTCCTTGTACACCGCGCCCTGGGCGCGAATCAGCTTCTCGTCTGCGCTCTTGGCTTCCAGATGCCGATTCACCAGGTAACCTGCAATGGCGACACAGACCACGCCGATGGCGGTGGCCTTGAGGACGAACGACTCATCGGTGTACTTGCGCGGGTGCTGCGTGGCGGACGACATGGAAACGTTGGTGGTTAGGTTGGGACAGGGTACAAGCCCGGCGCCGCGACAACGGCTTTCAGGGTTTTTACTGAAGCAAGCCTAACAAAAAAAAACGCCTTGGCGATGACATTGAGTGCAATGTCCCACCAAGGCGGTCAGCGGCGGCGCATCGATGCGCTGCTTCTGGAGCAGGCCGCTGGGGCGCTTATGCCGTCAGAGCCAGCTGGCTGTGGATGGCCTGTTCGGCCTGGGCCAGGGCTGCAGCCTTGGCGTCGGGGCCCATGGCAATGCCTTCGGCACGCACGAAACGCACATCGGTCACGCCCATGAAGCCCATCACGGTCTGCAGCAGGCTTTCCTGGTGTTCCATCGCACGGCCGCCTTCGGACGTGGAATAAACGCCGCCGCGCGTGGACACGACGATCACGGTCTTGCCCTTGGCCAGGCCTTCAGGGCCGGCGGCGGTGTAGCGGAAGGTGCGGCCGGCCTGGGCAACGCGGTCGATCCAGGCCTTGAGCTGGCTGGGGATGCTGAAGTTGTACAGTGGCGCGCCGATGACGACCACATCCGCAGCCAGGAACTGGCTCACGAGCTTCTCGGAGATCGCGTTTTCCGCGCGTTCGGCTTCGGTCGTGGCGCTCTGGCCGGTACGGAAACCCATGGACACCGCCGACAGGTGGCTGGGAGCGTCCTGCGCCAGATCGAGGTAGTCGACGTTCAAGCCGGGGTGGGCCGCAACCCATGCCTGCACGGTGCGGGCGGTCAGATCGCGGGAAACGGACATGTCGCCGGTGATGGCGGAATCGATGTGCAGCAGTTGCATGGAAGGCTCCTTGAATTTCAAGATATGAATGGTTGCCGGTGAGGGCTTGGTATAGATTGTGCAGGTGTGTTGAATGTTTGATAAGCTGCTTTAAATGCGATAGATTGTTCTATCAGCGAGACAATAAAAGGGCTGAATGAACGATCTCAACGACATGCTCTATTTCGCCGAAGTAGTCGAGCGCGGCGGCTTCGCGGCGGCCGGAAGGGCGCTGGGAATCCCCAAGTCGCGGCTTTCGCGCCGGGTCGCCGAACTCGAAGGTCGGCTGGGCGTGCGGCTGCTGCAGCGCACCACGCGCAAGCTGTCGCTGACCGAAGTGGGCGAGGCGTATCTGCGCCACTGCCTTGTGATGCGCGATGCCGCCCAGGCCGCGGCCGACACCGTGGCCCAAGTGCGTACCGAACCCTGCGGCACATTGCGCGTGAGTTGCCCGGTGACCATCGCCCAGACGGTGCTCGGGGAACTGATGCCGATCTACCTCGCGCGCCACCCGCTGGTGCGCGTGGAAATGCAGGTCACCAACCGCGCCGTCAATCTGGTGGAGGAAAGCATCGATGTGGCGCTGCGCGTGCGCGGCTCGCTCGACGACAGCGGCAGCATGGTGGTCAAGCGTCTGGATGTTTCGCGCCAGGTGCTGGTCGCCAGCCCCGAACTGCTGCGCCGCCAGGGCACGCCCAGCCGACTGCAGGAGCTGGGCCGGCTCGACAGCGTGGCGATGTCGGCGGTCGACGGGCGCTCCAGTCTGCTGCTCAGCGGCCCCGAAGGCCAGGAGTTCACGCTGCAGCACCAGCCGCGCTACATCGCCGACGACCTGTTGACCGTGAAGTTCGCGGTGCTGGCCGGCACCGGCATGGGCTGGCTGCCTGACTATATGTGCCACGACGAACTCGCCGATGGCCGACTGGTGCATCTGCTGCCTGGCTGGTCGCCGCCGCCCGGCGTGTTCCATGCGGTCTTTCCCTCGCGCCGCGGCCTGTCGCCCGCGGTGCGCAGTTTTCTCGACTTTCTTGCCGAAACCATACCCGGCAGCAGCATCTCTTCGGGGCCGGGCAGCGCCTGACAAGCGCGGCTGCGCGCAGCGCTGCTGTGCCTCTGGGCCATAAGATAACAACCAATGGTTCGTTGGGATTTCGGATGAAGGTGCAGACAATGTCCGTTCAAGGAGAACTGGCATGGATACACCCCCCCGCATTTTGATCGTGCCCGGCTGGCGCGACTCAGGCCCCGGTCATTGGCAAAGCCTCTGGGCTGCGCAATTGCCCGGCGCAGAGCGGGTGGTGCAGGACGACTGGATCACGCCCCATCGCGACGCCTGGGTAGGGCGGCTCGAAGAGTGCATTCTTTCGCGTCCCGAGCCGGTGGTGATCGTTGCCCACAGCCTGGGCTGTATCGCCACGACGCAGATTTCGGCCCAGGCCGCGCAGCGCGTCGTCGGTGCGCTGCTGGTTGCGCCCGCCGATCCCGAGCGCCGCGCCCAGCTCATCGATTTCTCGCCCGTGCCCGCCGCGCCCCTGCCTTACCGCAGCGTGCTGGTGGCCAGCAGCAACGACCCGTTCTGTCCGATCAGGCTCGCTGGCGCCTATGCGCGAGCCTGGGGCAGCGAGCTGGTGCGGCTGCAGAATGCGGGCCATGTGAATGTCGAGTCGGGCCATGGCGCCTGGCCGCTGGGACTGGCGCTGCTGCAGTCGCTGACGGCCGGGCTTGCCTGGTCGTCTACACCCGCAGACGCTGCCGCGCTGCAGGCATAAGCCATGAACACCGCCTTGCGGCGGGCAGCTTCACGGGTTCTATATGCCAAAAGATGATTAATTAACAAGAATCTATTCGTTTGAGTTTGAAGGAAAACTTCAGACAATGAAACACTTTTTCACGTTCCGGGCTTTGTAACCATGAAATCTTTGACTCTCAAGACAGTTTTGGCCAGCCTTGCCTTCGCGGCCAGTGGTGCAGCAATGGCCCAGAGCCAGCTGCTCAATGTGTCGTACGACGTGGCGCGTGAGTTCTACAAGGACTACAACGTCGCCTTTGCCGCGCATTACAAGAAGACTACCGGCAAGGACGTGAAGATCGACCAGTCGCATGCAGGCTCCAGCGCCCAGGCGCGTGCTGTCAATGACGGCCTGGACGCCGACGTGGTGACCATGAACACCACGACCGACATCGAATTCCTGGCCGGCAACGGCGTGGTCGCCAAGGACTGGGCCAAGAAATTCCCCAACGATGCGTCGCCCACGACCTCGACCATGCTGTTCCTGGTGCGCAATGGCAACCCCAAGAACATCAAGGATTGGGACGACCTGCTCAAGCCCGGCGTGCAAGTCGTGGTTGTGAACCCCAAGACCGGCGGCAACGGCCGCTACGCTTATCTGGCCGCCTGGGGCGCAGCGCGCGAAAAGGGCGCGACCGAAGCGCAGGCCGCGGAATTCGTCGGCAAGCTCTACAAGAACGTTCCCGTGCTGGGCAAGGGCGGCCGTGACGCGACCGCGATCTTCCTGCAGCGCAATATCGGCGATGTGCTGATCACGTTCGAGTCGGAAGTGATTTCGATCGACCGCGAGTTCGGCAAGGGCAAGGTCCAGGCCGTGTATCCATCTTCGTCGATCATCGCCGAGAACCCCGTGGCCGTGGTCGAACGCACCGTCGCCAAGAAGGGCACGGCCACGCTGGCCAAGGAATACCTGGACTACCTGTACTCGGACGAAGCCCAGGAAATCGCCGCCCAGCATGCGCTGCGCCCGCGTTCCGAAGCCGTGCTGAAGAAGCATGCCGCGACGTTCAAGCCGCTCAAGCAGTTCACCGTCGCCAAGTACTTCGGTTCGCTGTCTGAAGCACAGAAGGTGCATTTCAACGACGGCGGCCAGTTCGACAAGCTCTACACGCCTGGCAAGTAAGCCTGCGCGCGCACCCGCACCATGGCATTCGCTGCTAACTCGGCTCCGGCCGCATCCCTCGCCGCCACCCCGGGCGCCCCAGCGGCACCGCGGCGTGGCCGTGGCGCCAAGCGCGTCCTGCCCGGTTTCGGGCTGACGCTGGGCTACACGCTGTTCTATCTCAGCATCATCGTGCTGATCCCTCTGTCGGCGCTGGTCTTCAAGACCTTCACCATGACCTGGCCGCAGTTCTGGGAAGCCGTGAGCGCACCGCGCGTGATGGCCTCCTACCGGCTGACGTTCGGCGCTTCGCTGATCGCGGCCCTGGTCAACCTGGTGTTCGGTCTGCTGATCGCCTGGGTGCTGGTGCGCTACAAATTTCCGGGCAAGAAGATCGTCGACGCGCTGGTCGACCTGCCGTTCGCGCTGCCCACGGCCGTGGCCGGCATCTCGCTCACGGCGCTGCTCGCCGGCAATGGCTGGATAGGCCAATACCTCGAACCGCTGGGCATACAGCTGGCGTTCAAGCCCGCGGGCATCGTGATCGCGCTGATCTTCATCGGCCTGCCGTTCGTCGTGCGCACGGTGCAGCCGGTGCTCGAAGACGCGGAGAAGGAACTCGAGGAAGCCGCGACCAGCCTGGGCGCGACGCGCCTGCAGATTTTCATCAAGGTGATCCTGCCGAGCATCACGCCCGCGCTGCTCACCGGCTTCGCGATGGCGTTTGCACGCGCCGTCGGTGAATATGGATCGGTGATCTTCATCGCCGGCAACATGCCCATGATTTCCGAAATCACGCCGCTGATCATCATCGGCAAGCTGGAACAATATGACTACGCGGGTGCGACCGCCGTGGCGGTGGTGATGCTGGTCATCTCCTTTGTGTTGCTGCTGATCATCAATGCGCTGCAAGCCTGGCAGCGCCGCCACGCAGGAGCACCGGCATGAGTGGACTCACTTCTTCCCGTAACCCGGTGCGCCGCGCCAAGGCCGGCACCACCGAAGCTCCGTGGGTGCGCTATACGCTGATCGGCATCGCGATGGCCTTTTTGCTGCTGTTCCTGGTGCTGCCGCTGGCCGCGGTGTTCACCGAGGCGCTGCGCAAGGGCTTTGGCGCCTATCTCGACGGCCTGCGCGAGCCCGATGCCTGGTCGGCTATCAAGCTGACGCTGCTCACGGCAGCGATCGCCGTGCCGCTGAACCTGGTGTTCGGCGTCGCCGCGGCCTGGTGCATCGCCAAGTACGAGTTCCGCGGCAAGGCCTTTCTGACCACGCTGATCGATCTGCCGTTCTCGGTGTCGCCCGTGGTCGCGGGTCTGACCTATGTGCTGATGTTCGGCTCGCATGGCTGGATGGGCTCGTGGCTGCAGGCCAACGACATCAAGGTGATCTTCGCGGTGCCCGGCATCGTGCTGGCGACGATCTTCGTGACCTTCCCGTTCATTGCGCGCGAACTGATCCCGCTGATGCAGGCCCAGGGCAGCGACGAGGAACAGGCGGCCATCGTGCTCGGCGCGACCGGCTGGCAGACGTTCTACAAGGTCACGCTGCCCAACATCAAGTGGGGCCTGCTGTACGGCGTCATTTTGTGCAACGCACGCGCCATGGGCGAGTTCGGCGCGGTGTCGGTGGTCTCGGGCCATATCCGCGGCCAGACCAACACCATTCCGCTGCACGTGGAAATTCTCTACAACGAATACCAGTCGGTCGCGGCTTTCGCCGCCGCCTCGTTGCTGGCGCTGCTCGCGCTGCTGACCCTGGTCATCAAGTCGATCGCCGAATGGCGTGCGGAACGCGAGCAGGCCGCTGCCGCCGACCTGCCTCCCGAGCGGCCCACGCCGCTGGCCACGACCGCCTGAAAGAACAAGCATCATGAGTATCGAAATCCGCAATGTCAGCAAGCAGTTCGGCAGTTTCCAGGCGCTGCGTGATGTGAGCCTGGACATCCAGTCCGGCGAACTGATCGCTTTGCTCGGCCCCTCGGGCTGCGGCAAGACCACGCTGCTGCGCATCATCGCCGGCCTCGAAGCGCCCGACGTGGGCAGCATCCATTTCAGCGGCGAAGACACGACCGACGTGCATGTGCGCGAGCGCAACGTGGGCTTCGTGTTCCAGCACTACGCGCTGTTTCGCCACATGACCGTGTTCGAGAACGTGGCCTTCGGCCTGCGCATCAAGCCGCGCAAGGAGCGCCCCAGCGAAGCCCAGATCCGCACCAAGGTGATGGACCTGCTCAAGCTGGTGCAGCTCGACTGGCTCGCCGACCGCCATCCTTCGCAACTGTCGGGCGGACAACGCCAACGTATCGCACTGGCGCGCGCGCTGGCTGTCGAGCCCAAGGTGCTGCTGCTCGACGAGCCGTTCGGCGCGCTCGATGCCAAGGTGCGCAAGGAACTGCGCCGCTGGCTGCGCCGCCTGCACGACGAGCTGCATGTGACCTCGATCTTCGTGACCCACGACCAGGAAGAGGCGCTCGAAGTGGCCGACCGCGTGGTGGTGATCAACCAGGGCAAGATCGAGCAAAGCGGCTCGCCCCAGGAAGTCTGGGAAAACCCCGCAAGCCCGTTCGTCTACGGCTTCCTGGGCGACGTGAACCTGTTCCACGGCCGCGCCAACGAAGGCCTGGTGCACATGAGCGGCATCGAAGTGGATGCACCCGAGGCCGACGAGGCCAAGGACGCCAAGGCCTTTGCCTATGTGCGCCCGCACGACCTCGATGTCGAGCGCTATTCGCCGGGCCAGAACATCGACGCCCAGGGACGTCCACGGGGCATCGTCGCGCGCCTGGAGCGGGCAATCGTTGTCGGTCCTATCGCACGCCTGGAACTTATTCCCGCCGACGATAATCATTCAACCACCCAGAACGGGGAGGATGCCTTGATCGAAGCGCAGATTCCTGCCCATCAGTTCAAGGAAATGGGATTCAAGGAAGGCGAAACGCTGGTGGTGACACCGCGCAGGACCCGCGTGTTTATTGACCAGGCTGCAGGCATCTGACGGTTCCCAGGGGCCGCGCCGCGGCCTTTGAAGGACAAGAAAAATGGTGTTGTTGAACTGGTTCGAAACGGCGCCGCGCCGGGTGCTGGCGCTGATCAGCGCGGCCTGTGTGGCCATGCTCGCGTTTGGCATGTATCTGCAGTATGGCCAGGGCCTCGAGCCCTGTCCCATGTGCATCGTGCAGCGCTACGCATTGATCGGCGTGGCGGTGTTCACCGGCATCGCGAGCCTGCGCCGCGGCCGCGGCTGGTTGTTCGGCTGGGGCGGCGTGGCGCTGCTGAGCGCGGGCTTCGGCGCCTTTGTCGCCGCGCGCCAGAGCTGGCTGCAATGGAACCCGCCCGAAATCGCGACCTGCGGTCGTGACTTCTACGGCATGGTCGAGAACTACCCCTTGAGCCGCGCCATTCCCATGATCTTCCGTGGCTCGGGCGATTGCACCGCGATCGACTGGACTTTCCTCGGCGGCTCCATCGCCAACTGGTCGTTCATCTGCTTCGTGGTGATGGCCCTGGCCCTGGTCGCAGTGTTTCTGCGCCAGCGCGCAGCGCGTTAACGCTGCTCCAGCGGCTGCGTACTGGCCGCGCACCGTATCATGGCCGCATGAGTCTGAGCCATTCCACGTTGGATATTGCCGCGCGCATCTGGAATGGCGCGTGCGAGACCGCGGCGGCCTGGTGGCGCAGCGTCTATCTCGGCGCCGTGGTGCTGGTGCTGCTGCTGTCGCCATCGAGCTACCGCGGCCATTCGCGTGCGCGCATGGCCTACCAGCTGTATGTGCAGACCGGGCCGGTGCTGCTCGGCTTCACGGCGCTCGCGGCGCTGCTGTGCGCGGTTATCACGCGCATCGTGATCGTCACCGCGCTGAGCTACGGTCTCTCGCGCTATGCGCTTGAGATGGTGGTTCGGGTGCTGGTGCTCGAATTGATTCCCCTCACGGCCTGCCTGTTCGTCGCCATGCGCTGCACCATTCCCAATGGCACGCAGCTGGTGCAACTGCGTCTGCGCGGGCGTGCCGAGGCATTGCATCGCCATGGCCTTGATCCGGTGCGCAGCGAACTGCTGCCGCGCGCTGTGGGCGGTCTGTTCGCCTGTCTTACGCTCGCGGCGCTGAGCTGCGTGGTGGCGCTGATCACGGTGTATCTGAGCGTCTATGGTTTCAATCTCGCGGGCCTGCCTGCCTACACGCGGCTTTTCGGCCATGTTTTCTCGCCCGTGGTGACGCTGGTGTTCACGCTCAAGACGCTGTTCTTCAGCCTGGCCGTGGCGCTGATTCCATTGGCGTCCGGTTGGTACTCGCCGCTGCCGCGGCTGCGCCAGGAAGGGCGCGAGCTGGGCGGGCTGACACGCATGTTCGCGGTGTTGCTGTTGATTGAGGTGCTTTCGCTCATGGGCAATTACTATTGATGTTTTGGAGTTTGGCAATGTTCGGAAATCACCATGGATTCCACTGAACCGGACGCTGGCGCGGCGGTGCATTCGCCGGCCGAGCTGCGCCCCGTGGCCCATCTGCGTGCCAAGGCCGCGGCCTTGCTGCTGTTCACGCTGATGCTGGTCTTCGGCTCGGCGCTGTATCTGCTGTACTCACGCGGCGTGTTCGAGCCCACGCAGCAGCTGGTGCTGACCACCGACGATTCCGAAGGCGTGGTGGTGGGCATGGACATGACGTTCTCGGGCTTTCCGATAGGGCGCGTGCGCCGCATCGAACTGTCGGAAGACGGCAATGTGCGCATCGTCGTCGACGTGCCGCGCAAGGATGCGCATTGGCTGCGTGAAACCAGCGTGTTCACGCTGGTGCGCGGACTGGTCGGCGGCACGACCATCAAGGCCTACAGCGGCATTCTCACGGATGCGCCGCTGGCCGAAGGCTCGGTGCGGCCCGTGCTGCGCGGCGATGCCACGGCCGAGATTCCGCAGATCATGGCCTCGGCCAAGGAGCTGCTGGCCAACCTGGGCGCGATGACGGCCCAGGACTCGGCGCTGGGCGGCGCGCTGGGCCAGGTCCAGTCGCTGGCTGAACGCCTGCAGGGGCCGGGCGGGGCGCTGGGCGTGGTGATGGGCAACGAGGCCGATGCGCGCAAGGTGGTGCAGACGCTGGAGCGCGCGAATGCGCTGATTGCGCGCATGGAGCAGCTCGTGGTGCGCGCCGACCGCCAGGTGTTCGACGCCGACGGCGTGATGCCCGAAGTGCGCTCGACGGTAGTGCAGCTCAACGGCTTGCTTGCCGACACGCGCCAAAGCCTGCGCAAGGTCGATGCGGTGCTGGTCGAAGCCCAGGCCGTGGGCGCGAATGCGCGCGAGGCGACCGGCGATCTGGGCGCGCTGCGCGCCGAAGTCGAAAGCAATCTGCGCCGCCTCGAAGATATTCTCTCCGACCTCCAGCGCAAGTGGCCGCTGGCGCGCAAACCGGAGCTTGAACTGCCATGACCGTGACGCGCCGCTTTTCCCTGCCCTGGGCCCGCTGGTCCGCAATTGCATTGCTGGGCGCAACACTGGCCGCCTGCAGCCAGAAACCGCCGGCCGCCGACTGGGCGCTCAACGCCGAATCGGCGTCCGACCGCGCCACCCAGGCGTACTTGCGTGCCGACCAGCGCGTGCAGGCGCTCGAATGGAGCAAGGCGCGCGCCGAAGTCGAACGCACGGCCAGCCCGCAACTGCTCGCGCGCCTGGCGCTGATGCGCTGCGCGGTCGAGCATGCAAGCCTGCAATGGAATGAATGCGAAGAATATGTCGCGCTGGCTGTCGATGCCGATCCGCAGGAGCAGGCGTATGCGCGCTATCTGCAGGCCCAGCCTTTGTCGGCGCAGCAGATTGCGCTGTTGCCCAAGGCCCAGCAGCCGGTGGCACAAGCCTTGAGCGCGGGGCCGGCGGCAGCGTTTGCGGCCGTGAAGGCGGTGGACGCGCCGCTGTCGCGACTGCTCGCGGCGTCGGTGGTGCTGCGCGCGCAAGGCCCGTCGCCGGAGTTGCTGGTGGAGGCCGTGGACACCGCATCGGCCCAGGGCTGGCGACGCCCGTTGCTCGCATGGCTGCTGCTGTCGGCACGCCAGGCGCAGCAGTCTGGCGATATGGAAACCGCGCAGCGGCTGGAACGCCGTGTGCGTGTGCTGGAAGGTCAGGCGGAGGGCGAGGCTGCGTCGGGTTCGCAACCCGGCGCCGGGCGCTGACCCTCGGGTCTTACTCTTCGAGCAGCGTGAACAGGTCGACGACCTGCAGGCTGTCGGCGGCCTGGGCCGCGTTGTCAATCCAGAGCATCAAGGTCATCGAAGCGACGGCCAGGACCACGGTAACGGCGAAAGCCACGAGGGGGTGGCGAGAGATGGAAGGAAAAGCTTGCATGGGACCTCCTGGGAGGTAAATGGCGACAGGGACAAGGGGCGAATCGGTCAACCGTGCGGACGGTATTCGTTCCATCCTGCGACCCCTCGATTGCAGCTCGAATCCTTCTTTTTCCTTGTGGGACAAATGCGCGTGCGCTTGCCGCCCGTGATGCCGCGATGGCCTGGCGAAAAAAAGCGAAGCACCAGGCTTCGCTTTTTTGTGGAAGGGCATGCCCGCAGGCATGCACTCGGACGGGGCCGTTCAGAAACGGTGGCGCACGCCCAGCACCAGGCTGGTGCCCGATTTCAGGTTGGTGATCTTGTCGTGCATGACCACGCTGTACAAATCGGTGCGCTTGGAGAGGAAGTGGTCGTAACCGACGCTGGCGGTCGTGCGCGTGGCGTTGACCGGGCCTTCCACCTTGGTGCGGGCAACGGCGGCCTTCACGGTGCCGGCCTTGCTCAGCACGGGAACGTCCAGGCCCAGCGAGATGGTGCGGGCTTCGAAGTTGGTGGCATCGACTTCGGCCTGGCCGTAGGTCGCATAGGCCTTGACGACGCTGAAGTCGTATGTGCCGCCCAGCATCCAGTCGGTCTTGGTGTTGGCCAAAGGCGTGAGGGCCACGGGGTTGTTGATCTTCACGTGCTCGTAGAAGCCCAGCAGCGTCAGCGGGCCGCCGAAGTACATCACGTTGACGCCGACATTGCCCTTGCCCGAGTCACCGGCTTGTTCGCCGAACTGGTAGTGCAGGTTGGCGCTCAGACCGCCGAAGCTTGGCGTGGAGTAGGTGACCTGGTTGCTCCAGCCGGTGTCGGCGGGCGTGGTCAGGTTGCCAAAGCCCCAGGCGGGCAGGCTGGCCATGTTGGCGTGCAGCACCAGGGGCGACACGGTGAAGGAGTCGCCGTAGGGGTTGGCCAGGATGGTCGGCAGGAAGTTGGGCGCCTTCGAGCGGCCCAGGCGCAGGCCGCCGAAGCCGCCGGTCAGTGCGACGTTGGCGTCACGCGAGAAAGCCGGGTCGCCATCGTAGCGGCCCAGATTGCCGACGTCGGCGCGCAAGAAGGAGTTCAGCACGAACTCGGCCTTGAGACCGCCGCCCAGATCTTCCTTGCCCGAGAAGCCAATCCACGAGGTCGTCATGCCGCCCGAACCCACGGTGCTGGTGCGCCCGACGCTGCCGGACTGGCGCATGGAGCCAGCGTAGACATCGACCAGACCAGAGATTTGCACCGTGCTTTGGGCATGTGCCGCGCCAGCGCATGCAAGGGCTGCAACCAGGGCGAGCAGAGACTTCTTCATAGGGACTCCTGTAATAAAAGGTTAGGAAACGTGAATATAGCAAGAGCTGTGCCAGCTTTTTGCGTAGGACCCGTCCTGCGTGAATATATGCTTATGACGCTGTAATGAATGTTGCATGTCGCCAACAGGTGCGCTGCGGGCGCGGTCCACACCCTCCCGGTTGCCCCGGCGCGCCGGGCACCGCACAATGGGCTTCCAGATATGTACAAGGAGATTTGCATGCAGCCCGAAGTACCTGAGGAAAACGTCTTTGGCGAGAACGACGGCAGCAGCTACAGCGCCACGCTGCGCCAAGCGAATGGCGTCTGGTATTGCGCCAGTTTCGTCGTCGATGAGCACAACATCCTGCTCAACGGCGAAACCTGGCCCACGCGCGAGGCTGCACTGGAGGCGATCCGGCGCATCGCTTCGGGCGACCGGGCGCCGCTCTGATGGTGTCGTTCGTCACTCTATTTTCTTGGGGTATCGGATAATTGTGTTAATAGTCTATGGCTATTATACTTTCAACCTCTGATCACTTTGAGGGAGGGGATGTATGCGCAGACATGTCATCACCTGCATGGCCTGGCTCGCTTTCGGCAGTGCGAGCGCCGCGCCTGACTATCTGATTCCCGATGAGTTCATCGGCAGTTATCTGGCCAATCGCTCGTCGGAAGCCTGTCTTCGGCAGGAGCGTGCGGGCCAGGCCACGCCCGCCTACCTGGTGGTGCAGTCGCGGTTTTTTCGCTATGGGTACATGAATCCCCAGCAGGACAACAGCCTGGATGCCATGGTGTGCCGCGCCACCGAGCCCATCGTCGTGGTGAAGGACGGTGTGGAAGTGCGCAGCGAATGCTTTCTGACCAATGAACTGGTCAAGCGGCATTTCAGATTCACCAAGCGCGCAGGCGTGCTTTGGCTGCGCGATCTCGATCGCCAGACCGAAGAGGAATTCGAAGCCTGTTATTGACAGCGCTGCGCCTCAGCGGCGTCGCCATTCCCAGGGCGCAACCGGGTGCGCATCGGCCCATAGCCCGCGGCGCGCGGAACGCGCCTGCGCCTGCAGCGCGCGCAGGTCGGGCCGCATCTCGGCATAACGCTCATAGACCCAGGCCATGCCCGCGCTCACCTGGTGCGCGGCCACATCCTCGCCGCGGCATTCGACTTCGGCAACGGTGCGCGCATAGTCGTCGGTGTCCATTGGCCGGATCCTGGCGCGGGTGTCGAGGCACAGCGCGGCCAGGCTGCTGCGCGCTGCGTCGCTGAACGACTGGTAGCGCTCGGGCGCGTCGATCGCATGAATGCGCACCTGGCGCTGCGGGGCGGCCGCCGCGCAGCGCACGGTCATGGAGTCGCCGTCGCTGATGCCGACGACCAGGCAGACAAGGATCGCGGAGATCATCTGCATATGGTGCCGCGGATGTGCGATTTCCGATATGCACCCGACCAACTTGCACATGAGAAAAACCGGATTGCCAAGCAGCCCGTGCCAGGCCCAGACTGAGGGGTTTCCCATTCACTTCGTCTATTCAAGATTGCGCACATGACACTTTCCCTGGACCACTTGGTGATTGCCGTTTCCGATCTGCCGCGCACCATTGCCGACTACAGCGCGCTGGGCTTTCATGTCATCGAGGGCGGTCGGCATCCGGGCCGGCCCACGCACAACGCGCTGGTGGTGTTCGAAGACGGCAGCTATCTGGAGCTGATCGCCTGGCATGCCCAGGGCCTGGCCGAAGACCGCTGGTGGCAGTGGCTGCAAGCCCATGGCGAAGGCCTGGTCGATTTCGCGCTGCACCCCGGCGATGTCAAGGCCGTGGTCGAGCGCGCCGGCGCTGGCGGGCTGCTGCTCGAAGGCCCGCTCGATGGCGGCCGTGCGCGGCCCGACGGCGAATTGCTCCAGTGGCAGACCGCGAGAGCCGCAACGCCCGATCTGCCTTTTCTGTGCGGCGACATCACGCCGCGCCAACTGCGCGTGCAGCACGGCGCGGTGCGCGCGCATGCCAATGGCGTGAGCGGCGTGGCCAGCGTGACGCTGGTGGTCGATAGTCTGGAAACCACGCTGGCCGGCTACCAGGCCTTGCTGGGTGAGGATGCGCTGCAGACCGCGCCGCTCAATCTTGCGGGCACGGGCCTGCGGTTGGCGAGCCTGGGCCTGCCCGCGCATGCGAGCGAACATGGCGTGGCGCAGGGCGGCACCAGCCTGGTCCTGCTCGAGCCCGACCAGGGCAGCCGCGCCGCGGCGGCCCAGTCCTTGTCGGCGGTGTTGCGCCAGCGCGGTCAGGGCGTGCTGGGCTTTGCGCTGCGCGGCCGCCTGGGCGCCGAGGCGCTGCCCTGGGGCCGTGCGACTGAACTGCCTGGGGAACTGACCCATGGCGCGTTGATCGAGTACCAGCGCCAGGCCGGCCTCTGATCGATGCGGCTCAGCCGGCGGGTGTGGGTTCGCCCAGCGAAAGCATCAGCCGGTTGGCCCAGTTGAAGAAGGCCGCGCCATGGATGGCGTCGGAGATGGCCGCGTCGTCCAGGCCCGCGGCGCGCAGGCGCAGCACATGGCTTTGGTCGAACGTCGAAGGCGTGTTGCTCAGGGCGACGCTGGCTTCCACGACCGCGTTCCAGCGTTCATCGCCCAGATCGGCCTCGGTGCCCTGGTCCAGCAGGCGCTGCACGTCGTCGCTGCGCTTGGAGAAATGGCTTGCAAAGCGCGCATGGACCGAAGCGCAGTAGATGCAGCCGTTATGGCGCGAGGTCGCGGCCGCGGCCAGCTCGCGCTCGGCGCGCGGCAGTCCGGCTTCGGGGTTGTAGAAGATGTCCTTGTCGGTCTTGGTGCGCGCGGCCAGCGTGTCGGGATCGCGCGCCAGCAGGCGGAAGTAGGGCGACTTGATGCGCGAGGCATCGACCAGGCCGGCCTGGTGGCGCGGGCTGAAGTCTTCTTCTGGCAAGGGCGCGATCCAGGGCAGCCATTCGAGCTGGGCCTGGGTGAACTCCAGCGGCTCTTGGTTGTCGGGGTGGGCAATGAGCGCGTTTTCGGGATAGGTCATGCGGTTTCCAGGCGGGGGGAGACGGTGGCGAGATGGGCTTGCAACGTGCGCAGGCCGAGCACCACGCGGATCTGGAAGCTCAGGAAGGCGACCAGTTGGGACAGGATCACGATGTCGGTGTTGTCCCAGCCCGCGTCGAGCAGGGCTTGCAGGCCCGCGGGGCTGGCATCGCGCGGATGGAAGACCAGCAGATGGGCTTGCTCGAAGGCGGCCGCGAGCTTGTTGCCCAGCTGGGCGCGCAGGCTGCTGTCCAGCGCGTACGCGGGGCCATCGAGGTTTTCCACGCTCAGCGGTCCTGCGGGATAGTGGCCATAAGGGCCTTGCCCGCGCGCCGTGTCTGCGGCCTTCTCCAGCGCGCGCAGCAGGGGCTGCTCGGCGCCCGCGGCCTGCAGGCCCTGGGCGTAGAAGCCGGCCACATCCGGTGCGGTGTGCAGCGTGGCGACCCACCAGGCCAGCGCATGGCGTTCGAGCGCCGTGACCTGGCCGACCACGGGCGCGGCGGGGTGGAACAGCGACAGATAGCTTTGCTGGGCCTGGGTGCGCGCCTGCGGGCGCTGGGCGCGAATCCGGTCCAGCGGGTCGCCGGGAAGAATGGCCAGCAGCTGGTCGATCACATCGGGCAGGGCTGGCTGGTCGGGGAGGGTGTGGCTTGGTGCGGTCATGCAAAGGCTTCCAGGGGTGAATCGGTGGTCGTGGGGGTCGAGACGGCAGCGCGCCAGCCCAGGGCCGGAGCGACTTCGGTGGCGATCAGTTCGATGGAGCGCAGGATCTGCGCCTGCGGAGGGTCGATGGAGTGCACCTGGAACACGATGTCGCTCACGCGCTCCAGCGTGGTGTCGGCGCGCAGCGAGGCGACGACATCGGCGACCGTGCCCACATGCACGTCATAGGCGGCGATGATCTGCGCCAGCGGCGCATCGGCGGGAACCAGTGATTTGCCCAAGGTGGCGGAGCGCGCGATGCTGCGGCGCAGGCCCACCTCGGCCAGGCGCAGCGCCTCGGCGCGGTCGTCGGCGACAAACAGGCTGCGCGAGGCGACGATGCGCGGCGCCCGGCCCGCGGGCAGGGCCGCGAGATAGGAGTCGATGATGGGGTGCTGGATCTGGGCCAGCGTGGCCTGCGGGGCCTCGGCGCTGCGCGGCTGGGTGCGCGACAGCATCAGGCCGTCGCCGGCCGCGCCGGCCAGGGCCGCGCCGCCGGCCGAGAACGTGGCCTGCCACAGACGGCCCAGCAACTGCTCTGCGGCGGGGTAGATGCGGTCGCCGCCCGCGAGCGGCGCACCGGCCCAGGCGCGCCGCAGCGTGGCGAGCTGGCCCGCGAAGATTTCGCGGCGCTGTTCGCTGTCGAGGCCAAACGCGCTGAACGATGCAGGCGTGCC
Source organism: Acidovorax sp. CCYZU-2555 (assembly GCF_018413525.1). Taxonomy (GTDB): domain Bacteria; phylum Pseudomonadota; class Gammaproteobacteria; order Burkholderiales; family Burkholderiaceae_C; genus Comamonas. The sequence continues at coordinate 55,273 of NZ_JAHCDD010000029.1, forward strand.
GCCCGTGCCCACGCCGACTTCGAGCCGGCCGTTGGCCAGCAGGTCGAGCACGGCCGCGTCTTCGGCCACGCGCAGCGCGTTTTCCAGCGGCAAGGTGATGATGCCCGTGCCCAGACGAATGCGCTGGGTCTGTGCCGCGAGATAGGCGAGAAACACCAGCGGCGCGGGCAGGCCGCCTTCGTGTTCATGGAAATGGTGCTGGGCGACCCAGGCCGAATCGAAGCCATGGGCTTCGGCATGGCGGATCTGCGCGGCGACCAGCTGGTAGCGCTCGGCGGCGCTGGCCTCGTCAAGCAGCCTGCTGAAAAAGCCCAGGCGCTTGTGCTGCGGTGCGGTGTGCGTAGGGGTGGAAGTCTGCGGATGCGTCATGGGAAATGGGGGAAGAAGCAGGCCAATGCTTTTGGCCGGGAATGGCGGCGATCAGCTCGCGCGTGTAGTCGCTGCCAGGGCGCTGGAACACGTCCTCGATGGCGCCGCTGTCGACCTGGCGGCCGTTGTGCAGCACGCTCACGGTGTCGGCAATCTGCCGCACCACGGCCAGGTCATGGGAAATGAACAGATAGGTCAGGCCCAGCTCGCGCTGCAGGCGCTCCAGCAGCGCGAGGATCTGCGCCTGCACGGTCACGTCCAGCGCCGAGACCGCTTCGTCGAACACCACGACCTGGGGCTGGAGCACCAGCGCGCGTGCAATGGCCACGCGCTGGCGCTGGCCGCCCGACAGCGCACGCGGGCGGCGTGCCAGCAGCGCGGGCGCCAGGCCCACGCGCTCGAGCATCTCGCGCACGCGCGCCTCGCGCTGGGCGCGCGGCAGGCGCTCGTAGTTGCGCAGCGGCTCCTCGATGATCTCGAAGATGGTCTGGCGCGGATCGAGCGACGAGAACGGGTTCTGGTGCACCAGCTGTATGCGCCGGCGCGCCAGGCGCAGCGCTTCGCCGCGCAGCGCGGTGAAGTCCTGGCCTTCGATCAGGATGCGGCCCGATGTCGGCTGGCGAAAGCCCACGACATCGCGCGCGGTCGTGGTCTTGCCCGAGCCCGACTCGCCGACGATGGCATGCGTGGTGCCGCGCGCCACGCTGAACGAGACCTGGTCCACGGCAACGAACGGCGCGCTGCGCCCGGGCAGATCGAACTGGTGGACCAGATCTTCCACGACCACGGCGGGCTGCGCGTTCTGCGCGCTGCGTTCGGCGGCCGGGCGCTGCCGGCCCTGGGCCAGCGAGGGCGCGTCGGCCAGCAGCTTGCGCGTGTACGCGCTGCTGGGGCTGCGCAGCACGTCCTGGGTCAGGCCTTGTTCCTGTATGCGCCCGCCCTGCAGCACGACCAGGCGGTTGGCGCGGTCGGCGGCCACACCCAGGTCGTGCGTGACCAGCAGCACGGCCGTGCCCGACTCGCGGCGCAGCTCGTCGATCAGGTCGAGAATGCGCTTTTGCACCGTGACGTCGAGCGCGCTGGTCGGCTCGTCGGCAATGATCAGCGCGGGCTTGAGCGCGATGGCGATCGCGATCAGCACGCGCTGCTTCATGCCGCCCGACAGCTCATGCGGATACTGGCGCGCGCGCAGTTCGGGCTGCGACAGGCCCACATGGCCCAGCAGTTCGATCACCCTGGCCTGGCGCGCACGCCGCGCCGCCGCGCCGCGCGCGCCATCGTGCAGCCGCAGTATCTCGGCCACCTGCTGGCCCACGGTCTGCACAGGATTGAGCGAGCTGGTCGGGTCCTGGGGAATGAGGCTGATCACCGCGCCGCGTATGCCGTCCATCTGGCGCGGGTTCCAGCGCGTGATGTCGCGGCCATTGAGCTGTATGCGCCCAGAGACCAGGCGGCCGTTCTCGGCGAGCAGGCCTATCACCGCCTGGGCGGTCGTGGTCTTGCCCGAGCCCGACTCGCCCACCAGCGCAACGACTTCGCCGGGCAGCACATCGAAGCTCACGCCATGGACCACGTTCTGGGCGGGCTGCTGGCCCTCTTGATAGGCGATGACCACGTCGCTGAGCGACAGCACGGGCACGTTGCCGGACGACGGTGTTTCCATGGGCGCGGCGGCCAGCGCGACTGCGGGCCGGATGCGGCGCAGGATTTGTTGCAGGCGGTTCATGCGTTGGCCTTGTGCAGTCCGGCGCTGATGCGGTTGGCGGACAGGACCACCAGCACCACGACCAGACCGGGAACGGTGGTCAGCCACCAGGCGGTGGAAATGTAGTTGCGGCCTTCGGCGATCAGCAGGCCCCATTCCGGTGTCGGCGGCGGCGCGCCATAGCCCAGAAAGCCCAGCGTGGAGATGGCCAGGATGGCCGAGCCGAACTGCAGCGCCGCGAGCGCGATCACCGACGTCAGCGAGTTGGGCAGCACATGGCGCCACAGCACGGGCCAGAAGCGTCCGCCGCTGCCGAAGGCCGCTTCCACATACTCGGAGCGGCGCACGCGCACCACCTCGGAACGCAGCAGGCGCGCAAAGCTCGCGATCGATGCGACACCCACGGCAATCGCCGCATTGATGGTGCCGAAGCCCAGAATGATGATGATGGCCAGCGACAGCAGCAGCGCGGGCACCGACAGCAGCACATCGACCAGGCGCATGATGGCGTCGTCGACCAGACCGCCGCTGGCTCCCGCGACCAGTCCCAGCAGCGTGCCCAGCACCAGGCCCATGGCGACGGCGACAAACGCGCCCGACAGCGAATGCACGGCGCCATAGACCACACGCGTGTAGACATCGCGGCCCAGCGCGTCGGTGCCCAGCCAGTGCGCGGCGCCCGGGGCCTGCAGCTGCTGGCCCGCAATGCCTTGCACCGGGCTGTAATGGGTCAGCAGGCCCGGCGCCAGCGCGAACAGCGTCACCGTGGCGATCACCAGCCAGGCCAGCCACAGGCTCAGCGGGCCGCCGCGCGCGCGCCGCCAGGCGGAGCGCACGCGCGTGCTCAGCGCCGACAGCGCTGGCGCGGGCAGGGAAGGGGGAACAGATGGAATTGCGCTCATGGCTTCAGCCCTCCAGACGGGTGCGCAGCCGTGGGTCCAGCACTGGATAGAGCAGGTCCACAAGCAGATTGATCAAGACAAAGGACGTCGCGGAAATCACCACGATGGCCTGCAGCACGGCGGTGTCCTGGTTGGCCACGGCCTGCTGGGTCAGGCTGCCCAGGCCGTTGAGGCCGAACACCGCTTCGGTGACCACGGCGCCGGCCAGCAGCTCGCCGAACAGGATGCCGGCCATGGTCAGCGTGGGCAGCAACGCATTGCGCGCCACATGGCGCCACAGCACCCAGGTGCGGCTCGCGCCCTTGGCCCGGGCCACGGCGACGAAAGGCTGGGCCAGCACGGCGTCGATGTTGCGAATCAGGATCTGCGCCAGCGGCGCGGAAATGGGCACGGCCAGCGTGAGCGTAGGCAGCACCATGCCTTCCCAGGGGCCGGGGTTGATCACCGGCACCCAGCCCAGGCGAAACGAGAACACCTGGATCAGCATGATGCCCAGCCAGAAAACCGGCACCGAGACAAACAGCGAAGGCAGCGACTGCAGCGCCGAGCGCAGCCAGCCAAAGCCCAACTGGCTCGACAGAAAGGACAGCGCCACGGCCAGCAGCAGCGCGGCCGTGAAGCCCGAAGCCGCGAGCTTGAGCGTGGGCGGCAGGCTGGTCGCGAGGCTGTGGCCCACCGACACGCCAGCCTGCATGGAGTAACCGAAGTCACCGCGCAGGAAGTTCAGCAGGCTGTGGCCGTACTGCTGCCAGACAGGCGCGTCGGCGCCATAGGCCAGCCGGATTTCGGCCAGCTGCTCGGGGCTCAGTCCCAGCTCGGGGTTGAGGAACTTGATCAGCACCGCATCGCCGGGCAGGAACTGCAGCAGCACGAAGGAGGCGGTGAACGCCGCCCAGAGCACCAGCAGGGCCTGGGCGATGCGACTCGTCAGATAGCGGGACATGGTGGTTGGCCTTGCAAAGAATGCCGCGTCCGGTCAGTGGGGCGCGATCCACGCGGCGTAGAGGCTGGGGCGGCCCACGGCCTCGAAGTCCACGCCATGCAGCCAGGGCGCGCCCGCATAGATCTGCGGTTCCTCGAACATGGGAATCACATAGGCCTGCTCCAGCAGATAGCGCTGCACCTGGCCCGTGAGTTCGAGCCGGCGTGCGGAGTCGGGCTCGGCCGCAATCGCCTCGAACAGGCCGTTGAGCTTGCGGTCTTCAAACGACTTGACCTTCTGGCTGATGCCGCCCTTTTGCAGCAGCAGATTGCGGTTGGTCGGGTAGTAGTTGCTCTTGATCACGTCGGGATCGGCGCGGCCGACCATGGCCGGCAGCAGGGCGATCTTTTCGGGATCGAGGCTGTCGATGGTCTTGCTGCCCAGATCGCCCGAAAGCACGTTGAGCTTGACGCCCACCTTGGCCCATTGCTGGGCCACGAGCTGCAGCACTTCGCGGTTCTGCACATAGTTCAGCGACTCATAAGTCGACAGCGCCAGCGGCCGGCCGTCCTTGGCACGAATGCCATCGGCCTGGAGCTTCCAGCCGGCTGCGTCGAGCAGCGTCCGTGCGCGCTCGGCGTCGTGCGCCAGTTCGGCGCTCTGGTCCACAAAGCCCGCGGCGCCCGCGGCGAGCACGCCCTTGGCCTGGGGGTAGTTGGCGCTGAACAGCGTCTGCACGATTTCCTTGGAGTTGGTCGCATGCAGCAAGGCCTGGCGCACCTTGAGGTCGGCGACCAGTTCGTTGTCGGGGCGGAACGCCAGGCTGTCGTTGACGCCGCGCGTGGACGCCGCATAGAGCGGGAACTTGCCTTCGTTCACGCGCTTTTCGTCATAGGCCTGGACCTGGCGTATCAGCCCGGCCTGGCCCGACAGCAGCGCGCCGATGCGCACGCCGTCTTCGGGCGTGACGATGATCTTGATCGCGTCCAGCCGCGCGCGGCCCTGGTGGGCCAGCTTGACCGGTCCCCAGTTGTATTTGTCGCGCGCCTGCAGGTTGACTTCCTTGCCCAGCACTTCTCCGCTGACGACGAACGGGCCCGAGCCGATGATGCGCGTGGC
>NZ_JAHCDD010000003.1 GCF_018413525.1 Acidovorax sp. CCYZU-2555
CCACGCTGCCCTACGGCAAGTTCGCGCACGGCGTGTTCCGCAGCGCCGCGCTGCTGCGCCACAACACCGAAAAACGCCAGCCCAACCCCATAGGGCTGGGCGCGGACTGAGGCGCCCCTACAGCGCGCTCAAAGGCTGGGATCGTCGGGCAGCTGGTCGGCAGGCAGCAGACCCGCGGGGCGGCGGCCGCCCGAACGGGTATCGGGACCGCGACCGGACGGGCTGCGGCTCGTGGGGCCAGGCACTTCATAGACGCTGGCGTCGACGTGCAACATCGCCAGATCGAAGCGCTGGCCCGCGAGGTAGTCCTTCACCGACTGCAGCACGACCGGGCTGCGATGGCGCGCGGCGCTGGACTCCAGCTCGGCCAGCGTCATCCAGACCGTGCGCAGCACGCCATCATCGAGCGGGCGCTCGGGATGGTGGGTTCCCAGCTCGCCGGTGAACGCAAAGCGCACATAGGTGATGTCGGCTCCGGTGCGCGTGCGCGTGAAGCGGTTCATGTAGATGCCCACCAGCGCCTGGGGCGTGAAGCTGAAGGCGGTTTCTTCGAGCACTTCGCGCGCGCAGGCATCGATGGGGGATTCCGCGGGGTCGAGATGCCCGGCAGGCACGTTCAGCTTCAGCCCGTCGGCCGTCTCTTCTTCGACCAATAGGAATCGCCCATCTCTTTCGATGATGGCGGACACGGTGACATTGGGTTTCCAGCGATCAGGCATATCCGACATTATCGCCAGACTCGCCGTGTACGGACTATGTGTGATCCGGATCGAACACACTCTGCATATAGACCGCGTCTTCGCCATAGCTCGCAAGCCGCTGCAATTGCGCCGGATCCCGCAGTACCTGCGGCAGATAACCGTGGCGGCGCCAATAATCCTGCGTTCCCTGTACCGACACCAGCGCCGACTGCCGTATGCCGCGCTGTCGCGCGAGCGACCGCAGCGGCGCGAGCAGGCGGTCGGCCAGGCGCTGGCCCGCATGCGCGGGATGAACCGCCATATCGTGCAGATACAACACTTCGGGCGCGGCGCAGGCCTCGAAATCGCCGTGCAGGGGCGTGACCTTGCCCGCAACGGACCAGTAGGCGGCCAGATAGGCAAGCACGGCGCCGCCGCGTTCCACCACCAGCGAGCAATGGGCCGGGCTCGCGATGCGGCGCGCAAAGACGCTTTCGCTTTCGGCGTAGTCGTCGCCGTAGCAAGCCCGCTGTATCAGCATCAAGGCCGCGAGATCGGCGCGCTCCAGCGGCCGAACATGGCAGGACGGTTCGTCATTCAAAGGCGACATCGCTTCACAGGCCACAAAAGTGGTTTTCAAGGGAGGGACAAGACCGGCGATTATCCGCGTTGCGCTGCGCGCCCGCAGCCCCGGGCGCAGCGACCATACCGCGGGGCTATGACGGTATTTCAGTCAATCAATTGGACCAAGTTGTTGAGAATGAATATCATTTGAATCAATGTACCGCCAAGGAATCCGCATGACCCGTCTTCTCAAACTGTTCCACGCCAATCAACCCACGCTGTTGAAGACCGGCAGCTATTACCTGATACACATCGTGGTCGCGGCCTGCGTGGCCTATGCGGTGACGCGCAATTTCTGGGCTTCGCTGACCTTGAGCCTGCTCGAGCCCACGGTACAGGCCGTCGCCTACTTCTTCCACGAAAAGGCCTGGAACCGCGCGCAGGCGCGCAAGTCGCTGGCGCCCGCGTTAGGAGCGGCGCAATGAACGCGCGCCAGCAGACCACAGCGCGCTTGCCCGAACCGGGCTTTGCCGCCTGGGCCACGCAGCGCCTGGCGGCCTGGGCGCGCGTGAACTGACTTACTTCTTGCCGTCGAGTTCGTGCTTGCCGCCGTCGCCGCGGGCGTCGGTGATGCCGCTGGCATATCCCGCGGCCGGGCTGGAGCCGCCGTCGGGCTGGTTGTCCTCCTTGGCGCCCGCGGGCGTGATCACCGCGCGCGGCGGCACGGGCACGGCCGCCGGCAGCGACTGCGCTGCGGCAATCTGCACCGGGTAATGCGGCGTGGGCTGGGGATTGGAATCGGCGAGCAGCGGCGCGCGCGGCGCCGGCTGGTCGAACACCGGCAACTGCGCCATGGGGTGGCTGTCGGCGCCGGGCTGCGGACCGCAGCCGGCCAGGGCCGCCGCCGCCACACAGCCGGCGAAAGCAAAGGAATAAGAGCGCATCACGGGTTCCTCCATTGGACAGGGCCGGCGCGCAGCGTCATGCGCCGCGCGCCGGCCAAGTTCCCATCATGTCGCCAATCGACGGCGCGGTCTGCAGGACAAATCCGCTGCTCGCCGCGCGTGAACTCAGTCCAGCGTGATGTTGGCGTTCTTGATCACGTCGCGCCACTTGGCGACTTCCACCTTGAGGAAGTCGGCCGATGCGGCGGGCTTGAACGCCGAAGGCAGCACGCCCATGGCATCGAGCTTGGCCTTGACCACGGGGTCCGGCAGCGCCTTGGCGATCTCGGCATACAGGCGATCGACGATGGGCTGGGGCGTGCCCGCAGGCACGGCGGCCAGGAACCAGGCGTCGGCCTGGAAGCCCTTGAGGCCTTGTTCGTCCATGGTCGGCACGTCGGGCAACGACGCCAGGCGCTCGTTGTGCGCCACGGCCAGCGCGCGCAGCTTGCCGGCCTTGAGCTGGGAATCGATGGTCACGGCCGTCAGGAAGCCGAAGTCGGTTTCACCCGCGACCAGCGACACCACCGAAGGCGCGCTGCCCTTGTATGGGATATGGCTGATCTTCACCTTGGCCTGCATCGCATACAGCTCGCCGCCCAGATGGTTGGGGCCGCCCGTGCCCGACGACGGGTAGTTGAGCTTGCCCGGCTGGGCGCGCGCCGCGGCCGTGAGTTCGGCCATCGACTTGAACGGGCTTTGCGCGCCCACGGTCAGCACCAGCGGGCTGCGCGCCACCAGGCTCACGGCGGTGAAATCCTTCAACGGGTCGTAAGGCAGCTTGGTGTAGAGGCCTGGCGCCATGGCCATGCAGCCCACGTCGCCGAGCACGATGGTGTAACCGTCGGCCGGCGCCTTGGCCACCTGATCGCAGCCCAGCGTACCGTTGGCACCGGGCTTGTTCTCGACCACCACGGTGGCATTCATGTTCTCGCCCATCTTCTGCGCCAGCAGACGGCCCAGGATGTCCGTCGAGCCGCCTGCCGAATACGGCACGACCAGACGGATGGTCTTGGTCGGATAGGCCGCGGGGCTCGCTGCCTGTGCCCAGGTGCCGATCATCGCGGCGGCGGTCACGGCACCGCCCAGCACCATGCGCACGGTCGCGCGACGGGTTGCAGTGGAGGCGTAAGAAAAGCGGGAAGTGGGCAGCGACATGAATTCCTCTTAATGCGGGTTAGCGTTATTACCGGCGTGAAGCATAACGCTGTTTGATGCGTAGAAAAACGCATGAAATCGTGCGTGCCGACCCGCGTTTTGCCCCAGCTTGGTGCACCCCCTCTGTCGACTTTCTGACAGTCGCCATTTGACCTTGTCGCTGCGTCCGATCGTGTTCTGCTTTTGATAGCGCTGAGCCTACAATGAGGCCGATACGGAGTGACTCATACAACCGGGCAGGTCGGGCAACGGCATTGCCACGCAGCCAGTACAACAGGTACTGCAACCGCGGCTCGATGGTCTGGGCCACTCACATAAAAGCGATCCGCTGGCCTGCCATCGCCCGAGCTGCGGATTGGATTCACCCTCGAGCTGGAGACGCTTGATGTCCGACAATACGGTCCCCCCTACCCCCCTCGACAAACGTGCCTTGCTGCGCCGCGCAGCCCTGGAATACCACGAGTTCCCCAAGCCCGGCAAAGTGGCCATCGCGGCCACCAAGCCCATGGCCAATCAGCATGATCTGGCGCTGGCCTACTCGCCAGGCGTGGCCGCTCCCTGCGAGGAAATCGTCAAGGACCCGAACGCCGCGTTCAAGTACACCAGCCGTGGCAACCTGGTCGGCGTGATCTCCAACGGCACGGCCGTGCTGGGCCTGGGCGACATCGGTGCGCTGGCTTCCAAGCCGGTCATGGAAGGCAAGGGCGTGCTGTTCAAGAAGTTCGCCGGTGTCGACGTCTTTGACATCGAGATCGACGAAAAAGACCCGCAGAAGCTGGTCGAAGTGATCGCCGCGCTCGAACCCACGTTCGGCGCGATCAACCTTGAAGACATCAAGGCGCCCGAGTGCTTCTATGTCGAACGCGAACTGCGCAAGCGCCTGAAGATTCCGGTGTTCCATGACGACCAGCACGGCACGGCCATCACCGTGGCCGCGGCCATGATCAATGCGCTCAAGGTCGCCAACAAGAAGATCGATGAAGTGAAGCTCGTGGCTTCGGGCGCCGGCGCCGCGGCCCTGGCCTGCCTGAACCTGCTGCTCAAAGTCGGCCTGCGCCGCGAGAACGTGTTTGTGACCGATCTGGCCGGCGTGGTGTACACCGGCCGTGTCGAACTGATGGACGAAGACAAGGCTTTGTTCGCACGCGATACCGACATGCGCAAGCTGGCCGAAGTGATCGTCGGCGCCGATGTGTTCCTCGGCCTGTCGGCCGGCGGGGTGCTCAAGCCGGAGATGGTCGCAGGCATGGCCGCGCGTCCTGTCATTTTTGCGCTGGCCAACCCCAATCCGGAAATCACGCCAGAAGACGTCAAGTCCGTGCGTGATGACGTCATCATGGCGACCGGACGCACCGACTACCCGAACCAGGTCAACAACGTCCTGTGCTTCCCCTACATCTTCCGCGGCGCGCTCGATTGCGGTGCGACGACCATCACGCTGGAAATGGAAATCGCGGCCGTGCATGCGATTGCCGACCTGGCCCAGGCCGAGCAGAGCGAGGAAGTGGCCGCGGCCTATGCGGGCGAGCCGCTGGTCTTCGGCCCCGAGTACCTGATCCCCAAGCCGTTCGATCCGCGTCTGATGATGAAGATCGCGCCGGCCGTGGCCCAGGCCGCGGCCGACTCGGGCGTGGCCCAGCGTCCGATCCAGGACATGGATGCCTACCGCGAGCACCTGCAGACGTTTGTCTACGCTTCGGGCACGACCATGAAGCCGATCTTCACCGCGGCCAAGAATGCAACGCGCAAGCGCGTGGCCTATGCCGAAGGCGAGGAAGAGCGCGTGCTGCGCGCCGCGCAGATCGTGGTCGACGAGCGCGTCGCGCGTCCCACGCTGATCGGTCGCCCGGCAATCATCGCCCAGCGCATCGTGAAATTCGGCCTGCGCCTGGAGCAGGGCCGCGACTACGACGTGGTGAACGTCGAGGACGACCACCGCTACCGCGACTTCTGGCAGACCTACCACCGCATGACCGAGCGCAAGGGCATCACCGCGCCCATCGCCAAGATCGAAATGCGCCGCCGCCTGTCGCTGATCGGCGCGATGCTGCTGCACAAGGGCGAAGTCGACGGCATGATCTGCGGCACCTGGGGCCAGGTCACGCACCATCTGAACTACATCGATCAGGTGCTGGGCAAGCGTGCCGGCGTGCAGACTTTCGCCTGCATGAACGGCCTGCTGCTGCCCGACCGCCAGGTGTTCCTGGTCGACACCCATGTGAACTACGACCCCACGGCCGAGCAGCTGTGCGAGATCACCATCATGGCGGCCGAGGAAATGATGCGCTTCGGCATCAAGCCCAAGTGCGCGCTGCTGAGCCACTCGAACTTCGGCTCCAGCGACCAGCCCAGCGCGGTGAAGATGCGCGCCACGCTGGAACTGCTGCGCGTGCAGGCGCCCTGGCTTGAAGTCGATGGCGAAATGCACGGCGACGTGGCGCTCAACGGCAAGGCCCGCGCCAAGCTGATGCCGCACAGCACGCTGGTCGGCGATGCCAACCTGTTGGTGCTGCCCAACATCGACGCGGCCAACATTTCGTACAACCTGCTCAAGACCGCGGCGGGCGGCGGCATCGCCATCGGACCGGTTCTGCTCGGCGCAGCCCAGCCCGTGCATGTGCTCACGCCAAGCGCCACGGTGCGCCGTCTGGTCAACATGACGGCCCTCACGGTGGCCGACGCCAACGCGGCGCGTTAACCCGCTGCCCGGCCCGACACGGCCTGTCCCGCATGTAAGCGCCTGCCCAATTTTTGGGCAGGCGCTTGCTTTTTGGGGGGTGATGCGGCACACTAGCAGGTCGAAATTTCAGGCATAACCTGGGTTTCTGAAAGGTGTTTTTGATGCTGAAGGCTGTCGCCGCCCGTTGTTTGCAGACCGGTTTTGCGATCGTTTTAGGGACAGCCTGTGCCGTTGCGCCACTGATGGCTTCAGCGCGCGGTGCCGAGCCGTCCCCTGACCTGTCCACCATTGCGCTGTCCGATTTGCCTCCTCAGGGGCGAGCGACGCATGGGCTGATCCGCGCCGGCGGGCCTTTCCCCTATGCCAAGGACGGCAGCGTCTTTGGCAATCGCGAGCGCATCCTGCCCAGCCGCAAACGCGGCTATTACCGGGAATACACGGTCAGCACCCCGCGCTCGCAAGACCGCGGTGCACGGCGCATTGTCTGCGGCGGCGAGCCCCGGACGCCCGATGCCTGTTATTACACCCGCGACCATTACGCCAGTTTTTACTACATCATCGAATGAAGCCGCAACCGACACCCGCCGCCGTTGGCCGCGAAGGGTGCCTTGATGGCCCCTTCGTCCAGTCCTATTTTTCGCAATCGGGCGAGAGCCTGTTTGCCACCCCTGTGGACAGCCTAGTCAAAGAAAGAACCACGGAGATGGAAACGCCACTTCGTAAGAACCCCGACCTCCCATTGCGCAATGTGCGCCAGAACATCGTGCAGTCGATCCGCGCCTATCGCGTGCAAGACCTGCAGGATGCCGCGAGGGTTCTGGGCAACCATTTCCTGTACGCCAACCTGGCCCACGCCCAGACCAAACAGGACATACTGGACCTGATCGCCACCCAGTTCATCTTTCCGGCCCACTTCGGCAAGAATTTCGATGCACTCTATGACTGCCTGACCGACCCGCTGCACAAGGCCGGGCCGCAACCGGGCTTCATTCTGGTGCTCGACCAGATTCCGACCACGACCAAGTTCGACAAGGAAGTGCGCGAGCAACTGCTCGACAGCTTCCGCGATGCCGCCGACTACTGGGGCGAGCGCAAGATTGCGTTCCGCTGCTTCTACTCGTTCCTCTGATCGCGCATGGCGGCGCATAACGCGCTGCAGAATTGAAAAAGCCCCTCGCGGGGCTTTTGTGCGTTATCGGCTGCCGTCGCCTTCAGCCGGCAACGCGGCGCCCACCTCGGCCGCCAGGGCCACATACTCGTCCACCGACACTTCCTCGGCGCGGCGCTTGACGTCGAAATCGCCCGCATAGGCCTTCTCTTCGAGCCAGCGGCCCAGCGTATGGCGCAGCAGCTTGCGGCGCTGACTGAACGCCACCTGCACCATCTGCTCGAGCAGGCGTTTATCGACAGGCGCCGGCACCGCACGCGGCACCATGCGCACCACGGCGCTATTGACCTTGGGCGGCGGGTCGAAACTCTCGGGCGGCACGAACAGCACTTCCTGCATTTCATAGCGCCATTGCAGCAGCACCGACAAACGGCCATAGGCGGCCGTCGAAGGCTTGCCCACCATGCGGTCTATGACTTCCTTTTGCAGCATGAAATGCTGGTCCTGGATCAGGTCCACATACTCCAGCAGATGGAACAGGATGGGCGTGGAGATGTTGTAGGGCAGGTTGCCCACCACGCGCAGCTTCTGCGTCTGCAGCTGCTGCGCCACGGCGGCGAAATCGACCTTGAGCACATCGGACTCGATCACATCGAGATGCTGGTGCAGGCGCAGGCGAAACGCCAGGTCGCGGTCCAGTTCGATCACGGTGATGCGGCCCAGGCGCTCGACCAGCGGCTGGGTCAGGGCCATCAGGCCGGGACCGATCTCGACCATAGGGTCGCCGGCTTTGGGGTCGATCGCGTCGACAATGGCATCGATAATGCCGCCATCGGTCAGAAAGTTCTGACCGAAGCGTTTGCGGGGAATGTGTTTCAAACCTAAACCTTATTGCGGGGGATCGCGGTATTCCACGTAGGCGCGACCGCGGACTTCCTGAATCCAGGTGGCATAGGCCTTGTCCAGCTTCTGTTCGCGCACGACATTGCGCAGCGCGTCGCGCTGCTCGCGCGCGGACAGCGTCGCCTGGCGGCGCTCGATCAGCTGGATCAGGTGCACGCCGAACCGCGACACCACCGGAGCGCTGACTTCGCCCGGCTGGAGCTGGTTCAGGACTTCCTCGAATTCAGGCACATAGGCGCCAGGACCGGCCCAACCGAGGTCGCCGCCTTCCTTGGCGCTGCCGTCCTGGGAATATTCGCGCGCCAGATCTTCGAAACGCGCCTGGCCCGCCTGCACGCGGCGGCGGTAATCTGCCAGACGTTCGGCCGCCTGGCCTTCATTGAGCTGCTCCGTAGGGCGCAGCAGGATGTGGCGCGCATGGTTCTGTGTGACCACGGTGGCCATGCCCTGCTGCGAACGGTCGATCACCTTGAGCAGGTGAAAGCCCGCGCCGGAGCGCACGGGGCCGACCACGGTGTTCTTGGGCGACGACGCGACGGCGCGCGTGAACAGCTCGGGGTAGCGGTCCGCGGGACGCAGGCCCAGCACGCCGCCTTCCTTGGCCTCGGGTGCATCCGAGTATTCGCGCACCACGGCCGCGAAATCCTGGCCGGCGCTGAGCTTCTCGAGCGCTTCGCGCGCGCGCGCTTCGCGCTGGGCGACAACCGCGGGCGACGCGTTTTCGGGCACGGAGATGAACACGTGGCCCAGGTTCAGCGTCATGTTGGAGGTGTCTCCGCTGGTGCGCTGTTCCTTGAGGTACTGGTCGATATCGAGTTCGCTCACGCGCACCCGGCCGTCGACTTCGCGCTCGCGCAGGCGCTGCAGCAGCAACTGGTTGCGCAATTCGTCGCGAAAACGCTTGGCACTGATGCCATCGGCCGCGAGCCGCGACATCATCTGTTCGAGCGACAGGCTGTTCTGGCGGGCGACGTTCTGCGCGGCCTGGTCGACCGCATAGTCGTCGACCTTGATGCCGCCCTCGCGCGCGCTTTGCAGCTGCGCCTTCTCGAGGATCAGCCGCTCGAGCACTTCGCGCGCCAGCACGTTCTCGGGAGGCAGCTGCCCGCCCTGGCCCGCAATGGACTGGGCCACGCGCGCCATGCGGTCGCGCACTTCGGTATTGGTCACCGGCTCGGAATTGACCACGGCCACGATGTAATCTGCCGAGCGCACGCCGGTGTTGCCCGGCACGGCGCGGGCACTGCCGTCCAGCGCCTTTGACAGGGAGGCGGCCGGCCCGCCGGACAGGCGCAGGCCCTGGGCCTGCACGCCCACGGCGGCAAAAGTGGCCAGGCACACGAGGCCCATGGCAAAGGTGCGAGGGGTCAGGGAGGAAAGACGCATGGAGCTGTGCTTTGTTTAATCGTAATTGCTGAAGCGGCTGGGCGTGGTGCTGGTTTGACGCAAGGCCTGGTAGCGAGGGATATTGTCCTTCAAGCTCTGCAAGGGGTTGGAGCCCAGGCTCAGACGCGAGAAGCCGACGAACTCGACCTGGAACAGCAGCCGGGTATTCGAGGTGGTCACGCTGCTTTGCAGACGCTCGAGAACGACCCGACCGACCCAGCAACAGCTGTCATATTCGAAGCCGACGACAGTATCGACGAGCTTGCGATCCTGCAGACTGTAATTCAACCGGCCCACAGAGTACCAGCGCCCGCCGTTGCGACCTTTGTCCTCGGAGGCCCAAGGGTTACGGATAGGCCATTGCCAGCCCACGTCGACCTGCTCGCTGGTGCCGCGCTGCAGACGGTAGGCCGCGCTGATGGTACGGTAATTGCCCGGGCTGTAGCGCGCGCCCACGGTCGTGCGCTCGGAGTGGCCGGTTTCGCGGTTGTATTGCATGGCCGCGTCGAGCGCCCACTGCTGCGTCCAGTTGATCGAGGCGCCGAACAGGATGTCGGACAGGCGGTCGGTCGCGGGCACTTCGCCGGGCAGCGTCACGCGCTGGTCGGAAAAACGCACGCGCTGGGCCACGCCGAAGCGCGCGGACTCGGCGCCGGTGTCGGCATCGATGAAACGCGTGGTCAGGCCCAGGGTCAGCAGATTGTTGTCCGCGAGGCGGTCATGTCCGCTGTAGCTGTTGTCGCTGTAGATGGTCGCCAGGTTGAAATCGTTGAGCGCGGTGTCGTACACCGGCAGCATGTTCTGGGCGCGGTACGGCGTATAGGTGTAGAAGGCGCGCGGCTCCAGCGTCTGCAACAGGCTGCGGCCGAAAAGCTGCGTTTCGCGCTCGAACACCAGGCCGCTGTCGAGGCTCACCGTGGGCAGCGTGCGCCCGGCCGATGTCATGCCGTTGCTCAGCGGGTCTTCGAACTGGTATTGCGTCGCGTGCAGCTTGAGCTTGGGCGTGAAGAACGCGCCGGGCCACAAAACCGGGCGGCTGATTTCTGCCATCAGATAGCTGCGCTGGGCATTGGTCTGGCGGGTCAGCAGCGGATCGGCTTCGAAACGCGTGGTGTCGGCTTCGACCGTCAGGTCCAGGCCGCCGCCCAGGTTCAGCGGCGTATAGCGCCATTGCAGCTGCGGCATGCGGTCATAGGGCGGCATGATCGGCGAGGCCACGTCCTGCAGCGTCTGCCACTTGAGCGTGCGCAGCATCAGCGTCGTATCCTGGCCGCCCCAGTACAGGCTGGCATCGCTGGACAGCAGGCGCGAGTTGAGCGTCCGGTCGACGTCGCGCCGCGTGAAGTCACGCCAGTAATTGTTGTCGCTCACGCGGTTGAGGTTCATGTTCAGCCCCAGCCCGCCCCAGGGCGAGGCAATCTGGCCCTGGTGCTGCAGGCCGTAGGCCCAGCGATCACGGTCGCGCAGGCGGTCCCCGGGCATGTAATCGAGCCGCACTTTGCCTTGGTAGGTGGGCTCGAGGTAGCGAAATTCCGCGCCGACGTTCACGCCGCGCTTGGTCATCAGCGTGCTCGACAGCGTCGCGTCGCGGTTGGGCGCGAGGTTCCAGTAGTAAGGCTGGGTGTATTCGAAGCCGCTGACGTTGTCCAGGCCTATGGTCAGCGGCAGCAGGCCCGACTTGCGCTGGTCCGACAGCGGAAAGCTCACCACGGGAATCGGCAGTACCGTGACCCCCTTGAACTGCAGCTTGGCGCCACGCGCATAGCCGACCTGCTCGCCCTGATCCAGATGGATGGAGTCGGCCTTGAGCATCCAGTCGGGCTCCCAGCTGGCCTCGTTGTCGCGCTGGCAGGTGGTGTAGGTGGCGTTGCGCACGATGGAGCGTTCGCGGTCCAGGAACTCGACTTCGGACGCATCGCCATGCGCCTGCGTGGCCAGGAAGCGGTAGTTGGCATCCGTGAAGTTGCCGCGAAAGGCTTCGACTTCCAGGTCGAGGCGGCTGCCGTCGAACACATTGCCAGCGCGGTTGATGTGCACCTGGCCTTCGGCCTGCAGCCGGTCGTCGGCCACGGTGTATTCCATGCGGTTGGCACGGACAATGGTGTCGCTGCGGCGCAGTTCGGCATGGCCGTCGATCACGGCACGCACATCGGCCTGGCCCGCAATCGAGTCGCCGCGCACATAGACCGGCTGCAGCGGCCGCGCGGCCTCGGTGATTCTTTCCTGCAGCATGGGCGTGGCGCGCAGCACCGGCGCGGGCAGCGGCTCTGCGGATTCGGACTGCGCCTGGGCCTGGGCCAACGCAGGCAGACCGGCCCAGGCCAGTGCCATCCACCAGACCAGGGGACGAACGGCCGGCAGGCCAGACGACAGCTGCCGCCGGGGCAGCGGACAGGATGTGGGCACGGCGATGGATTGCTGGCGAGGAGGCACGGTGGGCGAAAAGGTGGAAAGCTGAGGGGCCAATGCCTGCACGCGGGCAAGCAGGCGAGTTTGTAGAATCCGATTATCCATGAGCCATCCCATCTCCCCCATTGCCAGCGTTGAATGGCCCAATGCCGAACGCCAAGCCGCTTTCGCCGCCTGGCTCGCGCCCCTCGTCAGTTTGCATCAGCTCCAACCCGAGAGTCTGCGCCCGGCTTCGGCCGATGCGAGCTTCCGCCGTTACCTGCGGCTGGACTGCGCCAGCGGCGCCAGCCTGATCGTGATGGACGCGCCGCCCGACAAGGAAGACTGCGCGCCTTTCGTCAAAGTCCAGGCGCTGCTCGCGGCCGCGGGCCTGACGGTGCCCGACATTCTCGCCTGGGATCAGGCCCAGGGCTTCATGCTGTTGAGCGACCTGGGTTCGCAGACGCTGATCGAACGCCTGGACCCCGCCGCGCCGCGCGACGCCGAGCCCTGGTACCGCCAGGCCACCGACCTGCTGCTGACCTGGCAGCTGGCCTCGCGCCCCGGCGTGCTGCCGGTCTATGACGAAGCCCTGCTGCGCCGCGAGCTGGCGCTGTTCCCCGACTGGTACCTGGCCAAGCACAAGGGCGTGACGCTGGTCGGCAAGCAGCAGGAAACGCTGTCGAAGGCCTTCGACGCCATCGTCGCGAACAACCTCGCCGTGCCCAGCGTCTACGTGCACCGCGACTTCATGACACGCAACCTGATGCTGCCGCAAAGCGCGGGCGGCCCGCTGGGCGTGCTCGACTTCCAGGACGCGGTCTACGGCCCCATCACCTATGACCTCGCGAGCCTGCTGCGCGACGCGTTCATCAGCTGGGACGAAGATTTCATCATCGACATCTGCGTGCGCTACTGGGAAAAGGCGCGCAAGGCCGGCCTCGTGGGCGCGACCAGCACCTCGGGCTGGGGCGACGACTTCGGCGAGTTCTACCGCGCCGTCGAGTGGATGGGCCTGCAGCGCCACTTCAAGGTGGCCGGCATCTTCGCGCGCCTGACGCTGCGCGACGGCAAGCCCAAGTACCTGGCCGACGCGCCGCGCTTCATCCATTACATCCGCTCCACGGCCGACCGTTATCGCCAGCTGGGGCCGCTGCTGAAGGTCATCGACGAGATCGAGAACATCCAGGCCGTAGAGGGCTATGCCTACGGAAGGATGTAAGCCAGTGGCAGCATTTGCTTGCTGCTATTGCCGTTCCACACATTAAAAGCGGGCGTTGGCGCCCGCTTTTCACCTGCTTCCTCATTTTTTCCCGCCCATGCCCCGTTTCCACTGCCCCATTCCGCTGCGTACCGGCGACACGCTTGAGCTGCCCGCCGGCGCCGCGCGCCATGTGCAGGTGCTGCGCCTGCAGCCCGGCGACAGCATCACCTTGTTCGAAGGCCAGGCCGGCGACGGGTTCACGGGCGGCGAATTCGACGCCACGGTGCTGCGCATGGGCCGCAGCGACGTGCAGGTGCAGGTCGGCGTGCACCGCGCGCTGGAACGCGAAACCGCGCGCGAAGTGCATCTGCTCGCCGGCATCACGGCCAACGAGCGCATGGACTGGCTGGTCGAAAAAGCCACCGAACTCGGCGCCACCAGCATCACGCCGCTGCTCGCCGAGCGCAGCGTGCTCAAGCTCAAGGGCGAGCGCGGCGACAAGAAGCGCGCGCACTGGCAGGCCGTCGCGGTCGCCGCCAGCGAGCAAAGCGGGCGCAACCGCGTTCCCGTGATCCACCCCGCGACCGACCTTGCAGGCTGGCTCGCGAGCGCGCCCGCAGCGGATGCGCCGGCCCGGTTGCTGCTGTCGCTGGGCGAAGGCACGCAGCCATTGCGTGCGGCCGCAGCCCAGCATGCACCCGAACAGAAATCCGTGGTCTTCCTGTCAGGCCCCGAAGGCGGTCTGAGCCCCCAGGAAGAAGCGCTGGCCCGCGCCAACGGCTTTGCCCCCGTCACCCTGGGCGCACGCGTGCTGCGCGCCGAGACCGCGCCGTTGGCGGCGCTGGCGACGTTGACTTTGGATTGAGGGCGCAGCCTTTGGAACTGGCGCAGCCCAGCAAGGGGGCAGCGAGCAAGGGCCGCCCCGCAGCGAGGCTGCCGTCCCCCTCCACCGAAGGTTGAGAGGGGGAAGCGACGAAGTCGCTCAGGGGGTGATTGGTAAACTCGCAATCACCTGCGCCACCGCGGCAGTGATCTTCTTCGCATACGGCACATGCAGGAACTCGTTGGGGCCGTGCGCATTGCTCTTGGGGCCCAGCACGCCGCAGACCATCATCTGCGCCTTGGGAAAGCCCTGGCTCAGCATGTTCATCAGCGGAATCGTGCCGCCCTGGCCGATATAGCCGCAGGCCGCGCCGAAATGCGCCTGGCTCGCGCTCTGCAGCGCCTGTTCGAACCAGGGGTCCATGGCCGGCGCGTTCCAGCCGCTGGCCGAGCTCAGGCCTTCCCAGGTGACCTTGGCCTTGTAGGGCGCGTTGTCTTCGAGCAAGGCCTTCATTTCCTGCACGCAGGACGCTGAGTCGACCAGCGGCGGCAGGCGCAGGCTCAGCTTGAACGCCGTATAGGGGCGCAACACATTGCCCGCGTTCTGCAGCGTGGGGAAACCTTCGGCGCCGGTCACGCTGAGCGTGGGCTCCCAGGTGCGCTTGAGCAGCGACTCGACCGGGTCGGACGTGGTCGGCAGCGCAAACGTCGTCGCGCCGCCGCAGTCGTAATGCGCCCAGGGAAAGCGCTTGGTGACTTCTTCACCCAGGATGGCCGCCGTGGCGCGCGCCTGGGCCAGCCGGTCGGCGGGCACTTCGCAGTGGAAGCTCGCGGGCAGCAGACGGCCCGTGGCGCTGTCTTCAAGACGGTCGAGCACCTGGCGCATGATGCGAAACGATGAGGGCACGGCGCCCGAGGCATCGCCCGAGTGGATGCCTTCGGTCAGGATCTCGACCTTGAGCGTGCCCGTGGCCATGCCGCGCAGGCTGGTCGTGAGCCACAGCTGGTCGTAGTTGCCCGCGCCGCTGTCGAGGCAGATCACCAGCGCGACTTCGCCCAGGCGCGGGCGCAGTGCGTCCACATAGGGCAGCAGGTCGCGCGAGCCGCTTTCCTCGCAGGTTTCGATCAGCCCGCAGATGCGCGGATGCGCCACGTTCTGGCGCTTGAGTTCCTGCACCGCGGCAATGCTCGCGTAGACCGCATAGCCGTCATCGGCGCCGCCGCGGCCGTAGAGCTTGCCGTCTTCGTACTTGGGCGTCCATGGGCCCAGATCCTTGCGCCAGCCTTCGAACTCGGGTTGCTTGTCGAGGTGGCCGTACATCAGCACCGTGCCCTGGCTCTGCGCCTGCGACTGGGTCGCGGCGACTTCGAAGAACAGCACCGGCGTGCGGCCCGGCAGGCGCACGATTTCGAGCGTCAGGCCCGCGACTTTCTGCGCCTCGACCCAGGTGGCGGCGTTGCGCAGCACGGTGTCGAGGTAGCCCTGCTGCTCCCAGTCGGGCGCGAACATCGGCGACTTGGCGGGAATCGCTATGTATTCAGTGAGCTGCCCGACGATGTCGCTGTCCCACTGGGCGCTGACACGCTCCAGTGCGAGAGCCGGATCGAGGGCGGTGGCGGGGATGCGTGCATTCATGGCTAAAGCTCCTTCGTCGGTGCCACGGAGGGCCGCGGCGATGTTCTATTGTCCTGCAGACTGCGGTTCAGGGCTTGCGTTGCATGGCGTCGATGGCGGCGCGGCCGATTGCCGGGTCATCGGTGAACACGCCATCGATGCCGGCGCGCAGGAAAGCGTCCATATCGGCGCGCGCATTGCCGCGCAGCGCGCCGTTGCCGGCCGGCGCGCTCTTGAGCTGGGCCGGCAGGAAAGCGTTTTCGGGACGCAGCGTCCAGACATGCACCAGCAGGCCCGCGGCATGCGCGTCGTGCACGAACGAGGTGGGCCGGCCATGGCCGCCATCGGTCACGGGAATCACCATGGTCTTGCTCGGCCCCACGCCCTGGGCGTAGGTGGCGATCTCGGCCAGGCCCGCGGGCGTGGCCATCTTCGCGTAGGTGGTGCGCGGCACGCCCTCGCGCGCCTGGTCGAACGGGCTGCCGTTGGGCGTCATCAACTGCACCAGCCGCACCGGCGTCTGCGCATGCAGCGCGCGCAGGTTGTCGACTTCGAACGACTGGATGAACACTGGCGCATCCGCGCGGTTGAGCCCATGTTTCGTGAGCACGTCGAGCAGCGGCTTTTCGAGCGGATGGCCGATGGACTGGAAGTAGCTCGGGTGCTTGGTCTCGATGTACAGGCCTATGGTGCGCCCCGTATGTGCGCTCTGCGTGCGCGCCAGCGCGATCATTTCCTCGAGCGTGGGCACTTCGAACTGGCCGTCGTAAGCGGCGCTCGCCGGGCGCAGCAGCGGAATGCGCTCGCGCGCGCGCAGCGTCTTGAGTTCGGCGAGCGTGAAGTCTTCGACAAACCAGCCCGTGAAGGCCTTGCCGTCAATCGTCTTGGTCGTGCGGCGCGCGGCGAATTCCGGGCGAGCAGAGACGTCGGTGGTCGCTTCCTGCAGCGTGCCGTCGGCCTTGAGAATGGCGATCGCGTTCTCGTGGCGCGACACCAGCACGCCGTCGCGCGTGATGACCAGATCGGCCTCGATCAGGTCGGCGCCGTCATCGATGGCTTTCTGATACGCCGCGAGCGTGTGCTCGGGGCGCAGCGCCGACGCGCCGCGGTGGGCGATCAGCGCGGGCTGGGGCGGCCAGCTCGCGGCGGGCGCGGGTGACGCCGGCTGGGCCTGAGCGCTGGCCGCAAGCGCCGTCCACGCCAGCGCGCTGGCCATCACCGTTTTCTTGCACGACCGCAGCAAATCCATGGTTCACCTTTCGTCAGCGCGCGCGGACACCATGCCTGCGCCTGCCGCCAGCGCCCATGCTACCGGTTAACTGTGTTCCAGGCAGAACACGGCCGTGCCGGCGCGCAGATTCGGCAGAAAGCGCACGGTGTTGCCGTCCTGCAGACCAAAAGCGTCGCGCACCTGCAGCCGGTTCTTGTGCGCCAGCACTTCGAAGTCCTTGAACGTGCCGACGCGGATATTGGGCGTGTCGTACCACTGGTAGGGCAGGCGGCGCGTGACCGGCATGCGCCCGCGCAGCACCGACAGGCGGTTGGGCCAGTGTGCGAAGTTGGGGAAGGCGACGATGCCCAGGCGGCCTATGCGCGCGGTTTCGCGCAGCATGATTTCGGCATTGCGCAGATGCTGCAGCGTGTCGATCTGCAGCACCACATCGAAGCTGTTGTCGCCGAACATCGCCAGGCCGTCTTCGAGATTGAGCTGCAGCACGTCGACGCCGCGGCGCACGCAGGCCAGCACGTTGGCGTCATCGAGCTCCACGCCGTAGCCGCTGCAGCCGCGCTCGCGCTGCAGATACGACAGCAGTCCGCCATCGCCGCAACCCAGATCCAGCACGCGTGCGCCTTCGGGCACGAGGCGGGCAATCGCCTCCATGGTCGATTTTTCGGTCATGCGATCTCCTTTGCGATGCTTTCGAAATAAGAGCGCATGACGCCCAGGTAGCGCGGGTCATCGAGCAGGAAGGCATCGTGACCATGGGGTGCGTCGATCTCTGCGTAGCTCACGCGGCGCTGGTTCTCGAGCAGCGACTTGACGATTTCGCGGCTGCGCGCGGGCGCGAAGCGCCAGTCGGTGGTGAAGCTCACCAGCAGATACTTGGCCTGGCTCGCGGCCAGCGCCTGCGTCAGGTTGCCCGCATGGGCGCGCGCCGGGTCGAAGTAGTCGAGCGCGCGCGTGATCAGCAGATAGGTGTTGGCGTCGAAATAGTCGCTGAACTTGTCGCCCTGGTAGCGCAGATAGCTTTCGATCTCGAACTCGATGTCCTGGGTGCTGTATTTCAGCTCCAGGCCGTCGCGCAGCTGGCGACCGAACTTCTGGTTCATCACGTCGTCGCTGAGATAGGTGATGTGGCCGATCATGCGCGCGATGCGCAGGCCGCGGCGCGGCACGACACCGTGGTCGTAGAAGTTGCCGCCGTGGAAGTCGGGGTCGGTGACGATGGCGCGGCGCGCGACTTCGTTGAACGCAATGTTCTCGGCGTTCAGGTTGGGCGCGCTGGCCACGACCACCGCGTGCGCCAGGCGCTCGGGGTGGCGCAGCGACCAGCACAGCGCCTGCATGCCGCCCAGGCTGCCGCCGAGCACCGCCGCGAGCCGCGTGATGCCCAGCCGGTCGAGCAGCCTTGCCTGGGCATCGACCCAGTCCTCGACCGTGACCACGGGGAAATCGGCGCCGTAGACGCGGCCGGTGTCCGGGTTCTCGTGCATGGGCCCGGTCGAGCCGAAGCACGAGCCGAGGTTGTTGACGCCGATCACGAAGAAGCGGTTGGTGTCGACCGGCTTGCCCGGGCCGATCATGTTGTCCCACCAGCCCTCGCTCTTGGGCTGGTCGGCGTAGACGCCGGCCACATGGTGCGAGGCATTGAGGGCATGGCACACCAGCACCGCGTTCGAACGCTCGGCGTTGAGCTCGCCGTAGGTTTCGTAGGCGAGGTCGTAGTGATGTATCGAGGCGCCGCCCTGCAGGGGCAGGGCATCCTCGAAATGCATGGACAAAGGAGTGGCGATGAAGGACATGAAAAAACCCGGCATCGCTAAAAACGAGGCCGGGTCGAGATGTCGTCGGACGGGTCTTTAGCTGGATTTATAAAGCGCCCGCAAGCATTGGCAAATCGGCGCGTGAAAGAACCATTATGCCAAAACGTCGACGCCTGGGGCCCACAATGCGAGCAGGCCCAGCACCAGGAAAATGCCGGCCGACACCAGATGCACGATGCGCAGCGGCACCAGGCGCGTGATGCGCTCGCCGAGCCAGACCACGGGCGCGTTGGCGAGCATCATGCCCAGCGTCGTTCCAGCAACCACCCACAGGTAGGCGTTGTACTTGGCCGCGAGCACCACGGTGGCGATCTGCGTCTTGTCGCCCATTTCGGCAAGGAAGAACGCGATCAGCGTGGTGCCGAACACGCCCCAGCGCGAGACCGTGGCAGTGTCCTCTTCGTCGAGCTTGTCGGGAATCAGCATCCAGACGGCCATGGCGATGAAGCACGCGCCCAGCACCCAGCGCAGCACCTGCGGACCCATGAAAGTCGTGACCCAGGCACCTACTGCGCCGGCCAGCGCGTGGTTGGCCAGCGTGGCGGCAAGAATGCCCAGCACGATGGGCCAGGGCTTGCGAAAACGGGCGGCAAGGACCAGCGCCAGCAGTTGCGTCTTGTCGCCCATTTCGGCGATGGCAACGATGGCGGTGGAGACAAAAAAGGCTTCCATGGGGGTTTTTCTGATGAACAGGCCGGACGACGCGAACGCATTGACTGCGCACCGACTCCGGCCATGTGGATCGGCACCCAGCCAATGGTCTCGCCCAGCAAGCAATCCGCGAAACGGCTTGCTTGAACCGCATGCACCATAGGTTGTGAGAACCCAAGTTTGTTGATGCATGCCTTCGGTGCATTGCACACCGAACGGGCTACTCCCCAAAGACAAGCCGCGATTCTAGTCAGATCGGCAGTTTCCCGCTGGATTCCGGGTAAATACCGACCCAAAAAGTGTTGTTCCCGCACCGAAATTTCAATCCAGAGCAATCTACATGGGTATATATGACTCATAATGTCCAAGCCTTTCCGCAAAGCAATGAGTAGTAGGCAGGTGCGTTTCGGTCTCTAAAGTTGTCAGGTAGTTGACTGCATAGGGCTCCATCGCGTTTTCAAGTGTTTTTTCAGGAGTCCTCCATGGGCAACAAACTTTACGTCGGCAACCTGCCGTACTCTTTCCGTGACGGCGACCTCGAGCAAGCTTTCAGCGAATTCGGCAATGTCAACAGCGCCAAGGTCATGATGGAACGTGACACCGGCCGTTCGAAGGGCTTCGGCTTTGTCGAAATGAGCAACGATGCTGAAGCACAAGCAGCAATCCAAGGCCTGCACGGCCAAAACCAAGGCGGCCGTGACCTCGTTGTCAACGAAGCCCGTCCTATGGAACCACGCCCACCCCGTAGCGGTGGCGGCTTCGGCGGCGGCGGCGGCTTCGGCGGCGGCAATGGCGGCGGCGGTTTCGGCGGTGGCCGTAGCGGCGGCGGCGGTGGCGGCTTCGGCGGCGGCCGTGGCGGTTACTAAGCACTGACTCAGGGTTTTCAATAACCCAGTGTCAAAAAAGGGCCTTTGGCCCTTTTTTTTCGTCTTTTTCATGCAAATACTCCTTTCGCCGGCTTTTTTTTTGCATTTCTTTTCCCTCATAATTTGTGATCGGTGTCCCCGATATCAGTGCAGGTGATTTGCAATGCGTGCGCAGGTTTTCTTTCATGGATCGCTGGCAACGTTGAGCACCACAGCAATTGTGTTACTTGAGGAGTTTGAGGAGTCTTTAATGGGCAACAAGCTGTATGTTGGCAATCTCCCTTATGGAGTGCGTGACAACGACCTTGAGCAGGCATTCAGCCAGTATGGTTCAGTGACGAGTGCCAAGGTAATGATGGAGCGCGACACGGGTCGCTCCAAGGGGTTTGGGTTCGTGGAAATGGGCAGCGATTCTGAAGCGCAGGCAGCAATCCAGGGCATGAACGGACAAGCACTCGGCGGTCGCAGCATCGTCGTCAACGAGGCGCGCCCGATGGAGCCACGCCCACCGCGCAGCGGTGGCTTTGGCGGCGGCGGTGGCGGCTACGGTGGTGGCGGTGGCGGCGGTGGTTATGGCGGCGGCCGTGAAGGCGGTGGCGGCTATGGCGGCGGCGGTCGTGACGGCGGTGGTGGCTACGGCGGCGGCGGTGGCGGTTATGGCGGTGGTGGTGGCGGCCGTGATGGCGGCGGCTACGGCGGCGGTGGCCGTGATGCCGGCGGTCGCAACGACGGCGGTTTCCGCAGCCCATACGGCTCGGGTCCACGTGGCGGCGGCGGTGGTGGCGGACGTGGTGGCTACGGCAATAACCACGGCGAATAATCCCCGCGCAAAACAAAAAGGCTTCACTTGAAGCCTTTTTTTACGTCTGGAGTATGTAGGTTGCGCTGGGTTACGGGTATTCACCAGTGCCGGTCAAAATGCCTGCGCCTCTCAGCCAACACCTGTAAGACAAAATCGCCAGATTCTCTTACTCCGCTGTTTTGTGCCGATGTTTGGTTTGCCGACCTTGTAACAAACGGTCAAAAACCGCGTTGGGCAACAGGCGCAACAGCTTGGCCACGATACCCATCTGCCAGGGAATGACGGCATAACTGCTTTGCCGCATGATCACGCGGAAAGCGCGCTCGGCGAAATCATCGGCGGTCAGCAGAAACGGCATTCCATAGCGGTTATCGCGCGTGAGCGGTGTGGCGACATAACCGGGCAGCAAAGTCACCACGCGCACGCCGCGCGCGCGCAATTCGCCGCGCAGGCTCTCGCAATAGCTGACCACGGCGGCCTTGCTCGCGCAGTAGGCGCCATGGCCGGGCAGGCCGCGGATCGCGGCCACGCTGGCCACGCCGACCAGCGTGCCCGAGCCCCGGGCCTGCATCGCGCGGATGAACGGGTGAAAGGTCGCGGCCATGCCGAGGTTGTTGGTCGCGAACAGCTGCGCCATGACGTCCAGGTCTTCGCGCTCGGCGGAATCTATGCCCCAGCTCACGCCCGCGTTGGCCACCACCACCTGCGGCAGGCCCTGGCGCGCGAGACACGCCATGCCGGCCTCCACGATGCTGTCGGCCACCGATACATCGGCAGCGTAGACCGCGTAGCGTGCGGCGTCCAGACCCGCGCCCGCCGCCCAGTCGCCGATCGCCTGGGTGTTGCGCGCCACGAGGGCCAGGTCATGGCCCTGGGCATAAAAGCGCGCCGCCAGCGCCTGGCCTATGCCGCTCGACGCGCCGGTGATGAACGCCAGGGGGCGCGCGGGCGCGGTCATGTTCAGCGCCCCGCGGCGGCCGCAGGCGCGGGCTGCATGACCCCGCGCACCCGGCCGTTCAGTTGCATCACCTGCTCCAGGTGGTCGTAGTCGAGGCGATCGGCCGTGAAGCGGTCCGTGCCGCGCCACAGCACCACGGGCTTGTCCGAAAGAACGCGCTCTTCATTGGTCCAGGCATGCAGGAACTCGCCTTCGAAACGCAATTCGGGCGAGCGCTTGCCGTCGGGCAACTGCATGGCTTCGCGCGTGACGCGCGCATTGCCAAACAGCTGGACTTCGGAGCCGTCGCCATTGCTCAGGCCGCGCAGCGCGGTGGCCCGGGTCTGACGGCCGTCCGGGGCCTTCGCATGGATTTGCACGCCGTCGATTTCCAGCGTGTCGGTGTCGGGGTAATGGCGCGCCATCTGGCCCTGCAGCTGGCGCGTCATGCGGCCCGCGGCGTCGAAGTTCTGCACCGAGAAGTCTTTCATGAAATAGTCGGGCTCATGCACCGGCGCACGCGCCGCCACGGAGGGCAGCGCCGACGGCGCATTGCGCACCAACCACCAGCTGGCCAGCGCCATCAGGCCCATCAGGATCACGGGCAGATAGATCGTGAAGCTTTCCCAGCCGCGACGCCATGGGGGCCGCGTCATGCGTAGCTTTCAAGCAGGCTGGCGTACCGGCCCGATGCCACCAGCAGCAGATCGCAGAACTCGCGCGCCGCGCCCTGCCCGCCCGCGCGCTGGGTCACGTAGTGGGCAGCGGCCAGGGCTTCGGCATGGGCGTTCACGGGCGCGCAGGCGATGGCCGCACGGCGCATGACGGGCAGATCGGGCCAGTCGTCGCCCATGGCCGCGGCCTGGCTCCAGTCCAGGCCCAGCGTCTGCAGGAATTCTTCGGCCGCGGGCTTCTTGTCTTCGGTGCCGAAACGCGCATGCTCTATGCCCAGATTCTTGAGCCGCAGGCGCAGCGGCGCCGAGTCGCGGCCCGTGATGACCACGGGCGTGATGCCGACTTTCTGCAGCATTTTCACGCCATGGCCGTCGAGCGTGTTGAAGCGCTTGATGACTTCACCTTCCTGGGTGAAATACAGGCCGCCGTCGGTCAGCACGCCGTCGACGTCGAAGAACACCACCTTGACCCCCTGGGCCTTGAGCAGCAACTGGGGGGCGAAGTCGAGCGCCGGGGCAAGAGCGGAATGGGACATCAGATCACCTTGGCGCGCATCAGATCGCGAATATGGACCACGCCGACGAGCTGGTCGGCGCCTTCGATCACCAGCACCGACGTGATGCCGTGCTGTTCCATGAGCCGCGCGGCATCGACAGCGAGCGCATCGGCCTGGATGGTATGGGGTTGGCGGTGCATGACTTCACCGGCCGTGGTGCTGAGCAGGTCGGCGCCCTGCTCGATGCGCCGGCGCAGGTCGCCGTCGGTGAACACGCCGCGCAGTTCGCCCTGCTCGCCGACGATGGCCGAAGCACCCAGGCCCTTGGCGCTCATTTCACGCATCAGCAGCAGAAACGAGGTATCGGCCGTGACGCGCGGCACGTCAGCGCCCGAACGCATCACGTCCGCGACGTGGGTCAGCAGCTTGCGACCCAATGCGCCGCCGGGATGGGAGCGCGCGAAATCTTCGGCCTTGAAGCCGCGCGCGTCGAGCAGCGCCACCGCGAGCGCATCGCCCATCGCGAGCTGGGCCGTGGTGCTGGCCGTGGGCGCCAGATTCAGCGGGCAGGCCTCGCGTTCGACATAGGTGTCGAGCACCCAGTCGGAATGGCGGGCCAGCGTGGAGCCGGGGTTGCCGGTCATGCCGACGACAGGCACGCCCTGGCGGCGCAGCGCGGGCAGCAGCGCCGCGATCTCGTCGCTCTCGCCGCTGTTCGACAGCGCCAGCACCAGGTCGTTTTCGGTGACCATGCCCAGATCGCCATGGCTGGCTTCACCCGGGTGCACGAAGAACGACGGCGTGCCGGTGGAGGCCAGCGTCGCGGCGATCTTGCGGCCCACATGGCCGCTCTTGCCCATGCCCATGACCACCACCCGGCCATGAATGTCGAGCACGCGCTCGACGACCTGGGCAAACACAGGCGACAGGCGGTCGGACAGGGCGAGAAGGGCCTGGGCCTCGATACCGAGGGTGTCACGCGCGAGTTGCAAGGCCTGGGGGCCGTCGAAAGGACGCGTGGATGCTGCAGCAGATTTCATGCGTGGATTTTAGGGCCTGGGCCTTATTCCGCTTGTCACGACAGGTCGGCCGCCGGCGCTCGGCGCGCGGTCTGTTTAAACTCCTGCAGCCGCCGGGCCACGCCCGGCCTTGTACAGAATACTTTCGCCATGCTTCACACCACCATCAACGATTACCTTCGGCAATACATCCGCACGGTGCCCGACTGGCCCGCGCCGGGCGTGCAGTTCCGCGACATCACGCCGCTGCTGCAGGACCCCAAGGTCTTTCGCGTGCTGATCGATGCGTTCGTGCACCGCTACATGGACCCGGCGCTGCGCCCCGATGTGGTCGCGGGCCTGGACGCGCGCGGCTTCATTCTCGGCGCGGTGGTCGCCTATGAACTCAATGTCGGTTTCGTGCCCATCCGCAAGAAAGGCAAGCTGCCGTTCACCACGGTCGAGGAAACCTACGAACTCGAATACGGCAGCGCCACCGTCGAGCTGCATGCCGATGCCGTCAAGCCCGGCGACCGCGTGCTGCTGATCGATGACCTGATCGCCACCGGCGGCACCATGATGGCCGGCAAGAAGCTGCTGGAAAAACTTGGCGCCCAGGTGATCGAAGGCGCGGCCATCGTCGATCTGCCCGAACTCGGCGGCTCCGATCGCCTGCGCGAAGGCGGGCTGTCGCTTTACACGCTGGTCGACTTCGCCGGGCATTGATCTTGCAGCTGTGACACAGCCGCAACGCGCGCCGGTTTTCTGTTCCATCCCTCTTTTGCCCCTGTCCTCCCATGCCCCTGCCTCGTGACCATGCCAAACAAGCACCGCCTCCAGGGCGTGTGTTGGCCGGCGGCGCGCGCGCCATCGGCGCGCTGCTGGGACTCGGGCTCGCGGCATTCGGCGCGCTCGCGCTGTGGAGCCAGGCGCCGGGCGGCCGGTTTGCCGCCGCCGCGCTGGCGGGCCTGTGGGTGATCTGGGTCGGCGCCTCGTGCCTGCTGGCCAGCGCCGATCCACGTTCCTGGCGCGCCTGGGGGCTGCTGGCCGCGGGCTGCCTGGTGCTGGGCCTGTGGTGGGCGGCCATCACGCCGTCGAATGATCGTGCCTGGGCCGCCGATGTGGCGCGCACATTGCGCGCCGAACGCCACGGATCGCAGGTGCTGCTGCACAACGTGCGCAATTTCGACTGGCGCAGCGATGAAGACTTCAGCGCGCGCTGGGAAACCCGGCGCTACGACCTCGACAGCCTGCGCTCGGTCGACATGGCCTTGTCGTACTGGATGGGCCCGGCGATTGCGCACACGCTGGTGTCGTTCGGCTTCGACGACGGCCGCCAACTGGTGTTCTCGGTCGAAGTGCGCAAGGAGCGCGGCGAGCAGTATTCGGCGCTGGCCGGATTCTTCAAGCGCTACGAGCTGGCGCTGGTCGCCGCCGACGAGCGCGACATCCTGGGCGTGCGCGCCCGCGTGCGCGATGAAGATGTCTATCTCTACCGCGTGCACATGTCCAAGCCCGCGATGCGCGCGCTGTTCGAGCAATACCTCGACGAGTCAGACTCGTTGCGCGAAACGCCGCGCTTCTATCAGACGCTGACCGCCAACTGCACGACCATCGTCTACTCAATGATGGAGCGCATCGTTCCCGGCCTGCCGCTGGACGCACGGCTGCTGCTGTCGGGTTATCTGCCGTCCTATGTGCAGGAAGTCGGCGGCCTGACCGCGGGCTATTCGCTGCAGGAGCTGCAGGAAAAGGGACGCATCACCGCGCGGGCGCGCCAGCTGGGGCCCAACGCCGATTTTTCCGCCGCCATCCGCCAGGGCCTGCCGGTGCAGGCACGCTGAGGTTCACTCTCCATGGTCTTTACCGCCCTGCGCGCCTGGCGCCTGGTTTCTGCGCTGTGCGCCGCCGCGCTGCTGGCGGGCTGCGCCGGCGTGCAGGTCAGTTCGCTGCAGCCGTCCGACTATCTGTCGCAGCGGCGCTCCGACATCCTCACGGCCGGCACGCTCAGCGCCGCGACGCAGGAAGCGCTGCGCGTCATCGGCCTCGAGCGCAAGCGCTGCGAGGATCTGCCGTCGCAGTGCCGTGACGACATCGCGGGCACGCCCGCACTGACCGACGACCAGCGCCTGTCCACGCTCGCCGAACTCTGGACCCAGGCCGCGCTGCAGGCCCAGCGCGCTGCGCCGGGCAGCCACGGCAGCGACGAAATCGATGCCTGGCTCGAAGCCGCGCGCCACGCCTATGCCTACCTGTTCTTTTCATCGCGCAAGCCCAGCGAGCGCATGTTCGAGGACCGCCAGACCCAGGTGCGCGACTACTACAACCATGCCGTCGAACAGGCGATCACCGGGCTGTTCCACCACAGCCAGCAGCGCCATCTCACGGCGCTCGATGCGTCGGTGCTGCCCTGGAACGGCTGGACGCTGCACACCAACCTCAGCGGCATCTGGTTGCCGCAGGACGCGCAGATGCCGCGCGAACTCATTCCGGCCTCGTCGCTGACGTTCTCGGGCCTGCGCAACATCTACCGGCGCGACGGCTTCGGCGCGGAGCTGGTCGCGGTCTTTCCCACCGACGACCCGCTGAGCGCGCGCCCGGCCGATGAGCCACTCGACACCTTGCCGGCGCGCAGCGCCGAGCAGCCGTTCCAGGAAGCGCCCTATCCCGCGCTCACGGCGCTGCTGCGCTTCGAAGGCACGACGCAGGCCGAAGTGCTCAAGACGCGCACCATTCACGTGCAGATGTACGACCCCTACCGCTACGGCAAGGTGCTGCTCGCCGGCGAACAGGTGCCGCTGGCGGCGAACTTCACTTCGGGCTACGGCCTGTGGCTCGCGCGCTCGGGCTTCTCGGTGCAGGCGCTGCGCTCGCTGCTGGGCCTGGACAACGGCTTGCATCGTCCGCAGATCTATCTGATGCAGCCCTACGACCCGGGCCGTCGCGTGGTGCTGATGCTGCACGGCCTGGCGAGCAGCCCCGAAGCCTGGATCAACGTCGCCAACGAAGTGCTGGGCGACGAGACGCTGCGCCAGAACTACCAGATCTGGCAGGTCTATTACCCGACCAATGCGCCGCTGGCGCTCAACAACCGCGCTATCCGCGACGCGCTGCAGGCCACGTTCGCGCACTTCGATCCCCAGGGCCTGTCGGCGGCGTCGCAGCACACCACGGTAATCGGCCACAGCATGGGCGGCGTGCTCGCGCGCCTGCTGGTGTCGTCCGCGGGCACGCAGGTGTGGGACCGGCTGCTGGAAGACTACCAATTGCAGCCCGGGCAGCAGGCGGCGCTGCAGCGGCGCATGGCGCCGGTGCTCAACTTCGAGCCCCTGCCGTCGATCACCGACGCGATCTTCATCGCTGCCCCGCACCGCGGCACGGCGTTTGCAAACCACCGTCTCGCACGCTGGGCCGCGAACCTGATCACGCTGCCGTTTTCCATGCTCGAGCAGGTGGGCGACGTGACGCGCGCACTGGCCCAGCTCAAGCCGCGGCCGGGCAAGCAGGGCCTGCTGCGCATTCCCAACAGCATCGACAACCTCAGCGATACGGACCCGTTCGTGCGCCTGTCATCGAACCTGCCGCTCGCGCCGCAGCTGCGCTACCACTCGATCATCGGCGACGCCGAACCCGCGCTGCCGCTGGCCGATTCGAGCGACGGTATCGTGCCCTACGCGAGCGCCCACCTGCCGGGCGCGGCGTCGGAACTGGTGATCGAGTCGGGCCACAGCGTGCAGGAGCATCCGCTGGCGATCATCGAGATTCGGCGGATTCTGCATGAGCAGTTGCAGCGCACGGGGGTTGGGGCTGGGCGTTGAGGGGCTTGAATACCAGGGCTTCGACAAGCTCAGCCCGAACGGTTTTACCGTTCGCCCTGAGCCTGTCGAAGGGTGAACGGCCTGCCCTCGAAAAATCGCCTCGCCTTATTTCCCCCAGCGCAACACCAACGGATCCAGCCGCCGCGCGATATCCAGCAACTGCCGCCGCACTTCAGGATGCATCGCGGGCCAGGGCGAACGCGGGGCGTCGCAGGCGATCACGCCGCCTGCCTGCATCAGCGCCTTGGCGGCGAGAAAGCCTGCCTGGCGGTTCTCGTGATTGATCAGCGGCAGCCAGCGCTGGTATTCGTTGAACGCCAGGTCCTTGTCGCCGTTGCGAAAGGCTTCGATGATGGGGCGAATGCCGTCGGCGAAACCGCCACCGGTCATGGAACCCGTCGCGCCGGCTTCGAGGTCGGCGAGCAGCGTGATGGCTTCCTCGCCGTCCCATGGGCCTTCGATGGCTTCGCCGCCCAGCGCGATCAGTTCGCGCAGCTTGCTCGCCGCGCCTGCGGTCTCCATCTTGAAGTAGCTGACCTGCTCGATCTCCTGCGCCATGCGCGCCAAAAACGCGGGCGGCAAGGCCGTGCCCGCCGCGGGCGCGTCCTGGATCATGATGGGAATGTCGATCGCATCGGACACACCCGCGAAGAAGCGGTGAATCTGCGCGTCGCTGAAGCGGAACGTTGCGCCGTGGTACGGCGGCATGACCATCACCATCGCCGCGCCCATATCCTGCGCACGCCGGCTGCGCGCCGCGCAGACCGCGGTG
Organism: Acidovorax sp. CCYZU-2555; assembly: GCF_018413525.1. Classification (GTDB taxonomy): domain Bacteria; phylum Pseudomonadota; class Gammaproteobacteria; order Burkholderiales; family Burkholderiaceae_C; genus Comamonas. The sequence goes on from NZ_JAHCDD010000003.1 coordinate 28,513, forward strand.
CTGGTATGCGTGGTGGTGACGATCACCGGCACGCGGCCGGCCACATGTTCGAGCACCAGGCGCGTGAGCGTTTCGCGCTCGTCGTCGGCCAGCAGGAACTGCTCGGAGAAGTTGGCCAGTATGCACAGGCCGTCGACGCCCGAGTCGATCATGAAGTCGACGCAGCGCTTCTGGCTCGCCAGATCGAGCGTGCCGTCTTCATGGAAGGTCGTGGGCACGACCGGGAAGATGCCGCGGTAGCGCGGGTTGGAAAGTCCGGGCATGGCGGGCTCCTTACTCGATGATGTCGAACTGGTCGAGGTACTCGGTCTTGAGCGTCAGGCCCAGGCCGGGAACGTCGTCGCGCAGCTGCAGGAAGCCGTTGTCGGCGATGGGCTCGCCGTCGAAGATGTACCAGAACAGCTCGTTGCCGACTTCCACGTCGAAGATCGGGAAGTACTCGGCCATGGGCGAGGCCAGCGTGCTCATCGTCAGATGGTAGTTGTGCATCTGGCCGGCGTGCGGAATGACCGGCACCGAATAGGCTTCGCACAGCGCGTTGATCTTGTGCGCGGCCGTGATGCCGCCCACGCGATTGGTGTCGTACTGCACCACGCTCACGGCCTTCTTGTCGAGCAACTGCTTGAAGCCGTAGAGGCTGAACTCATGCTCGCCGCCCGAGATCGGAATGATGTTCATCGCGTTGAGTTCGGCGTAGCCGTCGATGTCGTCGGCGATCACCGGTTCCTCCAGCCAGCGCGGCTCGTACTTCGCGAGCTTGGGCAGCATGCGCTTGGCGTACTCGAGGTTCCAGCCCATGTAGCACTCGAGCATCAGGTCGTTGTCGTAGCCGATCACTTCGCGAATGGCTTCGACCGATTTGAGGTTCTCCTTGACGCCATGCTGCAGGTGGGCCGGGCCGTAGCCGAAGCGCATCTTGAACGCGGTGAAGCCCTGGTCCATGAACTTCTGCGCTTCGTCCTGCATTTCCTTGAGGTCGCCGCGGTAGAGCTTGGAGTAGTAGCAGGGAATCTTTTCCTTGGTGCGCCCGCCCAGCAGCTTGAACACCGGCTTGTTGACGCTCTTGCCCAGGATGTCCCAGATCGCCAGATCGACGGCCGAGATCGCGGCCATGGTCACGCCCTTGCGGCCCCAGGCGTGCGTGGCGCGGTACATGCGCTGCCAGAGGTATTCGTAGTCCCAGGGGTCCTGGCCCACGACCAGCGGCGTGAGGTACTGGTCGATGATGGCCTTGGCGATCGCCGGCGCCAGCGCCACGTTACCTATGCCCACGATGCCGTCGTCGGTCTCGATCTCGACCACGGTCCACGAATGGAAGCGGAAGGTGCTCATGCTCTCGGTGTTGGAGTACACCAGATCCATGGCGTTGGAGCAGAAGTTGCCCTGGGGCGGAACGGTCTTGCCCTTCCATTGGAAAACACGGGCGCGCACGGACTTGATCTTCATACAGACCTCTTGGAAAAAATGGAGTGAAGCGGGCCGCAGCCCGGGGAATCAGGCGGCGGCCAGTGACCGCGTTGCCATGCGCGCCGAGCCCATGCGGCTGGCGATCAGCAAGGCCTGCCAGGTCGCCTCTACGCTCGCCCGGCCCTGGCCCGCGATGTCGTAGGCCGTGCCATGCGCGGGCGTGGTGATGGGAATCGGCAGGCCGCCCTGCACCGTCACGCCGCGCGAGAAGCCCAGCAACTTGATCGCGATCTGGCCCTGGTCGTGGTACATCGTGACGATGGCCTGGTACTCGCCCGCCTGGGCCTTGAGAAAGATCGTGTCGGCCGGGAACGGGCCGTGGAACGGCGCGTCGCTGGGCCAGTCGCGCGCCTGCAGCGCGCGCACCGCGGGGGCGATGATGTCGATCTCTTCGCGCCCGCAGGTGCCGCCGTCGCCGTTGTGCGGGTTGAAGCCCGCGATCGCCACCTTGGGCTGGGCAATGCCGCTGGCGCGCAGCGCGTTGTAGAGGAGTTCGGCCGCCTGGGCGATGCGCTCTTCGCTGAGATAGCTGGCCACATCCTTGAGCGGCACATGCGAGGAAATGCGCGAAGTCCACAGGTCGCCCAGCGTGTTGAACTCGCAGAAGTAGCCCTGCACGCCCAGGTATTCGGCGAAGTGGTGCAGCTCGTCTTCGTGGCGCAGTCCGCCGAGCTTCATCGCCTGCTTGTTGAGTGGCGCAAAGCAGATCGCGTCGATCGCGCCGGCCAGCGCCGCGTCCATGCACTGGTCCAGCACCTGCAGCACCGAACGCCCGCCCGCGGCGCCCACCTGGCCGGTCTGCACGTCGGCGGCGGCAATGCTGTTCACGGCCACGAAGGCCGGCAGCCGCGTGTCGGCGCGCTCGCGCGCATCGGACAGAGCGGCCAGCGGCGCCGTCGCCACCTCGACGCCGGCTGTGCGCTGGCCCTGGGCCCAGAGCCAGGGGTCGCCGATCAGCACCAGGTTGGCCTGCTGCGTGGCTTCGGGTTTGGCCAGCAGGCGGGCGATCAGTTCGGCGCCTATGCCGGCGGGGTCGCCCAGGGTCAGGGCAACGACGGGAAGGGGTGCGGTAGCCATGGCTCAGTCCAGTTTGATATTGTTCTTGCGAATGATCTCGCCGAAGCGCTGGTACTCGGCGAGGTGGAAGCTGCCGAAGTCGGGCTGGGTCATGGGCCGCAGTTCGGCGCCCACGGCCTCGAGCCGGGTCTTGGTCTCGGGCATGGCGATGACCTTGTTGACTTCGTCATGCACTTTCTGCTGCACGGCCTTGGGGGTCGCGGCCGGCATGTAGATGCCGTACCAGGCGCTGATCGCCACCGTGGGCAGACCGGCTTCGGCCATGGTCGGCACCTGGGGCAGCTGCGGGTTGCGCTGGGGCGAAGTCACGGCCAGCGCGCGCAGCTTGCCGGCCTTGATCTGGCCGATGACCGAAGGCATGGTGTCGAAGCTCATCTGCACCTGGCCGCTGACCAGATCGACCAGCGCGCCCGCGCTGCCCTTGTAGGGCACATGCGTGATGGCGATGCCGGCCGCGTCCTTGAACACTTCGGCCGCGATGTGCTGGGTGCTGCCCGTGCCGCTGCTCGCGAAGTTGATCTGGCCTGGATTCTTCTTGGCCAGGGCGACGAGTTCGGCGACGCTGTTCGCGGCCACCGAATTGCCCACGACCAGCACATTGGGCACGGAGCCGACGAAGGCCACGGGCACCAGGTCCTTGTTGTTGTCGTAGCCCAGCTTGAGCAGGTGGGGCGCGATCGCATGCGCCGTGACCACGCCCATGACCATGGTGTGTCCGTCCGTGGACTTGGCGGTCACGTCGACGGCCATGGTGTTGGAGACGCCGGGGCGGTTTTCGACCAGCACCGGCTGCTTGAGCAAGGGCGCGAGCCGGTCGGCGACGGCGCGCGCCATCGCATCGGTGCCGCCGCCGGGCGCGGAGCCGACCAGCATGCGCACCGGCCGTGTCGGCCAGTTCGCCGGATCCTGCGCCTGCGCGGCCGCGGGCAGCAGACAGGTAGCCCAGACCGCGGTGGCGGTCAGCAGATGACGTCTTTGCATCTTTGTCTCCATTTTTATAGTGGTGACTGCATCGTAGGCAAGGTATTGATAGCCGTATATTCAATGTTTTTGATAGATTGATAACCTGAGGAAATCAGGAGACAGCCATGGGTTCCATCGACAAACGCGACAACACACCGCAGTTGCTCAACCGCCTGCGCATGCGCCAGATCGCGCTGGTGCTGGCCATAGAGGAACGCCAGACGCTGCGCGCCGCGGCCGCGCAGCTGGGCCTGAGCCAGCCCGCGGCGACCAAGATGCTGCACGAGCTCGAAGATGCGCTGGGCCAGCGGCTGTTCGAGCGCGTGGGCCGGCAATTGCAGCGCAATGCCGCGGGCGACCGGGTGTTCGACTACTTCCGCGCGATGCGCGGCAGCATGGAAGCGCTCAACCGCGAGCTGGGCGAGCTGCGCCAGGGCAGCGCGGGCCGGCTGGTGGTCGGCAGCATCATGGCGGCCTCACCCGGGCGCCTGACCCGCGCCCTGCTCGACCTCAAGAAGCAGCTGCCGCTGCTCGAAATGGAAGTCGCGGTCGACACCAGCGACCGGCTGCTGACCCAGCTGCATGAAGGCGTGCTCGAAGTCGTGGTCGGGCGCATGGCCGCCGCATCGGCCGGCGAATGCGTGTTCCGGCCCATTGACGACGAAAGCCTGGCTTTCATCGTGCGCAACGACCACCCGCTGCTGGCCCTGCCCAAGGCGCGCTTCGCCGATCTGCAGCACTACGGCTGGGTGCTGCAGCCGCCGGGCAGCCCGATGCGCGCGCTGATCGAGCAGGAGTTTCGCGAGCACTGCACGCCGCTGCCGCGCGGGCTGATCGAGACCGGCTCGATTCTCACCACCATCAATCTGGTGCGCAGCTCGGACATGCTGGGCGTGATTCCGCAGACCGTGGGCGCGCTCAACGACCACTACGGAATGCTGCGCATCGTGCCTTACACGCTGCGCCACAAGCTCGAGTCCTATGGCAGCCTGGTGCGCCGCGACCGGCCGCTGAGCCGGCCCGCCGAGCTGTTCCTCGAACTGCTGCACCGCGCCGAGCCCGACGCCAGCTGACCGGCGCTCAGGCCTGCGGCGCCAGCGCCGCGCGCGCGCCCAGGCGGCTGGCAAGCCACAGTCCGATCAATGATGCCGCGCCCGTCACGACCCAGGTCGCATGCCAGCCGCCGGCCTGGGCCGCGACCCAGGCGACCAGCGGCGGCCCCAGGAACTGGCCCGTGGCCGAGCATTGCTGCACCCAGCCCATGGTCGTAGACACCGTCTGCGCGCTCGGCGCCAGGCGCACGACCAGCGAGAACAAGGTGCCCGGCACCATGCCGCCCGCGGCGGAAAACAGCAGCACGGCCGCGTAGCGCAGCAGCGGCGCCTCGCCCAGCAGCGGGCTGAAAGTCAGGAAGGCCGTCAGCGCCATGCTGCCAAAGCCCCAGAACAGCAGGCGCTGCGCGGCCAGGCCGCGCAGCAGCCAGCGTCCCGCAGCGACATTGCCGATGATGTTCATCGCGCAGACCAGCGCCGTCAGCGCGCCCGCAGCGACCGCGCCCACGCCGGCCTGGGCATAGACCGAAGGCAGAAAACCGACCACGGCCAGCCACTGGCTCGAATACATCGCGAACGCCAGCGCCACCAGCCAGGGGCCGGGGCTGGCGAGCGTCACGCGCAGGCGCTGCGCCCAGGGCTCAGGGGTAGCGCCTGCGGGGCCTGCAGGCGCCGCACCGGCATCCGGCACGCCCAGCACCAGCCAGAGCGCCATTGCCGCCGACAGCGCGCCCAGCAGCCCCCACCAGGCCTGCCAGCCCCAGGCCGCCATGAACAGCGGCCCGCACAGCAGCGCCAGCGCCGCGCCGGCCGGCATGTACGCGCCCCACAGGCCCAGGAACGACGGCAGCTGGCGTGCGGGCACCAGCTGCCGTATCAGGCTGGGCGCGGCCAGCACCACCAGCAGAAAGCCCAGGCCTTCGACGGCGCGCAGCACCAGCAAGTCAGCCGGAGCGCGCGCCCAGATGCCCGCGAGGCTGGCCACGCACAGCGTGAGCTGGCCGATCAGCATGCTGCGGCGCAGTCCCAGGCCGTCGACGGCAACGCCCAAAAGCACGCCCAGCAGCATGCCCGCGAGCTGCACCATCGACAGCAGAAAGCCGGCCTCGACCAGCGTCAGGCCCAGCGCCTGCTGCAGCACCGGAATCGCGGGCGGAATCTTGCCGATGTGCAGCGCGGCCGTGACGCCGGCCAGGATGACGGCGATCGCCGCCGCGGTGGAATGGGACTTCACGTGGCGATCAGTCCAGCGCCTGCTGTTTGGCCAGGTCCCACAGCGCCTCGGCCTTGTCCGACATCACCGCGCGCTGGCGGTACATGCGTATCTCCACCGGAATGTTGAGCGTCTGCGTGCCCGCGCCCACGAGCGCGCCGCTGGCCAGCTCGGCCTCGATCAGCGACTGCGGCAGCCAGGCGATGCCGCGGCCCTCGAGCGCCATGGTCTTGAGCAGCACCGCATGGTGGGCGGTGAAGACTTCCTGCAATTCAGACTCGGTGTTCCTGCGCCCCGCCCTGGCCATGTTGGGGCGCAGCTGGGCGCGCATGATGCGGCCCAGGCCAGAGTCCTGGCTGTAGGCCAGCATGGGCACGGGCGGCGCATTGCCGATCGCGTGCAAGGCCTTGCCGCGCGTGCCGTCGGGGTGGGGCACCGACACCGGCAGCAGCACTTCGCTGCCCAGCCGCAGCATCGGGTACTCCTGCTCGTCGAGCCGCCCCGGCACGTCCTTGTGGCCGTGGCACAGCACGAACTGCACGCGCCGCTGGAACATCAGGAATTCGCAGCTGCGCGAGCTGTCGGACATGGTCTGCAGCGCGCCTATGTGCAGCCGCGACTCTATGCCCGTGAGCCAGCGCGGAAAGAAAGTGAGCGACAGCGAGTGCGTGGCCGCGAAGCGCAGCGTCGACTCCTCCTGGTCGTGCGCGGCGCGCGCCTTGATGCGCGCGGCCTCGAGATCGCCGAGCACGCCTTCGAGCAGCGGCAGGAAACGCTGGCCCGCGGCAGTAAGCGCGGCCGGGTGGGCGCTGCGGTCGAACAGATCGACGCCCACCCACTCTTCGAGCCCGCGGATATGCCGGCTGAACGCCGGCTGGGCGATGGCGCGCGCTTCCGCGGCACGCGAGAAATTGCCGCTTTCGGCGAGGGCCATGAAGTCTTCGAGCCACTCGAAGTCAAGGTTGCGATTGCCTGGTCCCATGCGCTGCGCCCGTTGTCTCCACGAAGTGGATAGTTGTATGCATTTCTAGTATTGGCGCCGATCTGCGCTCTGGGAAATGATCACTCCGCAGACCCACAAAGCCAACGCCAGGAGACTATACATGCCATCCATCGCCAACTACAAAGGGATCATTCCCGCCATTTCCTGCCCGTTCACGCCGGACCACCGGATCGACGAACCGGCGCTGCGCAAGCTCGCATCCTGGCTCGCAGGCCACGACGGCGTGGTGGCCATCATGACCAACGGCCACACCGGCGAAGTGTTTTCCCTGACACCCGCCGAACGCGCCGAAGTCACGCGCATCGTCGCCGACGAACTCAAGGGCCGCATGCCCGTGATCTCGTCCATCGTCTGCGAAGGCCTGGCCGAAGCCGCCGAACATGCGCGCGCCGCCCAGGCCGCGGGCGCGGTGGCGCTCGACGTGATGCCGCCCCACCACTGGCTGCGCTTCGGCTTCACACCCGGCCACGCGCTGCAGTACTTCGAAGCCATCCACCAGGCCGCGCCCGAGCTGGACCTGGTGTGCCACGTCTACCCCGCATGGACCCGCGCCTCGTACTCGTCCGAGCTGCTGGCCCAGCTCGCCAAGCTGCCCTACCTGCAGGCGTTCAAGGTCGGCCAGCGCGACATGAACAAATATGCACGCGACATCCAGGCGATCCGTGAAGCCGATCCCACCAAAGCCATCCTGACCTGCCACGACGAATACCTGCTGGCCTCGATGGTCCAGGGCGTAGACGGCGCGCTGGTCGGCTTCGCCACCTTCATTCCGCAGTTGATCATCGATCTGTGGAACGCCGTCAAGGCCGGCGATCTGAAGAAGGCCATGGAAGTGCAGGCCGTCATCACGCCGCTCAAGGACGCGGTCTACGGCGGCGGCGAGCCCACGGGCGAGGCCCATGCGCGCATGAAGGGCGGCATGTATCTGGCTGGCGTGATCGACGACGCCACGGTGCGCCCACCGACCGAAGCGCCGAACGAAAAGGAGACCGCTGCCCTGCGCGCCGCCGTGGCGCAGGCCGGCCTGCTCAAGCGCTGAGAGCGATTTCGCTTGCCGTGGCGCATAGCGACGCCACGGCCATGGACTTCCTAAAAACAATGACAGGAGACAAAGACATGCAACGCAAGAATTTCATCCAGTGCGCCATAGGCGCGATCACCCTGGCCATCGCCGGCCTCGCGTCGGCCCAGGCCTATCCCACCAAGGCCGTCAAGGTCGTGATCCCGTTTCCACCGGGCGGCACGCTCGACGTGATCGGCCGCCAGCTCGCGCAAAAGCTCACCGAACAGACCGGCCAGTCGTTCATCGTGGAGAACCGCCCGGGCGGCAATGGCGTGATCGGCGGCGACGTGGTGTCCAAGGCGCCGGCCGACGGCTACACGCTGCTGTTCAACGCCTCGACCTTCACCACCGCACCCATGACCATGAAGTCCGTGCCATATGTGGTGAACCGCGACTTCGCTCCCGTGGCCCTGGTCGCCAAGGCGCCGCTGTCGGTGGCCGTGAACAAGAATCTGCCGATCACCGACATCAAGTCGCTGATCGCCTATGCGCAGACGCATCCCGGCAAGATGACCTTTGCCGTGGGCTCCATAGGCTCGGCCGGCCATCTGTCGACCGAACTGCTCAAACGCGCGGGCAATCTGAACTATCTGATCGTTCCCTACAAGGGCACGGCACCGGCCTTCCAGGACCTGATCGGCGGCCAGATCGACGGCTTCATCGACCCCATCCTGGGCTCGCTGCAGTACCACAAGAGCGGCATGCTGCGCGTGGTCGCCGTGACGTCCGCCGAGCGCGCCTCCAGCCTGCCCGATGTGCCCACCGTGGGCGAAACCATTCCCGGCTACGAGTTCTACAGCTGGTACGGCCTCTGGGGCCCGGCCAAGCTGCCGGCCGACATCGTCAAGAAGCTCAACACCGAAGTCAACAAGGCGCTGGCCGGCGACATGAAGGACAAGCTCAAGGAGCTGGGCATCCTGATCACGAGCGGCTCGGCCGAGGACTTCGTCAAGTTCCAGAAGCAGGACATGGAGCGCTCGCAGAAGATCGTCACCGAGGGGAACATCCGTGTCGAATGAAGCCCTGCCCCGGCACGCCGTCGTCACCGGCAGCAGCGGCGGCATAGGCCAGGCGATTGCCGAAGACCTGCTGGCCGCGGGCTGGCGCGTGACCGGCGTCGATCGCGCGGCGCCGGCCATCACCCACGCCGCGTTCACGCACCGGCCGCTCGATCTGACCCAGGGCGCGCAGATAGTCGCGCTGGCCGCGGGCCTCGAGAACGTCGATGCGCTGGTGCATGCGGCCGGCGTGCTGCGCGTCGCGCCGCTGGGCCAGCTCGACGCGGCCGCGGGCGCGCTGATGTGGCAGCTGCATGTCGATGCCGGCACGCGGCTGGCCGACGCACTGGTGCCGGCCATGGCCGAACGCGGCTTCGGACGCGTGGTCTTCATCGGCAGCCGCGTGGCCCAGGGCCTGCCCGGGCGCGGCCAGTACGCGGCGACCAAGGCGGCCGTGATCGCGCTGGCGCGCAGCTGGGCCGTCGAAGTCGCGCCGCGCGGCGTCACCGTCAACGTGGTCTCGCCGGGCGCGACGGCCACGCCCATGCTCAAGGACCCGGCGCGCGCCGGCAGCGCGCCGCGCATGCCGCCCATGGGCCGCCTGGTCGAACCCCGTGAAATCGCTGCGCTGGTGGGCTATCTGCTGTCGCCCGCGGCAGCGGCCATCACCGGCCAGAACCTCAACATCTGCGGCGGCTCCTCGCTGTCGCAATAGACCTCCTACCGAGAAACGCCAACATGAAAATCGTCAACATCATCGAGTCCACGCGTCCCATCAAATCGGACATCCGCAACGCCTACATCGACTTCTCCAAGATGACGCTGAGTCTCGTCGCGGTGGTGACCGACGTGATCCGCGACGGCAAGCCGGTCATTGGCTACGGCTTCAACTCCAACGGCCGCTACGGCCAGGGCGCGCTGATGCGCGACCGCTTCATTCCGCGCGTGCTCGAAGCCGACCCCGCGACGCTGGTCGACGCCAGCGGCGAGAACCTCGACCCGCACAAGATCTGGGCCTGCATGATGACCAACGAAAAGCCCGGCGGCCACGGCGAGCGCTCGGTGGCCGTGGGCACCATCGACATGGCGATCTGGGATGCCGTCGCCAAGATCGAAGGCAAGCCCCTGTTCCAGCTGCTGGCCGAACGCTACGGCACGGGCACGCCCAATCCGCGCGTCTTCGTCTACGCGGCCGGCGGCTACTACTACCCGGGCAAGGGCCTGGACAAGCTCAAGCAGGAAATGCAAAGCTATCTCGACCGCGGCTACTCGGTCGTGAAGATGAAGATCGGCGGCGCGAGCATTGCCGAAGACTGCGAACGCATCGAATCGGTGCTCAAGATCCTGGGCCCGGGCCAGCAACTGGCCGTCGATGCCAACGGCCGCTTCGATCTGCAGACCGCCGTCGATTACGGCAAGGCGCTGTCGCAATACCCGCTGTTCTGGTACGAGGAAGCCGGCGACCCGCTGGACTACGAGCTGCAGGCCAAGCTGGGCGAAGTCTACAAAGGCCCCATGGCCACGGGCGAGAACCTGTTCTCCATGCAGGATGCGCGCAACCTGATTCGCCACGGCGGCATGAACCCCGAGCGCGACTACCTGCAGTTCGACTGCGCCCTGAGCTACGGCCTGGTCGAATACCTGCGCACGCTCGACATGCTCAAGGAACACGGCTGGTCGCCCAGCCGCTGCATTCCCCACGGCGGCCACCAGATGTCGCTGGCCATCGCCGCGGGCCTGGGCCTGGGCGGCAATGAAAGCTACCCCGACCTGTTCCAGCCCTATGGCGGCTTCCCCGACGGCGTCAAGGTCGACAACGGCTATGTGACGCTGCCCGCGCTGCCGGGCATAGGCTTTGAAGGCAAGTCGGATCTGATCAGGGAAATGCTGGCGCTGACGCGCTGAGCCCTGCGGCTACTTGCCAATGCAGAAGCTGGAGAAGATCACGCCCAGCAAGTCGTCGGACGTGAACTCTCCCGTGATCGCATTGAGCGCGTTCTGCCCCAGGCGCAGCTCTTCGGCCAGCAGGTCGAGATGCGGGCCGGCGGCGCGCAGCTGGGCCATGGCCTGGTCCAAGTGCACACCCACGGCCTGCAGCGCCTCGACATGGCGCGCGCGCGCCAGGTACAGGCCTTCGGGGGCCGACTGCCAGCCCGCGACTTCGAGCAGGCGGCGGCGCAGCGCATCCAGGCCGTCGCCGGTGCGCGCCGACAGGCGCAGGCCGTCCGGCAACGACTCGGCACTCGCCGAATCGGTCTTGTTCCAGACATCGATCACCGGCACCTGGGCCGGCAGGCGCTCGGACAGTGTCGCGCGGATCGCATCGTCGCCCGCGCGGTAGTCGGCCTGGTCCTGGCGCGTGAGGTCGTGCAGGAACAGCACGGCGTCGGCCGCGGCAATCTCGTCCCAGGCGCGCGAAATGCCTATGCGCTCCACCGTGTCGTCGCTTTCGCGCAGGCCCGCGGTGTCGATGACATGCAGCGGCACGCCTTCGATCTGAATCGTCTGCTGCACCTTGTCGCGCGTCGTTCCCGCAATTTCAGTGACGATGGCGAGTTCGGCGCCCGCGAGCGCGTTGAGCAGCGAGCTCTTGCCCGCGTTGGGCTGGCCCGCGATCACCACCTTGATGCCTTCGCGCAGCAGCGCGCCCTGGTGGGCGCGCGCGAGCACGCCCGACAGCGACTGCTGCAGGCGCTCCAATTGGCCGCTCGCATCGGCCTGCTGCAGGAAGTCGATGTCCTCTTCGGGAAAGTCCAGCGTCGCTTCGACCAGCATGCGCAGCCGCACCAGCGCGTCGCGCAGCGTGTGGATCTCCTGCGAGAACGCGCCCGACAGCGAACGGCTGGCGCTGCGCGCCGCGGCTTCGGTGCTCGCATCGATCAGATCGGCAATCGCCTCGGCCTGGGCCAGATCGATCTTGTCGTTGAGAAACGCGCGCTCGGTGAACTCGCCGGGCTGGGCCAGGCGCAGTCCCGGCAAGAAGGCCTGGCCCGCGCCATCCACTTCGGCCGCGGCTTCGAGGCAGCGCGCGAGCAGCAGCTGCAGCACCACCGTGCCGCCATGGGCCTGCAGTTCGAGCACGTCTTCGCCGGTATAGCTGTGTGGGCCGGGAAAGAACAGCGCCAGGCCGTGGTCAATCGGCTGGCCCTTGGCGTCGCGCAGCGGCAGGTAGGTGGCTTCGCGGGCTTTCAGTTCGCGCCCGCACAGCCGCTGCACCAGCGGCGCCAGGCCCTTGCCGGAAACCCGCACTATGCCCACGGCGCCTCGACCGGGGGCTGTGGCAATGGCGGCAATGGGTTGGTCGTGGCGGGGGAGCATGGGAGAGTCTTTAAATATTGATGGAGAACGTCAACCGTTCGTCACGAGCGAGACGTAGTTTTGTAATGCGTTCACAAGAACCAGCCTGAGGCATAACTTCCAATCCCGTTCGTGGTGAGCCTGTCGAACCATGAACGGCCGAACCTCATGTCTTGAGCGCAGGCCGTTCATCCTTCGACAGGCTCAGGACGAACGGTTTCGGAATTGAAAGGCATGATAGCGGCACCTGAAAGCTGTGGATAACCAGTGCACAAACAACCACGGCCGCAAAAGCGGCCGTGGTTTAGAGGCTTAACCCTCTTTTCAGTGATTCATGGCACTGCACGTGCCGCATGAAACTGGCGTGCTCCAACTCAGGGGCAGCGAGCAAGGGCCGCCCCGCAGCGAGGCTGCCGTCCCCCTCCACCGAAGGTTGAGAGAGGGAAGCCGGGGCCGGCCATCCGGCGCAAGCGGCTCAGGGGGTGCTACTTAAACTTCGGCAGATTGAACTGGGGAGGCACGCCCATGCGGGTGTTGATCAGCCATTGCTGGGCGATCGACAGAATGTTGTTCGTCAGCCAGTACATCACCAGACCGGCGGGGAAGAAGAAGAACATCACGCTGAACATCAGCGGCATGATCCACATCATCTTGGCCTGCATCGGATCTGGCGGCGCGGGGTTGAGCGCGGTCTGCAGCAGCGAGCTCAGCGTCATCAGCACGGGCAGGATGAAGTACGGGTCAGGCGACGACAGGTCGGTGATCCAGCCAATCCACGGTGCGTTGCGCATTTCGACGCTCGACAGCAGCACCCAGTACAGCGCAATGAACACCGGAATCTGGATGATGATGGGCAGACATCCGCCCATGGGGTTGACCTTCTCCTCGCGGTAGATGCGCATCATCTCCTGCTGCATCTGCTGCGGCTTGTCCTTGAGGCGCTCGCGCATCTCCATGATCTTGGGGTTGATGGCCTTCATCTTCGCCATGCTGGCGTAGGCCTTGGCGTTCAACCAGTAGAACAGGATCTTCAGCACCAGCACCAGGCCGACGATGGACCAGCCCCAGTTGCCCAGCAGGCTGTGGATCTGGTCGAGCAGCCAGTACAGCGGCTTGGCCATGATGGTCAGCCAGCCATAGTCCTTGACCAGTTCCAGACCGGGTGCCAGGGCTTCGAGCGTCTTCTCGAGTTGCGGGCCGGCGAACAGCTTGGCCTCGACACTCTTGCTCTGGCCGGGTTCGACCGTGCCCAGGGGCGTGATCATGCCCACGGCATACAGGTTGTCGCTGACCTTGCGCGCAAAGATGTCGCGCTGCACGCCGTCGGCGAGCAGCCAGGCGCTGGCGAAGTAATGCTGCACCATGGCCACATAGCCATTGGTCGCGGTCTTCTCCCAGTCGGCCTTGCCCTTTTCGATGTCCTTGAACTCGACCTTCTGGTACTTTTTGGCTTCGGTGTAGACTGCGGGACCGGTGAAGGTCGAGTACATGCTCGACTCGCCCGGAGGCGCATTGCCGTCACGCACCAGCTGCACGTACAGCTGCGGGTTGACCGAAGTCGCGCCGGCGTTGACCACGTCATGGCGCACGGCGATGTCATAGGCACCGCGCTTGAGCGTATAGGTCTTGACCAGCTTCACGCCGCCCACGTCAGCCGACTCGAAGCGGATCTGCAGTTCGTCCTGGCCGTCCTGCAGGGTCGTAGGACCGGGCACCAGCTGCATCGCCGTCTTGTGGTTGGGGAAGCTGCCGCCGATCAGGCCGGACTCGGCCATGTAGACGCGCTGCGCGCTTTCGTCGAACAGCACGAAAGACTTGGTCTTGTCGGCCATGTCAGCGTACTTGCGCATTTCGGCATGCTTGAGCGTGCCGCCCAGGGTGTCGAACGTCAGCGCGAGCACGTCGGTCGTGACCTGGACGTTTTCGCGGGCCGCCGCAGGCGCTGCGGCCGCGGGCGCGCCGCCGGGAACCTGGGTGCTGTCGGCCAGCGCGGGCGTGGACGAGGGCACCGAGGACGCACCCGGACTCACGGGGGCTGCGGGCGCGGCCACCGGCACGGTCACGGGCGCGGGGAAGAAAGTGGCCTTTTTGCCGTTGTGAACTTGCCACTTGTCCCATAGCAAGACCATGGAAAAGGCAAATATCACCCACAGGATGGTGCGGCGAATGTCGTTCATGAAGACTTCTTTGAGGAAGGTTGGGTGGTCGAAGAAGAAGGCTGGCAGCAGGCAAACAGCCGGGGCGTTTGCGATGGAACCGGATCATGACCGCCATCACACCATGGATGGCAGCGCGCCAGCCGGCGCAGGGTCAAATAGCTGCCCGCGGCCGCGCCATGCTGCCCGAGGGCATCGAGCGCATAGGCGGAGCAGGTGGGCTCGAAACGACAGGCCGAGCCTATCCAGGGGCTCAAGGTCAGGCGGTAGAGCCGCACCAGGCCCATGAGCAGCCCGCGCATCATGGCGCTGTATTCCCGACTGTGGCCGCGGCCGCAGTCGTTGCCGCAGCTGTCGCTGCCGGGGCCGGAGACGGCCGCGGCGTTGCCGGCGCGGACTGGCGGCGCACGGCATAGGCGAAAAGCTGGTGCAGCTCGGCGCGAATCGCCTGCTTCAGCGGCTCGGATATCGCGCTGACGAACTGCTTGCGGTCAAAAGTGGCGCGCAGGCGCACCACATAGGCGGCGCAGGCCAGCTGCGGCGCATATTCATCGCCAAGCACATAGACCTGGCGCTGGATCGCATGGCGCGTGACGGAGCGCTTGGCCCAGCGCTTGGGCGCCATGGCCCCGAGCCAGGAAGCCGGCTCGGCTTGCGCCACGCCAAACAGGGCCTGCGGGGCTTGCACAGAATGCAAGCCGCCGGGCCCTGAAGGAGGCGTCAAAGGCACATCCTCGTCGAGTACCAAACGGTGCAAGGCGAAGTGCGGAGTACGGGAGACAATGCCTCCCGCCATCGCAGCTTGAAACTGCGGACGCGTTTTCAGCCGTTGCATACGTGGCACCTCCGAGGAGGAGCCCAAGGGGTGAACCGATGGGCAGGCGCCAAGAATGACCTTAGACAGCCAGACGCTTGCGGCCCTTGGCGCGACGTGCGTTGATGACGGCACGGCCGCCCTTGGTCTTCATGCGAACGAGGAAGCCGTGGGTACGGGCGCGACGTGTCTTGGAGGGTTGGTAAGTACGTTTCATGGTGTTGTTCCTTGAGGAGGTTCAGATTCGCACCGGGCCGGCAAAAAGCCGTCTTCCGGCAACACCCGCCAACCGCAAAAAACAGCCGGCCGGGCCATATCACCCTGAACACATTCAGGGAAACCCGCGATTATCTCCACATTCGTTCCATGTTGCAATGCCCTTTCACAAAGGAGGTTGGCCTTTTCTTTCAGCAAGAGTTGAGGACAACCACCTGATATTTTGTGGATAAGTCCTTGAAAAGCTACAATCGGTGCCCCGCAACTGTTCCTCTATCCACAACAAGACACTGACGATGACCGAGGAACCTAACAACGACGCTGGCCAAGGCCTGTGGCAGGTCTGCGTGGAGCAGCTGGGGCAAGATCTGCCCGAACAGCAGTTCAACACCTGGATCAAGCCGCTGACCGCCACGGTGGCGGAAGACTTTTCAAAGGTCACGGTACACGTGGCCAACCGCTTCAAGCTCGACTGGATTCGTGCGCAATATGCCGGGCGCATTTCAGCGATGCTCGAAGCCCTGTATGGCCAGCCCGTCACCCTGGAGTTAGCACTCGCTCACCGTGAATCGGTGACGCGCACTTACGTGCGCCCGTTTTCTGCCGACCGTGGCGGTCAGCAGGAGACCCACCAGATCACGACCAGTGCCGCCCAGGAGGAGCCTGCGGCGCCGGTGTTCCGCACGCGCCTGAACGCCGCCCTGACCTTCGACACGCTGGTCGAAGGCACGGCCAACCGCATGGCGCGCTCGGCGGCAATGCATGTCGCGGGCTCGCCCGGTCATCTGTACAACCCGCTGTTCATCTACGGCGGCGTGGGCCTGGGCAAGACCCATTTGATGCATGCTGTGGGCAATCAGCTGCTGGCAGACAAGCCCGACAGCAAAGTTCTCTACATCCATGCCGAGCAATTTGTGTCGGATGTGGTCAAAGCCTACCAACGGCGCACGTTCGACGAGTTCAAGGAACGCTACCACTCGCTCGATTTGTTGCTGATTGACGACGTACAGTTCTTCGCCAACAAGGACCGCACGCAGGAAGAATTCTTCAATGCGTTCGAAGCGCTGCTGGCCAAGAAGAGCCACATCGTGATGACCAGTGACACCTATCCCAAGGGCCTGGCCAACATCCACGAGCGCCTGGTGTCGCGCTTCGATTCGGGCCTCACGGTGGCCATAGAGCCGCCCGAGCTCGAGATGCGCGTCGCGATTTTGATCAACAAGGCCCGCGCCGAAAGCGCCGACATGCCTGAAGAAGTCGCATTTTTCGTCGCCAAGAACGTGCGCTCCAACGTGCGCGAGCTCGAAGGCGCGCTGCGCAAAATTCTGGCCTATTCGCGCTTCAATCAAAAAGAAGTGTCGATTCAGCTGGCACGCGAAGCGCTGCGCGACCTGCTGTCGATCCAGAACCGCCAGATTTCGGTGGAAAATATCCAGAAGACGGTCGCCGATTACTACAAGATCAAGGTCGCCGACATGTACAGCAAGAAGCGCCCGGCCAGCATTGCGCGGCCGCGCCAGATTGCGATGTACCTGGCCAAGGAACTGACGCAGAAAAGCCTGCCCGAAATCGGCGAGCTGTTTGGCGGCCGTGACCACACCACGGTGCTGCATGCGGTGCGCAAGATTGCCGCCGAACGCCAGCAGCTCACCGAATTGAACCAACAGCTGCACGTGCTGGAGCAAACGCTCAAAGGCTAGGGCACAACGCCCGCGCGATCCTCTCCCAGAAATGCCACGCGACAAGGCAAAATATGCGGTGGGGTGGCGCGAGGGCCCAACCCCTTGAATCGCACAGTAGCAGCGACCGTACCCCCAATTTACTAAAGGTTGACATGATCGTCCTGAAGGCAACACAAGACAAGGTTCTCGCAGTTCTGCAGTCGGTGTCCGGCATCGTCGAACGCCGTCACACACTGCCCATCCTGGCCAATGTGCTGATCCGCAAGACCGGCAACGCCCTGCAACTCACCACCAGCGATCTCGAAATCCAGATCCGCACCACCGCCGAACTCGGCGGCGACACCGGCGACTTCACGACCACCGTGGGCGCGCGCAAGCTGATCGACATTCTCAAGACCATGCCCGGCGACCAGACCGTGGCGCTGGAAACCAGCCAGAGCAAGATCATTCTCAAGGGCGGCAAGAGCCGCTTCACGCTGCAGACCCTGCCCGCGGAAGACTTCCCGCTGGTGCAGGAAGCCGCGGCGTTCGGCCCGTCGTTCAGCGTGCCGCAGAAGGTCCTCAAGGACCTGCTGGGCCAGGTGTCGTTCGCGATGGCCGTGCAGGACATCCGCTACTACCTCAACGGCATTCTGTTCGTCGCCGAAGGCAAGACGCTGAGCCTGGTCGCCACCGACGGCCACCGCCTCGCGTTCTCGAGCGCCACGCTCGACGTCGAAGTGCCCAAGCAGGAAGTGATCCTGCCGCGCAAGACCGTGCTCGAGCTGCAGCGCCTGCTGTCCGACGTGGGCGGCGACAACCAGCCCCACATCGAGATGCAGTTCGCCAACAACCAGGCGAAGTTCACGTTCGGCGGCATGGAATTCGTGACCAAGCTGGTCGAGGGCAAGTTCCCCGACTACAACCGCGTGATTCCCAAGAACCACAGCAACAGCGTGACCCTGGGCCGCGCACCGCTGCTGGCCAGCCTGCAGCGCACGGCCATCATGACCAGCGACAAGTTCAAGGGCGTGCGCCTCACGCTCGAACCCGGCACGCTGCGCGTGGCGTCGAACAACGCCGAGCAGGAAGAGGCCGTGGACGAACTCGACATCGACTACGGCGGCGACACGATTGAAATCGGCTTCAACGTGACCTACCTGATCGACGCGCTGACCAACATGGCCCAGGACATGGTGAAGATCGACCTCGCCGACGGCAACAGCTCCGCGCTGCTGACCATCCCCGGCAACGAGTTCTTCAAGTACGTCGTCATGCCGATGCGCATTTGAGCCATCTGCCCACGCAATCAATCGCGGCATAGGCCTGTTATCCACAGCCTGTGCCGCCTTTAACTACCCCACTGAATATTTTGGAAACTTCGTTTCCTCCGGATCGCAAGGCTCCCCCAATGACCGCTGACACAACGCTGCCCGAACCCCAAGGCGACTCGATCGAGCCGACCCACAAGATCGACGCCCAGCAGGCAGGCGCCAGCGAAGGCTACGGCGAAGGCGCGATCCAGATCCTCGAAGGCCTGGAAGCGGTGCGCAAGCGCCCCGGCATGTACATCGGCGATACCTCCGACGGCACGGGCCTGCACCACCTGGTCTTCGAAGTTGTGGATAACTCCATCGACGAAGCCCTGGCCGGCCATTGCGACGACATCCTCGTCACCATCCACGCCGACAACTCGCTGTCCGTCATCGACAACGGCCGCGGCATTCCCACCGGCGTGAAGATGGACGACAAGCACGAGCCCAAGCGCTCGGCGGCCGAAATCGCGCTGACCGAACTGCACGCCGGCGGCAAGTTCAACCAGAACAGCTACAAGGTATCGGGCGGCCTGCACGGCGTGGGCGTGTCCTGCGTCAACGCGCTGTCCATCTGGCTCAAGCTCACCGTGCGCCGCGAAGGCAAGGCGTACGAAATCGACTTCGCGCGCGGCTTCGTGCAGAACCGCCTGGTTGAAGAAGTCAACGGCGTCGAAGTCTCGCCCATGCGCGTCATCGGCGAAACCGACAAGCGCGGCACCAAGGTCCACTTCCTGCCCGACGTCGAGATCTTCACGCAGAACCACGAGTTCCACTACGACATCCTGGCCAAGCGCCTGCGCGAGCTGTCCTTCCTGAACAACGGCGTGCGCATCCGCCTCAAGGACGAACGCTCGGGCAAGGAAGACGACTTCTCGGGCGCCGGCGGCGTGCGCGGCTTCGTGGGCTTCATCAACGCCACCAAGAAGGTGCTGCACCCCACGGCCTTCTACGCCACGGGCACGCGCCCGGCCGAATCCTACGGCGGCATTCCCGGCACCGAGATCGGCGTCGAAGTCGCCATGCAGTGGAACGACGGCTACAGCGAGCAGGTGCTGTGCTTCACCAACAACATTCCCCAGCGTGACGGCGGCACCCACCTGACCGGCCTGCGCGCCGCGATGACGCGCGTCATCGGCAAGTACATCGAGCAGAACGAGCTGGCCAAGAAGGCCAAGGTCGAAGTCACGGGCGACGACATGCGCGAAGGCCTGTGCTGCGTGCTCAGCGTCAAGGTGCCCGAACCCAAGTTCTCGAGCCAGACCAAGGACAAGCTGGTGTCCAGCGAAGTGCGCGCCCCGGTCGAAGACATCGTCGCCAAGACGCTGTCCGACTTCCTGCAGGAACGCCCGATCGACGCCAAGATCCTCTGCGGCAAGATCATCGAAGCCGCGCGCGCGCGTGAAGCCGCGCGCAAGGCGCGTGAAATGACGCGCCGCAAGGGCGTGCTCGACGGCATGGGCCTGCCCGGCAAGCTGGCCGACTGCCAGGAAAAAGACCCGGCGCTGTGCGAAATCTACATCGTCGAGGGCGACTCCGCCGGCGGCTCCGCCAAGCAAGGCC
Source organism: Acidovorax sp. CCYZU-2555 (assembly GCF_018413525.1). Taxonomy (GTDB): domain Bacteria; phylum Pseudomonadota; class Gammaproteobacteria; order Burkholderiales; family Burkholderiaceae_C; genus Comamonas. The sequence continues at coordinate 48,369 of NZ_JAHCDD010000003.1, forward strand.
GCGACCGTAAATTCCAGGCCATCCTGCCGCTGCGCGGCAAGATCCTGAACGTCGAGAAGGCGCGCTACGAGAAGCTGCTCGCGAGCCAGGAAATCATCACGCTGATCACGGCCCTGGGCACCGGCATCGGCAAGGCCAGCGCCGAATCGGGCAAGAGCAGCAGCGACGATTTCGATCCCGCCAAGCTGCGCTACCACCGCATCATCATCATGACCGACGCCGACGTTGACGGCGCCCACATCCGCACGCTGCTGCTGACCTTCTTCTACCGCCAGATGCCCGAGCTGGTCGAAGCCGGCCACATCTACATCGCCCAGCCGCCGCTGTACAAGGTCAAGAGCGGCAAGGAAGAGCTGTATCTGAAGGACGGTCCGGCGCTCAACAGCTACCTGCTGCGCATCGCGCTGAACAACGCCAGCGTCACAACGGGCGGCGACGCACCGCGCACGCTCGAAGGCGAGGAACTCGCCAAGCTGGCCTACATGCACCTGGCTGCCGAAACGGTGATCGAACGCCTGTCGAACTTCATGGACGCAGAAGCCCTGCGCGCCATCGCCGATGGCGTGCAGATCAAGCTCGACACCATCGAGGAAGCCCAGGCCTGCGCTCCCATCCTGGAAGCCAAGCTGCGCGAACTCACCGCCACCGGCGTGCCCGCCGAAGTGACCGGCGAAATCGACCCGCAGACCGACAACCCGGTGCTGCGCATCAGCCGCCACCACCACGGCAACATCAAGAGCTCCATCCTGACCCAGGACTTCGTGCGCAGCAGCGACTACGCAGCCCTGTCGGACGAAGCCCAGCACTTCAACGGCCTGCTGTCCGAGGGCGCCAAGGCCCTGCGCGGCGAAGGCGAAAAAGCCAAGTCGGAAAAGGTGGGCGACTTCCGCCAGGCCATGCAATGGCTTCTGTCAGAAGCCGAACGCACGACCAGCCGCCAGCGCTACAAGGGCCTGGGCGAAATGAACCCGGCCCAGCTGTGGGAAACCACGATGGACCCGAACGTCCGCAGCTTGCTGCAGGTGCAGGTCAATGACGCCATCGAGGCCGATCGCGTGTTCACGATGTTGATGGGCGACGAGGTCGAGCCGCGTCGTCACTTCATTGAGAACAATGCGTTGCGGGCGGGGAATATTGACGTTTGAGGTAGTGCCGGGATAACGTCAGAAGTGCAAAGGGTGCCAAGACAGTGAAATTGCTGGCACATCGGACAAATAAAGAGCTCGGATGGTTCCGGGCTCTTTTTTTATCCACGCTGATTGGAAATCATGACTGCTGTGCAGCGGGAGCAGTCGATCGCAACCAAATTACGGACGACGGGTTTGGAGGGTAAAGCAGTTCGTCTGCGACGAGCCTGCCGAGTCCTTTTGGCCAAGTGCACCGTGCTCTGATCGGGCTCTCCGGAGCCGCTCAACGGCTCTACGACCAGCGTCAGAGAAGCGTTGAGGGTTGTTGCCAAAGAGAGGTGGTAGGTGAGGGCACTAGAGTACCTCTCAACGCGTTGTGCAGAGCGTCCTTAACTGTGCAGGCCCAGGATTGCTTCCGCGACGCGTCGGGCTCCTGCGATGGGGTTGTTCAAGCTGATCGTCGCGGGAAGTTCCACGCGGAAGGTGAGCGACTGGACGTTTACATGCTGGTGGGCGACCACGTCATCGTGCCGCAGCACTTCGACGGCCGGGTCTGCCATGTCGTAACCCCGGACGAAGGTCACGCTAAACGGGGTCGCGAACGGAGCCTCGTTGGCCATCGTGGCATGCTCGTATCCAATACCCGACTCCGAGCCGTACATGGCTACGCGTTTAAGAAACTCGCCGACCAAGCCGCTAGCTCCGCTCGCGGTGAGTCGCGCCACGATGCTCTCCACCAGGGATGGGATCGACGAGGCAGGCACGTTGGGATCTGCCTGTCGCAGACCAATGCTTACGAGGAGCAGGCGCGATTCCCCGGGGCCGTCATCAGTGGCAGCGGCAGGCTCGATCTGGTGCACACCATGGACGGCGTGACTTGAGGTAGTGCGAGTTGTGGTCTTTATTTCGACGCCAGTGCCCTGCCACGTGAAATCCCTAGCGGATCGGCGCCAGCCATCCCAAGCCTGGACGAGCGGCGCTATGTGGACATCGTCTGCGCGGCGGCACAGAGCGTCGAGAAGGAGCAACTCCCCAACAAGTCCGAGGATGGCGTTCTCGGAGATCTCCAGACGCTTGATGGCGAGTTCGATCAAAGGCTCAGTGACGACGAATGCGCGCTCCAGATTTGCGTCAGCTTTCTCACGCAGTAATTCAGCGGCAATGAATGCACAGACCTGGTCGAAGTGTCCCAGAGCGGGTAAGAGAATTCGGTTCGCGCTCAGCGGCGGCTGGGTGTCACGGTGCCACGAGTGGTAGTGAATCGCAGACTTCACTGTGCTGGTCTGGGGCTTCAACTGGTCGCCTGCAAGGAACAGCTCCAAGTGCCCACGATTGCTCCGGGCGAGACCGACCACCTGTGCTTCGGTCAACCAGGTTATGGTTCGGTCATCTTCCGTGATACCCGCAGGGATGGCGTTGATCTGGTTGAGAACTTCTTCGTAGCTTGTCATGGAGAGCTCCTCGTGACGCTGGCCACTCCAGCACGGGTAGCGGAGAACTGCTCCGGACCTCCCGCAGGGAAGCAGACTCCAACTGCGACCGTGGGGTGCTGGTCATCCGGATGTTGATTGACGTAGAAGAGGATTTGACCGTCGGAGCCGCTGGGTCGCCACCCCGTGTGGTTGCTCGACGGCACGTCAGCGTGACGGTGGTAGTAGTCGAAGTAGACGTCGCCGCGATACTGGCCCGGGCCGGCGTTGGGGTCGCTCGCCCCCCAAGTCGTCTTGAGTTCGCCTCCGATCACCCTCTTGGTGGTGGCGCGTATGTTAAATGGGAGCAGTGCCAGCGAACCTTTGGACACGGTGGCACCATCTCCATAACGAATGCCGATCCAGAACCGCGGTCGCTCAACGTTCTTGCGCCTGAGGTCGGCGTAGGACCATAGATCGCCGGGGTGGCCGGTGACAAAAAGGCCTGTGATAGGCCGAGTGAGGCTAGCCGACCAGAGTCGAAGGTAGGCGGCGATGCCATAAGGGCAGGCACGCCGGGGCTGGTCTCCCTCACCATGCCTCACCGGCGGGTGGTAGAAAGGTGAATCCAGCAGTGGGGCAACAGCGTTTGCTCGGGCTTCGATACCGCTCCAGAAGTCCGCGTGGAACCCCTCGCTTCCCGGCCGGTAGTCGGCGAAAGAGAGGCGATCCAAGAGCTCGGCGGCATCGGTAAGTTCGAGTGGAACGTCTAGGATCCGGCCTCGCAGCACGTTGGCGACAGTGAGATCGCTGGACGGTCGGGCGAAGAGTTCCGCTACTAAATCGGCATTGGGATCCGGCTGTTGGCTGTCATTGATAACTGTTACGAAAGGGCGAGCCCCTGGAGACAGGGGACGGTTACCGACGCCCGCGATTTTTCCAGTGGCCTCGAAGTTGAAGCCCTGCAGGACGGCGGGTTCAGGGGCACCGCTCATCATGCGCTCGGTGATGGCGGTGCGAACCGCTTCGTCGACGTCGTGATAAGTACGGAAGAGGGAGAGTTGGTCGCTGGAGGCGAAGACGCGGCACAGTTCGATATAGGATCCGCGATACCCGAACCAGCGCTGCATCTGCATCTGAGTGTCGGCCAGTGGGTTGGCAGAAGAACGCTGGAACAACGCCGTGGTCATCCCTTCCAGCGTCAGTCCACGGGCCATTACGTTACCTGAGACGAAGATCGTGCTGATGTCGCGGGCGGCGCTCCACTTACCGGTTTCCGGGTCCTGGCTCGGCGCGTAGGCAGGACGGTCATCAGCGTTGGGGTCGCTATTGACCACGGCGACCCTGGTCCCCGGGATCACCTCGTCGATGAGCAGGGTTTCGATGGTCTGCCAGTCCGGGAAAACCGTCGGTGGCAGGACATCGAACTCGTCCTCGATTGCTCTGGCGGAGGCACGGTACTTGTCGAGCCATTGCGCCCATGGGGCTGGATCCGCCTGCAACTGGTCCACCAATGCCTGGGAAAGCCTAGCATCTCCCGCGTCGAGCATATCTCGAGCTGTCGCTCGATCCTGAATTCCCGCCCAGATCAGGACATCCTCAGCACCACGGAAATGGTGCTGGATTACCGCAGAAGGGTGATACAGCATCGAGTGCGGCGAAGCCACACTGGCAAAGGCTTCGTCTTTGGTGTCGAACTGCTTTGTGATCGCGGACGCTGGGCCGAGCCTGCCAGAGCGGTGCAGGCGGATGGCACCCGCTACCAGGAAAGCCCGGACGGCGTCGGCGAGGTCCTGTTGCACGGAGTTGGTGGTGGGCACGCACAGTTTGGCTGCCTCCGCGCGACGGTAGAAGACCTCACCGCCGGTATAGTAAGAACGGATCCCTGCCGCCTCGGGGTAGGTCGATGAGCGTGGGGCGTTGAGGTTGCCAGGGGCGCTTGTGTCTACTGGATGGCCGACGTCGAGCGGCGTGCGAAGAGAAAACAGGAAGTCTCGCGGCGCCAGGGGGTTGTGGCCCTCCTGAAGAAGGTTGGCTTGGGGTGTCGCTGTGTAGGCGATGTAGGTCGAGAACAGGTTGTCAGGGGAGCCTTGTGGCGGGTCCCAAAGGTTGGCAATTGCACGTGGGAGTTGCTTAAGGTTGCCATAAACCGGATCCTCGGAGACCTCGACAACCGCATCGAGGATCGAGCCATCATCAGCTTCGTCGTCGAGCACAAGCATATGCACGGGACGGTCTAGTTCGCTTGCCGCTCCAAAGATGTTTTTTCGCAGGCTTTCTCCAAGTGCCCGCAAGTGGTGCGTCTGCTTCATGGCGACCAAAACGATGGGGCGCCTCTGCGAAAGTCGCAGTTTTACGGTGGCTGGAACGAGGCCATAGATACGGTCCAAGGGTACGTTCGTCTCGGAGAGCGCGAGGGTCGCTGCGGGACAGATAATGCGCCTCGCCCGCTTCGTAGCATCGTCCAGTCCAGAGTCGAGTTGCTCTAGCACCCGGCCGTAGGTTTGTCGCCAGAGTGAAAGCCGAGTGCCTGCGAGCACGACTACGATGTCGACGCCTCGATCCATTGCCAGCGCAGAAGTGCCGAGCATCGAAGCCGTCTTGCCAGACTGGACTGAGCCCATGACCAGGCCCGTACGTGACCGACTTGCAGGCCAAGTCTGGGGGCTTGGCTCACCTGCCCCAAAGATGCCGCGTTCAAGAATGTAACGGCTGTCAGCCTCGACCGCCGCCCGGGCAGTAGAGCTCAAGCCTTGTAACTGATTGGCGTAGCGAGACCACCACGAATCGGTCGCCGACGCGGGAGGGTAGAAGTAGACGTGTTCGGTCAACGGCAATGCAACCACGGGCCTAACGTCCCTCTTCAGAAAGAATTGTGCCCATAAGAGACTCGTAGCCCGACGAGCCGAAGCGATCGCGGACAGCTTTAGAAGCCTCGCTCGGATCAAGCTTCAGAAGCGTAAGCACGCCCTTGGCAATTCGAGCAATGTAGTCCCACTGAGTCTTGGTCTGCGCGTTTTCGATCCGCCCCCAAGCGTCACTGCTCGTTGCGATCAAGATTTCGTTTGCGTTCTGATCGATCCGTTTCTCGACATCATTAGGGGACGCCGCGAGGGCGAACGCCACGCCGACCATGGAGCCGACGAGTTGAAGCTCTTGCCACTTGGCCCCCTTACCGCCGTCCATGAACTTCTCCGACCAGATCTCCGGGTGCCGAGCGTGGAGATCGAAGGCTTCGGTCAGCCATTTGAACAGGTCAGTAAGGTTCTTTCTGCTACGCAGCGGATCCTGTTTGTCGTCCTGAACCCTGGTCAAGAATTCGTCGATGTGCCGAGCGGTACTCTTGACCTTTTGGACCTTGGTGTCTAGCAGCAACACCGACAGGATCCAAGAGAGGATCTTGGTGCGGCGGTATCTGGCGCGCCCGATACCGTAGCCTTCGAAGGACGCCCCGATAGTTGTGAGCTTGGGAACCTTGGCCAACGATGGGGCAATGTCCGCCGCGTCAACGCGCGGGTCTGCATCGCCTGCCGCTACCAAGATCGCCGCGGTAAGTTCAATCTCGTGGAAGGCGGCGTTGCGAATCTCCTCGGCATTCAGGTGGACGCCTTGCTTGTTGTATAGCTTGAAAACGTCGTGGATCTGGCGCGGATCAGCCTGCGTGTAGCGGATCACCGGCACTTTGTAGGCGGTAGTCTTGGTGAACAGCTTTTCCACCGTCATCTCAGCACCTGCAACCTTGATGACATTTTTGAGGATCTGCGTGTAGTACTTGCCCTGTAGCGCCTCCAGGGCAGGGCCCTTTAGTCCACCACTATCGTTGTTACGTAACTTGAAGGGAAAAAAGTAGTCATTCTCTTTCTCAACCGTCAGGCTCTCTCGCTCCAGCGATTTCCACGCTGTCTTGAACTTCAGATAGTCCTCCTTAAAGTTCTTTAGCAGGTCTTGACCGGGATGACGTGAGTCTGCCGCCTGCACCCTTGCTAGAGCCGCTGGATGGCTGCCAACAAAGCGCAACAGCGCGGTTAGGCGCTGCTTGCCATCGACCACCTCTTGGGGATCGGACGGCCCGACCTCGCGCAAAATGATTGAGGGGAGCGGAATGCCTCTGAGCACCGATTCGATGAGAGCCTGCCGGTCGTTCGTAGTCCACACGTCGCCACGCTGGTAGGATGGCGTCAGGTTTAGATCCGACGTGGTGAGTTCGTTAATGGAGATTACATCGGCCGTTGCGGTGACAGGCTCCGTGCTGAGTTGGTCGGATACCGGTTCAGATTCCTCCCAGGCGCTCGCCCAATTACTCGTGGCAGAGGAGCGCGTTACTCCGTCGGACTCCCTCTCCTCTGCGAACGCCTTCTGCAGGCGCACCGCCAACTCAATGCGCTGGCTGAGGCGCTCCAGGGCGAGCGGCGTAAATTGGCTCGGGGACACCGAGGTATCAAGAGCCTCAGCGCTGTCAAGTTCGAGTCCGGAAACAAGCTTCGCAAGAAACGCATCGCGTCCATCATCGGTGAGCCCCTGAGGGAGGCCGAGATTGAGCCAATCCTGAACTTGGGCGAACTGTTGCATCCACGCGTCAGACGTCATGTCAACGTCGTCGCTTTGGATAGAGGAGGACGCTGCCCTGACTCCAGTTGGAGTGTCAGTTGCATCGGACAGAGTAGCAATCGCGTTGGCAATACTTTCCCACAGCGGAGTGCGCGGGTCTTCTTCGCCAAAGTCGTCGTCTTCGTGTTCGATGCCGTCGATCATGTAGTAGCTTTCAACAGTTTAGGGGCAGAGGTGTCGCTCAAGGTGGATCGGATGAACCTGTACAACAATCGTTCGGCGATCGCTTTGACGACGCGGGCGTTGACTGCGTTGCCCAGGGCCTTATACGCGTCGAGGTCGGACGCGGGCAACTGGATGCCGCCGAGACACTGAAGTTCAGCGCACTCGGCTGGAGTCATGTAGCGACGTTCACCGGTCAGGTTAGCACCGAGGATGGGCACTTGGGTCTGCGTGAAGGCTATGAGGCTTGGGGAGGTCGTGGGACGCTTAACCCGCAGCCCAGACGCACGGACCTGCAGCACGAAGTTGTCGATGTCGCGCTCTTCACCCTGTGCGTTCCACTCCATCTTCTGGAAGCTGGAGGGGAAATCTTGGGGGCGCCACCTTGCAAGCCAGGGATCAATCCAGGAGCGGTTGGCTTGGTAGAACTCACGGTTCTGCCTGATGAAAGTCCGCTTCCACTGTGGAAAATCGAAGTCGCCTGCACGGTTGGAATGGCTCGGTATCCTCGTGATTTGTTCGTCGACCGTGCCCTCGAGGGATTGGCCGAAGCTACCCTTGAAGCCCATCTGGCAAAGACCCAACAAAGGTCTGCGAGCCCAAATCCCTGGCGGAGTTTCGTCCTCGTAGGGGTAGGTCGCACCAAACTCCATCGCCCAGATTGGGAAGGAAGGCAGCTTCAACTCAGCCGGAGAGTGGCGAAGGAAGTCTCCCCACATGTCGATGGCTCGCAGCGTCTGTTCCGGGATGGCGCGGGTGGAAGGTACGTCGTGACGCAGTACACAGTGGATTTCGGTGGGATCCTTGTGCTTCGCCGGCCACTCGAAATGATCGAGCCCCTCGAGCGAACCCACGAAGTAGGCGCGGTCCCGCACCTGCGGAATGCCGAAATCGTGGGGAGAGAAGTGCTCGACGTCGACGGAGTAGCCAAGCTCTTCCAGCATGCGGATGATCGTGGCCTTGGTGCGGCCACCGTCGTGCTTGAGGATATTGGGCACGTTCTCCAAGATGAAGTGTCGCGGCCGCTTGACACGTAGGATCTCGTGAACCTTGAAGAAGAGATTGCCTTGGTTGGTGTCCTTGAAGCCCAGTTGATCTCCTGCTTTGGAGAACGGTTGGCACGGAAAACCAGCGGTAAGGACGTGGTGATCGGGCAGGTTACGGGCGATGATCTCGTCGCTGCTGAGGTCGTTAAGGTCACCCCAAGCGTCGATACCGAAGTTGACCTTGTAGAGGGCCTTCAGCTTGGGCTCCCGCTCAGCAGCGAACACGCCACGTCCACCCAACTCATTGAGGGCGACGTGGAAGCCACCCAGTCCAGCGAAGAGGTCGACAAAACGGAAGGCCTCACTAATAGTTCCTATCACTTCGGTCCTGTCTGTATCCGCCAGATCGGGCGGACTTTCTCATGGTTTGTTTAAAAGCTCGCATTGTGTCACTTCTTGCTGTGCGTGGAATCAAAGGGCCACAATGGCCACCTTAGTGAAAAGCCGCTGTACGGCTATAGAGCGGCTGCACTGGACTGGCGGCTCTCAGCCGAGGCCGTGTGGAAACGCATTTTTGCTGAGTTAGCTCTTACCACGCCAATACCCAGTCTTTGAACGGTGTCGCCTTAGTCTTGAATGTGACGGCACTCAAAGCGTTTGGAAGCCAATTTGTGCCGCTTTGCAGCTAAAAAATGAGCCACAAAGGCTTACGCCGGCATAGATCGCACCGCTTGCAGCAAGTTTTTCGTTCCCAAGATGCGTATCACACGTTTGAAGTTATAGGCCAGCACATGCAGGCTCATTTCAGTACCCACATGGGCCAATGTCTCGGACTTCCTCGATTTCACGAACAGCAACAAGTTGGTAATTTCAGCTGTATGGAGGATCGAGATGCAAGATAGCAAACTGCCCAGAAGGCAGTACACGGATGAATTCAAAGTTGAGGCGGCCAGGCTAGCCAACTCGATTGGAGGCCGTGAAGCATTGTCGCTTGGGCGCTCCGGTGGCTACCTTGGGCAACTGAAAGCGACGCGCAGTCGCTATAGGAACCGGAGTATCTGAAGTCGCTTCGGCTCTGGGGCAGTGCCTGTATGCCGTCCTGTGAGCGAGCTTGAGGCTGATAACAGTCGGCTGCGCCGGCTGGTGGCAGATGCGAAACAGAACTTAGAAATATTGCGAAAAGGAACCGCCTACAGTAAGTCGTTGACCAACGCCAGGATCTGTAGGGCCAGCTTGTGCTCTTCCACCAGCCGACGAAACCGAAGAATCGTCGTTTCGTCGGGAGCGGAGGTATTCCAGTTCAGTCCTTCAAACTCTCGGAACAGCAGCACATCGTGCAGCACCTCTTCCATTGCCGGATTGCTCAGCGTAAAACATTGCTGGATGAAATGCACCCGCAGCATGATCTCCACGGGTAACCAAACGCTGCGAGGCTGGATTAAATGCGCGGAAGTCGACGCCGGTGCACGTTAATGCATCACAACCAGCGAAAGCCCAACGTCAGGTAATGGCGGAAGCGCTCGTCGGTCCGCCAAGATTGGATGTCGGCAATTAGCCTGAAACGGCCGCTTTCCGATATGTAGAGCCTTCTGCCGCACCAACCGCGCAGACGCCGCACCATCAACCCTTCGCCTCCCGCACCAACAGATCCCCGGTGATGTCACTGACCCTGCTAACACTAGTCAACGTCATCGCCACCCGCATTTCCTTTTCCAGCAGTTCCAGCAGATGCTTGACGCCCGCCTCTCCAGCAGCTGCCAGCGCATAGATATACGCGCGGCCGATCATCGCTGCGTCGGCGCCCAGGGCGATGGTGCGGACCACGTCGAGGCCGTTGCGTATGCCGGAGTCGGCCAGGATCTTGATCTGGCCCTTGACCGCGTCGGCGATGGCCGGCAGGGCGCGCGCTGATGACAGCACGCCGTCGAGTTGGCGGCCGCCATGGTTGGAGACGATGATGCCGTCGGCGCCGAAGCGCACCGCGTCCTTGGCGTCCTCGGGGTCGAGGATGCCCTTGATGACCATCGGGCCCTTCCAGAACGCGCGAATCCATTCCAGGTCTTTCCACGAAATGGAGGCGTCGAAATTGGCGCCCAGCCAGCCCATGTAGTCCTGCAGTCCGGTGGGGCTGCCGCGATACGCCGAGATATTGCCCAGATCATGCGGTCTGCCCTGCAGGCCCACGTCCAGGGCCCAGCGGGGGTGCAGCACCGACTGCCAGTAGCGGCGCAGCGCGGCGTTCGGGCCGCTCATGCCCGAATGGGCGTCGCGGTAGCGCGCGCCGGGAACGGGCATGTCGACGGTGAAGACCAAGGTCGTGCAACCCGCGGCCTGGGCGCGCTCCAGCGCGTTGCGCATGAAGCCGCGGTCCTTGAGCACGTAGAGCTGGAACCACATGGGGCGCTTGATCTCGGGCGCCACCTCCTCGATGGGGCAGACCGAGACCGTCGACATGGTGAACGGAATGCCATGCGCATCGGCGGCGCGCGCGGCCTGGACTTCGCCGCGGCGGCGGTACATGCCCGTCAGCCCCACGGGCGACAGCGCGACGGGAATCGACAGCTTCTCGCCGAACAGCTCGATGCTGGTGTCGAGCCGGCTCATGTCCTTGAGCACGCGCTGGCGCAGGGCCACGGCGGCCAGGTCTTCGACATTGCGGCGCAGGGTCTGCTCGGCGTAGGCGCCGCCGTCGATGTAGTGGAAGAGAAAAGGCGGCAGGCGCTTTTGCGCGGCCGCGCGATAGTCGGCAGTCGAAGAGATGATCATGGTCAGGAAACTTTCATGTCAGTGGTTCATGGCGCTGCGCATGAAACCGGCAGCCTCAGGCCAGATCGGAAGGCGGCAGCCGCATGGAGCGCTCGCGCCGGGCCTGGTCTTCGTCGAGGTGCTGAAGGGTGGTGCGCACATGCTCCAGGTGTTCGCCTATGCATTCACGCGCACGCTGCGGATCGCCGTCAAGAATGGCCTGCATCAGGCCCTGGTGCTGCTGGGTCAGCTGCTGCACGGTGTGCGGGGCGCTGAGCCGGAACATGGCGTGGCGGTTGTGCGCCACCGTCGACAGCACGACGTTGAACAGGCTCTGCATCACCTGGACCAGCACGAGATTGTGCGAGGCCTCGGCGATGGCGAGATGGAATTGCGCGTCGGCCCGCGCCGCGAGTTCGGAGTGGCCGTCCTGCTGGTGCTGGACCATCACGTCGAAGCAGCGCTTTATATGCACCTTGTCTTCGGGCGTGGCGCGCTGGGCGGCGAGCCATGCGGTGCTGGACTCCAGCGCGTGGCGCGCCTCGAGCACGTCGTAGCGGTATTGCTGGTCGGCATTGATCAGGTGCGCCAGAGGCACCATCGCGTCCTGCAGCCACTCGGCGGGCGCGTTCGATTGCACGTAGGTGCCGTCGCCGCGCCGCGTGGAGAGCACGCCCTGGCTGGTCAGCTTCTGTATGGCCTCGCGCACCGAGGTGCGCGACACGCCCAGTTCGGCGGCCAGCAGCCGTTCCGCGGGCAGCCTTTGGCCGGGCTGCACTCCGCGGGCCTGCACCAGGGCAAGCAGTTTCTCGACGACATGATCTACAAGGCGCATTTAGGACGTTTCGGTTTTCAGTGGCCTGGAATCATCCACGTAAACACATAGGCTTGCAGCGTGGTGATCACTCCAATGAAAGTCGCGAAGATCAGGCTGTGCTTGACCGTGAAGCGGAACAGGTCAGACTCGCGCCCGGCCAGGCCTACCGCGGCGCAGGCAATGGCGATCGACTGGGGCGAGATCATCTTGCCGGTCACGCCGCCCGTGGTGTTGGCCGCGACGGTGAGCACGGGCGGCAAGCCCAGCTGCTGCGCGGTCGTGGCCTGCAGCGCGGCGAACAGCGCGTTGGCCGACGTGTCGGAGCCCGTGAGGAACACGCCTATCCAGCCCAGGAAAGGCGAGAAGAACGTGAACGCCTGACCCGTGTGCGCCAGGGCCAGCGCCAGCGTGGCCGACAAGCCCGAGTAGTTGGCGATGAACGCAAAGGCCAGCACCATGCCGATGGAGTAGATCGGCACCGCGAGTTCCTTCAGCGTCTCGCCCAGCGTGGCCACGGCCTTGGCCGGCGACAGGCGCGTGAAGACGATGTTGATCAGCGCCGCGATCAGGATGGCCGTGCCCGTGGCCAGCAGCCAGTTGAACGTGTAGGTCGCGCCATAGGGCGTGGCGGCCGCAACGACGGGCGGAGTCTTCTCGACCAGGTTGTGCAGGAACGGCACGGGAATGTTGATGACCGACGAAGCCAGCGCGCCGCCGGTGGCAAAAAGGGCCTTGAAGGGCTTGATGCTCCAGATCGTCACCATCAGCGTGAGGATGAGAAATGGCGACCAGGCCTTGACGATGGCACCCGCGGTCAACGACTTGCCAACGACCGCAGGCGCCGGCGTAACGGCATTGCCCGCTTCGGTCTCGAAACGGAAAATGCGCTTGGGCTGCCAGACCTTGAGGAAGGCCGTCAGCGCCACCAGCGAGACGATGGCCGAAGTGATGTCGGGCAGCTCGGGGCCGATGTAGTTCGCCGTGAGGAACTGCACCACCGCGAACGAACCGCCACCGACCAGCACCGCGGGCCAGGTTTCCTTGACACCGCGCCAGCCGTCCATGATGGCCATCAGCCAGAACAGCACGATCACGGTCATCAGCGGCAGCTGGCGGCCGGCCATCTGGCTGATCGCGAAAGTGTCCACGCCAGAAACCTGGCCGGCGACGATGATGGGAATGCCCATGGCGCCGAAGGCCACGGGCGCCGTGTTGGCGATCAGGCACAGCCCGGCCGCATACAGCGGCTTGAAGCCCATGCCCACCAGCAGCGCAGCGGTGATCGCCACGGGCGCGCCAAAGCCGGCAGCGCCTTCAAGGAAGGCGCCGAAGCAAAAGCCCACCAGGATCAGCTGCAGCCGCTGGTCGGGCGTGACCGCCAGGATGGAGGAGCGGATGACGTCGAACTGCCCCGTCTTGACCGAGATCTTGTAGAGGAACACCGCCGCCACGATGATCCAGGCAATGGGCCACAGACCATAGAAGAAGCCATACACGGCCGACGCCAGCGCGGCGCTGACCGGCATCTTGTAGAACAGCAGCGCCACACCCATGGCCAGCGCCACGGTGCCGGTGCCGGCCTGGTAGCCCTTGAGCCTGAACTTCGTCAGCGCGAGAAAGAAAAAGATGATGGGAATGAGCGCAATCAGCGCTGAAATCCAGATGTTCCCGGCAGGGTCGTAGTTCTGTTGCCAGATGGTTTGCATGGCGGTATCTCTCGGTTCATTGAAAGGGCGCAGTCGGCCCTGCTTCCTGTGCCCAGTCAGGGTCCCCAGTCGGGTCTGACGGAACAAAGGGCGCTGTTTGCTTTTCTCAGTGGTTTTAGTTAGTTCGATTAATTGGTTGGACCAATAAACCAGAAAACACAACCACCCTCGTAAGATGTGCGATCTTTGAGGTTTTTGCCGCATTTATTCATAGGGAAAACACCTAACTGGAGCCTCATCGAGCCATTTTCTTTAATTGGTACGACCAATTCAAAAAGGCTTTCGTTTGACCTCACACCAATCGGCCGCGCTCCGTAGGCACCCAGCGCCAAGCCGAGTCCGCCCCGATCTACACTTTGCGAAACGTCCATCCGCGGCCAGATTCCAGCACCCGCAGCTCCGCATGGACCCCATAGACCAGGACCCCTCATGAAAATGGAAAACATCCCCTTCGGCACCACCAACTGGGCCGAAGTCCCCCGCACCGAGCACTCGGCCGAAGCGGGTCAGGCGTTCTGGCAGACGCAGAACTTTGGCGGCATCCGGGTGCGCATGGTCGAGTACACGGCGGGCTATGTGTCGGACCACTGGTGCACCAAGGGCCATGTGCTGCTGTGCCTGGAAGGCGAGATGGAGACCGAGCTCGAAGACGGCCGCAAGTTCACGCTGAAGGCCGGCATGAGCTACCAGGTGGCCGACAACGCCGAGCCGCACCGTTCGCGCTCGGTGGGCGGGGCCAAGTTGTTCATCGTCGATTGAACCGGGCGCGCATGCCTGCGCGCCTGATGCTTAGCCTGATTCAGTCGGGCAGCTGCAGCCGCCCCGAGAACGGCGGCGAATTGCCCTGCGCATTTTGATGAGGCAGTTGCCAGTCGGGCCAGCGCGGGCGTTCGGTGGTGATTCGGCCTTCACGCAACAGATCGCCTGTCAGGCGGTTTTCCTCGGCGGTGAAAGTATTTTTCCAGACTACGGTGCCCTGGTCCTGCCATTGGCCCTGCGCATCGCGCGCGCTGAGGCGGCAGCGGCGGTTGCCGCGGTCTTCGAGACTGCACAGCAGGTGATCGGTCTGCTGGTCCTGGTCCCAGTCGCCAGACAGCAGCACGCAGTCGGCGCCGGACAACAGACATCCCAGGGCCCAGGGTTCTTCCTGCGTCTGCAGTTGCCACCAGTCCCACCAATCCGGCTGCGGTCGCGCCATGCCCGCGGGGGTCTTGATGCGCTGCTGGGCCGCGGCCAGGTCGAAATTCTCACGGGGTTCCGAGGCTGTGGAGGGACGCGTGCGCGTGGAAGCGCGCGCCACCTCGAGCCGCTGGCGTGCCTCGCCAGCCTGGAAGCCGGGGTCGCTGGCCAGCGCGTCAAGCGCGGCAAGGCCGTAGGGGCCGTGGCCCCACTTCAGATCGGTCAGGCGCTCCAGGCTGGCCTGCGACGGGTCGGCACGCAGGCGCTCGCGTTGGCTGCCGGCGCTGATGCGCTGGCCGTCGAGCAAAGGCGTCTGCAGCGCCAGCAGCAAGGCCAGCACCAGCAGCGACAGCGCCTGGTTGACGGGCGCGAGCCACTGCAGCCAGGGGCGCGCAGCGCCCTGGCGCACGCTGTGCACGGCGGCGCAGGCATAGCCCAGCGCATAGAGCCACAGCACGCCCGCGGCAGCCGCGGCCCAGACGCGCTCCAGCGTCCAGCCGTACTGCCGCACGCGCAGGCCTATGGCCACGCAGGCCAGGGTGGCGAGCACGGGCATGGCGATCAGGCTGGCATCGACCAGCCAGCGCAGCACGCGTGGATACGGCGCCCGGGCTGCCGCGCCGTCCTGGTAGACCGCATTCACGACCCAGGTCTGCAAGATCAGTACGCCCATCAGCAGTGCGGCGGCAAAGCGCGTAGCCCACAGGCCTTCGACGCCCGTGAACACCAGCGCCAGAACGAAGAACACCAGCACCCAGGCCAGCAGCGGCAGCAGCAGGCGCCCCAGCGCGAGCAGCGTCTGGCGCATCACCTGTATGGGCCGCTGCTGCGTGCGCGCCAGCCACAGGCCCAGGCCCGAAAGAAGGCCGGTCACCACGAACACGAACCACTGCGCGGAGAACAGCGTCACAAAGAAATCGACCTTGACCAGCGCGAACAAGCCGGCCCAGAGCCACAGCACGCCCCACACCAGCTGCACGCACAGCGCGGCCAGCGCCAGCACCAGCGCGTTGTTCCAGGCCTGCACGAACAGCGCGGCATAGGGCACGCGCCAGCGGCCATGGGCCATGAAGGCCTGGAACCAGGGCAAGGCGACGAACCACCACAGCGACAGGGCGACGCACAGACAGACGAAGACGCGGCTGTCTTGCTCGGGCGCATGGCGCAGGCCCCAGATCGTCCAGCCCGCCATCACACCCACCACCGCGGCCATCACGGCGCCGCCGGCCCATAGCCGCGCGTCACGCCAGCGCGTGACCGTCATCGCCATGAACAGCGGCGGCAGCAGGATCAGCAGCAGCGCCAGGGCCTGCCAGTCCTTGTCCAGCCCCGAATGCACCAGAGCCAGCGCCAGCAGGCCTTGCAGCAGGCCCATGCAAAGCAATCCATTGCGCACCGCCGTCAGCGGTCTGTCCGGAGAAGCCAGGGGGAGCGAGGAAGTAGACATGGCGCGCAGTTTAGCGGCAGGCCATGTCGTCGGGCCCCGGCTGGCGCCAGGGCCTCGGCGCGATCAGGCCAGCGCCGTATGCGCCTCGAAGTACGCGGCCATGGTCTTGAGCAGACCCGTGATGTCGTTGCGCACCACGTCGAAGTTGGCGTTGCGTTCGCGCGAGTCTTCGTCCATGTAGATGGGGCGGCGGATCTCGATCTGCATGCTGTGGCGCTGCAGCGCGGGCTGGCCGATCTTGGCGATCAGCTGCACGCCCTTGTAGGGATCGTTGCGCGCCACGGTGTAGCCGCAGCCGCGCAGGTATTCCTCGACCAGCGCGACGAATGCGGGCTCGCAGGTCGTACCGTCGCGGTCGCCGAGAACGAAGTCGGCCAGCGGCTTGTCGCTCTTGATCTGCAGGCGCTCGTAGGCGTTGTTGGGCATCGAGTGCAGGTTCAGATGCCACACCGCGCCAAAGCGCTCATGGGTGCTGGCAACAGCCGCGGCCAGGGCCGCGTGATAGGGCTGGTAGCAGCGCGCGATGCGCTGCTGCACTTCGGCCACCGTCAGCAGGCGGTCGTAGATGGGCGTGTTCTTGACGGTGCGCCACATCAGGCCCGAGCCCAGGCGCGTCTTCTCGCTGGGGTTCAAGGGCGTGGGCCAGGCAGCGTCCAGCAGCGTCGGGTCTATGTCGTCGAGCGTGCGGTTCAGATCGAGATAGCTGCGCGGGAACAGCGCCTCGACCAGGGTCGCGCCCAGCTTGGGAGCTTCGCCCCAGAGCGCTTCGACATGGGTGTCTTCGGCGGCGCGCAGCAGCGCGCGCGGCACGGCGTGGCCGAAGTCTTCGGGGTATAGAACGCCGCTGTGCGGCGAGTCGCAGACCAGCGGAATGGCCGCGCCTTCGGGCGCGTGCTGCAGGAACATGGGAGAGCTGTCTTGCATTCTTACTCCACCGAAATCTTCGCCACCTTGGCGACGTTCTTGTAGCGCTGCACGGCCTGTTCGATCTGTGTCTTGAACTGCGCCGAAGTGCCGGGAATCAGCGTGGCGCCGGCCTCTTCCATCTTGTTGATGAAGTCGGGTTCCTTCATCGCCGTGTGGATCGCCTGGTTGAGCTTCTTGATGATGGCCGGTGGCGTGCCCGCGGGAGCGACGACACCGAACCAGCCGCCATTGCCCATCTGCGGAAAGCCCAGCTCGCCATAGGTGGGCACGTCGGGCAGCGCAGGCGAGCGCTTGTCCGAAAGCACGGCCAGCGCATGCAGGCGGCCGGCCTTGATGTGCGGCAGCGCCGAAGGCAGGTTGTCGGTGATCGCATCGACCTGGCCCGCGATCGCGTCGTTGAGCGCCATGCCCGAGCCCTTGTAGGGCACGTGCAGCAGCTTGATCTTGGCCATGCTCGAGAAGTACTCGACATTGGAGTGGCCCAGCGATCCTGTGCCCGGCGAGGCAAAGGTGATCTTGCCCGGCTCGCTCTTGGCGAGCGCGAGGAAGTCGGCCATGTTCTTGGCCGGGAACTTGCCTGTGACGGCCAGCACGCTGGGCACCGTCGCCACATTGCTCACGGGAACGAAGTCCTTGATCGGGTCGTACTTGAGGCGGCTGCCGTAGGCCGCGACGTTGGAGCCATGCGTGCTCATGGTGGCCATGCCCAGCGTATAGCCGTCGGGTTTCGATTTGGCGACCATGTCCATGCCCAGCGAGCCGCCCGCGCCCGCGCGGTTCTCGATGACGATCGCCTGGCCCAGCACGCGCGCCGCGTATTCGCCGATCAGGCGCGCCGCCAGATCGGTCGAGCCGCTGGCCGCGAACGGCACGATGAGCTTGATGGGCCGATCGGGATACTCGGCGTGGGCAGCGCCCGCGCCCAGGGTGGCGAAAGCGACAAGCGTCAGGGCGACGCAGCGGCGGGTGGGGAGGAAGGTGGGCGTGGTCATGGTTGGCAAGTGTGCGACGGGAGCCACGCGCTGCAAAACGACAAATTGGCAATGAGCATGACTGTTGTGCATACTCGCAAGCACTCATGCACCACCGTTGACGCCACTGCCCCATGCGAATGCACTCGCCCTCGATGTCCGAACTCCATGCCTTCGCCACGGCCGTGAGGCTGGGAAGCTTTTCCCGCGCCGCGGCCGAACTCTGCGTGACCCAGAGCGCCGTGAGCCGGGCCGTCGCGCGGCTGGAGCTGCACTACGGCATGCCGCTGATCAAGCGCAACGCGCATGCGCTGTCGCTCACGCCCGTGGGGCGCGAACTGCTCGATGCGGTGCGCGAACCGCTGGCCGCTATCGAGGACGTGAGCGCGCGGCTGCGCGTGGCCCCCGCCGACCGCCCGCTGCATCTGGCGGTGGTGCCCACTTTTGCCAGCGTGTGGCTGATACCGCGGCTGCGCGGCTTCCAGGACCTGCACCCCGGCATCAAGCTCAACTTCGTGCCCTACAGCAAAGGCGAAGACTTCTCGGGCACGGTGCCCGACGCGGCCGTGCTCACCGGCCTGGGTCCCGAGGAATGGCCGCAGTGCAGCGCCGACTACGTGATAGGCCGCGAGATGGTGCCCATCTGCCACCCCGAGCGCCTTCGGCAGCGGCTGGCGCAAGGCCTGTGGCGGCGCCCGGCCGATCTCGCGTCCGAGCCCTTGCTGTATCACACGACCGCGCCCGGCAACTGGACGCAATGGCTGCGCGCCGCGCATGCGGGCCGCTGCGCGCCCAATCTCACGACGGCGTTCGATCAGGTGTCGATGCTGATCCAGGCCGTGATCGCCGATATGGGCATTGCGCTGGTGCAGCGCTGCCTGGTGAAGGACGCGCTGCAATCGGGTGCCGTGGTGGTGCCGTTCGATCTGCCGATCGCGCTGCAGCGCGGCTATTTCCTCTGCACGCCGCAAGACCGCCGGCCGCGGCCGGGGTTTGCGGAGTTTCGGCGCTGGTTGCTCGACGCAGCCGCGGCAGACATCCAGTCAATGGGCATCGCGGGCGCGGCTTCCAACGGCCAAGGCCTCAGCCCATGAGCCAGGCATCGGGCGGCGGGCTTTCGGCGAGCCGCAGCACATGGATCAGCGCTTCCCGCATCAGGCAATGCGTCCGAGGCGGCTGCGCCGCGCAGGATGGCATCGAGCTCCCCCTCCAGCAGCTGCGCCCAGGTGTGCGGCACCTGGCCTGGATCAGGCGAAGTCAAGTACCTGCTCCAGCGGCCGGCGTGGCTTCTGGGGCCAGTTCTGCGGCAATGCCGTGCCCACCGCGACCAGCAGCGCCGGCACTTCGTTGGGAGCGAGCGCGAATTCGCGCGCCACGGCTTCGGCGTCGAAACCTATCATCGGCGCCGAACCCCAGCCCATGGCCTGGGCGGCGTGCATCAGCGTGCTCGCGCCGAAAGTTGCCGTACGCACGGCTTCGTCGCGCTGCCGCTGGGGCTGCTCGAAATACAGCGACTTCGCCGCGCCTTCCCACCCCGGCACCATGGCTTCGGGCATGAAACCAGCGTCCACCGACGGTGCGAGTCGGTCGGGTAGCACACTGTGGTCGGCGAGCAGGCCGCAGACAATGAACGTCACGGCGGCATCGGTGACCTTGGCCTGGTCCCAGGCGACCTTGCGCAGGCGTTGCTTGGCTTCGGGCGTGCGCACCGCGATGAAGCGCCAGTTCTGCAGATTGAACGAAGTCGGAGCCTTGGTCGCGAGACGGATCAGGTCCTGGATCTGCGCGTCGCTGATCACTTGCGCGGCATCGAACAGGTTGGTGGTGCGACGCGCTTCGATCGCGCCGAGAACGGGATGTGACATGGGTTCTTTCAAGGAAAAATTCGGGCGCGGGGACGGGTCAGCCGCAGCCGGTACTTTGATTCATTTGTCCGCAATTGATAACCCGGACAAAATGAAAATGACTTTTCGACAATCTCGAAAAATAAACGGCGCCGTTTCCAGCCCTGTCACCCCAACATCCGCATCAGCCTGCTGCTCTCCGACTGCAATCTCGAACTGCTCAATGAACAGATCGATCTGGCGCCGCGCCACGGGCCATTGCCCGAATCCAGCATGCGCAAACTGGCAGCGAGCGCGTCCAATCCGTTCCGGCGGCCCGTCCTAGTGCCCTGAGCGCAGGCCGTTCATCCTTCGACGCGGCCGGCGAGGCAGGCTCAGGACGAACGGGGGTGAGGCCCGCTGTTTCTTGCTCGCGCCTGACAAACCCCACCCCAAAGAGCCGCTGCGCCATTCCCATCAGAACCTCCAAAAACCGCATATCCATCCAATAAAAACAACAGCTTGCCTTTGCCGAACCAAGGCGACCCCAGCAAAAACCAGATATCCAATTCTTCTTTTCTTAGTTCCTTGCAAGCCCATGTCTTCTTAACCTTCGTCAACCACTGCATGAAGGATTGACGCCATGACGAGAAGACTTTCGAGCAAGGAATCATCGCGCTCCGCCGCCGTCAAATCGCGGCTTGATTTCCCGGTGATAGACACCGATGTGCATGTCAACGACTACACGCCCGCGCTGGAAGATTACGTGCAGCACTACGGCGGCAGCGCGCTGGTCGATGCGCTGCGCAAGTCGCTGGGCGGGCGCTTTGCCACGCGGTCGGCGGGCGGCAAGGACTGGTACCAGCAGACCCCCGAAGAACGCCAGCACCACCGCACGCTGCGTGCCCCGTGGTGGGCGCGCGTGACGCGCAATACGCTCGATCTCGCCACATACACGCTGCCCGATCTGCTGGCCGAGCGCCTCGAAGAACAGGGCGCCGATTACTCGGTGCTGTTTCCCAACGACGTGCTCGCGCCGGCCGCGGCTTCGGACGAGTTTCGCCAGCCGCTGCACCGCGCGATCAATCACTTTCATGCCGACCAGTACCGCAAGCACGCGCACCGGCTCACGCCCGTCGCGGGCATTCCGCTGAACACGCCGCAGGAAGGTATCGAGGAACTCGAATTCGCAGTCAAGACGCTGGGCCTCAAGGTCATCAACATCGCGGGCGGCGTGCGCCGGCCCATTCCCGCGATCGCCGCCAAGTACCCCAAGGCCGAGCACCCCGACGTGGCGCGGCATGCGAGCTACACCGACTTCTACGGCATCGACAGCCCGCACGACTACGACCCGTTCTGGGCCAAGGTGGTGGAGCTGGGCGTGCCCGTCACCACGCATTACGGCAGCCAGGGCTGGACCGGCCGCCAGTCGATCAGCAACTACATGTTCAATCACATCGGCCACTTCGCCGATGGCTCGCAGGCGTTCGCGAAAGCGCTGTTCTTCGGCGGCGTGACGCGGCGCTTTCCGGGCCTGCGCGTGGCGCTGCTCGAAGGCGGCGCCGACTGGGGCTCGCATGTCTACACGCACCTGGTCGACCGCTTCGAGAAGCGCAATCGCCAGGCTGTGCAGAACTACAACCCGGCCCATGCCGACATCGAACTGCTGGCCGGGCTGTTCGAGCAATACGGCGCCGAACTCACCAAGGGCAAGCCGGTGAACAAGGAAACGCTGCTGCGCGACAGCCTGGGCATCTCGGCGCTGCCGCACAGCCGCGAGCCCGAAGGCGACGAGCTCGATGACTTCCTCGCCGCGGGCATAGAAAGCGCCGAAGACATTCGCGAGCGCTGGGTCAAGCCCTTCTACTTTGGCGCCGAAGCCGACGACCGCACGGTGGCCGCGGCGTTCAACACCACAGTGAACCCGCTGGGCACCAAGATCAATGCGATCTGGTCTTCGGACATAGGCCACTGGGACGTTCCCGACCTGACCGAGCCGCTGGCCGAAAGCTGGGATCTGGTGGAGCAAGGCGTGATCAGCGCCGACGACTTCCGCGCGCTGGTGTTCGAGAACCCGTACCGGTTCTACACCGAGGCCAACCCCAACTTCTTCGCCGGCACCGACATCGCCGACAAGCTCGCCAAGCGCTGAGCAGCGCCCCTTCTTCTTCGCTTTTTTCTGGCGCCACGCGTGGCGCCCGGCACTTCTTTTGTCCAAAGGAATCGAGATGACCTACGCCTTCACCTTCAGCCGACGCGCCACCTTGCTGGCCCTGGGCCTGTTCTTCGGCGCCACGGCCCAGGCCGCACCGCCGCAGACGATTCGCATCGGCGTGGCCACCGCGGGCGGCGGCGAGCCCGTGACCTGGGGCGGATCGCCGGGCGGCGTGCTGCGCGCCAATCAGGCGCTCGAAGAGGCGTTCAAGGCCGACGGCATCACCGTCGAATGGCTGTTCTTCAAGGGCGCGGGGCCGGCCGTGAACGAAGCGCTGTCGAACAAGCAGATCGACTTCGCCTACCAGGGCGATCTGCCCTCTATCGTGGGCCGCGCCAACGGTCTCAAGACCAAGCTGCTGCTGGCCAGCGGCGCGCGCAACAACCTCTATGTGGTGACGCCGCCGCAGTCCGACATCAAGGGCCTGCAGGATCTCAAGGGCCGCAAGGTCTCGCTGTTCCGCGGCACCAACGGGCATCTGGTGGCGATCAATGCGCTGGAGGGCGTGGGCCTGGCCGAGCGCGATCTGAAGGCTGTCAACCTCGACACCGGCAGCGCGCAGGCGGCGCTGGTGTCCAGCGGCGTCGATGCGGCGTTCGGCGGCTATGAATGGTTCAAGGTGCGCGACAGCGGCCTGGCCAAGGTGATCTATTCGACCCAGGGCAAGGACCCGGCGCTCACGCGCCAGGCCTCGCTGCTGGTGCGCGAGGACTTCGAGAAGGAGCATCCGGCCCAGGTGCAGAAGGTGGTCGATCAGTTCGTGCGCGCCGCGAACTGGTCTTCCGACGAGAAGAACCGCGCCGAACTGTTCGAGATCTGGGCGCGCAGCGGCACGCCCAAGGCCTCGTGGGAAGCCGAATTCGACAAGCAGGAACTGGCGCTGCGCAATTCGCCGCTGCTCGATGAATTCATCGTCGGCCGCTACAAGGCCGTGGCCAGCGACGCGCTCAAGCTCAAGCTGATACGCCGCGCGATCACCGTCGACGGCTGGTTCGAACCGCGCTATCTGCAGACCGCGCTCAAGCAGCAAGGCCTTGAAAAGCGCTGGCAGACATTCGACGCCAAGGGCGTGGCCAAAGCGGCCGCAGGCACTCCGGTAGCGCAGCGCTGATCAGCATGGCAAATACCCTCTCCTATCCCGTGCCGGCAACCGCCGTGACCGGGCGCCAGCGCCTGCAAGGCGTGGTGCGCAGCGCCGAACCTTTCCTGCTGCCCATCGCGCTGTTCGCGCTGTGGGCCGTGGGCGCGGCCCAGGGCTGGATCTCGCCGCAGGTACTGCCCTCGCCGCAGTTTGTCTGGGAGACCCTGAGCGAACTCGCTACCAGCGGCGACCTGTGGCTGCATGCCCAGGCCAGCATGCAGCGCGTGCTCGTGGGCTTTGTCGTCGGCAGCGCGCTGGGTCTGCTGCTGGGCGCGGCCATGGGGCTGTCGAAGACCGTCGAGGCCTATCTGCTGCCCACGTTCAATGCGCTGGTGCAGATTCCGGTGCTGGGCTGGCTGCCGTTCGTGCTGCTGCTGGTGGGCATAGGCGAGCCGCTCAAGTACATCCTGATCGCCAAGGCCGCGCTGGTGCCGGTGACGCTGGCCACGCTGCAGGGCTTTCGCCAGACGCCGGCGACGCTGCTGGAAGTCGGCAATGTCTACGGCTACTCGCGGCGCCAGCAGGTGCTGGAGATCGTCGTGCCCACGGCCATGCCCACGCTGTTCACCGGCCTGCGCCTGGGCTTCACCAAGGCCTGGCTGTCGCTGGTGGTGGTGGAGCTGGTCGCATCCAGCGAAGGCCTGGGCTATCTGATCGTCTACGGGCGCCAGCTGTTCCAGCTCGATCTGGTGATGGCGGCCGTGATCATCGTCGGCGCGCTGGGCTATGCCATCGACCGCCTCCTCGACTACGCCGAAGCGCGCGTCGCCGCGCGCCATGGCGCACGTCCCATCAACGAAAGAGGCCTGCTGTGAGCACCACCACGATCTCCCCCCTGCCCGCCGCGCGCGTGGATGCATCCGCCAGCCGGCGCCGCGACAAGGCCTCCTTGGGGCGCTGGCGCGGCCTGGTCGTGCCCTTCGTGGCCATCGTTGTGTGGGCCCTGGTGTCCAAGCTCGATCTGGTGAATTCGGCGCTGCTGGTGTCGCCCGCCAAGGTGCTCGACACCGGCTGGGAGCTGGTCAGCAGCGGCCTGCTGTGGCTCAACCTGCGCGCCAGCCTGGCGCGCGAGCTGACCGGCTTCGTGATCGGCACCAGCAGCGGCCTGGTGTTGGGCGGGCTGCTGGGCCTGTGGCCGCGCTTCAACCGCATCGTCGGCCCGAGCTTCAACACGTTCAAGCAGATCTCGCTGTTCGCCTGGATTCCGCTGATCTCGGTCTGGTTCGGCCTGGGCGATGTCGCCAAGGTGGTGTTCCTGTCGCTGGCCGCGTTGGTGCCCGTGGTGGTCAACACCGCCGACGGCATTCGCGGCACGCCGGCCACGCTGCTCGAAGTCGCGCGCGTCTATGGCTATAGCCGCGCGCAGACCATCTGGCATGTGGTGCTGCCGTCGGCGGCGCCGGCCATCTTCACGGGCGTCTATCTGGCGCTGGTCTATTCGTGGCTGGCCACCATTGGCGCCGAATACCTGCTGGTTTCGGGCCGCGGCGTGGGCAATCTGCTGATCGAAGGCAGCGAGCATTTCCGCATGGACCTGGTGCTGTTCGGCATGGTCACCATCGGCGTCGTCGGCTGGCTCATGAACGCCAGCGCGCGCACGCTGGAGCGCGCACTGGCACGGCGGCTGGGCCGCTGAAATCCCCCCTCTTCCTTTCGAAGGCACACACCCATGACCACCACCGTCACCACGGATGACCTGCGCATCCACGTCGCCTCCAAGCAGTTCGACAGCACCCAGTCGACCGACGGCAGCCTGCAGGTGCTGCAGGACATCGATCTGCAACTGCCCCCGGGCGAATTCGTCAGCATCGTCGGCGCCAGCGGCTGCGGCAAGTCCACGCTGCTGCGCCTGGTGCTCGGGCTCGATACCGAATACGACGGCGCCATCACGCTGGGCGGCGAAGACATCACCGGCCCGGGCCTGGACCGCGGCATCGTGTTCCAGGACCACCGGCTGTTCCCCTGGCTCACGGTGGAGCAGAACATCGGCGTCGGCCTGCGCAACTCGACTTTCAATGCCCAGCAAAAACGCAATCTGATCGCCGAACATGTGGCGCTGGTGGGCCTCGAAGGCTTCGAGAAGTCGTTCCCGCACCAGATTTCGGGCGGCATGGCGCAGCGCGTGGCGATCGCGCGCGGTCTGGTCAATCGCCCGCGCGTGCTGCTGCTCGACGAGCCCTTCGGCGCGCTCGATGCGCTCACGCGCGCGCGCCTGCAAGGCGAGCTGCAGCGCATCTGGCAAAAGGAACGCATCACCATGCTGCTGGTCACGCACGATGTGGAAGAAGCGGTCTTCCTGGGCGATCGCGTGGTCGTGATGCAGCCCCACCCGGGCCGCATTCGCCGCATCGTTTCCGTGAACCTGCCGCACCCGCGCAATCGCAGCGACCCGGAGTTCATCCGCATCCGCGATGACGTGCTGGCCGACTTCCTCGGCCCAGATCGCCGCGGCCCCAGCGACGTGCCGCCCCCCGCCCAGCCCGTCGCTGGCCTTGGTTTTCCCAGCGAGCGCATTCGCTTTGCCTGGTGAACTTCACTTCCACTGAAAACCTCAAGTGACCACAAAAAAGCAGATCAAGCTCGGGGCATTTCTGATGCAGACCGGCCACCACATCGCTGCCTGGCGCCACCCCGATGCGCAGGAAGATGCGGGCATCAATTTCCGCCACTACGTGCAGCTGGCGCAGAAGGCCGAGGCCGCGAAGTTCGATGCGGTGTTTCTCGCCGACAGCGTGGCCGTGCGCTCCGAGAACATCGATGCGCTGACGCGCACCGCGCGCAGCGAGCATTTCGAGCCGCTGACCCTGCTGTCGGCGCTGGCCGCCGTGACCGATCGCATAGGCCTGATCGCGACCGCCTCGACCAGCTACCACGAGCCCTACAACCTGGCGCGCAAGTTCGCTTCGCTGGACCAGATTTCGGGCGGGCGCGCGGGCTGGAATCTCGTGACTTCAGCGACCAATGCCGAGGCGCAGAATTTCAACCGCAGCGCCCAGTTCGCCCACGCCGACCGCTACCAGCGCGCGGCCGAATTCCACGATGTAGTCACCGGCCTGTGGGACAGCTGGGAAGACGACGCCTTCGTGCGCGACAAGCACAGCGGCACCTACTTCGACGCCGACAAGCTGCACCCGCTGCATCACAAGGGAGCGCACTTCCAGGTGCGCGGCCCGCTCAATGTCGCGCGCTCGCCGCAAGGCCGGCCCGTGGTGGTGCAGGCCGGTGCTTCCGACGACGGGCGCGAACTCGCGGCGCGCACGGCCGAAGTCATCTTCGTCGCCCACCAGACCTTTGCCGAGGCGCAAAGCTTCTACGCCGACATCAAGGAGCGCGTGCAGCACCACGGCCGCCATCCCGATGACGTGAAGATCATGCCCGGCATCTTTCCCATCGTCGGGCGCACGCAGGAGGAGGCCGAGGCGAAGTTCGAGCAGCTGCAGTCGCTGATCGACCCCGTGGTGGGCGTGTCGCTGCTCGCAGGGCTTTCGGGCGGCCTGGACCTGTCGGCCTACCCCGTCGACGGCCCGTTGCCCGGGCTGCCGCCCACCGAAGGCCCGCAAAGCCGCCAGCGTCTGCTGATCGACCTGGCGCGCCGCGACGGCCTGACGATTCGCCAGCTGTACCTGAAGATCGCGGGCGCGCGCGGCCACCAGCAGGTCGTGGGCACGCCCCAATCGATCGCCGATCAGCTGCAGCAATGGTTCGAGGAAGGCGGTGCCGACGGCTTCAACATCATGAGCCCCTGGCTGCCCGGCGGCCTCGACGATTTCATCGAACTGGTGCTGCCCGAACTGCGCCGGCGCGGCCTGTTTCGCACCGATTACGAGGGCCGCACCTTGCGCGAACACCTGGGCCTGGCGCGCCCCCGGCATCCGGCCGCATTGGCACGTGCGCACGCCCTGTCCGAGCAGGCCGTTG
Source organism: Acidovorax sp. CCYZU-2555 (assembly GCF_018413525.1). Classification (GTDB taxonomy): domain Bacteria; phylum Pseudomonadota; class Gammaproteobacteria; order Burkholderiales; family Burkholderiaceae_C; genus Comamonas. The sequence goes on from NZ_JAHCDD010000003.1 coordinate 75,550, forward strand.
CCGCCTGACACCTCGCTTCCTCCCACCCTCAACTGCATTCACATCATGACCATTCAAGCCATCAACGTTCGCAATCAGTTCAAGGGCAAAGTGCGCGAGATCATCCGCGGCGATGTCGTCTCCGAAGTCGACGTGCAGACGCCCTGGGGCGTCGTCACTTCGGTGATCACCACGCGCTCGGTCGATGACCTCAAGCTGGTCATAGGCTCGGAAGTCGTGGCCCTCGTCAAGTCCACCGAAGTGTCCATCGCCAAGCTATGACGGCGCTCATTCCGCCTTGGCGCCCGCGGCCTTGATCACCGGATCCCAGCGCTGGATTTCGGCCGCGGTGTGCTGGCGCAAGGCTTCGGGTTTGAGGCGCTCGCCCTGCGGAATCACCACGCCCATGTCGGTGAAGCGTTTGACCAGCGCCGGCTCGCCAAACGCCACGCGCGCGGCCTTGTTCAGGCGCTCGATCACCGCCGCGGGCGTGCCCTTGGGCGCATACAGCCCATGCCAGACCGCGAGCTCGAACCCCGACATGCCGGCTTCGGAGAACGTGGGCACATCGGGCATGGTGCCCAGGCGCTCCTTGGTCGCCATCGCATAGGCCTTGAGCATGCCGGCCTGGATGTGCGGGCCGGTCGCCACGGGCTGATCGCAAGTCACGTCCACATTGCCCGCAATCAGATCCTGCAGCGCGGGGCCGGTGCCGCGGTACGGCACCATGGTCACGGTCGTGCCCAGCGTCTGGTTGATCAGCATCGCGCACAAATGGGACGTGGCGCCGATGCCCGCATGGGCGAACTTCACCGTGCCGGGCTCGGCTTTCATCTGCTTGATCAGATCGCCCAGCGTGGCCGGCGCAAAGCGCTTGTTGCGCACCAGGATCATGGGCACATCGCCCGCGAGCGCCACCGGCTCCAGATCCTTCTTCACATCGAAACTCAGCTTGCTGTAGAGCGCGGGCGCGGTGGCAATGCCCATGTTGTGCAGCAGCAGCGTATGGCCGTCGTTCTGGGCGCGCGCCACGCGTGCCGTGCCTATCGTGCCGCCCGCGCCACCGGCGTTCTCGACGATCACCTGCTGGCCCAGATCGCGCGTCAGCGCCTCGGCCAGCACCCGCGCCAGCACATCGGTGGAGCCGCCCGCGGCATAGGGCACGACGATGGTCACGGGCTTGGTCGGGAACGCCAGCGCGGCCATGGAGCCCGCGGCCAAGGCCACGGCGAGAACGGTCTGGGTGAAAGAACGCATGATGAATGTCTCCTGGTTATCGGTATGTGAATCGCATCCGTGCGGGCGTCACCGGTTCGAGGGCGCCCAAGGCGGGCAAGGCTGCACCCCGACCCTTGCCGCACGGGCAGGGAAGCAGTTTGCAAACGCATGCAGGTGTCGCCTGCGGGGCGGCGCCGGCGCGGCCCCGCACGGCGGCTTTGCGCGGGCCTAGGCGCGGCCGACGAACTTGTAGAGTTCGGTGTGGTCTGCCGCGGGGCCCAGCGCCTGGGAGGCGTCGGCCGTCATGGCGTGGACTTTTTGCGCAAGGGCCATGGGCAGGTTCACCGAAGTGCCCAGCGCGGCCGCGATGCCCACGTCCTTGGCCTGCAAGGCCAGGGAGAAGCCCGAGTTGAACGCGCCGTTCAGCATGAACTGGTGGGCCTTGTTCTCGGTGGTGTTGTTCTTGCCCGTGGAGGCATTGATCACATCGACGATGGTGGCCGCATCGATGCCGAACGCCGCGCCCACATGCACGGCTTCGGCCGTGGCCAGCAGCGCTGCCGCCGACACATAGTTGTTCAGCGCCTTGAGCGCATGTCCCGCGCCCACCGGGCCGACATGAGAGATCGCCTTGCCCAGCACTTCGAGCAAAGGCTTTTGCTGCGCAAACACCTGCTCGTCACCGCCGACCATGATCGCCAGCGTGCCGGCAACGGCCTTCTTGACGCCGCCCGACACCGGCGCGTCGATCAGCGCCACACCCTGCTGCTGCAGCCGTGCGGCCAGCGCGCGCGTGCGGTTGGGGTCGGCCGAACTCATCTCGATCATGCAGGCGCCGGGCCGCAGCCGCAGGCCCTGCACCACGGCATCGACGATGTCCGAGTTCGGCAGCATGGTGATGACGGCGTCGCAGTCGGCGAAGTCCTGGCCACTGGTTGCGACTTGCGTTGAATCGTGCTCCGCGGCAAAGCCTGTCGCCGCCTCGCGGTTGACGTCCTGGACCACCAGGCTGTGCCCGGCAGCGTGCAGCAGATGCGCCATGGGGCGGCCCATCATTCCCAAACCGATAAATCCAATGCGGCTCATGTGATTCTCCTCAGAGGTCCATCTCTTTGAACACTTCCGATGCCACACGGAAGGAGTCGATCGCCGCGGGCACGCCGCAGTAGATCGCGGCCTGCAGGAACACTTCCTTGATCTCTTCCTTGGTCAGGCCGTTGTTGATCGCGCCGCGCACATGCAGCTTGAGTTCGTGCGGGCGGTTCAGCGCGGTGATCATCGCCAGGTTCAGGAAAGAGCGGGTCTTGCGCTCCAGGCCGGGACGGTTCCAGACATCGCCCCAGCAGTACTGCGTGACCAGTTCCTGCATGTCGATGTTGAAGTCGGTCGCGTTCTTGATCGACGCGTCGACGTATTCAGCGCCCAGCACTTCGCGGCGGGTGGACAGGCCCTGATCGAACAAGGCTTGGTTCTTGGGGGCGTAGGCACGGGTCATGAAAGCTCCTTGGTAGTGGCAGACCGCGAAAAGCGGTCAATGGTGCTTATTATTCAGATTGTCAGACAATCTGACATCATGAAAACGCGCATTGCGGCGCCTCAGGTTTTTGTGTATGACAATCTGATTGCATGAGAACCAAGTAGGATGCTTGTATGAACCAGATGCTGCGTGTCCCCCGCGAAGACACTTCGTTGCGCCAACGAACGACCAATGCCCTGCGCACCGCCATCCTCGACGGCGTTCTTGCCGCAGGCCAGAAACTCTCCGAGCGCGAGCTGTGCGAAAGCCTCGACGTCAGCCGCTCCTGCCTGCGCGAGTCGCTGCAGCACCTGCAGGCCGAAGGCCTGATCACCATCATTCCGCACAAGGGGCCCGAAGTCACCAGCATTTCGGAACAGGAAGTGCGCGACATCTACGAAGTCCGCACCAGCCTCGAAAGCCTCGCGGGCAAAGGCTTTGCGCTGCACGCCACGGCGGCCCAGCGCGCCGCGCTGCGCGCCAAGCTCGAGGAACTGGGCCATGTGGACCAGGAGAGCGACAAGGCCGCGCTGCTGACGCTGAAGAACCAGTTCTACGACATCCTCGTCGAAGGCTGCGGCAACCTGGTCGCGGGCCAGATGCTCAAGCAACTCAACAACCGCGTCACCGTGCTGCGCCGCATTTCCATGTCGCAACCCGGGCGCATGCCGCAGACGCTGGCCGAACTCGACGCCATCGTCACGGCGATAGAAAAAGGCGACGCCCAGACCGCGGCAGCGCTGTGCGGCGCGCATGTGCAGAAAGCCGGCGAGAGCGTGCTGCGCAGCATGGCCAAAGCCTCCTGAGGCGCTAGGCCGGCTTTCGGTAGCGCAGGGCGTCGACGACCAGCGCCAGGGCCGGCGCGATCTGCCGGCGGTTGGCGTAGTAGAGGTGGTAACCGGGGAAAGTGGGCCACCAGTCTTCGAGCACCGGCACCAACCGGCCCGCGGCGATGTGCGGCGCCATGATGTCCAGCGGCACATACGCCAAGCCCATGCCGTCGAGCGCGGCCTGCAGCATCAGATAGGTGTTGTTGAACGTCGCCTGGCCCGGCACGCGCACGTTGAGGGCCTGGCCCTTCTTCTCGAAATCCCAGGCATAGAGACCGCCATGTGTGGGCAGCCGCAGATTGATGCAGCGATGCTGCATCAGATCCTGCGGCGTCTTCGGCACGCGCCGGCCCGCAAGATACTCCGGCGCGGCCGCGACCGCCATGCGCAGCGCGGGCGCGATGGGCACGGCGATCATGTCCTTGTCCACGCGATTGCCGGTGCGCACGCCGGCATCGAAGCGCTGGGCCGCGATGTCGGTCATCGCGTAGTCGACGCTGAGTTCTATCTGCACGTCGGGGTACTGCTGCATCAGCGGCAGCAGCCGGGGCCACAGCGCGGTGCTGATCGCATGGTCGTGCGCGGTGATGCGCACCGTGCCCGCGGGCTGGTCGCGCAGCGCGCTCAGCGACCCCAATTCAAGATCGATTTCCTGCAGGCGCGGCGCCACGGTGGCCAGCAGGCGCGCGCCGGCTTCGGTCGTCGAGACGCTGCGCGTGGTGCGCGTCAGCAGCCGCAGTCCCAGCCGTTCCTCCAGCGCTCGCATGGCATGGCTCAGCGCCGAGCGCGACATGCCCAGTTGCGCCGCGGCGCGGGTAAAGCTGCGTTCGCGCGCGACGGTCACGAAGGCCTGCAGATCGTTCAGATTGGGCTTTTGCATTGGTGAATTCTATGCACCAGCGTGTGCCGATCTTTCGGTCTTCTCAACCAATGCGGCAGGCCATAAAGTGACTTCGGTCATCAACTCCGGAATGCAAAGCCCATGCAACCCTTTCTGAAAAGCGCGCTGTGCGCGGCCGCGCTGCATGCGTCCACGGCGGGTGCCGCGCCCCAGGAAATCACGCCTGCGGGCAGCCAGCCCGCGACCACGGGATCGGCCGAATACTTCACCGGCCAGGTCCAGGTGGAACCGGTCTGGCCCGCGAACGGCGAGATCAATGCCTCGGGCGGACGCGTCACCTTCTCGCCCGGTGCGCGCTCGGCCTGGCATACCCATCCGCGCGGCCAGCGGCTGCTGGTGACTGCGGGCGTGGGCCTGACCCAGGAATGGGGCCGGCCGGTGCAGGAAATTCGCGCCGGCGACGTGGTCTGGTGCCCGCCGGGCGTCAAGCACTGGCATGGTGCCTCGGCCCATAGCGCAATGACCCACCTGGCCGTGACCGGAACCACGGCACAGGGCCAGAACGTTCAATGGCTGGAGAAAGTCACCGATGCGCAATACCAAGGCAAGTAGGACGCTGGGCCAGGCCCTTCTCGCGGTGTCCATCGCCTGGATGGCGGCCACCGTACACGCACAGGAGACCCGCACCATGCAGCCCGCCAGCACCCCGCAGGCCCAGTCCGGCACATTGACTGCGCGCCAGCAGGCCATCGTGCCTATCGCAGCATTCGCCGCCGCCGGCGATATCGACCAGCTCAAGCCCGCGCTGGAGCAAGGCCTCGCCGCAGGCCTGAGCGTCAACGAAGCCAAGGAGGTGCTGGTGCAGCTCTACGCCTATGCGGGATTTCCGCGCAGCCTCAACGCGCTGGGCGCGCTGATGCAGGTGCTGCAGGCGCGCCAGCAGCGCGGCATCACCGATGCCCTGGGCAACCTACCCAGCCGCGCCGCGCCCAGGGGCGAGGCCTTGCTCGCCGCGGGCAGCGCCAATCAAACGAAGCTGTCGGGCGGCCCGGTCAAAGGCGCCTTGTTCGACTTCGCGCCGGCGATCGACGAGTATCTGAAGACCCACCTGTTCGGCGATATCTTCGAGCGCGACAACCTCGACTGGCAAAGCCGCGAACTGGCCACGGTAGGCATGCTGTCGGCGCTGGCCGGCGCCGAGTCGCAGCTGCAATCGCATATGCGCATCAGCATGAACGTGGGCCTCACCGAAGCGCAGCTGCGGCAGGTCGCCGCGGTGCTGCAGGAGCGCGGCGCCGGCATCAATGCCCAGCGCGCGCGCGACGCCTTGGGCCGGCATCTGGCGACGCAGCAGCGCCCATGACAGCGCGGCCGCGTGGGCTGCCCGCGTGACGCCGACATCCGTGTGCCAATGACTTGGCACACAAACTGCTTTATCTCAGCATCTTGTATACATCAGGGTATTCATCATGCTGATCGGCACACTCGAAGATTGGAAGAACGCATACGCCCAGGGCGCCACACCTGCCGACCTGCTGGAGCAGCAACGGCAGGCATGCGATGCCGGCGATACGGCCTGGATAAGCATTGCCGACAGCGCGCAACTGCAGGCGCAGATCGCGGCGCTCGCGGCGCTGGAGCAGTCCGTGGGACGCGACCAGCTGCCGCTGTATGGCGTGCCCTTCGCGGTCAAGGACAACATCGACGTCGCGGGCTTTCGCACCACCGCGGCCTGCGAGGAATTCGCCTATGTCGCGCAACACGACGCGTTTGTCATTCAACGCCTGAAAAATGCGGGCGCCATCGTTCTGGGCAAGACCAATCTGGACCAGTTCGCCACCGGCCTGGTCGGCACGCGCTCGCCTTATGGCGTGGTGCCGAACACGTTTGACGCGCGCCTGATCAGCGGCGGTTCGAGCTCGGGTTCGGCCTCGGTCGTGGCGCGCGGTCTGGTGCCGTTTGCGCTGTCGACCGACACCGCGGGCTCGGGCCGCGTTCCCGCGGGCTTCAACCAGATCGTGGGGCTCAAACCCACGCCTGGTGCAGTCAGCGGCACCGGTTTGGTGCCTGCCTGCCGCACGCTGGACTGCATTGGCGTGCTGGCCTGCACCGTTGCGGACAGCGCCAGCGTCATGGCGCTGATGGAAGGCCTCGATGCGCAAGATGCCTACTCGCGCCCGCGCCCCATGGCGCCCGCGCACAAGCCGCTGGCGCAGCTGCGCGTGGCCACGCCCGCGGGCCGCAAGCTCTCGGCCGATTACGAAGCCGCATTCAGCGATTTCACGGCGAAGTTGCAGGCCCAGACCGCGCAGCTGCAGGACATTTCGTTCGACACGCTGTTCGACGTCGCCGAGCTGCTTTACCAGGGCCCCTGGGTCGCGGAACGCGTGGTCGGCGCGCGCAGCATCTACGAACAGCAGCCGGAAGAAATGCTGGCCGTGGTGCGCAGCGTGCTCGATGTCGCCCAGCGCTTTTCCGCGGCCGATACGTTTGCGGCCCAGTACCAGTTGCAGGCGCTCAAGCAGCAGGCCGACAAGATCTGGCAACAGTGGGATGTGCTGTGCGTTCCCACCGCGCCGCGCCACCCAAGCATCGATGAAGTGCAGGCCGACCCCATCGCCGTCAACTCGGAAATGGGCGTCTATACCAACTTCGTGAACCTGCTGGGCTGGTCGGCGATCGCGCTTCCCGCAAGCCGTCTGCCGGGCGGCCTGCCGTTCGGCATCACGCTGATCGCCCCGGGCTGGCGCGAGCCCGATCTGGTGCGCTGGGCCGCGCAACTCGAGCAGCAGGCGGGCCTGCCCGCGGGCGTCACGGGCCTGCGCGCGCGCGCCGCGACAGCACCCAGCACATGGACCGTGGCTGCACATGGCGACATGGTCAAGGTGGCCGTGGTCGGCGCGCATCTGCGCGGCATGCCGCTCAACCACGAGCTGCAATCCTGCGGCGCGCGCTTCGTCGAAGCCACGCACACCAGCGCCAGCTACCGCCTCTATGCGCTGCAAGGCACGGTGCCGCCCAAGCCCGGGCTGTCGCGCACGGAGGATGGTTCGGCGATCGCCGTCGAAGTCTGGGAAATGCCGATCGCGCACTTCGGGCGCTTTGTCGCGGGCGTGCCGGGGCCGCTGGGAATCGGCACGGTCACGCTGGCCAGCGGCGAGACCTGCAAGGGCTTCATCTGCGAAGCCCATGCACTGGCCCAGGCCACGGACATCACGGCGTTCGGCGGCTGGCGCGCGTATTGCAACAGCCTGCGCTAGACCGTTCCATTACAAGAAACCAGGAGACCATCGTGGCCCAAACCAGTCTTGCCGCATCGGCATACACGCAGCTCAAGCAGGCGCTAGACAACTTTCACTTCGTTCCGGGCGACCGCTTCAGTGAAAACGAAGTCAGCGCGCTGCTGGGCATGAGCCGCACGCCGATACGCGAGGCGCTGGTGCGGCTGCAGCGCGAAGGCTATATCTCGGTCATGCCCAAGCTCGGCTGGCTGGTCAACAGCATCGACTTCCATGTGTTCGAGCAGCTCTACGACGTGCGTTCGGTGCTCGAATGCGCGGCCATAGACCTGCTGGGCCAGGCGCCCGATCTCGCGCAAAGGCTCGCGCCCCTGTGCGCGCTGTGGTGCGTGGATCCGTCGCAGCGCCTGGACGCCTGCGCCGAAGTCTCGCAGATGGACGAAGCGTTTCACATGGCACTGGTGCATGCCAGCGGCAACCTCGAAATGGCGCGCATCCACTGCGACCTGACCGAGCGCATACGCGTTGTGCGGCGCCTCGAATTCACGCGCAACTACCGCATCGAAGCGGCCTACAACGAGCATGTGCAGATCCTGCAGACGCTGCTGGAACGCGATACCGCCACGACCAAGGCACTGCTGCAAAAGCACATCGCCGTGAGCCGTGACGAAGTGAAGAAGATCACGCTGCATACGCTGCAGGCGGCGAGGCAGGAGCGGGTCGCGGCTTGACGCGTTATTTGCTTGAGTGCAGGCCGCTCATGGTTCGACGCGCCCGGCGAGGCAGGCTCTCAGTAAGCAGCTTTTTCATCAATTAAATCGAGTGATTAGAAAGCACTCGATTTGTCCAAACAGCGACGGGCGCTTCCAAACCGTTCGTGGTGAGCCTGTCGAACCATGAACGCTCCGTCCTCATGCCTTGAGTGCAGGCCGTTCATCCTTCGACAGGCTCTCAAGAAACAGCTTTTTTTGTCAAATAAATCAATGACTTAGAAGGTGGTCGATTTGGGCAAACAGTGGCAAAACAGTGACCCGTTCGTGGTGAGCCTCCCTGGCCGGGCGCGTCGCACCATGAACGGCCGTCCTCATGACTTGAGAGCAGGCCGTTCATCCTTCGACAGGCTCAGGACGAACGGATTTTTAACGCCCGCTGTTTCTTTTGAACGCCTTGCGAGAGCTCGGCTCGCTTACCCCGCTCAGGACGAACGGGGCATGAGGTCCGCTGTGCCTTGCGAGACCTCGGCTCGCTTTACTCGCCCACACAAACGGTTTCCCCCGTTCGTGGCGGGCTTGCCTAGGCGGCCCCGTCGAACCATGAACGGCCTGCCCTCCAGTAAATCCCAGCACAGGCTTTCAAATAAAAGCAACCAACCGCTGCAACAACACCCCATCCGGCGCAGCCAGCGCATTCAAAATGCTGAAATGGTCGCCCCCATCCACCGCCAGCAGCCCGCCTTCGCAGCCCTGGCGCAGCAGCGACAAGGCCAGGCTCTGCGCCTGCAGCTGCGGCAGTTCGGCCGTGCCGAATGCGGTGATGAACGGCTTGTCGACCAGCGGCAAATACAGCGGGCTCAGCGTTCGCACTTCTGTTGAGGTGAGCTGCAAGGCCGTGTTGAGATAGGTGTGCTGCAGCGGCGCGAGATCGTAGATGCCGCTGATGCCCAGGCCCGCGCGCACGCCTTCGCAGGCCAGGCCCAGCGCCGTCAGATGACCGCCGGCCGACCAGCCGCACAGCAGCAGCTCGCCGCTGCGGCCCTGTGCCAGCGCATGCGCGCGCACGGCCGCAATGCCTTGCCGCACTTGCGCGACGATCTGCGTGAGGCTGGCCTGCGGTGCCAGCGTATAGCCCAGCAGCGCGGCGTTCAGGCCCAGCGCCAGCGCGCCTTCGGCGACAAAGCGAAAGCTGTTCTTGTGGCGCATCTGCCAGTAGCCGCCGTGAATGAACAGCAGCGTGGGCGCGTCCGCGCGGCCCGGGAAGAAGTCGAAGACCTGGCGCTCGGCCTGGCCGTAGCGCTGGTCGATCTGGCCTTCGGCGCGGGCCAGCAGCGCGTCGCTGCGCGCATCGAAGCTGGCGAGCTGCGCCGCGCTGTCGCGCACCGCGGCCGTGTTGTCATAGGCTGCGTCGCGCAGCGCCTGGGGCAGGGCCTGCAGGCTGTCCAGCATCACGCGGCCTTGGGCAGCGACACATGGCTGCTGAGCATTTCCGTCAGCTCGCGGCGCACCAGATTGAACTCCGGGTCCGTGATGCAGCGCGGGCGCTCGAGCGGAATCCGGTAGTCGCGTTCGACACGGCCCGGCCCCGCGGTCATGACCACCACGCGGTCGGCGAGCAGCACGGCTTCCTCGACCGCATGGGTCACGAAAATCACCGTCAGTTTGGTCTTGGCCCAGATGTCGAGCAGCTCCTGCTGCAGCACTTCGCGCGTCAGCGCATCGAGCGCGCCGAACGGCTCGTCCATCAGCAGCACTTCACAGTCATTGGCCAGCGCGCGCGCGATCGATACGCGCTGCTTCATGCCGCCCGACAGCTGATTGGGGAAATGGTCGGCGAACTTGCCCAGGCCCACCATGTTCACGAAGCGGTCCGAAATCTCCTTGAGCCGCGCCGCGGGCAGGCCGCGCTGCTTGGGGCCGAAAGCGATGTTCTCGCGCACCGTGAGCCAGGGGAACAGGCCGTAGTCCTGGAACACCATGCCGCGCTCGGGTCCGGGCTCCTGGATGGGCGCGTGGTACATGCGCGCCGAGCCCGTCGACACCGGCTCGAAGCCGCCCATGATGCGCAGCAGCGTCGACTTGCCGCAGCCCGAGGCGCCGATCAGGCAGACGAATTCGCCTTTCTGAATCTGCAGGTTGACGTCCTTGAGCGCATGGATGGGACGGCCGTTGAGATTGAAGACCTTGCTGACGTTCGCGATGTCGAGAATGGGCGTCGGCTTGCGGTTGGCGATGGAATCAGACATTGTGTTGCGGGCTCCACTTGAGCAGACGGTTGTTGAGTGCGACGAGCAGGCGGTCGGTGACGAAACCGGTGAAGCCGATGACGACCATTCCCGATATCACCACGTCGGTGCGCGACAGCATGCGGCCGTCCATGATGGCCGCGCCCAGGCCTTCGGGCACGCCGGTCATCTCGCCCACGACGATCAGGAACCAGGCGATGCCGTGGCCCAGTCGCAGGCCGTTGAAGATCGACGGCAGCGCCGCGGGCAGCACCACCTGGCGGAACATCGATGCGCCCGTGCAGCCCAGCATCGCCGCAGCTTCGAACAGCCGCACCTCGACCGACTTCACGCCGAACGTGGTGTTGATCACGATGGGAAAGAACGCGCCCAGGAACACCAGGAAGATCGCGGCGTTCGGGCCCACGCCGAAGAAGATCATCGACAGCGGCAGCCAGGCCGTGACCGGCACGGGACGCAGCATCTGCAGCGTGGGATCGACCACGCGGCGAATCGTCGCGTTCTTGCCTATCACCAGGCCCAGCGGAATGCCGATCAGCGCGGCCAGCGCGAACGCGCCGTAGACGCGCGCCATCGACTGCAGCCAGTGCGTGCCCAGGGTCTCGCTGAACGCGTCGTCGTAGATGCCGCCAAACGCAAAATCCCACAGCATCAGCGCCACTTCCTTTGGCGGCGGCACCAGCATCGTTCCAGACCAGCGAATCGCCAGGTCCCAGGCGAGCAACAGGCCCAGCGGCAGCAGCGCCGGCACCACCCACTTCACCAGCCACAGGTGCAGCGCGCCGGGCTGGGGCGGCATCACGAACTCGTCAGGAAGGCTTTGCGCCGGCGCCGCCGACTGCGCGGGCGTGGCCTGCGCCACGGGTGCAGCCGCGGCACGCACGCTGGGTTCAAGAGTGGAAGTGGTCATGGCGGATCTTTCCGGAACAGGCAGCAGGGCGGGCGAGCGATCAGGACTGGGGGTTGAGGCCGGTCACGATGAAGCGGCTGTAGTCGGGCAGCTTGCGGATCTGCTTGCGCTCGAGCATCAGCGAGCCGTAGTACTTGCTGCGTTGTATCCAGTCGGCGTCGATCTTCCAGGTCAGCTTGACGTTGTCCGCGGCCAGGTTGGCGACATCGGCCGGCAGGCCCAGCTTGGCGCTGGCCATCTCGATCAGCGCGGGGCGGTTGGCCATCGCGTACTCCGATGCCTTGCGGTGGATTTCGAGGAACACCTTGGCGAGTTCGGCGTTGTCCTTGACGGTGTCGGCATGCGTGGTCATCACCATGTTGACCGCGCCGGTAGGGGTGCTGTACGGATACTCGAGCACCTTGCCCACGCCCTTGATGACGCTGATCGACGGGCCGGGCTCGGCACCCACATAGGCGTCGATATCGCCGCGCTCCAGCGCTCCGGCCATCTCGCTGAACGACACGCGCACCGACTTCACGTCCTTGATGGTCATGCCTTCGGCCTTGAGGCGGTCGAGGAACACGGCCTCCTGCGTGGAGCCCGGCAGAATGCCCACGCGCTTGTCCTTGAGCGCCTTGAACGTGGCCACGCCGCCGTCCTTGCGCACCACGATGGCGATGCCGCCATTGCACTGCGGCGCGATGATCACCACGGGCTCGCCCGCGGCCGCACCCAGCGTCGCGGCGGCCAGGCCGTAGGTACCGAAGTCGACCGACTTGGTGACCACCGCGTTCTTGCCGTCGGTAGGCGTCTCGAAAGGAATCACTTCGATCTTGTAGCCGGCCGGCGTGAACTTGTCATAGAAGTACGGCGTGATGCCATGGATCAGCTTCAGCGTGCCGACCTTGATGACCTTGTCCGCGGCATGCGCGGGCGCCACCATGGACGCGGCCAGTGCCGAAGAAGTCAGAGTTGCAAGCAAGAGTCGACGTGAAAACATAGCAGTTCCTTCGTGAATGAGGCCTTGGCGAAAATCGATCTGCGCTTGAATACTCTCTTGTACACAAGGCAGTCAAAGCCATTCAAGCAAACTGCGTGCCAGCTGTTTCTGGCACATTTTCCGGCGCTTTTCCCTCAGTGCCGCCGCCTTGGGCACCGCGGCAAGGCAAAGCGCACCATTTGCGATCAGCCTGCACGCTGATGAGGCAAGCGCGTGCCGGTGCGCCGACCAGAAATGCAAAACGCCGGCCTGCAGGCCGGCGTCTGGCGGTGCAGGGCTTGCCTGCGGCGCCGGGGCTAGTTTTGGAGCTGCGGCGAAGCCAACAGCCTCTGCATATGCCCGACATTCAGCGGCTTGACCACGTGCAGGTCAAACCCTGACTCTTTTGCAGCCGTGACGTCGCTGGGTTGGCCATAGCCCGTCACCGCGACCAGAAACAAGCCCTCGGTCTTGGCTTTGCGCAGCTTTCTCGCCAGCGCATAGCCGGTCATCGTCGGAAGCCCGATGTCGAGCAATGCCACGTCAGGATCGAAGGTGCGGGCCACTTCCAGTCCTGCGTAGCCGTCGTAGGCCAGCGCCACCTCGTGCCCCCACATGCGCAGCAGCTCCGCAATGCCGTTGGCGGCGTCGACGTTGTCATCCACCACCAGCACGCGACGCGCCTTGAACGCCACGTTCGGCCCATTGCCCGGCTCCACCACTTCAGCCGGCGGCACTCTTTGCATCAACGGCAGCCGCACGGTGAATCGGCTGCCGCGCTGATGACCCGCGCTGACAGCGGCCACGCCGCCGCCATGGGCCTCGACAATCTGCTTGACCAGCGTCAAGCCTATGCCCAGTCCGCCCTCGGCCCGGGAACGCGTGGTCTCCGATTGCAGGAACAAATCGAAGATGTGCGGCAGGATGTCGGGCGCAATGCCTGAGCCGTCGTCCACCACGGTCACCACCGCCTCGCTGGCGGCCACTTCCAGGCGCAACTCCACGTGGCCACCGCGGTCCGTGTACTTGCCGGCATTGTTCAGCAGATTGCCGAACACCTGCTCCAGACGGGTTGCGTCCCCCTCGATGATGAACTCGCTTTCAGGCAAGACGGTGACCAGTTGATGGCCGCGCTCCTCCATGAAAGGCATGTGGGCCAGCGCCACGTTCTTCAGCAGCTCGACCAGGGCGACAGGCTTGCGGCTCAACGACAGCTTGCCCCGCGTGATGCGCGAGATGTCCATGAGGTCATCGATCAGCCGTGTCATTGTGGTTACCTGACGATCGATCATCTGCAGCGAGGGACGCATGCTCTCGTCCTTGAGCTTCAGGCCCAGCACCTGGACGGAAGTACGGATAGGCGCGAGGGGATTGCGCAGCTCGTGTGCCAGCACGGCGATGAACTCATCCTTTCGATGGTCGTCGGCGCGTGCCGCCACCAGCCGGTCTTCCGCGGCGGTCGCATCCTCGAACGCCAGCAGCAGACGCGCCGACCGGTTGTCCATGGCAGGAACCTTGCGCGCATGCAGCAGCATGGACCGGTTCCCTATGCCCGGGAATTCGTGGTGCACGCGGTAGTTGTTGATCGGGCTGCTGGTGGTCAGCACCTGATCCAGCAGCATCCGCAGCTCAGGGATATTCCACTGCCCGTCGCCCAGCTCGAACAGCTGGCGGTTGAGCGTCATTCCCGGGTTCGTGAGGAAGCTGTCGTAGAACGCGTGGTTGGCCCGGTGAATGCACAGCGCCTGGTCCAGGACCAGCAGCGGATGGGCCATGGTATCGATCAGGGATTCGGCGTAGTTGGCGTGGAACTCGGCATCCTTGCGCGCGCGCAGCAACTCATTGTTCGTCACCTGCAGTTCACGGCTGCGGCTGAGCATTTCCTCGTTGGCGGTCTTCAATTCCTCATTGCTGGCTTGAAGCTCCTCGCGCGCCGTGACCAGTTCCTCGTTGCCGCTCAGAAATTCCTCGTTGGCCGATTGCAGCTCTTCCTGCGCGGAACGCGATTCTTCCAGCGCGGCTTCATAGGCCTCGTTGGTGGCGTGCAGATAGTCACGCAGGCTCTCCAGCTCCTCTTCCAGCTGGCGTATGCGCGCGTCCTTCTCGGACACTGGAATGTCAGGCCGGGCTTCGGGCTTTTGCACCCGGCTGTTGGCGTCGAACAGGATCAGGCAGAAGCTGGTCTTGGTCGCCGGCTCGCGCAGCGGGATGACCTCGACCGTGCCTTCGCGCTGTCCGGTCGGCGTGTCGACGCGCAGATCGTTCTTGAACACCGACGATCCCGATTGCTGCGCCTGCTTGATCACCGGCACCAGCTGCAACAGGATGCCCGGATGCGCAACGCGATGCAGGTTCAGGCTGGCGGTGCCGCTGGCATGCTCCAGATAAGGGCTGGTCTGGCCGCGGAACTGCACGATGTTGAGCCGGTCGTCGACCAGGATGCTGGCAGGAGCGAAGCGTGACAGCAGCAGCCCGTCGGCCTTGCGCTGGACCTGGCTGTCGTCGACGAAGCTCGGCTGGACCATCTCGGCCGGCGTCGCCGACTTCTTGCCCGGATGGGCCACCAGCACCGCCTCGATCGAACCGCGCGCCGGCATGGCGCGTCGATAGACCATGCGGTGGCTGGAGTCCGTGCGCTTGAAGAACTGGCTTTCCTCGTCCGCGTTCTCGGCCGGGCCGAGGATCAGGAAACCCTCGGGCTTGAGCGCGTAATGGAAATGGCGCAGCACCCGGCGCTGCAGCCCGGTGTCAAGATAGATCAGCAGGTTGCAGCAGCTGATCAGATCCATGCGCGAGAACGGTGGATCGCGCGCCACGTTCTGGCGGGCGAACACGCACAGCTCGCGGATATGTTTCGCCACACGGTAGCGGCGGTTCTCGTGCACGAAAAAGCGCTGCAGCCGCGCCGCCGAAACCCGCTCGGCGATGCTTTCCGGGAAAGAGCCTTGGCGCGCCTGCTCGATAGCCGCCTCGTTGAGATCGGTGCCGAAAATCTGGATGGTGATGTCCTGCGCACGTTCGCCCAGGAACTCCATCAGGCAGATCGCCAGCGAATAGACCTCTTCACCGGTGGCGCAGGCCGGCACCCAGATACGCAGCGGATCGGAATGGCTGCGGCCGCGCACCAGCGCGGGCAGGATGCTCTGCTTGAGCGCCGTGTAGATGGCCTCCTCGCGGAAAAATGAAGTCACGCGGATGAGGAAGTCGTCATACAGCGCGGCCAGCTCCACCGGGTTGTCCTGCAGCAACTCGAGGTAGGAAGACATCTGCGTCTCGCTCACCAGGGCCATGCGGCGTTGCAGGCGGCGTTGCAGCGTATTCGGCTTGTATTGGGTGAAATCCGCCTGGTAGACGTTGTTGAGCAACTCGAAGATCTTTTCCAGCGCGGCCTCCGGCGCCACGCTTTCCAATGCCTTGTCGTCCTCGTCGTCGCGGAAGTAAGGGTGGCGCGCAATCTTGCCCAGCTCAGCGGCCATGTCGCTCGGGTGCAGCATGCGGTCGATACACCCCGTCTGTATCGCGGACTTGGGCATGCCGTCAAAGGCGGCGGAGCCAGGCTCCTGGGCCAGGGTGACCCCTGCGGCGGCCTTGATCTCCTTGACTCCTTCGGTGCCGTCGCTGCCGGTGCCGGACAGCACGATGCCTATGGCCTTGCCCGGGCGTTGCTGCGCAAGGGAGGCGAACAAGGCATCCACCGGCAGATGCCGCACGCCCGCATGGGAGCGCGCGGTCAGCTTGATCCGGTTGCCCACAACCGTCATGACGGTGTCGGGCGGAATCACATAGGCATTGTCCGGCTCGATCACCTGCTCGTGACCGACGCGCACGGGGACGGTGGTGCGCTTGGCAAGCACCTCGGCAAGGTGGCTCTCATGCCGAGGGTCCATGTGCGAGACGATGAGGTAGGCCAGGCCAAGATCGGGCGTCAGCGCCTCGAACAGCTGGTTCATGGCTTCAAGGCCGCCGGCAGAAGCGCCGATGCCGACCAGCGGAACCAGCCGGTTGCGCGCGTCGGGGCTTTCCTCCGGATCAGTATTCGTCATTGCATATCCCCCGGATGTAATGCACGTCATTAGCCATTAGGTGGTCCTTCGACACCATGCAGATCGTTCGAAGTCACGCCAATGCGAGTGACTGGTGGACAGACCGCGCGAGCGGTGCTTGGAAATAAATGTTAACTTAGGACCAATCACCCCTGCCGCCGGGCTGCCGCTGAGCGCCGACACTCCCTCTGATCGGCTTGCGGCACCGCCCCTGACCCTGGCCGCATAGAGTCGCTCTCAACCGACTGGCGGCACCAGCACCACGCCTTCCATCAGGCGGCGCGCCGAACGGCTCAGGCTCACCTGGCTGATGACCCAGCCGCGTTCCGGCTGGTGCTCGGCCTTCGCGCCCACGGCGAGCACGCCCGAAGTGTGGCCCATGCGCACGTCCCGGCCCGCAGCGCCGGGGCGCAGCGCCTGGGCGACGATGCTGCCGTCGACGGCCGCGGCCGCGCCCACGGCGACCGCGCCCGTGCCGGTGATCGCGTGGTGCAGCTTGCCCATGGAGACAATGCGCACCAGCAGATCAAGCGCCTGCGCGGGCACGGCCTTGCCGCTGGACGCGACATAGTCGGCGGGCGGCGCGACCCACGCCAGCTTGGGCGTTCCCGGGCGCGAGGCCGTGGCCTGGGCCGCCGAAGTCGCCAGGCCCATGGCCACCGCGCCCGCGGCGCGCACCGCCTCGATGCGCGCCAGCAGCGCCGCATCGCCATTGACGTCGGGCTGCAACTCCTTGCCCGTGAGCCCCAGGTCGCCGGCGCGCAGGAAGATCGTCGGATTGCCGGCGTTGATATAGGTGACATCGAACGTGCCCACGCCTTCAACGGCCAGCACATCGGCGACGCGGCCCGTGGGCAGCAGCGACTCCTCGGCGCTGGAACCATCGCCGCCGGGCGCGAGAAATTCGAGACGCACCTGGGCCGCGGGAAACGCCACGCCGTCGAGCACGAAGTCGCCCAGCTCCTGCACCGATCCGCCCGCCATGGGCACATGGGCGACGATGACCTTGCCGATGTTGGCCTGCCAGATGCGCACCACGGCCATGCCATCGGCCGGTGCATCGACCAGGCCGCGCGCGATCGCGAACGGGCCCACGGCCGTGGTCAGGTTGCCGCAGTTGCCGGTCCAGTCGATGCGCGGCTGCTCGATATCGACCTGGCCGAACAGGTAGTCGACATCGCAGTCGGCGCGCGCGCTGCGCGACACCAGCACCACCTTGCTGGTGCTCGACGTCGCCGCGCCCATGCCGTCGGTCTGCTTGCCGTAGGGGTCGGGGCTGCCGATCACGCGCAGCAGCAGCGCATCGCGCCGCGCGGGGTCGGCGGGCACATCGGCGGTCTCGAAAAAGACGCCCTTGCTGCTGCCGCCGCGCATAAAGGTGGCGCGCACCTCGATTTGTTTTTGCATTCCGTGACTCCTGGTTCAGCCCTTCGCGGCCTGCACAGCGTAGCGCGCATCGAGCGCGTCGAACGCGGTCTTCTGCACCAGTGCCTGGCGCTCGGCGAACGTCGCCACAAGATCGGGGTCTTCGGGCAGTTCGCCGCGGCGCTGCAGCTCGGCCAGCGCATTGGTCATGCCGCGCACCGCGCCCTGCAAGGCCGCATTCGCGTAGAGCACCATGCCGAAGCCCATCTCGGCGAATTCCGCGGCCGGCAAGGCCGGCGTCTTGCCGCCTATCACCACGTTGACGATCTGCGGGCAAGGCAGGTCGCTGGCGATGCGGCGCAGCTCGTCCACGCTGGTCGGTGCTTCGACGAAAGTCACGTCGGCGCCGGCTTCGGCGAAGGCGCGCGCGCGGTCGAGCGCAGCGTCGAGGCCATGGATGGCGCGCGCGTCGGTGCGCGCAATGATCAGGAAGTCACCGGACACGCGCGCATCGACCGCGGCCTTGATCTTGCTGACCATCTCGGCCTGGTTGATCACCGCCTTGCCCGCGAAGTGGCCGCATTTCTTGGGCATCACCTGGTCTTCGATCTGGATGGCGTTCGCACCCGCGCGCTCGAGCGTGCGCACCGTGTGGCGCACGTTGAGCGCATTTCCGAAGCCGGTGTCGGCATCGACGATCAGCGGCAGCGCCACGGCGTCGCGAATGGCCGCGGTATGGCTGGCGATGTCATTGAGGCTCACGAAGCCCAGGTCGGGCATGCCGTAGAAGTTGTTGGTCAGGCCCGCGCCGCTGAGATACACGGCTTCGAAGCCCATGGTTTCGATCACGCGCGCGGCCAGCGCATTGCCCGCGCCCGGCACCAGCAGGCCGCGGCGTTCGTTGAGAAAGGTGCGCAGCAAAGTGCCGGGATGGGTGCTCATGGTGTGTCCTGAAAAAACGCAGAAAGATAATTTTGAAAAGTCGGTCTAGCGGTGGCGCTCATCGATCCACACCACGCTCTTGCCCAGCTGCTCGCGCGCTTCTATGCGCGCATGCACCAGGTGCACGTCGTCGAGCGTGCAGGGCGCGGCCATGTCGATCGACAGCGCGCCCGCGGCAATCGCCGAGAACACCGCGTCGGCGCGGCGCTGGATGGTCGCGGCATCCGTCATGTGATCGGCCAGGCGCGGGCGCGTGAGCAGCAGCGAGCCGGCCTCGCCGAGTTCGATCGGATCGAGATCGACCACCGAGCCCGACACATTGCCATAGTTGACGATCAGCCCGCGCGTGCGCGCCGCGCGAAAGCTGTCGCGCAGCGTGGCCGCTCCCAGCGAATCGAACACCACGTCAACGCCCTGCCCGCCCGTCGCGCGGCGCACCGCGTCGGCGAAGCCGCCGTTGTCATAGGCCATGGTCTGGTCGGCGCCGCGCTGCGCGGCCACGGCGCGCTTGTGCGGCGTGCTGGCCGTGGCGAACACCGTCGCGCCCAGGCGCTTGGCCATCTGGATCAGCAGTTGCCCAATGCTGCCCGAGCCCGCATGCACCAGGCAGCTCTGGCCTGGCGCGAGCCGCGCGACATCGTCGACGAGGTAATGCGCGGTGCTGCCCTGGAACATCGCCGCGGCCGCCATGTCGAAGCCGATCGCATCGGGAATGCGCGCCGCCTGGAAGGCCGGCACGCAGGCGTACTGCGCGTAGCTGCCCCAGGCAATGCACCAGGCCACGCGATCGCCCACGGCCAGGTGCGTCACGCCCTCGCCCAGCGCCAGCACCACGCCCGCGCCTTCCATGCCCAGCGTGCAGGGCACGCGCGGCGGATAGGTGCGCGACTGCCGGTATTTGCCCTGGCGCGTGTGGATGTCCATGAAGTTGACACCCGCGCACACGACCTGCACCAGCACCTGGCCTGGCAGCGGCGCGGGCACGGGCACATCGCTGCGCAGCTGCACGACTTCGGGGCCGCCGTAGCGCTCGATGGTGATGGCGCGCATCACGCGTGGCACGGCCTGGGCGTTCATTGCACGACGATCTTGTTGTGGCGCACCACTTCGGCCCACTTGGCGGTTTCGCTGCGCACCAGCGCTTCGAACTGCTGGGCCGTGCCGCCGCCGATCTCATTGCCCTGGCTCAGCATCTGCGCCTTGATCGTAGGATCGGCCAGCGCCTTGTTCACCACGGCATTGAGCTGGCGCACGATGCCTGCGGGCATGCCGGCCGGGCCGATCAGGCCTTGCCAGTTTTCCATCACGAAGCCCGGCACGCCCGACTCGGCCATGGTCGGCACGTCGGGCATCATCGGCGAGCGATTGCTGCTGGTGATCGCCAGCGCGCGCATCTTGCCGGCCTTGACCGAAGGCACGGCCGAGTACATGGGCTCGAACATGAAATCGAGCTGGCCGCCGAGCAGATCGACCACCGCCGCCGCACCGCCCTTGTAGGGAATGTGGGTCATCTCGGTATCGGTCATCGACTTGAACAGCTCGCCCGACAGGTGGTGCGCGCCGCCGGGGCCGCTGGAGCCGAACGACAGGCCGCCGGGCTTGGTCTTGGTCGCGGCAATCACGTCGGCCACCGAACGCAGCGGCGAATCGGTCTTGACCACCAGCATCAGCGGGCCGCGCTCGAGCAGCGCGATCATCGTCAGCTCCTTGAGCGGATCGAACGTCGACTTCTTGTACAGCGACGAGTTCACCGCCATCGGCGCCATGTTGCCAATGCCCAGCGTGTAGCCGTCGGGCCTGGAACGCGCGATCGCCTGCGTGCCGATGTTGCCGCCCGCACCCGGGCGGTTCTCGACGATCACCGACTGGCCCATTTCAGCGCTCATGAACTTGCCGATCTGGCGCGCGCGCTGATCGGCGCTGCCGCCCGCGGTGAACGCCACGACGATGGTGATGGGCTTGCTGGGGAATGTCTCCTGCGCCTGGGCCGTGCTCCACAGGCCCTGCGCTGCAGTCAGGGCCCCGGCCTGTATCAAGGTTCTACGTTTCATGGTTTTTGTACTCATTGTGAAAGGCAACGCCCTGCTGATTGCAAACGCCATGCCAACCCTTGACACCGCGACAAGCGATTGATTTCATTGGCTTTTTTCATTCAATCAAAAATACGTTCGCGCTTTCATTGCAAGATTGAAACACGGCATGTTTCAGTATTGCTACCATCGCCCATGCCCAACCTGTTCCATGCCGTCCCGACCCGCTCCGACCTGCCCTGCGTGCTGGTCGTCAGCGCCTACGAACTCGCCGACGTCGCGCTGTCGGTCGCGCCGCAATTCCAGGGCCGGGCGCAGATCCGCATCGAACGCGGCAACCTGGACCGCGGCGTCGAACTGGTGAAAAAAGCGATCGCCCAGGACGGCGTCGAAGTGGTCGTCAGCGCGGGCTCCAACGCCAGCTATCTGCGCAGCCGCATCGACGCGCCGCTGGTCACGGTGCGCGTCGGCGGCTTCGACATCATGGCCGCGCTGGCCACGGCGCGCGCCGCGCAGGGCGATATCGCGCTGGTGTTCTTTCGCGAGATTCCTGATGATGTCGCGCGCTTTCTGCGCAACTACGATCTGCCCGTGCAACTGCACGCCTACGAGTCCGAAGCCCATGCGCATGCGCTGGTCGAGCAGCTCGCGGCCAGCGGCGTCACCGCCATCGTGGGGCCGGGCGTGGCGGTGCGCGCAGCCCACCAGCGCGGCCTGCGCGGCGTGCTGCTGTACTCGCGCGATTCGATTGCGGCGGCCATCGAAGATGCGATTCAACTGGTGATCTCCCGGCGCGCCGAACGCTCCGAGCGCGAGCGCCTGGCCGCTGTTCTGCGCCACCTCGACAGCGGCGTGGTCGCCACCGATGCCCAGGGCCTTATCCTCGCCGCCAACCCCGCGGCCGACGCGCTGACCGGCGTGGCGCTGACGTCCGCCGTGGGCCAGCCGCTGCAGCAGTGGCTGGCCGCGCTCGATCCCCTGGCCGTGCAGGGCAGCGACGATGCGGCGCGCGTGGCACGCGTGCAGGAATGGGCGCAGCGCAAGGTGCTGGTGCACGGCCAGCCCATCATGGAAAGCGGCCGGCCCAACGGCGCGGTGTTCACGCTCGAACGCTCGAGCACGGTGGAGCAGGCGTTTCGCAAGCTGCGCGCGCATGAGCGCGAACGCAGCCGGCCCGCGCGCTACACGCTCGCGCATGTGGTGCAGGCCTCGGCGCAGATGCAGGCCGTGGTGCGCCGCTGCGAGACCGTGGCCGCGCTGACCGAAGCGCCGGTGCTGATCACGGGCGCGACGGGCGTGGGCAAGGAGCTGATCGCCCAGGGCATACACAGCGCGAGCCGGCGCCGCGGCCAGCGTTTCGTCGCGGTGAACTGCGGCGCGCTGACCGAAAGCCTGCTCGAAAGTGAGCTGTTCGGTTATGAAGACGGCGCCTTCACCGGCGCGCGCCGCGAAGGCAAGGCCGGCCTGTTCGAAGCCGCGCACCGCGGCACGGTGTTTCTCGACGAGATCGGCGAGCTGCCGTTCGCGCTGCAGACACGGCTTTTGCGCGTGCTGCAGGAGCGCGAAGTCACGCGCGTGGGCGCGAATGCGCCCGTGGCCATAGACATCCGGGTTCTCGCCGCGACCCACCGCGATCTCGCGGCCATGGTGCGCACCGGCCGCTTTCGCGAAGACCTGTACTTTCGCATTGCGGTGCTGCGCATCGACCTCGCCCCGCTGGCCGAGCGTCCCGAAGACCTGCAAGTGCTGGCCGACATGATGGTGCAGACCGCGATGCGCGAGATCGGCCTCGCACAGTCGATGGCGCCGGTGCTGCGCCTGCTGCCGGCCGTGGTCGCGCGCCACCGCTGGCCCGGCAATGCGCGCGAACTGCACAACTTCGCGCAGCGCGTGGCCGTGCGCTGCGTGGAGCTGGCGAGCACGCCCGACCTGGCCGATCTGATGGCGCTGATCGATCTGCCCGCAGCGCCAGAGGCAGCGCAACCGGCCGCCGACGCCTCGCTGGCAACAGAGCGTACACACCATGAATTGCGTCATATCCAGCAGGTGCTCGCAGACTGCGACGGCGACCAGAACGCGGCGGCGAAGGCGCTGGGAATCAGCCGTACGACGCTCTGGCGCCGCCTGAAGGGCAGCGCGCGGGGCTAGGCGCCCAGCCGCCGGCAACACTACTCCTGCTGCACTCCTCGCGCTCGGGGTCTTCTATAACACCCAAGACTCGACTCGGGTTTCGTCGGGCGTCGGGAACACCTGGGCGAAAACCACTAGCATTCGCGCTTGTTCATATTCCCCATTCAGAAAATGCCGGCCCCTGGCATTGCGTTTTCTGCTGACGATCATCTGCCTTCATAGCCGTGCAATCCATGCGCTCGCGCATGGATTCCCACGTGGAATTTTTCCATTCCCTTGCGGAATTTGCGAAGAATTCGCTACCTCCCCCCTTTCCACTCATCCGCGAAAGTCAGCTCGCGCTGATTAATCGTTCGCTTTTTGCATTGCAAAAGCAATATCCAATTTTCAGAAACAGAAAACAAAACCGATTATCTCGACTGCGTTCCCTGCTCATCAAAAACAACCGCGCTCAAAGCGCGAAAACATATAACACGCGATGAAATTCAAACTCAATGGCAATACGGTGGATGCAGACAAGGCATCTGCCGATACCCCCTTGCTGTATGTCCTGCGCAATGACATGCAGCTCAACGGTCCCAAATACGGCTGCGGCCTGGGCCAATGCGGCGCCTGCGCCGTGCTGATCGACGGCAAGGTGGCGCGCTCGTGCTCCGTGCCGCTGTCCGTGGTCAACGGCAAGGAAGTGACCACACTCGAAGGCCTGTCGCCCGAAGCCACGCGCCAGGCGCAGGCCCAGGTCGCGCTGGACCCGCTGTTCAAGGACCTGGGCGACAGCTCGCTGCAGCCCCAGGCCGCGGCCGCCACGCAGGCCGTGCTGCTGCACCCGGTGCAACAGGCGTTCATCGACACCCAGGCCGCGCAATGCGGCTACTGCGTCAACGGAATGATCATGGCCCTGGTGGCCCTGTTCGACAAACGCCCGCAGGCCAGCGATGAAGAAATCAAGAAGCAGCTCGCCCACCACCTGTGCCGCTGCGGCACCCACCTCGAGATCCTCGACGCCGCGGCGCGCGCGCGCGATCTGATCGCCCAAGGCCGCCATGTGCACAGCGCCGTGGCGGTCGTTCAAGGCGCCTGCGCAACGCATGGCCAGGCCGCATGTTCCAAGGAGCTGGTGTGATGTTCGGATTCAAGACTACTTCGCGCGACGACCAGCCCGGCACGCTGCAGCTGACGCGCCGCCAATTGCTCAAGACCGGCGGCCTGATCATGGTCAGCGCCGCGGCCACCGGCCCGCTGGCCATTCTCGCGGGCACGGGCCCGCTGCTGCACCCGCCGACACCCGCGCAAGGCCCGTTTCCCGTGCCCGCGGGCACGCTGGTCGACAGCTTCATCGCCATCAGCGCCAATGGCGACGTGATCGGCTTCAACGGCCACGTGGACCTGGGCACGGGCGTGCGCACGGCCATAGGCCAGCTCGTGGCCGACGAGATCGAGACCGATATCGCGCGCGTGCGCATCATCCTGGGCCACACCACGCGCACGCCCGACCTGGGCCCGACGATCGCCAGCGACACCATCCAGAACACGTCTACGCCCATGCGCCAGGCCGCGCGCCAGGTGCGCCAGCTGCTGATCAACCTGGCCGCGCAACGCTGGTCGGTGCCCGCGGCCCAGCTGCGCACCGAGAACGGTTTCGTCATCGGCGCGGGCAAGCGCCTGTCGTACGGCGAACTCGCCGCGGGCCAGGACCTGCACATCGATCTCGACCAGCACATGCCGCTGCGCTCGAGCAAGGAACACAAGTACATCGGCCAGTCGGTGCCGCGCGTGGACATTCCGAACAAGGTACTGGGCGCGCTGACCTATGTGCACGACGTGCGCCTGCCCGGCATGCTGCACGGCCGCGTCGTGCGCCCGCCCTACACCGGCGCGGACCACACGGCGCCGCTGGGCGACAGCCTGATCTCCGTGGACCACGACTCCATCAAGCACCTGCCCGGCATCGTCAAGGTCGTGGTGCAAGGTGACTTCGTCGGCATCGTCGCCGAGCGCGAGGAGCAGGCCATCGCCGCCATGCACCAGCTCAAGGTGCAATGGAAGGAATGGGCAGGCCTGCCCGACCTGAGTCTCGAAGGCCTGCGCGCCACGCTCAACCAGCTCGAGAAGGCGCCGCGCATGCTGCGCGAGGATGACAACTTCAAGGACGCGATCCAGAAGGTCACGCAGCCGCTGGAGCGCGAATACGTCTGGCCGTACCACATGCATGCCTCGATCGGTCCGTCCTGCGCGGTCGCGCAGTTCGCCGACGGCAAGGCCGAAGTCTGGTCGGGAACGCAGAACCCGCACGACCTGCGCAAGGACCTGGGAAAGCTCATAGACCTGCACGCCGACTACGTCAACGTGCACCGCCTCGAAGCCTCGGGCTGCTACGGCCGCAACTGCGCCGACGACGTCGCCGCCGACGCGCTGCTGCTGGCGCGCGCCGTGGGCAAGCCGGTGCGCGTGCAGCTGATGCGCGAACAGGAATCGGGCTGGGAGCCCAAGGGCACGGGCCAGCTGATCAAGCTGCGCGGCGGCCTCGACGACGCCGGCAATGTCGTCGCCTACGAGCTGCAGACCAGCTACCCGTCGAACCTCTCGCCCACGCTCGCGCTGGTGCTGACCGGCAAGGTCAAGAACGAGAAGAAGGTGCTGCAGATGGGCGACCGCACGTCGATCCCGCTGTACGACTACCCGTCGGTGCGCGCGGTGTCGCTGGACGCCGCGCCCATGGTGCGCGCGTCGTGGATGCGCGGTGTTTCGGCCCTGCCCAACGTGCTCGCGCACGAATGCTGGATAGACGAAGCCGCCTATCTGGCCAAGGCCGACCCGATTGCCTACCGCCTGCGCTACATGTTGGACGAGCGCGCGGTCGGCGTGATGAAGGCCGCGCACCGCCTGAGCCAATGGCAGGACGGCGTCGCGTTCCGCGCGCCCACCGCGGCCGATCAGAAGATCGCCAAGGGCCGGGGCTTCGCCTACGCGCGCTACTTCCACAGCAAGTTCCCGGGCTTCGGCGCGGCCTGGGCCGCCTGGGTCTGCGATGTCTCGGTCAACCGCGAGACCGGCGAAGTCAAGGTCGACAAGGTGTTCTGCACGCACGACTGCGGCGCCATGGTCAACCCGGCCGGCGTGCGCCACCAGGTGCACGGCAACATCATCCAGTCGACCAGCCGTGCGCTCAAGGAATTCGTGACCTTCGACGCCAGCGGCACCACGTCGCTCGACTGGGGGGGCTACCCGCTGCTGCGTTTCGACGAACTGCCGCAAGTCGAGATCGAACTGCTCGAGCTGCCGCATGAAGCGCCCATGGGCGCGGGCGAGTCGGCCTCGGTGCCCAGCGCGGCCGCGATCGCCAACGCCATCTTCGATGCCACCGGTGTGCGCCTCACGGAAGTGCCGTTCACGCCCAGCCGTGTGCTGGCCGCGCTGCGCCAGGCGCAAGCTCGCAAATAACCCCCGGACAGCCACATGAAAACCATCAAGAAAATCACCCTGGGGGGCCTGGGCCTGGTCGCCGTTGCCGGCGCCGCATTCCTCGCCGTGACCCATCATGGCGAAATCGCGCCCCAGCAAGGCATTGCCGTGCAGGACTTCTCGGCCCAGCAGATCGCCAACGGCAAGACGCTGGTCGCGATGGGCGACTGCGCCGTGTGCCACACCGCCAAGAATGGCGCCGAAAACGCGGGCGGCTTCCCCATGCCCAGCCCGTTCGGCACCATCTACTCGACCAACATCACGCCCGACCCCGAAACCGGTATCGGCCGCTGGTCGTATGAGGCATTCGAGCGCGCGATGCGCCACGGCATAGACCGCGAAGGCCGGCACCTCTACCCCGCGTTTCCGTACACCGCGTTCACGCGCGTGACGGACGACGACATGCATGACATCTATGCCTACCTGATGACGCAGCCCGCGGTCAAAAGCGATGGTCCGAAGACGGCGCTGGGCTTTCCGTTCAACATCCGGCGCGGCATTGCCGCCTGGAACTGGCTCAATCTGACTCCCGGCCCCGTGGCCGACGTCGCGAGCCAGACGCCCGAATGGAACCGCGGTGCCTACATCGCCGAAGGCCTGGGCCACTGCAGCGCCTGCCACTCGCCGCGCGATGCGTTCTCGGGCGAAAAGAAAGGCATCTTCCATCTGGCCGGCGGTTCCGCCGAAGGCTGGGACGCGCCCGCGCTGACCACGGCCACGGCCGCGCCCGTGCCATGGACGTCCGATGACCTGCTGCAATACTTCCGCACCGGCGCCTCGCAGCGCCACGGCGTGGCCGCAGGCCCCATGGCCCCCGTCGCCCATGGCCTGGCCCAGCTCGACGACAAGGACCTGCAGGCGCTGACCACGTACATCCTGTCGTACAAGAAGGCCGACGCCCAGCCCGTCGACGCCCAGGCGCTGGTGCGCAAGGCCGAGACCGCGCAAGCCGTTCCCGCCGATGCCCAGGGCCTGCGCCTGTACCAGGGCGCGTGCATGAGCTGCCACAGCAGCGATCCGCAAGGCCAGCTCGCCGAATCCACGTTCGGCAGCCGTCCCCAGCTCGCGCTCAACACCAACATGCATGCGCAGTCGCCCAACAACGCCGTGCGTGCCGTTCTCGAAGGAATACAGGCACCCGCGCACGCGGAACTGGGCACCATGCCGTCGTTCCGCTACGCACTCAGCGATGCGCAGATCGCCGTGCTGCTCAACACCATGCGCGCCCAGTACGGCCTGCAGGAGTGGCCCGACCTGAAGCAAACCGTGGCCAAGGTGCGCGCCGAGACCGATCCGGCCAAGGCCCACCACTGAGGGTTTAACGGACCGCCGCGCAGCGTGTGCGCGGTGGTCCATCTAAACTTTGCGAAAACAAAGACGTTCTTCCAAGCCTCTCCAACCATGACGAGCGCAAACCGTTCGCCCTGAGCCGGCCGCGCCAAAGGATGAACGGCCCCCTCCAGCCAAAGCCCCGCCCCCATGAACCACATCGACATCACCGTCCTGCAACAACTGCACCGCTGGCGTGCCCAGGGCCTGCACGCCGTGCTGGCCACGGTCGTGCGCACCTGGGGCTCGTCGCCCCGGCCCGTGGGCGCCATGATGGCGCTGTGCGAAAACGGCCAGACCGTGGGCTCGGTCTCCGGCGGCTGCATCGAGGACGACCTGCTGCAGCGCTACACGCGCCTGGGCGAACAGATGGACCACGCGCGCGGCTGGGCCCAGCCGCCGCGCCATGTGACCTACGGTGTCACGGCCGACGAAGCCCATCGCTTCGGCCTGCCCTGCGGCGGCACGCTCGAACTGGTGCTCGAATTCGATCCCGATGCGCAAGGTCTGCAGCAACTGACGGAACAGCTGCTGTCCGGCGCGCTCGTGCGCCGCAGCCTGGACCTCGCGACCGGCGAAGCCACGCTAAGCCAGACCGATGCGCCCCAGGCGCTGGCCATCGACGCCCAGACCCTGCACAACGTGCTGGGCCCCGGTTACCGCATGCTGCTCATCGGTGCCGGCACGCTGACCGAATACCTCGCGACCATGGCCATCTTCAACGGCTTCGTCGTCACCATCTGCGACCCGCGCCAGGAATACATGGCCTCGCTGCAGATCCAGGGCGTGCAGCGCAGCACGCTGATGCCCGATGACGCCGTTACCGCCTTCCGGCCCGATCTGCGCAGCTGCGTGATCGCGCTCAGCCACGACCCCAAGCTCGACGATATGGCCTTGCTCGAAGCCATGCAGAGCCCGGCGTTCTATGTGGGCGCTATCGGTTCGCGCCGCAATGCGCAAAGCCGACGCGAGCGCATGCAGGAGCATTTCGATGTCGCACCCGACACGCTTGCGCGCCTGCACTCGCCCGCCGGACTATCGATAGGCAGCAAGACGCCCGCCGAGATTGCCGTGAGCATCATGGCCCAGGTCATCGCGCACAAGAACGGCAATCTGATCGCCTGAACGGCGCCGCGCGCTGCGGCTTCAGGCGGCAGCGACGGCCGCCTTTTCGGCGGTCTTCGTGCCTTCTGCCGCGCCGCTGACGTCGGGCCCGCAGACCCGATTGCGGCCTGCCTCCTTGGCGCGGTAGAGCTGGGCATCGGCTTGCAGGAACAGGCTGTCGGTGGTGGTCGCGGGCTCGGCCTGGGCAATGCCTATGCTGGCCGTGAGGCAAGAAGCCGTGGGCGAGTACTCATGCAGGATATGCAACCCCTGCAACTGCGCCAGCAGATGCTGCATGCGCCGCGTCAGCGCCGGCGCTTCGTCGGCATAGCTCAGCAGACCGAATTCCTCGCCGCCCAGGCGTATCGCCAGATCCATGGGACGGGCCGCATAGTGCCCGAGGACCAGCGCCACCTGCTGCAAGGCACGGTCACCCGCCTTGTGCCCGTAATGGTCGTTGTAGAGCTTGAAATGGTCGAGATCGAGTATCGCCAGCATCAACGTCTTGCCGTCGCGCTGCGCCTGCGCCAGGCAGACGTCGAAGTGACGCTGGAAACTGCGGCGATTCGCCAGGCCCGTGAGAGGGTCGTGGGCGGCCTCCCAGTCCAGCAGGCGCCGCAGCAGAAACTGCTCGCGCGCGCCGCGCTCGCGCAGATAGCTGCCGAACGCCATCATGGCCATGCACACCATCAACAGGCTCGCGGTCTCGCGAAAATCCATCCAGTGCGCAAGCGGCAGCATCTTCCACGCGGCGAACCAGTAGGCGCCGAGCAGCACGGCAGAGACAGGCAACGCCTGTCTGAGTGTGACGCCGCAGGGAAACAGCACCGTCATCAAAATCAGGATGGACGCGGCCATGCCATCGCTTATGTTCAGACGGTTGTAAACATAGGCGCACACGAAAGTGCAGACGCAATACACCGCAATGGTCGCCAGGCCCGCCGTCCCCATCCAGACGCTTTGGCGCAGACGCGGCAGATTGATCAGCAGTGCGCCCAGCGCCAGCAGATTCACCAGCCGCGCGGGAATGATGATTTGCAGATAGCGTGCCTCGTTCGCCGTGCCCTCTATGTGCTGCACATAGCGCAGCACATCCCAGCCGACCACCCCCAGCCATAGGGCGAGACCGATCCAGGCGCAGGCCACGAAGTTCACCGATTGGGTTTCGCGCAGGAAACCCATGAACTCGCGCTCGATGTCCGGCGCAAAGCGCAGCCAGCGGTAACGGCTTTGCAGTTCATGCCGATAAAGGTATGAAGCGTTATCCATCGCGGACGGAGTGAGAGGCGACGTGGGCATATGGAAGCTTAAGCCTGTTCACACTGTTTTGTTGGCGTTGCGCGCACCGGCACGTTTGCCGTACCAGGACCTCGGTTTGCGCCATGTGCAGGGACCGCATCTGGAAATCCTTCGGCAAGCAAAACAAGCGGCCAGGTTCGACAAACACATTGTTGCACTCTCTGTGCTGCGCCACACCGGCGTTTTGGTCCACCCCCTGGCCCTTTCGTGTCGGGTAGCCGACGGGTGAAGAGAAAAAGAAGATAAGAAAAATTACAAACCGTGTTCAAGCGACTTCCCGCAGCTTGTACATCGCCACGGCTGGAATTTCCATGAAAAACAGAGATTGGCCATGGCAAGGATGAATTTACAGCTATCTTATTGATAGCTAAAAATGAAATCTATCGAGGGAAAACCCGGTTTTGTTCCCCAATCCTTCGCCGAATCAGCGGTTTTTCGCCTATTTTTTAAGCAAAAAAGGCGGTCGCCAGGATTTCAGCCGACAAGTGCTCCGCGTGCGGGCCAAAGCGTTCACAAATCACCACCATGTCATATCACTATGCACAGCGCAGCCGCGGAATGTGCAGGCGGCTCTGTGGATAAATTGCGGGCGATGCCTTTCCTGCTTTCCGGTGTTTCCTGCGAACTTTCTGGACAACCTGTGCACAGCCATCACAAGCCATTGACTTGAAATGCATTTTTCATGCAATCTTCCAACAATCCGCACACCTATCCCCAGGGATACACACAACGTATGCACTCGGGTTCCTGCAAAAAATGCTGTGGATAAGTTGAATCCAGCAGAAGCCGTCAAATACTTATCCGCGCTTATCCACAGAATCCTCAGTCCTGCGAAAATAGACAGTCGGTGCGCCCAAGACCGACCCGAATGCGTATGCAGTACATGTTGTATGTACTCAAAAGCACCGTATGTAGTGTAAAAAACATAAGATTTAACATCTTATTCACTACATATCTGTGTTTTATTTCTTATTTATTACGACTGGTGCTCGAAAGACCTGTCCATTTCGCTCTCAATGTCCCAGCAAAAGTGGGCCCAGTTGGGCCTTGAATCGTTCGATGATGTCGTCGCGTCCATCCCCGGGTTCCGCGGCCGCGATGGCCAACGGCGCATGGCGGCCCAAGTAGCCACTACGTTCAGTACCGCCCAGCTCGGAAAAGTCGATGACGACGCACCCGCGCCAGAACGCTCCATTGCGGTCGTGCAAGCCGGAACGGGGGTTGGAAAATCGCTGGCCTACAGCGTTCCCGCGATCACGCTCGCGCTGGCCCGCGGCACGCGGGTGCTGATATCGACGGCGACCGTCGCGCTGCAGGAGCAGCTGGTGAACAAGGATTTGCCGGCCCTCGCCGCCCAACTCGAGCAGCCTTTCAAATTCGCGCTCGCCAAGGGGCGCGGGCGTTTTGTCTGCAAGCTCAAGCTCGAACGCCTCGCGGGCACGGGCGAATCGCACGACGAAGCCGACGACCTGTTTGCCGAAGAGGAAGCCGCGACCCGGGCGCGCCCGGCACAGGAACTCGAGGCACGCATGCAGTTCTATGCCAGCATGGCCGACGCCATGGCCACGGGCGTCTGGGACGGCGACCGCGACTCGCTGGCGACGCCGCCCGAACCCGAAGCCTGGAGCCCGGTGGCCGCCGAATCGAGTTCCTGCACCGGCAAACATTGCCCGGCCTTCGAGGGCTGCACTTATTACGAACGCCGCAAATCGATGGTGGCGGCCCAGGTGATCGTGGCCAACCATGATTTGCTGCTGTCCTCGCTGGGCGCACGCCTGCTGCCCGACCTGGACAACTGCCTGCTGGTGCTCGACGAGGCCCACCACTTGCCAGCGACCGCACTGTCCCAGTTCGCCTGCGCGCTGGATTTGAGCCGTCTGGGCTGGATCGACAAATTGGCGAGCCGGGCGCTGCGCGTGGGCACCATGCTCGAAGTCGAGGAAGTGGCCGACGTGCCCACGCACTCGAGCCAGCTGCGCCAGACCCTGCAGGACCTGGCCCGGCTGGTCATGGACTTCTATGGCGACGAACTCAAGTCACAGAAAGACAAATGGGGCCCGGCGCGCGTGCGCGCGACGCGCGGAATACTGCCCGAGGCATTGCTGGAACCACTGGCCCAGGCATCGCACCATGCCAATGGCTTTCTCGATGCGCTGCGCGCGATTTCCAAGGCGCTGCGCCTGGAAATTCGCGACAAACCCGAAGAAGCCCGCAGGTTATCCACAATGTATGCACAAGTCGGCGCGCTTGCGCCCCGGCTTGAATCGGTCTATGACACGGCCCAACTTTTGCTGCAGCAACCTGCGGAAAATGATGACAGTAAGTACGTCCCCAACGCGAAATGGTTCACGTTGGAGACAGATGGCGAATTCATCGTCGTCAAGGCCCATGCCAGCCCGCTGTTGCCAGGAGCGACCTTGCGCCGCCACCTGTGGTCCCAAGTGCGCGGCGCGGTGTTGACTTCGGCCACATTAACAAGCTGTGGACAATTTGACTTCTTCCTGCATGAATCGGGCCTGCATGGCGATGCGGCCGTGACCACGCTTGAAGTGCCCAGTCCGTTCGACTACGCGTCCCAAGGCATTTTCGTCGCCGCTGAAACCCATGCCGATCCACGCCAGGCCAGCGCCTTCACCATCGAGATGGTCGATGCACTGCTGCACGACCTGGCACGCGTCGAATCGGGTGCGCTGGTGCTGTTCACGTCACGCGAGCAGATGCGCCAGGCGGTCGATGCCCTCTCGACCGCCATGCGCGCCAATGTACTGGTGCAGACCGCCATGCCGCGG
Source organism: Acidovorax sp. CCYZU-2555 (assembly GCF_018413525.1). Classification (GTDB taxonomy): domain Bacteria; phylum Pseudomonadota; class Gammaproteobacteria; order Burkholderiales; family Burkholderiaceae_C; genus Comamonas. The sequence goes on from NZ_JAHCDD010000003.1 coordinate 108,496, forward strand.
GCCCAGTTGCTGACCCTGCACCGCGAGCGTGTGGCAGACGGCCAGCCGTCGATCATCTTCGGCATGCAGTCGTTCGGCGAGGGGCTGGATCTGCCGGGCGCGCTGTGCGAGTCGCTGTTCATCACCAAGCTGCCGTTTGCGCCGCCCGACGATCCAGTGGGAGAAGCCCGCGCCGAGTGGCTGCGCAGCGCCGGCAGGGACCCCTTCAGCGAGTTGGTGGTGCCGGCCACGGCCATCCGTTTGGCGCAGTGGGTGGGACGCGCCATCCGCACCGAGGAAGATCGTGCGTTTGTCTATTGCTACGACAAGCGCCTGGTGCGCACCAATTACGGTCAGCGGCTGCTCAACGGCCTGCCGCCCTTTGCGCTCGAAAAGCGCGCTCCCAGATAAAAAAACAGGGTCCATCGGCCCTGACATCGTTTTCATTGACAGAGAGAGTATTCACATGCCTGAACATGTACCAGCCTGCCCCCAATGCGGGCTTGAGAACACCTATCCCGATGGCGCAAGCTACCTGTGCCCCGACTGTGCCTTTGAATGGCCGCAAAACAGCGCTGAAGCGCCCGAAGACAGCGAAGCGGGTGACGGCAGCATCCGTGATGCCAACGGCACGCTGCTGGCCGATGGCGACGCGGTGCTGCTGATCAAGGACCTCAAGGTCAAGGGCTCGTCGACCGTGATCAAGAAAGGCACGAAGGTCAAGAGCATTCGCCTGGTCCATGGCAACGGCGATCACGACGTGGACTGCAAGACCGAGCAAGGCAGTTTCATGCTCAAGTCGGTATTTCTGAAAAAAGCCTGAGCTTTCTGGCGCCCGGCATGCGCATGCCGGTTGAGCAACGCTCCCCGGTATTTTCCAAAACGCCCTGCGCAGGGCGTACACAAACCGTCCGGGCCCACGGTTTGTTGATTTCTCTTCCCCCGCCATCGCCATGATGGCTTGGCACCTGCCAACGCGATTCTGGATGGTTACCTGGCCCTGATGCTGCGCATCGCGATGCAGCCCCGCCTGAGGCTCACCAGCGTCGTCCGTTCGCACCACCTGCCCCACACCCCCAACCTTGCTCCAAAGGCCTTCTGAGGCCGTCTAGACGTTTGCCCAGACTCGCCGGCTCATGCCGCCATGGGCCGGGGATTGCAAAGCCTGATCACGCCCCCCGCGCTAAGTGTCGGAGCACATGCAGCACCGGGTTTGCAGGCAGCGAATCTGCACAAAAAACGCGATGTAACCGAGTTACACGACTGGCACCATCCACCAAGCTATGTTGAAAATATTTGAACACCTAATAAAAACAACGACTTAGCCGCGGAGCCCTGCAGCGCCGCACATCTTTCCACAGATGTTGATAACAACTTGTGGATAACCAGCGGTTTCAGTGCCTCGGACCGTGAGTTGTCCCCATTTCTTGCGGTTTTCCACTGAAAGCCGCAATTTTTTCGTCGGATTGCTTCCGTGAGGTCTGAACTTTGCGCTTTTTCCGCTTGTGACGCAAGACGGATTTCTCTGGATGCGGTGTTTTCCAGGCTTGTCCCGGAAGCTCTCCTAGTTGTTCATTTATTTCACTATAAGAAATTAGTCGTAGTAGTAGATGCGGCCAACTTCTGTGGATAACTTTACTTTCCTGAAGAAAATCAAAGACTTCCGTTTTTCAAAAGCCTGTGTGTGACGCCCTCTTCTTGATGTACTGCAAAAGTGGATAACTTTTCAAAAACTGAACTTCCTGTTGATAACTTATAGGTTGATATTTAGATATCCACAGAGTCTGGCAGCGTTGTTTTTTCCACAGATTTAGCCTGTTATTCCTCTTGAATAAACAATAGTTTGCTATTTATTTAGGAGTGGATAACTTTTTTTTTGGCTGCTTTCCATCGTTGTTTTGTTGCTGTGTCTATTTTTTGAGGTGTGCTGCTGTGCTATTTGCGAAAGACGGCTGTTTGTGGACTTCATGGAAGCTGCCCAAAATTTGTGCGCTGTTGTTGTTCCTAATATTTCTATTTATAGATAGTCGTAGTAGTAGAGCAGGCAGTTTATTGTGGATAACTTGATATTTTTCATATAAAACAACATCTTACGTTGATTGAAAGTATGTGTCTGGATGGCATGTACTGCTGCACCGCGTTTGGGTATAACTTTTGATTGATCAGTATGCTTGTGGATAACATTGGAGATGTCAGAAAATTTTCCTCAGGTTTATCCACAGGCTCTGAAGACGAAAAAAAACCGCCCTGACGGGCGGTTGGTGGTCGGAGTTTTGCGCTTTGGGGGCCGACTCTGTGGATAACTGTTCCGGTTCAGAACCGGTGGGCGTAGCGCACTTGCAGGAAGTTCTCGCCCGGATTCGGGCGTTTCAGGCCGGCATTCGAAAAATGTTCAAGGCGCAGCATGACTTCGTGTTCACGCCGCGCGCCGAAATTGGCGCCTACGGCCAGGTGCGTGGCGAAGTTGTAGCGCGTGCTGAACTGTTTGTCTTTGGATTGGTAGTACGCGGAGGACCATGCGAGACCGGTGCCGGCCTGGGCGAACCACGCCGATTGACCTTGGTCGCCGCGCCAGCGAAAGCTGGGAATCACGCCGAGTACATAAGAGCGCTGGCGCTCGTCCCTGAGCGTATGGCTTGACCAGTGGCTGGCAAACAGATCCCAGTGGCCCGTGACCTGGCCTGAGCCCAGCGCGTAGGTCCATTTCCGCCAGGGCAGGGTGACGCCTATATTGGCGGCATACGCATCATTCGCCGCCACGGCTGCCTGAACGTACCAGGTGGGAGAGTGGTCGTTGAAAACGGGCTGGGACTGCGCGCCCCAGCTGGCCAAAAGCATGGCCGTACCACTTGTCCATGATGCTGCAAGACGAGACATTTTCAACTGCATTGTTAACAACTCCAGTGGACTGAATAAATTACGCTTTTAAACAAGTGTATGGAGGATGAAAACATGTTTTTGACAGTAAATGTCGCGTCATGTTTTTGCCCCTAAGACGCTATAGGGGCATGTGACAGGCAGACCACGATCATTTGTCGGCCATGAAAAAAGCAGGCCGAGGCCTGCTTTGCGGGGGCTTGAAAGCCTTGAGGGCTTGCAGGCGTCTTTACTTGGCTGTGGCGGCCGGCGCTGGACCCTTGCCATGGCCTGGAGCATGGTGTTCGCCATGGTGGCCATGGCGCTTTCCGTGGTGCATTCCATGGCGCAGGGTCTCGGCGTCAAAAGTCTTCTGCTGCGCGGGTGTCAACGTGGCATAAAAAGTCTTGGTCGCCTGTGCCCGGCGGTCGGCGTTGGCGTTGCGTTCGGCACGCTGCTGCTGCATATGGTCGATGCGCTGCGGTGTGGTCAGCTTTGCAAAGCTTTCACGGTCCATGCGCTTGCCGCGGGGCGCAGGCTTGACGGCCTCGCGGTAGGTGTTCCAGCCGGCTTGCTGGGCGTCCGTCAGTTGCAGCGCTGCCTGGAATTTCTGTGCCTTTTCGGCCATGCGCTTTTCATGGGCTGCACGGTCACGCGGATGGTGGCCGGGGCCTCGGGCGCCGGGTTCGGCGGCAGCGCTGGTGGCCGCTGCGGGAGCGGCAGCGGGTGTCTGGGCCCATGTAGGCATGGCCAGCGCGGCGAAGATGGTGGCAGCGGCGGCGGTGGCAGTCAGAGTGCGTTGGAAAATAGCCATGGAGCAGGTCCTTTCTTGGGATGGATGAACACGCTGTGGCAGGGAAAACTGCAGCGCTGGATGTCAGTTTGCGACGCGCATGTAACGCTCGCGTGTGGGCTGCGTGATGCTGTGTAAAGTAGTGACAAGTTGCGGCGCAGCTGGAAACGCTTTTTTACAGGCGCAATGGCTTTGAAGCCTTGTATGGTTTGCGCCTAGCGCTTTTCGATTTCAAATCAACCAGGGTGATGATGGTCATCACCGGGCGCAGAGGTTGCACGCGCGGGCGCAGGCCGGCGGCAAGAATCCTCTGCTGCATGAACAAAGGTAGTGGATGTTCAAGAACATGATCGTGTACCGCATTGCCGAGCAATGGCAGGGTACTTTGGAGCAGGTGGAGGAAGCGCTGGCGCGCACGCCGTTCACCGAGTGTGGCGCGACGCAGGAGCGTTCCGCGGGCTGGGTGCAGCCGCGCGGCGAGGGCGAAGGCCTGTTCGCCGAGTCGGTCGGCGGCCAGTGGATACTGCGCTTCATGAGCGAAAGCAAGATGCTGCCGGCCAGCGTGCTCAATCGCAAGGTGCAGGAAAAGGCCGATGCCATTGAGCGCAATTCGGGCCGCAAGCCCGGCAAGAAGGAAAAGCAGGAGCTCAAGGACGAAGCCAAGCTCGACCTGCTGCCCATGGCTTTCACCAAGCAGGGCGGCATGTGGATCTGGATCGACTCCGCGGCGCGCTTTCTGGTGCTCGACACGGGCAGCCAGACGCGCGCCGATGAGGTTGTGACGCTGCTGGTCGACGGACTGCCGGGCTTTGCCGTGGCACTGCTCGACACGCAGACCGCGGCCCAGGCCGCGATGGCGCACTGGCTCTCGAGCCAGGAGCCGCCCGTGGGCTTCACCATCGACCAGGAGTGCGAACTCAAGAGCGCAGACGAAGCCAAGTCGGTGGTGCGCTATGCGCGCCATCCGCTAGACATCGACGAAGTCAAGGCGCATATCGAAGCCGGCAAGCTGCCGACCAAGCTCGCGCTGACCTGGGACGACCGGGTTTCGCTGCTGCTGACCGAAGGCCTGCAGGTCAAGAAGATCACCTTCCTGGAAACCGTTTTCGACGGCCAGTCCAAGGATGACGGCGGTTTCGACGCCGATGTGGCGATTGCCACGGGCGAGCTGAGCAAGCTGCTGCCCGATCTGATCGAGGCCCTGGGTGGGGAAGGGCGCACGGCGCTGGGCGAAGGCCTGCCAGCGGCGCTGCAGCAGCCAGCACCCGCCGAAGTACTGGGCGTGCGCATGGCCGCAGCCAAGGGCAAGGCCATGGCCGTGACGGGGCCCAAGGAAGCGCCCGAGGACTCGGATCCGGAATCGGCGCCGTTCTGATCGATTCGCGCCATGCAAAAGAGCCGCTTTGTGCGGCTCTTTTTTATGGGGAGCGGAGCCTATTTACACCCGCTCAAAAATCGCCGCGATCCCTTGCCCCCCGCCAATGCACATCGTCACCAGCGCATAGCGTCCGCCCGTGCGCTGCAGCTCGGCGATCGCCTTGGTGGTGATGATGGCGCCGGTCGCGCCCACGGGGTGGCCCAGCGAGATGCCCGAGCCGTTGGGGTTGACCTTGGCCGGGTCCAGGCCCAGTTCCTGGATCACGGCACAGGCCTGGGCGGCGAAGGCTTCGTTGGCTTCGATCACGTCCATGTCGCTGATCTTCAGGCCGGTGCGCGCCAGCACCTTCTGCGTCGCGGGCACGGGGCCAATGCCCATATAGGCGGGATCGACGCCCGCGTGTGCATAGCCCACGAGGCGCGCCAGCGGCTTGGCGTTGAGGCCGGCCAGGCGATCGCCCGCGACCAGCACCACGGCGGCCGCGCCATCGTTGAGGCCCGAGGCATTGCCGGCCGTGACGCTGCCGCCGTCTTTCTGGAACGCGGGCTTCATGCCGGCCAGCACGTCCAGCGTGGTCGCGGCGCGCACATGCTCGTCGGTGTCGAACAGCACCGTGCCCTTGCGCGTGGCGATTTCCACGGGCACGATCTGTTCCTTGAAGTAGCCGGCTTCGATCGCCGCGGCCGCGCGCTGCTGGCTCAGCAGCGCGAGCTGGTCCTGCTGCTCGCGGGAAATCTTGTAGCGCGCAGCGACGTTTTCCGCGGTGATGCCCATGTGCATTTTCTGCCATGGGTCGTGCAGGATGCCGAGCATGTAGTCGATGCTCTTGGCGTCGCCCATGCGCGCGCCCCAGCGCGCGGCGGTGTCGAAGTAGGGGCCGCGGCTCATCGATTCCGAGCCGCCGCCGACGGCGACATCGCAGTCGCCCAGCGCGATCGCCTGGGCCGCCGAAACGATGGCCTGCAGGCCCGAACCGCACAGGCGGTTGACGTTGAACGCGGGCGTTTCGATGGGGCAGCCCGCATCGATGGCCGCGACGCGGCTGAGATAAGCGTCCTTGGTATCGGTGGGAATCACATTGCCCATGACCACATGGCCGATGGCCTGCGGGTCCAGGCCCGAGCGCGCGATCGCGGCCTTGACGGCCGTGGTGGCAAGCTGCGTGTTGGGGACGTCCTTCAAGCTGCCGCCAAAAGTGCCGATGGCGGTGCGTGCGCTGCTGACGACGAAGATTTCGCGAGTGGTCATGGCCAGATCCTGTGGATAACTTTGCAGTCAACGGCCCGTGAAACGGGCGGGCTGCTTTTGAAAGAATGCATCAATTCCCGCGCGCAGATCGTCTGTCTGCGCGCAGGCCCGAAACGCCTGCCATTCTGCGTGAAGCTGGGCCTGAAGGCCTGTCTCCAGCGAGGCACGCATCAGCCGGCGCATATGTCCCAGCGCCTGGGTCGGGCCCTGGGCCAGGCGCGCGGCCAGGCGCTGGACTTCGCCTGATAGTTCCGTCGCCGGCAACACGCGGTTGATCAACCCCATCTGCAGCGCTTGGCCTGTGTCCAGCGATTCGCCCAGCATCGCGATTTCGAGCGCGCGGCGCAGGCCGACCCAGCGCGGCAAGGCCCAGGAAGCACCGACATCGCAGCTTGCGCCGAGGTTGATATACGCCAGGTTGAACTGCGCGCCTTCGGCGGCGAGAACGAAGTCGGCCTGCAGCATCAGGCTCAGGCCTGCGCCCGCGGCCGCACCCTGCACCTGGGCGATCACGGGGGCGTCGAGATTGGCGAGCAGCAGCAGCGCCTGGTTCAGCGGCTCGAGCAGCGCATCGACGCCGGCCAGCGGGTCGCGCTGCAGTGTGAGCAGATCGCCGCCCGCCATGAAGGCCCGGCCTTCGCCGCGCAGCACCAGCGCGCGCACGCTGTCGTCGCGCGCGATGTCCTGCAGCGCTGCCAGCAGGGCCTGGGCCATGGCGACGTTGATCGCATTGAGCGCCTTGGGCCGGTTGAAGACCAGCGTGACCACGCCGTCGTCGCGTTCGATGCGCAGCGGGTCTTCGCAAGAAGAGGGGGAGTTCATCGGTAAAGCGCCTCGATGTCGGCGCTGTAGGCCTTGTAGATGCTCGCGCGGCGCACTTTCATCGTCGCCGTGACTTCGCCGTCGTCGTGGTCCAGCTCCTTGGTCAGCAAATGGAATTTGCGGATCTGCGAGACCTGGGCCAGGCGCGCATTGCCCGTGGCGATTTCACTGTCGATCAGCGCCAGCACGTCGGGGTGCTCGGCCAGCGAACGGAAGTGGGTGAAGGGAATGCGCCGCGACTGCGCCCATTGGCCCACGGTCTCGGCGTCGAGCATGATGAGCGCGGCGACGAACTTGCGGCCTTCGGCGACGATCACGCATTCCTTGATGTAGGGGCTGGCCTTCATCGTGTTTTCGATTTCGGACGGCGTGAGGTTCTTGCCGCCCGCGGTGATCATGATGTCTTTCAGGCGGTCGACGATCTTCAGCTGGCCCTGCTGTTCGCGCACCACGTCGCCGGTATGCAGCCAGCCGTCCTGCAGCGTGGCGGCCGTGGCTTCGGGGTTGTTGTAGTAGCCCGCGAACACCATGTCGCCGCGGATCTGCAGTTCGCCGCTGTCGGCCAGGCGCCACTCGACGCCCGTTATCGGTTCGCCCACGGTGCCGGGGATGACCTGGTCGATGCGGTGGCCCAGCACCATGCCCGTCGACTCGGTCAGGCCGTAGACCTCGACCAGCGGAATGCCCAGCACGCGAAAGTAGCGCACGACTTCGGCGGGAATCGGCGCGGCGCCGGTGAGCGCCACCGAGACGCAGCGCAGGCCCAGGAAGTTCTGCAGCGCGCGCAGCACCAGCCAGTACCAGAGGCCGTAGGTGAGCTTGTCGCCCAGGCTCCACTGCGCGCGCGGCTTGTCGGCCAGCGGCGTGCAGGCGGCGATCGCGCGGTCCATCAGCCGGCGCTGCCAGCGGCCGGTTTCGAGCCGCTTGATGCTCAGGCTCGCGTGCATCTTTTCCCAGATGCGCGGCACGCCCAGGAACATGCTGGGCGCGACTTCGCGCAGGTCTTCCTGCACGGTGCGAATCGATTCGCCGAAGTGCACCTGCGCGCCCAGATAGATGGGCACGAAGGTGGTCAGCATCTGCTCGGCCACATGGCACAGCGGCAGATAGGACAGGTGGCGCATGTCGGAGGTGAGCTGCAGCCGCTCAATGATGCCCGGCGCCACGCCGCGGATGTTGCGCCAGGAAATCATCGCGCCCTTGGGCTTGCCGGTCGAGCCCGAGGTGTAGATCATCAGCGCGATAGCGTCGAAGGTCTGCTGCGCCAGCGCCTCGTCAATGAGCGCATGCTGGCCTGCGTCCCAGGCCGTGCGGCCCAGGGCCTCGACTTCGGCGAACGTGGCGATCAGCCTGCGCTCTTCGGCCGTGTAGCTGCGCAGGCCCTTGGTCTCCATGACCACGATATGCGTGAGTCGCGGCAGGCTGGCGCGCGCGGCGAGCAGCTTGTCGACCTGCTCCTGGTCTTCGCAGATCATGATGGAAATGTCGGCATGCGCGACCACATAGGCCACCTCGTTGGTCGGGCTCGTGGGGTAGACGCCCACGGTCACGGCCGCGATCAGGCCGCAGCCCATCTGCGCCAGCACCCATTCGACGCGGTTCTCGGAAATCACGCCCATATGGCCGCCGGCGCGCAGTCCCAGCGCGTGCAGGCCCAGGCCGAAATGGCCGGCGCGCTGGTAGTAGCTGGCCCAGGTCACGGGCTTCCAGATGCCGAAGTCCTTTTGCCGCAGCGCGACGCGTTCGGGCTGGCTGCGCGCGAGTTCGCGCAGCTGCTGGGGCAGGGTACGGTCGGGGAGAAAAGAGGAATGTTTCATGTGGAACAATTCCTAGGAAAGCCAGCGTTTGCGGCGCTTGTAGTGCTTGATGTCCTTGAAGCCCTTGGCTTCGCCCGTGCCGCCCATGCCGAGATAGAACTCGCGCACGTCGGCGTCGCCGGCCAGCAGTTCTGCCGGGCCGTCGATCACGATCTTGCCGTTTTCCATGATGTAGCCGCGGTGGGCGACGGCCAGCGCCACGGTGGCGTTCTGCTCGACCAGCAGCATCGACGTGCCGCGCTCGGCATTGATGCGCGCGATGATGCCGAAGATGTCTTCGACGAGTTTCGGCGACAGGCCCAGCGAAGGTTCGTCGAGCAGGATCAGCGTGGGCTCGGCGATCAGCGCCCGGCCTATGGCCAGCATCTGCTGCTCGCCGCCCGAGAGATAGCCGGCAAGGCCCTTGCGGCGCTCGTGCAGGCGCGGAAAGTAGCTGTAGACCAGGTCGTAGTCCGGCTTGGCGTTGGGCCGGCCTGTGAGTGCGTAGCTGGCCGCGACCAGGTTCTCTTCCACGGTCAGGTCTTCGAACACGCGCCGGCCTTCCATCACGTGCGACAGCCCGCGGCGCACCAGCTGCTGCGGCGCGAGCTGGGCCAGCGGCTGGCCGTTGAACAGGATGCTGCCGCCGGCGAGCGCGCCGTTCTCCAGCGCCAGCAGGCCGGAGATGGCCTTGAGCGTGGTCGACTTGCCCGCGCCGTTGCTGCCCAGCAGCGCCACGATCTCGCCGCGCGGCACGACCAGCGACAGGCCGCGCAGGGCCTGCACCACCTTGTTGTAGATGACCTCGATGTTGTTGACTTCGAGGACCAGGTCCGGGGCCTGTCGGGTCATGCGCGGCTCCATGGTGTCAGAGCGCGATCCAGTCAGACGCCGGCACCATCTTCTGCTCCTTCATGTCGGCGCGGTAGACGCGGCCCACGGGAATGGAGTTGCCGCGGATGGTGATGGGCACGCCGATCAGGCCGCCGGTGTCGAAGTCCTTGAGGCTGTTGAGCGCGGCCTTGAGGTTGGGGCCGTTGAGCGGCTTGCCGGCGTCGAGGCAGCGCTTGGCCGATTCGACGAACAGCATGGCCGCGAGATAGCCCTGCATGTAGGCCGTGCTCTGGTATTCGGGGCGCAGCTTGCGGATCCTGTCGAGCGTGGGTGCGGGCGCGGAAGTGTCGTAGTAGTAGCGGTAGGGCATGACGCCCATGAAGCCGTCGCCGGCCGGGCCCATCTTCATGACCGTGGAGCTGTCCATGGTCCAGAACGTTCCCATCCACTTGCTGGTCATGCCCATCTGCTTGCCCTGGGTCACGAACTCGGGAATGGGCGCGAGGATGTAGCCGTGGAAGATGGTGTAGTCGGGCGCGGCGCGGCGCAGCTTGATGACTTCGGTCGACACGTCGACGCTGCCCGCGGGCGTCATCAGCTTCACGGGCACCGTGAGGCCCAGCTTCTTGGCCATGGCTTCGCTGGCCTCGATGGGGTCGCGGCCGAACTCGGAATCGGAGTAGACGAAGGCCACCTTGGCTCCGGGCTTTTCCTTGGCGATGTGCTTGAGCAGGATGCCGAACATCTCGGTGTAATCGGGGCCGACGAGGAACTGGTTCGGGTACTTTTTCGGGTCGTTGAGTTCGGTGGCGAACGAGGCGCCGGCCATCAGGATATTGCCGTTGCGGTCCAGCTCGGGGTTGATGGTTTTCGAGAAGCCCGTCGAGTCGCCGTAGTAGAGATTGATCTTGTTCTGGCTCGTGAGCTTCTTGTAGGCCGCGACCGAGACATCGACCTTGTAGCCCGTGTCCTCGGGCACGTAGCGCAGCTTGCGGCCCTTGATGCCGCCTGCGTCGTTGACCATCTTCACGTAGTCGCCAATGCCCAGGTTGATGCCCACGCCCGCGAAGGCAAACACGCCGGTCATGGGAATCGAGCCGCCGATGACGATGTCTTCGCCCCCGGTCTGGGCGTGCGCGGCCAGCGGCGCGGCGAGGCTGGCGCCGGCGGCCAGCAGCAGCGAGCGGCGGCGCTGGGAAGTCAGGTTCTGTTGCATGCGTTGTTCCTCGTCGATGACAGGGCGCTGCCGCTCAATTGCGGAAAGGCCACAGGTGGAAAAAGCGGCGAATGCGCCGCCACACTTCTGCGAGCCCCAGCGGCTCGAACACCAGAAAACCAATGATCAGCAGGCCGAAGATGATGGTGCGCACGGGCGACAGGAACACCGTGAGCTCGCTGCCGCCGGGCAGCAGATCGACCACCAGCTTGAGCAGCTCGGGCACCATGGTCATGAAGACCGCGCCGAGGATTGCGCCCAGGATGGAGCCCATGCCGCCGACGATGATCGCGGCGAGAAAGAAGATCGACATCAGCAGCGGAAAGCTCTCGGGCGTGACCACGCGGAAGAAGTAGGCCCAGAGCCCGCCGGCCACGCCCGCGTAGAACGACGACAGGCCGAACGACAGCAGCTTGTAGCGCAGCAGCGGAATGCCCAGCACTTCGGCCGAGATGTCGCGGTCGCGGATGGCGATGAACGCCCGGCCAATGCGCGTGCGAAACAGATTGGCCGCGCCCAGCAGCATCAGCAGCGTGACCGGAACGATCACCCAGTAGAGCCGGAACGACGTCTCCAGCGGCAGGCCGAAGAACTTGGCCGGCGGCATGGAGATGCCCGTGGTGCCGCCCGTGAGCGCCAGATTGGCGAACAGGAAGTGGGCGATGAACGAGGCGGCAATCGTGGCGATCGCGAGGTACAGCCCCTTGACGCGCAGCGAGGGAATGCCGACCACGATGCCGCCGACCATGGCCACCAGGCCGCCCGCCAGCAGATTGAGCAGGAAGGGCGTTCCCAGCCGTGTCTCCAGGATGGCCACGGTGTAGGCTCCCAGGCCCATGAACGCGGCCTGGCCCAGGCTCACGAGGCCGGTGTAGCCCGTGAGGATGTTGAGGCCCGTGGCGCTGGCGACATTGATGCTCACCAGGCAGGCGAGGTACAGCCAGTAGTCGCTGGCCATGAAGGGAAAGACGCACAGCAGCGCGGCCGCGACGGCCAGCCAGATCTTCTGCGTGCGCGAGTCGAACAGCGCCGCGTCGGCGACGTAGCTTTGTTTGAGGGTGCCGATTCTCATGGGTCTACAACCTCTCGATTTCGCGCGTGCCGAACAGGCCGTAGGGGCGGATCATGAGCACGATCACCAGCATGATGAAAGTGCTCAGCAGCTTGTATTCGCCGCCGAGGAAGGCCCCGGCCAGCGCTTCGATCAGGCCGATGAACAGGCCGCCGATGAGCGCGCCCAGCACGCTGTCGAGCCCGCCGACGATCACCACCACCAGCACCGACAGGCCGAAGATGCCCATCGATGAAGAGATGCCGCCGATGGAGCCGACGATGATTCCCGAGACCGCGGCAATCATGGCCGAGACCACCCAGGCCAGCGAGAACACGCGCGGCACGTTGATGCCCATGGAGTAGGCCGCGGCCTGGTCGGAGGCCGTGGCGCGCAGCGCCACGCCGCCGCGCCAGAAGCGGAATACCAGCAGCACCACGGCGATGAACACCACGGCGATCACCGCGCCCCAGAAGATCTTGGGCGCGAGAAACGCCTCGCCGATCATGATGGGCTGGGTGGGCATGAAGTCGGGCAGGCGGCGCTGGTCGGCGGTCCAGATCATCTCGACCAGGCCCACGAGCACCGAGGCCAGGCCCACGGTGACCATGAACACCGAGATCGGCGGCTCGCCCAGCAGCGGGCGGATGATGGTGCGCTCTATCACCGCGCCCAGCAGGCCGCAGCACAGCACGGCCGCGGGCACCGCGAGCCACAGCGGCAGCGCGAAACTCGCCGAGAACGTGAAGAACAGGTAGGCGCCGACCATCAGGATTTCGCCTATGGCGATGTTCACCACGCGCGTGGCCTTGTAGACCATCACGAAGGCCAGCGCGGCGAGCGCGTAGAGCCCGCCGCCGGCCAGGCCCGTGAGGCTGATTTCAAACAGATAGGCCCAATCCATCACGCGACTCCCACGCCGTCGGTTCCGACGGCATTTGTTGCGACGCTGGCGGCCGTGTTGTGCAGGCCCGCATGCAGGCGCTGGCGCAGGTCGCCGACATCGCCCGAGCCCAGGTAGGCTCGAATCACTTCGGGGTCGGCCTGGACTTCGGCCGGCGTGCCCTGGGCGATGACCTGGCCGAAGTTGAGCACCACGACATGGTCGGACAGGTCCATCACCATGCCCATGTCGTGTTCGACCATCAGCACCGTGACGCCCCATTCGGCGCGCACGTCGAGAATGAAGCGCGCCATGTCTTCGGTCTCCTCGCGGTTCATGCCGGCGACGGGTTCGTCGAGCATCAGCACCTTGGGCTGCATGGCCAGCGCACGCGCCATTTCCACGCGCTTTTGCAGACCGTAGGGCAGGGCGGAAACGGGGGCGTGGCGGATATGGTCGATCTCGAGGAAATCGATGATGCGTTCCTCGATGTCGGCGCGCAGCGCGGCTTCCTCGCGGCGCGCGCGGCCCAGGTAGAACAGCGCGTCGAGCACATTGGTCTTGAGGTGCGCGTGGCGGCCGAGCTTGATGTTGTCGAGCACGGTCATGCCGCGGAACAGCGCGATGTTCTGGAAGCTGCGACCCAGGCCCAGCTTGGCGCGCTGGGGCGCGTGCACCTGGCTGATGTCGTGGCCTTCGAACAGGATGCGGCCCTGGGCCGGGCGGTAGAAGCCCGAGATGGTGTTGAACAGCGAAGTCTTGCCTGCGCCGTTGGGCCCTATCACCGCGGTGATGGAGCCGGGCTGGACGGCAAAGCCCACGCCGTTGAGCGCCTTGACGCCACCGAACGCGAGCGTGATGCCGTCGACCTGCAGCAGGGGGGCAGCGGGGCTGCCTGGGGTGTGTGTCTCCATCGGCCTTCTTCTGCGGGTTTGTGCGAACCGGAGGGGGGCTACTGGTGAGTAGACTTCTTACTCACGAGTAGGATTCTGGTTGGCGACCTCGGGTCCCGACATTGGGACTTTCCCGCCACCCATGGAAACACTGATGAACCCTTCCTTGCACTCCGAAGACGCCATTGATGAGGGGCTGTTGTGGCCGGCCACGCAGCACAGCGCGCAGCAGCGCGAGGCCAAGCGCCAGGCCGTGCTGTCGGCGGCGGCGCAGCTGTTCAACGAGCGCGGCTTCCATGCCACTTCGCTCGACGACATCGCCGCGCGGCTGGGCGTGAGCAAGCCCACGCTGTACTACTACGTGAAGAACAAGGAAGAGATCCTGCTGGGCTGCGTGCGCCAGGGCCTGCAGCTGATGCTCGACGGAATCGAGGCTTCACGCCGCGACGGCGGCACGGCGCTGGACCAGCTCACGGCCTGCATGCAGGTCTATGCGCGCATCGTCACGCAGGACTTCGGCATGTGCCTGATACGCGTGGGCGAGGAGCAGATCTCGGCGCCCAACCGCGCCGAACTGCGGCGTATCAAGGCCGAGATAGACCATGAATTCCGGCGCCTTGTGGCCCAGGGTGTGGAGGAGGGGAGCCTGGCGCCTTGCGATCCCAAGATGACCGCGTTTGTGATCGGCGGCGCGCTGAGCTGGATAGGGCGCTGGTATCAGCCGGGCGGGGAGTATTCGCCGCAGGAGGTGGCTGGGCATTGTCTGAAGACGCTGCTGGCGGGGGTGTTGCGGCGCTGATTTGAAGGCAGGCCGTTCATGGTTCGACAAGCTCACCACGAACGGGTGCACCGTTCGCCCTGAGCCTGTCGAAGGGTGAACGGCCTGTCCTCAAAATGGGAGGCCGTTCAGGATGAACGCGCAGAAACCTCATCCGCCGCCGCCAGATCATCCAATATCGGGCAGTCCGGCCTATCGTCCCCATGGCAGCACTGGACCAGCGTCTGCAGGCTGCGCTGCATGGCCTGCATCGCGGCGATGCGTTCGGCCAGGCTTTCGATATGCGCCTGGGCGATCTGCTTGACGCTGGCGCTGGTGCGCTCCTGGTCCTGCCACAGGCCCAGCAGCGTGGCGATTTCCTCGATCGAGAAACCCAGGTCGCGGCTGCGGCGGATGAAGCGCAGCGCGTGCACATCGGCGGCGCTGTATTGGCGGTAGCCGCTGTCGCTGCGCGCCACCGGCGCGAGCAGGCCGAGGCCTTCGTAATGGCGCAGCATGCGCGCCGACACGCCCGCGCGGCGCGCAGCCTCGCCTATTGCCACGGGCCATTGCGGTGTGGAAGACGGTGTGGGCGACATGTGGATAACTTTGGTGATGAGTTGTGAAATGCGTGTGAGCAAACGCGGCCGCGCCGCGTTTGCTCACTGCGTTCAGGCGACTTTGTAGCCTTCTTCCTGGATCGCCGCCTGCAGCGCGGGGCGCTCGGCCGCGCTGTCGACTTCGACGCGATTTTGCGCGCGGTCTATGCGTACGCTGGCCGCGGGGTCGGTGCGCTGCAGCGCCTGGGTCACAGCTTTCTCGCAATGGCCGCAGGTCATTCCCTGGACTTCGAATACATGTTGCATGCTGGTTCTCTCCTGTGGATAACTTCTGGCGCCGGATGGGCCATGGATGCATGATGAACCTTAACATCATGGCAAGGTCAAGCGCCATAGTTATCCACAAGGTAATCCACATCTGGGCTTGACCTTGACATGGCGTCAAGGATTAACCTTGGCTCCATGAACACATCGTTGACTCCTTCTGCGGACCCCGCGCTCACCAGCGTGGACTTTGGCGTTTCGGGCATGACTTGCGCCAGCTGCGTGGGCCGGGTCGAGCGCGCCTTGCAGCGCGTGCCTGGCGTCACGCAAGCCTCGGTCAATCTGGCGACCGAAAGCGTGCGCGTGCAGGTGCAGGCCGCGGGCGAAGACGCCGAACAGGTGCAGGCGCGGCTGCGCCGCGCGGTGCGCGACGCGGGCTACGAGCCGCGCACGCTGTCGACCGAAGGCCCGCCGCAGGAAGTCTCGGCCTGGGCCGATTTCGGCCCCGTGGCCCTGGCCATCGCGCTGTCGCTGCCGCTGGTGCTGCCCATGATCGGCATGCTCTGGGGTTCGCACTGGATGCTGCCGGCGTGGCTGCAGTTCGTGCTCGCGACGCCGGTGCAGTTCATTCTGGGCGCGCGCTTCTACAAGGCCGGCTGGCATGCGCTCAAGGCGGGCACGGGCAATATGGACCTGCTGGTCGCGCTGGGCACGTCGGCCGGCTGGGGCCTGTCGATGTGGCTGTGGATAACTGCGGCGCCCGGCGTTGCGCCGCATCTGTACTTTGAAGCCTCTGCCGTGGTGATCACGCTGGTGATGCTGGGCAAGTGGCTCGAAGGCCGGGCCAAGCGCCAGACCACCGAAGCGATTCGCGCGCTCTATGCGCTGCGTCCCGACACCGCCCACCTGCTGGGCCGCGACGGTGAAGTCGATGTGCCCGTGGCCGAAGTCATGGTCGGCGACAGGATCGTCGTGCGGCCGGGCGAGCGCATTCCCGTCGACGGCGTGCTGCACGAAGGCCATACGCAGGTCGACGAATCGATGCTGACCGGCGAGCCGCTGCCTGTTTCACGTGAAACAGGCGATGCGCTGACCGGCGGTTCGATCAACGGCGAAGGGCGCATCGTGGTGCTGGTGCGCGCCGTGGGCAACGAGACCGTGCTGGCGCGCATCATCCGGCTGGTCGAGGACGCGCAGGCCGGCAAGGCGCCCATTCAGCGCCTCGTGGACCAGGTGGCAGCGGTGTTCGTTCCCGTGGTGCTGGGCATCGCCCTGGCGACGCTCGTGGGCTGGCTGCTGGCCGGCGCGCCGGTCGAGGAGGCGCTGATCCACGCGGTCGCGGTGCTGGTCATCGCCTGCCCCTGCGCGCTGGGCCTGGCGACGCCCACGGCCATCATGGCCGGCACGGGCGTGGCCGCCAAGCAGGGCATTCTGATCAAGGATGCACAGACACTCGAACTGGCGCACCGCATCGATACCGTGGCCTTCGACAAGACCGGCACGCTGACCCAGGGCCGGCCGCAGCTGACGCAGTTCCTGGTCGCGCCCGATGCCGACGAGAACGGCGTGCTGGCGCAGGTGGCCAGCGTGCAAAGCGGCAGCGAACACCCGCTGGCGCGCGCCGTGCTGCAGGCCGCCCAGGAGCGGCAGCTGAATGTCGACGCGCCCGAAGCCGTGCGCGCCGTGCCCGGGCGCGGCACCGAAGGCCGGGCCCAGGGCCGTGAATTGCTGATCGGCAGCCTGCGCTGGATGCGCGAGCTGGCCGTTCCCGGCCTGGACGAAGCGTTCTGGGCCCAGGCGGCGGCGCAATGGCAGCAGGGCGGGGCGACGGTCTCGGCCGTTGCCGAACGCGGCGCGGGCGGCCTGCGGCTGCGGGCCTTGCTGGGCTTTGGCGACGAGCCCAAGCCTGGCGCCGCCCAGGCGCTGGCCGAGCTGCGCGCGCGCGGCCTGCGCACGGTCATGGTCTCTGGCGACAACCAGGGCGCGGCGAACGCGATGGCGCGCCGGCTGGGCCTGGACCCTGACAAGGGCGAAGTGTTGGCCGAAGTGCTGCCGGCCGACAAGGCCGCGCAGATCGCGCGCCTGCGCGCCGACGGCGCAGGCGGCCACACCGTGGCGATGGTCGGCGACGGCGTCAACGATGCGCCCGCGCTGGCCGCTGCCGATGTGGGCATGGCGATGGGCAATGGCACCGATGTGGCAATGCACGCGGCCGGCATCACGCTGATGCGCGGCGACCCGCGGCTGGTGGCCCAGGCGCTCGACATTTCGCACCGCACGGTGATGAAAATCCGGCAGAACCTGTTCTGGGCGTTTGCCTTCAATGTGGCCGGAATTCCGCTCGCTGCGCTCGGTTATCTGAGCCCCGTGGTCGCGGGCGCGGCCATGGCCCTGAGTTCGGTCACTGTTATGGCGAATGCTTTGCTGCTAAAAAAGACGGCTTATACCCGTTAATCTGCCGAGTTCTTTTCTCCAGGTCTGGCAAACTGCAACATTTTGTTCGTGTTGGTGGACAATGTTTTTCCTGCAATTTGCTTTTCAGTGAAGAGGACGATAGTCATGAATGTTTTGGTGCTCATGCGGATGCTCACCATCCGGGTGCGGATGATTGGCGCGATAGTAATGGTGCTCACGCTGCTGGCGCTTCTGGGAGGCGCGGGGATGTGGGGCATGCTGCGCATCCATGACATGAGCCAGCAATTCATTGATCAGTCGCACACCAAGCTCAGGCATCTGGTGGACATGCGCAAGTCCATGGCCGATGTGCGCCTGGCCGAAAAGGACATGATCATCCAGTACGAGCGTCCCGAAGCGGTGGCCAAGGCCCGCGCCGAATGGACCAAGGGCCTGGAATCCGCCAAGACCATTGGCGGACGCTTCCTCATCGGTGAGGACGACGCGGACAACGCGCTGGTCAAGGGCGTTCTCGTGCGCCTGGACAGCTACAGCCAGAAGTTCGCGCATGTGGCGCGCCAGCTCGAAGCCGGCGGCTACGACACCGCGACCATCGCCAACCGCATGGGCGCCAACGCCATGACCGAGTTCGCCGAAGCCGACAAGCAGATGGTCGAACTCGAGAAGCTGCTCAATTCCCAGGTCGACGAACTCGTCGCCCAGGAACAGGCCGTGGCGACCCAGACCCAATGGCTGTTCGCGCTCGCGGTGCTGATCGCCATCCTGCTGGTCGTGCCGCTGACGCTGCTCAACATGGTGTCGATCTGCCGTCCGCTGGAGCGCGTGCGCCAGACCACGCTGGCGATTGCCCAAGGCGATCTGTCGCAGCGCACCGAAGTGATTGGCCGCGACGAAGTCGCCGACCTGCAGCGCGCGCTCGAGGAAATGCAAAACGGCCTGGGCTCGATGGTGCGCCAGGTGCGCGACGCGAGCGGCAGCATTGCCACCGCCAGCCAGGAAATTGCCTCGGGCAACGAAGACCTGTCGGCGCGTACCGAACAGACCGCAAGCAACCTGCAGCAGACCGTGGCGTCGCTGTCGCAGCTGACGTCCACCGTGCAGCAGACGGCTTCGTCGTCGCAGCTCGCCAACCAGCTCTCGGCTTCGGCTTCGGGCACGGCCACGCAGGGCGGCCAGATCGTGCAGCAGGCCGTGGTCAGCATGCACGAGATCACGGCGTCGAGCCGCAAGATCGGCGACATCATCGGCCTGATCGATTCGATCGCTTTCCAGACCAACATCCTGGCATTGAACGCGGCCGTCGAAGCCGCACGTGCGGGCGAGCAGGGCCGTGGCTTTGCGGTTGTGGCCGGTGAAGTGCGCAATCTGGCACAGCGTTCGGCCCAGGCCGCGAGCGAAATCAAGGGCCTGATCCAGAGCAGCGAACAGGCCGTGGGCGGCGGTGTGCGCCAGGTCGAGGACGCAGGCAAGGCGATGCAGGAAATCGTCAACAGCGTGCAGCGCGTGGGCGACATCATCGGCGAGATCACCGCGGCATCGGGCGAGCAATCGTCGGGCATAGGCCAGGTGAACCAGGCCGTGGGCGACATCGACCGCATGACGCAGCAGAACGCGGCCCTGGTCGAAGAGTCGGCAGCTGCAGCCCAGTCGCTGCGCGAGCAGGCGGCGCGTCTGGCCCAGGTGGTCAGCCAGTTCCGCCTCGCGGACGACAACAACAACGGCATGATGCGCGCCGCGGTCGCCTACGGCGCCCGCCAGGGCCAGGTCGCAGCGCCGGTCGAGCCTTCGCTCGCGGCACCCGCGCCGCGCCGTGCGCGCATCAGCGCCTAAATCAGGACGCTGCGCAAAAAGCCCATGGCCTCACGGCCATGGGCTTTTTTCATTTCACCATGACT
This sequence comes from Acidovorax sp. CCYZU-2555, assembly GCF_018413525.1. Taxonomy (GTDB): domain Bacteria; phylum Pseudomonadota; class Gammaproteobacteria; order Burkholderiales; family Burkholderiaceae_C; genus Comamonas. Next base: position 128,136 of record NZ_JAHCDD010000003.1, read on the forward strand.
CCAGCACCAAACTTGGCCGGACTGCGTCAAAGTCCGATACAGCAGGTTCAACAAAAGCGCAGGCGAGTCCAACATATGCAAGCCGGCCCTGGGGCGGACTCCAGGGGGCGTCGAGCAGCAGGTCCTTGGGCGCGATGGTGCAGCGCCACCCGAGCAAAGACTACGCCAGTGCGTGCACCGTCAGCGCCAGCACGCAGCCGGCCCAGCCTGCGATGCCGATGCGCCGCGCCCAGAGCAGGCTGCCCTGGGGCCACTGGTTCATGGCCAGTACCAGGCTCCAGCCCAGCACCATCCACGAGGCGAGCGCGATGGCGATGCCTGCGGCCGGGCCGGCGATCGCCGAGGCCGCCGTGGTTTGCAGGGCCAGCGTGCCCAGTGCCAGGCACCAGGCCTTGCGCTGCGGCTGCGAGCCTGCGCTCGCGTCGCCCCAGGAGCGGGTGGACGTGGCCTGTGCCCAACGCACCAGGGCCAGCAGGCAGGCGGCGGCCGCGCAGGCCAGGGCCAGGGCGTGCGTCATACCGCACCCTCCACCGGCCGCTTGCCGGGCGCGGGCGCTGCGTCGTTTAGCCCTTGCCGCTGCAGCCGGCGCAGCACCGCGATGCCCATGGCCAGGCACAGGGCCGCGCCAATCGCCCATACCCCCATGCCTGACCGCCAGGCCAGTCCCGCCAGCGCCGCGGCGGCCAGCGCGGCCAGCACGGCGGCGGCGCGTGGCCACCAGGCCTGCAGCGTGGCGGCGGGCAGCACCAGGAAGAAGGCCACCAGCAGGCCCAGCATGCCGGCCGAGCGCGAGGGCTCGGCGGCCACGATGTGGGCGATGCGAAACGCTTCGATCGTCAGCAGGCCCGCAAGCCAGAACGAGAGGGTTTGCGTGGACGGCATGGCGGGCCACCGCCAGCGCGGGTTGCTGCGCGGTGCAGGACTGTTGCTGTCGCGGCGGGTGTCACGGCGGCGATTCGCCTGCGTGCGCGCCGGGCCGATGAAGGCAGCCAGCCCCGCCAGCACCACCCCCAGCGCCACCAGGCTGGCCAGCATGGGCCACTGCAGCGGCGCGCCCAGTACCAGGCCCGCCGCGCCGACCAGGCCCAGCAGCGCGCCGGCCGCGCACAGCGACACGCGCCACAACGCCAGATGGCGCAACGCCCAGGCTGCGAGCAGCGAGGTGATGAGCCAGGTGGCGATCAGCGTCCACACGGCCCACGCCGGCCGCTGCGCCAGCGGCGCCAGGCCGGCCGGCGGCCACAGGTGCACAAGCATGGCCACCAGCATGGCGGCGGGCACGGTGGCATGCAGCGCCAGGAAACAGCGCACCGCAAAGGACGCCTGGGGGGCCTCAGCCTTGGACGTCATGCCTGCAGCCCTCCTTGCACGCCGGACGGTTGCTGTGCCTCGCGCCGCCGCTGCTGGCGCGAGTCCAGCCAGATCAGCGTGCCCGAGATGGACAGAAACGCCGGCGTCATGCCCAGAATGAAGTACAGCCACTTGAGCGCCAGGCCCCCATAGTCGCCAAAGTGCAGCGGCTCCATGAGCCCGTTGACCAGCGACCAGAAGCCCGCGGTGCGCGGGTCCAGCGCCTTCTTGGCCTGGCCCGTGGCGGCGTTCATGTCCACCCGCGCCGTGCTGGCCAGATGGCCGGCCAGCGCGCCGGTGAAGCTGGCTTCGGCGGCCGTGGTACCCCAGCGGCGCAGCGACACATGGCGCGCCTGCAGCCCCGGCACGGCTTGTTGGGCGCTGCGGTACAGCGCGTCTAGCGACTGCATGGGCGCAGCAGGCGGCGCAGCGGGCGGCCTGCGCGTGGCGCTGGCCGCAGGCGCGCCTGCCATCACGTATTTGGTGCCCTGTTCGAACAACGGCGCCAGCCCCAGCCAGGCGCCCGTGGCCGCGATCAGGATATGAAAGCCCAGCCCCCAGATGCCGGCGGACTTGTGCAGGTCCGACATCACCACGCGAAAGCTTCGGCCCCAGCGCTGGGTGAACAGCTCAGCCAAGATCTTGCGGTGGATGACGATGCCCGTGCCAATCAGCACCAGCATGGCCGCGCCCAGAAAGCCCACGATCCAGCGCGGTCCGAAGAACAGAAACACATGCAGCATGCGCAGGTACTGGCCGAGCTGGCTGTCCACCGGTCCCACCACGGCGCCTGTGTCCGAGCGCAGGGCCACCTTGGTGCGCTGGCTGGCGGGCGCGCCGCGTTCGCGCACATGGGCGAAGTAGTTGGGGTTCACGTCGTCCGGCAGGGCGATGGTCTCCACCGTGACGCCCGGATAGCGCGCTTGCAACTGCGCCAGGACTGTATCGAGCGGCGCGGGCGGCTGCGTGCGCGGCAGCCCCTCCAGCGAGGGGTTGGCCCACAGATCGATCTCGTTCTTGAACACCACCACCGCGCCCGAGAAGCACACGATGAACATCAACAAGCCCGTGACGATGCCCGCCCACGAGTGCAGGACGAACAGGCGGTTCAAAGTTCGCTGGCTGGTCATATAGGCTGGCGGTGTGGAATGAACGGTTTCAGAAGAAGTACGTCAGCCCCAGGCTGAAGTTGCGCGCCAGCGCGGGCGAGATCACGTTGGCGTTGATCGCGCCGTCGTAGTAGGCCTTGTTGAACAGGTTTTTCACCCCGGCCGTGAGGCGGTAGTTCGGGCCCGCGTAGCTGATGGAGGCATCGGCCACCATGTACGAGGGCAGGGTGAAGGGGTAGGAGCCAACCTGCTCGCTCACATAGCGCCCGCCCAGGCCCAGCGTCACGAGCGGGTACTGCGGCAGCTTGTAGGTGGCCCAGGCCGTGAGCGTGTGGCGCGGCGTGAGGTTGAGCGGCAGGCCCACGATGGCCGCGTTGTTGTCGCGCGTGACCTTGGTCTGCGTGTAGGTGTAGGCGCTGGTCAGCTTCCAGCCGTTCTTGAGGTCGGCGCCCAGTTCCAGCTCCAGCCCGCGCGCACGCTGCTGGCCGGTCTGCACGCTGAAACCGGTGTTCACCGTGTCGGCCGTGGTCACGTTCTCGCGCACCAGGTCGAACACGGCCAGCGCGCCGGTCAGCTGGCCGCCCGGTGCTTCGTACTTCAGGCCGGCTTCCCACTGCTTGCCGGTCTCGGGCACGAATGGCGCGCCGTTGAAAGCCAGACCCGTGGTGGGCAGGAACGACTCGCCATAGCTGCCGTACGCCGCCCAGCCGGGCTGGAACTCGTACACCAGGCCGGCCGACAGCGTGGTGGCGCTGTCCTTCTGGCGCGTCTGCACGCTCCTGATGCGGTTGTCCGTGTCGTTGGTGGACCAGTCGCGGCGCAGGCCCACCAGGGCCGTCCAGCCCTGGCCGAATTTGATCTGGTCCTGCGCGTACAGCGCGCCCACGGTGAGCTTGCCGGGCGCGTCGCTGGTCAGGTTGGCAGGGCAGTTGGCCTGCACGCCGTAGGTCGGCGCAAACAGGTCCAGCGCGGCAATGGAGCAACTGCGACTGGCCAGCAAGCTGTGGCCGCTGCGCGCATCCAGGCCCGTCACCAGTTGGTGTTTCATGCCCAGCGCCTCGAAACGCGTGAGCAGCGAGGTGTCGGTGGCCAGCAGGTCATAGTCCATATACTGGCGCGAGGCACTGCGATTCTGCAGCCGCTGGTTGGCCTGCAGCGCCTGGTTGGAAACGAAGTTGCCCGTGCCCTTCTCGGTCTCGTAGCGCACGTTCTGGCGGAATGTCATGTCCGGCGAGACCTGGTGCTCCAGCGCATAGCCAATGGTGGTGCTCTCCACGTCATACACGCCGAACGCCGGCTCGCCCGTGAACATCGTGCGCGACAACGTGCCGTTGCGGTTGGGCAGCAGCGTGCCATAGGGCGTGATGCCCTGCTGGCGCATCCATTCGCTGCGGCTGTAGGTGGCAAACAGCACCAGGTCGGTCTGCGGCCCCAGGTCGATGGAGAGCGACGGTGCGAACCAGCGGTCCTTGCGGTAGATGAACTGCGTCGGGTCGTCGGCATTCGTCACCTGCGCATTGATGCGCAGCGCCGTCTTGCCCGACTCGGACAGCGGCCGGTTCACATCGGCCTGCAGCGTGCGCTGGCCAAAGCTGCCCACCTCCACACCCACCTCGTTCAGCGGCTCCTTGCGCGGGCGCTTGCTCACCGCGTTGACGATACCGCCGGGCTGCACCTGGCCATACAGCACCGAGGCCGAGCCCTTGAGCACCTCGAAGCGCTCGTACCCATAGGGCTGCAGCTTGGCCCACATGCCGGGGCTTTGCACCAGGCCATCGACCAGAATGGACTCGGTCGAGCGGAAGCCGCGGATGTTCAGGTCATCGAAACCCCGGCGCCCGAAGTTCACGGGGCTGACCCCCGCCACGGTCTGCAGCGCCTGCTGCACGTTGGTGATCTGGCGCGACTCCATCTGCTCGCGCGTCACCACACTGACCGACTGCGGCGTCTCCAGCCGCCGCATGGGCGCCTTGCCAGCGGTCTGGGCTTCCACAGGGGCAAAGCCCATGTCTTTTTCGGTGCTGGCGTTAATGCGCACTTCCTGGAGTTGGGGCGCGGTGGCGGCCGCTGTATCGGCGGCCTGCGCCCAGGCCGATTGCGCCAGACACAAAGCCAGCGGCGTCAGGACGAACAGGCTGGCAGCGCGGGCGGGTGAGCGAGAGGAAGAAGCAACAGGCGCGCGCGAACGCAGCGCGGCGCGGGAGGACAAAGAGGGCATGCAAAGGGTCCGGGATGGAGGCAGCAGCAGTGGGCGCTGGCAGGCATCCTGATGACGGGACACCTGTCTTGCGAGAGAATCGAAATTGTAATGATAATGAGTCGCATTAGTAAAGAATTGCAAAGATGCCCGGCTCTGAGCTCTTGATATCCTGATCGGTGGCTTGTGCGGCAAGTCGCGCCGCCGGAGGATCCGCCGGTCGAAGATCCGTCCTGGCGCTCCCCGCTCTTCTCCTTCTGTCTCCGCCTGCCGTGCAGAGAGGAGATATCACGCAAACGTGCACTGGGTTCAAGGCCAAGCGCACTCAACGCCTAGTGCCAAATTCCTCGGCGTCGAGGCATTCGTTGCATCCGAAGAGGGCGCCGAACGGCTAAGCCATATGTTGCATCTTCGCAACATTTGATCGAGGAGGCGCTGCAGGCAATGCAGGCCGGTTCCGGTCGTTTGCCTGGCTGGGCCTGACGACGAGCGGCTCGGCCGTGCGCATCGGCAACTTCCTGCAGCCCGCATGCTGTTGATCCGCAGGGTCCACGCATCCTGGGCAAGTACAACAGCCAGGTGAGCTACGGGCAAAGCCGCGTGCAGGTGGTGTGCAATCGCATCATCGCGCCGGATGCGTCATCGCTGAGCGCGGGTAGTCGGTATAGCCTTCTGCGCCGCCGCCGTAGAAGCGGTCCTGGTCCCAGGGCGCGAGCGGCAGGTTGTCGTGCAGGCGGCGCACCAGGTCGGGGTTGGAAATGAACGGTTTGCCGAACGCGACGATGTCGGCATAGCCGCTGGCCACGGCCTGCATGGCGCTCGCACGGTCATAGCCGTTGTTGACCATCCACGCGCCCTGGCCGCCGGCCATGAGGTAGGCCGAGTGCAGCGCGGGGTAGTCGAAGGGGCGGTCGGGCAGTTGGCGCGGGCCGCCGGTCGCGCCTTCGATGATGTGGATATAGGCCAGGTTCAGCGGAGCGAGCTCGCGCACCACATGCTCGAACAGCGGCTGCGGATCGGCATCGACGATGTCGTTGGCCGGCGTCACGGGCGACAGGCGTATGCCGGTACGGCCGCCGCCGATCGCATCGGCGATGGCCCGCGTCACTTCGAGCAGCAGGCGCGCGCGGTTGGCGATGCTGCCGCCGTAGTCGTCGCCGCGGTGGTTGGCGCCGGTCTTGAGAAACTGGTCGAGCAGATAGCCGTTGGCCGCATGGATCTCTATGCCGTCGAAGCCCGCGCCCTGCACGGCATTGCGCGCCGCGGCGACGAAGCTGTGGACAATTTCAGGCAGCTCGGACGCCAGCAGCGCGCGCGGCGCCGAGGTGGGCACGAAACGGCCCTTGCCGGTCTGCGGGTCTATCAGGTAGGTCTTGGCCTTGGCGGTGATCGCCGAGGGCGCCACGGGCGCGTGGTGGCCCGGCTGCAGCAGTTCATGCGAGATCCGGCCCACATGCCAGAGCTGGGTCACGATGCGCCCGCCGGCGTCGTGCACGGCGTCGGTCACGCGCTTCCAGCCTTCGAGCTGTTCCGATCCGTAAAGGCCTGGCACATCCGAGTAGCCCTGGCCCTGCTGGCTGATCGCCGTGGCTTCGCTGATCAGCAGCCCGGCGCTCGCGCGCTGGGCGTAGTGCGTGGCCATCAGTTTCGTGGGAATGGCATCGGGCGCGCGGTTGCGCGTCAGCGGGGCCATGGCGATGCGGTTGGGCAGTTGCAGCTTGCCGGCGCGCAGGGGATCGAACAAGGTAGGCATGGAGTGCTTTCTGGCTGTTCAGGTAAGCAAAAACCTTAGCAGACATGGTTCGCCCGCGCTGGCGGTAACGGTATGCGAAGCCGCGGGCGTGTTTCACGTGAAACAGGGCCGCGGCTTTTTTATCTGGCAAGAGTCGTTCGACTGGATCAAGACGGGGCGCGTATGGATCCTTTTCTGAGGACCGGCCGTTCATCCTTCGACAGGCTCAGGACGAACGGGGGAAAACGGGCGTGGTGAGCTTGCCTGGGCGGCCCCGTGGACCATGAGCGGTCCGCCCTCCAATGAAGATTACTTCTGTCCTTCGATCTTCAACGCCGCCTGCACCGCTGGCCGCTGCGCCATGCGCTGCTGGAAGGCCAGGATGTTGGCCAGGCCCGACAGGTCGAGGCCGACGAAGCCGGCCCAGCGCGAAACCGTGTAGAGATAGGCGTCGGCGACGCTGAATTGCTCGCCCATCAGATAGCTCTTGCCGGCCAGTTGCTGATCCACCCATTGCAGGCGCTTGGTCAGCGCTTCGAGCGCGATCGGCTTGTAGTTCTCGGGCGTGGTCGGCTTGAACAGCGGACCGAAACCCTTGTGGATTTCGGTGCCGATGAAGTTGAGCCATTCCTGCAGCTTGTAGCGCTCGAAGCTGCCGTTGGCGGGCGCGAGGTTCTTCTCGGGCACCTGGTCGGCGATGTACTGGACGATGGCCGGGCCTTCACGCAGACGCGCGCCGTTGTCGAGCTCGAGCAGGGGCACATAGCCCAGCGGGTTGATGCCGTAGTAATCGGTGCCGTCGGCGAGCTGGTGGGTCTTGGTGCTGGCGAGCACGGGCTCGTAGGCCAGGCCGGATTCCTGCAGCACGATCTGTGGGGACAGCGAACACGCGCCGGGGCTGTAGTAAAGCTTCATGGTCGGAATAAAGTGAAGTGGTGACGGCACCATGCTAACGCGCCGCGCGCGGTCGCTATGTACGCCGGTTTCCTGCCTGTTCGCGTGGTGGCCTGGGGTCAAACGGCGAAAAACACGCAAAAGTGGGAAAATTGCTGGTTCTCCCGCAAGGATGGCTACAGGGGTCATCCGTGGCGCGGGCCGGCGCAGGCGCGCTGCGTACAGATTAGGGCCTATGAACCAAGCATTGGCCCGCGGAGCTATTGCATGTTGTATCCCCAAGAATTTGATGTCATCGTCGTCGGCGGAGGCCACGCCGGCACCGAGGCCGCGCTGGCGGCCGCCCGCATGGGCAGCAAGACGCTGCTGCTGACCCACAACATCGAGACGCTGGGCCAGATGAGCTGCAACCCGTCGATCGGCGGTATAGGCAAGGGCCATCTGGTCAAGGAAGTCGATGCGCTGGGCGGCGCGATGGCGCTGGCCACGGACGAGGGCGGCATACAGTTCCGCATCCTCAACAGCTCCAAGGGTCCGGCAGTGCGCGCCACGCGCGCCCAGGCCGACCGCATTCTCTACAAGGCCGCGATCCGCCGCATGCTCGAGAACCAGCCCAACCTGTGGCTGTTCCAGCAGGCGGTCGATGACCTGATGGTCGAAGGCGACCGCGTGGTCGGCGCGGTCACGCAGGTCGGCATCCGTTTCCGTGCGCGCACCGTGGTGCTCACGGCCGGCACTTTCCTCGACGGCAAGATCCACGTGGGACTGAACAATTACGCAGCGGGCCGCGCGGGCGATCCGCCGGCGGTGAGCCTGTCGGCGCGCCTCAAGGAATTGCAACTGCCCCAGGGCCGGCTCAAGACCGGCACGCCGCCGCGCATCGACGGCCGCAGCATCGACTTCTCGCAATGCGAAGCCCAGCCCGGCGACGGCATGCCCGGGGGCATCAACGAAGGCCAGCTGCCGGTGTTCAGCTACATGGGCAAGGCCAGCATGCATCCGCAGCAGATGCCTTGCTGGGTCACGCACACCAATGAGCGCACGCACGACATCATCCGCTCGGGCTTCGACCGCAGCCCTATGTTCACCGGCAAGATCGAAGGCGTGGGCCCGCGCTACTGCCCCAGCGTCGAAGACAAGATCAATCGCTTCGCCGACAAGGACAGCCACCAGATCTTTCTCGAGCCCGAAGGCCTGACCACGCACGAGTACTACCCCAACGGCATCTCGACCAGCCTGCCATTCGACATCCAGTACGAACTGGTGCGCTCGATGAAGGGCCTGGAGAACGCCCACATCCTGCGTCCCGGCTATGCGATCGAATACGACTATTTCGATCCGCGCTCGCTCAAGGCCAGCTTCGAGACCAAGCAGATCAACGGCCTGTTCTTCGCCGGCCAGATCAACGGCACGACGGGCTATGAAGAGGCCGCGGCGCAAGGCCTGTTCGCGGGCCTGAACGCGGCGCTGCAGGCGCGCGGCGACGCGCCCTGGACGCCAGGCCGCGACGAAGCCTATCTGGGCGTGCTGGTCGACGACCTGATCACCAAGGGCGTGACCGAGCCCTACCGCATGTTCACCAGCCGCGCCGAATTCCGCCTGCAGCTGCGTGAAGACAATGCCGACATGCGCCTGACCGAAACCGGCCGCCGCCTGGGCCTGGTCGACGACGCGCGCTGGGAAGCCTTCAGCCGCAAGCGCGAAGCCGTGGAGCGCGAAACGCAGCGCCTCAAGTCGACCTGGGTCAGCCCGCGCAACCTGCCGGCCGAAGAGTCGGCGCGCGTGCTGGGCAAGGCGATCGAGCATGAGTACAGCCTGTTCGAGCTGCTGCGCCGGCCCGATGTGAGTTATCCACAGCTTGTGAGCCTGGACAACGGCAAGTACGTGTCGACCGATGTTTCACGTGAAACCCTGGGCGATCTGAGCGAGTCGGTGATCGAGCAGGTCGAGATCGCGGCCAAGTACGCGGGCTACATCGATCGGCAGAAAGACGAAGTCGAGCGCGCCGCCCATCTCGAACATCAACGGCTGCCGGCCGACCTCGACTACCTGCAGGTCACGGCGCTTTCCTTCGAAGCCCGCCAGACGCTGCAGAAGCACCGCCCCGAAACGCTGGGCCAGGCCTCGCGCATTTCGGGCATCACGCCGGCGACGATTTCGCTGCTGATGGTGCACCTGAAGAAAGGCGGCTTCCGCGGCTTCACGCCGGTCGCCAAGGGAGAAGCCGCATGAGCGCCGCGCTGCGACCCGCGCTGGAGCAGGGCATTGCGAAGCTGGGCCTGTCGCTGTCGACGACCCAGGTCGATCTGCTGCTCGACTTCCTCACCTTGCTGCAGAAATGGAACAAGGTCTACAACCTCACGGCCGTGCGCGATCCGCAGGAGATGCTCACCCACCATCTGCTCGACAGCCTCGCGGCGGTCGCGCCGCTGCAAAAGCATGTACAGGGCCTGGCGCGCGTTGAAGGCGCGCTGACGCCGTTGCTCGACGTGGGCTCGGGCGGCGGTCTGCCGGGCGTGGTGTTCGCCATCTGCTGCCCCGAAATCGACGTCAGCTGTGTGGATACCGTGGCCAAGAAGGCGGCGTTCATCCAGCAGGCCGCGGCGAGCCTGAAGCTGCGCAACCTGCGCGGCATTCACGCGCGCGTTGAATCGCTGACCACCCCCTATGCCGTGGTCAGCTGCCGGGCGTTTGCCTCGCTGCCCGACTTCACCAAGTGGTCGCGCTCGGCGCTGGCCGCCGACGGCGTCTGGTTCGCGATGAAGGGCAAGCATCCGGCCGATGAAATCGCCGCGCTGCCCGCTGACGTGCAGGTGTTTCACGTGGAACAACTGCAGGTTCCGGCGCTGGACGCCGAGCGCTGCATCGTCTGGATGCGGGCCGTGTAATCCCTTGGGCGCAAGCGCGCTGGGTTGTCGATGACGGTGCATTACACGCGTCTCGCATAAACTGCAGACTTTTGTTGCCGGGAAAATCATGTTTGGCGTTGCTGATTACGGCGCGTTCGTCGCGGCCATCATCCTGTTCTTGCTGATTCCCGGCCCCGGAAATCTCGCGCTGATCACGTCGACGGGGCAGGGCGGCATACGCGCCGGCATGGCCGCCTGCGGCGGCGTGATCGCCGCCGACCAGGTGCTGATGTGGCTGGCCGTGGCGGGCATGGCGGCGCTGCTCGCGGCCCATCCCGCGGCGTTCGCCGCGCTGCAATGGCTGGGCGCGGGCTACCTGGCCTGGCTCGGTTGCCGCATGCTGCTGGCCAAGCCCGGCAGCCAGCCGGTGCTCAAGATGCAGCCGCACCACTATTTCCGCCAGGGCGCACTGATCACCTTGCTCAACCCCAAGGCCATCGTTTTCTACATGGCGTTTTTTCCGCTGTTCGTCGATCCGGCAACGCACCAGGGACTGAGCACGTTCGCGGTGATGGCCGTGACCGTGGCGGCGCTGACTTTTCTCTACTGCCTGACCGTCGTGCTGCTGACGCACTTCCTGGCCGACCGCCTGCGCGCCAGCCCGCGCATCGTGCAGGCGCTCGAGAAGACGGCGGGCACTTTCCTCATCGGCTTTGGCATCAAGCTGGCCATTTCCAAATAAGTTATCCGAAAGCCCTATGGCCAAGATCTTCTGTATTGCCAACCAAAAAGGTGGCGTCGGCAAAACCACCACCTGCGTGAACCTGGCTGCGGGCCTGGCCAAGATCGGCCAGCGCGTGCTGCTGATCGACATGGACCCGCAGGGCAATGCGACCATGGGTTCGGGGGTCGACAAGCGCAGCCTCGAGCTCACGGTCTACGACGTGCTGCTCGAGAATGCGTCGGTGCAGGAGGCCGCGGTGTTTTCCGAGAAAGTCGGCTACCACGTGCTCGGCGCCAACCGTGAACTCACGGGCGCGGAGATCGAACTGGTGGCGCTGGAGCGCCGCGACAAGCGCCTCAAGGGAGCGCTCGCGGCCGTGGATGCCGACTACGACTTCGTGCTGATCGATTGCCCGCCCAGCCTGTCCATGCTCACGCTCAACGGCCTGTGCGCGGCCAATGGCGTGGTCGTGCCCATGCAGTGCGAATACTTCGCGCTCGAAGGCCTGACCGACCTGGTCAACACCATCAAGCAGGTGCACGCCAATCTGAACCCCGATCTGCAGATCATCGGCCTGCTGCGCGTGATGTTCGATACCCGCACCACGCTGCAGCAGCAGGTCAGCGACCAGCTCAAGGACCATTTCGGCGACAAGGTGTTCAACACCGTGATTCCGCGCAATGTGCGCCTGGCCGAGGCGCCCAGCTATGGCGTTCCCGGCGTGGTGTTCGACCCGTCGGCCAAGGGCAGCAAGGCGTTCATCGAGTTCGCGCGCGAGATGGTGGATCGCATCCAGAAGATGTGAAGCCGGTGTTCGCGTCTTCTTCTCTCTCTCCCTCGCCTCAGGTCTGGCTGCTGCCCGATGGCGGGCCGCAGTCCCATGCCGAGCCCTGGCTCGCGCGCTGGCAAGCCCTGCATGGCGATGCGCTGCTCGAGCAGCACGACTGGCAGCGGCCGCTGCGCGGCGACTGGAGCGCGCGCCTGCAGGAGACGCTGGTCGACGCGCCCGCCCCGGTGGTGCTGGTCGCCAGCGGCCTGGGCTGCGTGCTCGCGGCCTGGTGGGCCGCGCACTCGCCGGCGGCGGCCAAGGTGCGCGGCGCGCTGCTGGTCGCGCCGCTCGACGTGGAACAGCCCGCGCTGCGCGAGCAGCTGCCCGGCTGGTCGCCGATCGCGCTGCAGCGCCTGCCTTTTCCCAGCATTCTCGTGGCCCGCGCGCAGCCTGCGGCGTGCAGCCCGCAACGCGCGCAAGCCCTGGCCCAGGCCTGGGGCGCAACGTATGTGGCGCCTGACGACATGGCGGCGGACCCGACCCAGGGTGACTGGGATGCGGGTCGTGCGCTGCTGCAAACCCTTTTGAAAGACTGAAGCCATGGTGACAAAGAAACCCAAGGGCCTGGGCCGCGGCCTGGAAGCATTGCTCGGCCCCAAGGTCGAGGAGTCTGCCGTGCAGACCGACGCGGCGGCAACGCCCCACGAACTGCGGCTGGACCAGATGGTCGCCGGCCAGTACCAGCCGCGCACGCGCATGGACGAAGGCGCGCTGTACGAGCTCGCTGAAAGCATCAAGGCCCAGGGCATCATGCAGCCCATCCTGGTGCGCCGCCTGGCCAAGGGCGCGAACGCCGGCCAGTACGAAATCATCGCCGGCGAACGCCGTTTCCGCGCGGCGCGCATCGCGGGTCTGGAGAGCGTGCCGGTGCTGGTGCGCGCGGTCGCCGACGAGGCCGCCGCGGCCATGGCGCTGATCGAGAACATCCAGCGCGAAGACCTGAACCCGCTCGAAGAGGCCCAGGGCCTGGCGCGCCTGGTCAATGAATTCGGCCTCACGCACGAGCAGGCCGCGCAGTCCGTGGGGCGCTCGCGCTCGGCGGCGTCCAACCTGCTGCGCCTGCTGAACCTGGCCGAGCCGGTGCAGGAAATGCTGATGGCCGGCGACATCGACATGGGCCATGCGCGCGCGCTGCTGTCGCTCGACAAGGCGACGCAGATCACGGCCGGCAACCAGATCGCGGGGCGCAAGCTGTCGGTGCGCGAAGCCGAGACGCTGGTCAAGAAGATGGGCGAAGACTTCAGCCTCAAGCCCCAGACCGCGAAGAAGGACAAGTCGCGCGATATCAAGCGCATCGAGGAAGAGCTGTCCGACCTGTTGATGGCCCAGGTCGAAGTGCGCGTCAAGAAGCGCGTGCGCCGCCGCGGCAAGGTGCAGGACATGGGCGAAGTGTCCATACAGTTCGGCTCGCTGGAAGAGCTCAACGGGCTGATCGAGCGCCTGCGCGGCTGAGCCTGCCCACCATGCCGCATCGCAAGCTGATGGGCCTGCAAGCCCCTGCCGAGCGCGAGCAGGCCTATCGCGAGCAGACGCTCAAGCGCCTGCAGGGCACGGCCGTCGAGATGGGCGTGACGGCCGTCATGGGCTCGGTGGTCGCGCTGCTCGCGCGGCTGCTGATTCCCGACCCCGAGTTCATCGCGCTGCGTGTGGCGCTGCTGCCGCTCACGGCGCTGTTCGCCTATCTGATCGTCTATGCACCTTCGGTGCGCGCCTACGGCTGGTGCTGCATGGCGACCATCGCCACGGTCAGCTTGAACAGCTATCTCGGCGCCCTGGGCACCGACCGGCCGCTGATGTACTTCCTGCCCGCGGCCGTGATCATCGTGCTCACCACCAGCTTCTTCTGGATCACGCTGCGCCAGTGGATAGGGGGCGCGCTGGTCAGCTATGCCTGCTTCCTGCCGTTCATCATCGACCACACGGCGAGCCGCACCGACACCGTTTTCAGCCTGCTGTTCGCGGGCATGGCGCTGGTCACGGGCTTTGTGAGCCACATGCGCATCCAGGACTCGCAGCACCGTGCGTTCGAGCAGGAATGCCGGCTTGCCGAGCTGTCGGTGACCGACACGCTCACCGGCGCGAGCAGCCGCGCCGAGTTCCTGCAGCAGGCCGAAAAAGCCGCCGTCCGGGCCCGCGCCACCGGCGCGCCGCTGACGCTGCTGTACCTCGACATCGACCATTTCAAGCGCCTCAACGACGGCCATGGCCATGCGGCCGGCGACGCCGTGCTGCGCGGCATGTCCGACGTGCTCAAGCATTCCCTGCGTGCCAGCGATGTGTTCGGCCGGCTCGGCGGCGAGGAGTTCTGCGTGCTGCTGCCCGATCAGACCGAACACTCGGCCTGTGCGCTCGCCGACCGTCTGCGCCTGCTGCTGGCCCAGGTGCCGCGGCCCGATGCGCGGCTCACGGTGTCGGCCGGCATCGCCGGCATGCGCACGGGCGAATCGGTGGTGCAGACACTGCACCGTGCGGACCTGGCCATGCTGCAAGCCAAGCAGATGGGGCGCGACCGGGCCTGCGTGGACCCGTTGTGAAGCGCACGACTTTCCATTTCCTTATTCCCTCACCATGACGACCACCGCGACACCGAGAGACGACTTCTTCTGGCTGGGTCAGATCAACAAGGCCAGCGCGGTCATCAACGCGCGGCAAGGCCTGCTGCAGGCCCAGGCCGCCAGGCGCATCGCGCAGGGCCTGCAAGGCGTGCTGCAGGCCGCTGGCGGGCCCGGCGCCGAGCGTCCCTCCCTGGTCATCACGTTCGAGCCGTTGCTGATTCGCGCGGCGGGCGTCGAGGCGACCTTGCTGCATGCGGGCCGCTCCAGCCAGGACATGCTGGTGGCCGTGCGCCACGCGATCCTGCGCGATGAAATCCTGGGCCTCGCGGACCAGTTGCGGCAGACCGGCGAAGTGCTGGTCGCCATGGCGCGCGAACACGCGGATGCCATCGTGCCCAACTACACCAACGGCGTCGCCGCCCAGCCCAACAGCTACGGCCACTATCTGCTGGGCCATGCCTGCGGCCTGCAGCGCGACGCGCAGCGGCTGCAGCAGATGTATGCGCGCCTCAACCTGTCGCCCATGGGCACCACGGTGCTCAACGGCACGGGCTGGCCGCTGGACCGCGAAAAGATGGCCGCGTATCTGGGCTTCGACGGCCTGGTCGACAACGCCTACGATGCGGGTCAGATCCACGGCGCCGAGATGCCCGTGGAAATCGGCCATCTGGTCACGACCATGGCATTGCATGTGGGCGCGTTCATCCAGGACGTGACGCTGCAGTACGCCCAGCCCCGGCCCTGGATACTGCTGCGCGAAGGCGGCGGCAACACCTATGTGTCGAGCGCCATGCCGCAAAAGCGCAACCCCGGCCTGCTGATAGACACCCGCACCAAGGCCTCGCGCGTGCTCACGCTCGCAGCCGGCCGCACCTGGCACGCGCACAACATTCCGCCGGGAATGAACGATGCCAAGGTGGTTGCGGAGAACGTCGAAGTGCTGCGCTGCGCGGTCGACATGCTGGCGATGTTCGCCCGCGTGCTGCAAGGCCTGGAACTCAACGCCGCGCGTGCGCTGGAAGAGCTCAACCTCGACTGGACGGCCTCGCAGGAAGTCGCCGATGTGCTGATGCGCGAGCATCTGCTGCCGTTTCGCGTAGGCCACCATTTCGCCTCCGAAATGGTCACCCATGCCAAGCAGCATGATGTGCGCCCCAGCGATTTTTCGTATGCCGATGCGCAGGCCATCTACGCCCACACCATTGCCGCGGAAATGCCCGAGGGCGACCCGGTGTTTCCGCTGAGCGAGGCCGCGTTCCGCGCCACGCTGGACCCGGTGGGCATAGTGCGCAATCGCCAAACCCATGGCGGGCCCCAGCCCGCCGAAATGCAGCGCATGCTCGCGGCCGCCGAAGCCGATCTGGCGGGCCAGGCCC
>NZ_JAHCDD010000030.1 GCF_018413525.1 Acidovorax sp. CCYZU-2555
CGCCACGCCCCTGGGCCGGCTGCATGCCAGGCGCTGGCCGGCGCAGGACGCGACCGACGCGCGCATTCCCATCGTGCTGCTGCACGATTCGCTGGGCTGCACGCAGCTGTGGCGCGATTTTCCCGCCGCGCTGGCGCGCGCCACGCGCCATCCCGTGATCAGCTACGACAGGCTGGGCTTTGGCGAGTCTGACGCCCACCCCGGCGTGCTGGACGTGGACTTCGTCGCCAGCGAAGCCCAGGTCAGCTTTGCCGCCGTGCTCCAGGCGTTCGCCATAGACCGATTCATGGTGTTCGGCCACAGCGTGGGCGGCGGCATGGCGGTGTCGATTGCCGCCGCGTATGGCGCGCGTTGCCAGGCGGTGATCACCGAGTCGGCGCAGTCGTTTGTCGAGGCGCTGACGCTGGAGGGCATTCGCGCGGCGCGCGATTCGTTTGCCGTGCCCGGGCAGATGCAGCGGCTGGACAAGTACCACCCCGGCAAGGCGCAATGGGTGCTCGATGCCTGGGTCGATACCTGGCTTTCGCCCGCGTTTCGCGACTGGAATCTGGACGCGGCGCTGGCGCGGGTGCGCAGTCCCATGCTGGTGTTCCAGGGCGCCGACGACGAGTTCGGCTCGGCGCGCCAGCCCCAGCGCATGCTCGATTTGGCGGGCGCGCCGGTGGAGCTGGTTTTGCTGCCGGGCTGCGGCCATGTGCCGCACCGCGAGTGCACGGCCCAGGTGCTCGAGCGCGTGCAGGCGTTTGTTGCTGTCCACTGCGCGGTGGTTTGATTTGCATCAAACGGCCGGTATTTACAGGGCAATAATCGCCAGCGTTAATGGCGCGCGCATTGACAGTATTCGGCCGCGGGAACTACATTGTTCCGACGATGTCCGAATTCATGCCGAACAATACCAGCCCCCAGCAGCACGATTATGTGTTCTCCGGCCAGATAGGCCATTTGCTGCGGCGCGCCTACCAGCGGCACACGGCGCATTTTCAGCAGCATATTCCCGATTCTCAGCTGACGACGGCGCAGTTTGTCGTGCTGTGCGCGGTGCGCGACCAGCAAGGCTTGTCGCTGGCCGATATTGTCAAGGCGACAGTAATAGACCAGGCGACGATTCGCGGTGTGGTCGAAAGGCTGCGCCAGCGCGCATTGATCGCCGTTGAAAACGACCCGGGCGACAGGCGCAAGGTGGTGATCCATCTCACACCCGCGGGCCGGGATCTGGTGCATGACATGGCGCCTTTTGCGCAGCAAATCAGTGCCAGCACCTATGGGCCCTTGAATGCCGCCGAGCGCGTGGCGGTCGATTTTCTCTTGCGCAAGATGCTTTTGGCCTAGGCGTCAAAAGCAAAAGCCTGCGCAAGACAAAGTCTCGCGCAGGCTTTTTCATGCGGCTAGAGCGCGGGTATCAATCCAGCGCGCGGTTGCGCGACTCGACGTCGACCGACCAGATGGCGATCGCCCCGCCGACCAGCATCGCCGACAGCACGAACAGCGACAGCGTGAAGTGGGTGGTCATGATGGGGGCGATGATCGCGGGTGCGAACAGGCCGCCGAAACGCGCGACCGCACCTGCCATGCCCATGCCGCTGGCACGCAGGCTGGTGGGGTAGACCTCGGGAGTGAACGCATACAACGCGCCCCAGGTGCCCAGCAGCGAGAAGCTCATCAGCAGCGTGGAGCCTACGACCACGGGCGTCGAGGTGCCCAGGCTGTACAGCAGGCAGCCGATGGCGCTCAGCAGCAGGAAGCCGATCAGCGTGGGCTTGCGGCCCCAGCGCTCGACGCCATAGGCCGACAGCGCAAAGCCGGGCAGCTGCACCAGGGCCAGCACCACCAGGAATTCCTGGCCGCGCATGAAGCCGAAGCCCGAGCTCGCGAGCTGTATGGGCAGGTAGACGAACACGCCGTAGTAGGCAATCGAGATCAAGGCCCAGGCCGCGAGCAGACCGATGCTGCGGCGGCGCAGCTCGTTGGAGAAGAGTGCGAACACTGACTTGCGTTCCTGCTTCTCAGGCTGCAGCGCGGGAATCTTGACCTGGCTGCCGTTGACGTCGGCCACGCGTTGCAAGACTTCGCGCGCCTGGTCCGACTTGCCGTTGCGGTTCAGGAACATCGGCGATTCGGGAATGTAAAAGCGCAGCACCACACCGATCAGCGCCGGAATGCCGGTCACGAAGAAGATCAGGCGCCAGGCGTCGTCACCCCAGGCGACCGCAACCAGCGACAGGATGGCCAGGAAGATCGTGCCGATTGCCCAGAAGGACTCGAGCAGCACCAGCCAGCGGCCGCGCTTGTTGCTCGGCAGGAATTCGGCCATCATCGTGTAGTCGACGGGCAGCGTGCCGCCGACGCCTATGCCGGTGAGGAAACGCAGGAACAGCAGCCAGCTCAGATCGGGTGCGAACGCCGAGGCGACGCCGGCGCAGGCATCGATGACCACGGCCATCATCAGCACCGGGCGGCGGCCTATGCGGTCGGCGAGCCGGCCGAACACGAAGGCACCGATCAGCATGCCGATGAAGAACAAGGTGCCCGTGCTCAAGGCCTGGGGCATGGTGATGCCGAAGGTCTTGGCGATGGACGGGGCGCTGAAACCAATGGACAGCACCTGCATCGCGTCAGCGAGCCATACCAGACCGAAAATCACGAAAAGACGATATTGGAATTTTCCGACCCCGGCGGTCTGTATTCCTTTTTCGACGGAAATCAATGTAGCTGACATGTAAAGGTCCCTTGGTAAATCTTGGCGATGTTTTTAAGCCGTGGGTCTGGAGGCCAGGCCTCTCGATATTTCAGCGGCTTGTGTTGGAAGATTCATCCCCGGGCTGTATTCGCAGCCTCCAGGGAAATAGCGCTGGTCCGGATTGAATGCAATGGGCTGGTTTGCCGGAACTCCTCATCGATGCCTGAAAAAGGATTCCAGGCCGGGGCCGGTTTCCGCGGTGTGTGATTTCATTTTTTTCAATGCGCCGCGGCGGCCGCGCGCAGTTTGCTGATCGCCGTCGTGTCGTGGGGCCAGGCTTTTTCCTCCGGTGCAAAACGTGCGCGTAAATAGCGCGTCAAATCCAGAATCTGGGCGTCGTCGAGGCTGTCCTTGAATCCCGGCATATGGCCTAGCGCTTCATTCGCCGGCGCCTGTATGCCGTGCAGGATCACTTGCACCAGGTTGTCGGGCGTGGCCGCGTGCAGGTTGGTGTTGAGCGCCAGCAGCGGCTTGACGCCAAACAGCGTGGGGCCGCTGCCCGCTTCGTGGCAGACCGCGCAGGCGTTCTGGTAAATGCGTTCGCCGTTGACATGTTGGCCGTAGACCGGGGCGGCGGGCGTCGCGACCGCCAACGGGGCCGCAGCGGTTTGCGTTGCGGGCTGGGCCGTGGGCTGTGCGCCGGTCGCGGGCAGTTCCAGCAGATAGGTGGTGATGGCGCGCAAGTCGCTGTCGGGCAGCTCGGCCAGGCCGTGGATCACCGGCGCCATGGGGCCGGCGGCGACGCCGTGCTGCGGCGAGAAGCCGGTGCGCAGGTATTGGTAGAGCGTGTCGCGCGTCCAGGGGCGCTTGCCTTCGGCCAGCTGGTTGAGCGCGGGCGCCTTCCAGCCTTCGGCTTCGCCGCCGCCCAGGTAATGGATGCCGGACTTCTCGGCGCCCAGCGCATTGCGCGGCGAATGGCAGGCCGCGCAATGGCCTGCGCCTTCGACCAGATAGGCGCCGCGGTTCCATTCGGGCGTGCGCGCCGGGTCGGGCTTGAACGGCGTGGCGTCGTGGAACAGCGCGTTCCAGCCGGCCATGGCCGGGCGCAGGTTGTAGGGGAAGGCCAGCTGGGTCTGCGGTGCCTGGGCCTTGACGGGCGCCTGGGCCATCAGATAGCCGTAGAGCGCCTGCATGTCGCCGTCGCTGAGCTTGGCGAACGCGGTGTAGGGAAAGGCGGGATAGAGCTGGCGGCCGTCCTGGTGAATGCCTTGGCGCATCGCGCGCTCGAACGCGGCGAACGACCAGCGGCCTATGCCGGTCTCGTTGTCGGGCGTGATGTTGGTCGAGTAGATCGTGCCGAACGGCGTCTCCAGACCGAAGCCGCCGGCATTGGCCGCGCCGCCGGGCGCGGTATGGCAGACCACGCAGTCGCCCGCGGCGGCGATCAGCCGGCCGCGCTCCAGCGCCTGCGCGGAATACAGCGCCACGTCGGGGCCCGCAGTCAAGGGCAAGGCGGGCTTGAGCGGCCAGGCCATGGCGGCCATGCCGGCAACGCCCACGGCGCCCGCGGCCAGCCAGCCCCAGGGGCGTTTGCCCGGCGCGGCGCCGGCCGCGGGCGCGCCCAGGCTGCGGCGCAGATGCTCGGCATCGAACGGCACTTCGCGCAGGCGCACGCCGGTCGCATGGGCAATCGCATTGGCGATGGCCGCGGCCGCGGGCAGGGTCTCGACGCCGTCGAGGTCCAGCCGGCCCCGGGCGATCAGGCTGCCTTCGGGCAGGGCGGCCAGATCGGTGGACTGTGCGCGCGGCACCAGGCCCGTGGGCTGCGGGCTGTTCCAGTCGTCGAATGCCGCAGCCGTGCCCAGCAGCCGGCGCGCATTGGCCAGCAGTTGCGGGTCTTGCTCCTGCCATTGGATTTCGGGGCGCAAGCTCGCGCCTTGCGCCGCATGCAGCTGCTGGCTGTCGTGGCCCGCGACCACGCGCGTGACTTCGATCGCGCCGGTCTGCGGGTGCACGGCGACTTCGGCGACCCAGGCGCTCCAGACCATGCGCTCGGCGCCCGACGCATCCAGCGTCTGCAGCTGGGCGGTCGCAAAGCCGCGGCCATGGAGCCGGCCGTCGGTGCCGGTGGCTTGCGTGTCTTGTTCCGCTTGCGGCCATTGCGCGCGCTCGGCGACCTGGCGCGCGAGGTCCTGGGCCCGGCCCTGCAGATGTTCCATGCGATAGGCCAGCGGGTCCTGGCCCTGGGCCAGCGCCTGTTCGTGCCACAGGCTTTCCTGGGCGAACACCTGGGCGGCATTGAGGTCCTGCACGCCCGCATGTTGGGTGTCGGCAAACGTCTTGCGCGCCTGGACTTCACCCGCGTCGCGCACGCTGGCCTGGGCCGAGGCCCGCGCCAGTTCGGGCTGGCTCAGCAGCCGCGCAAGACTGGGGCGCACGGCCCAGGGGGCATCGGACAGCAGCGTGGCGGCAGATGCTGCCGTGGCGGGCAGTTGCAGTTCGGTCGATGGCGACGCTGCGGGCGCGGGCACGCGCAGCACCAGCGGCGCCTGGGCGCTGCCGGTCTGGCAGGCCACGCTGACGGGTCTGGCCACGGCCTGGGACAGCAAGGCGGCATCGGCCGCGGCGTCGAGCAGGTCGAGCAGATGCTGCGGCTCGGCCGCGCCCTCGGCGATCGCGGGGCTGATCAGTTGCAGCGCGGTTTCTGGCAGTTGCAGCAGCGCGGCGAGTTCGCGGCGCAGCGTGCGCAGGGTCTGGGCGCCGCAGCGCGGCAGCCAGACGCTGGCCTGGTCGTCCAGGCACCAGGCGACGACTTGATTGGCGTCGTGCAGGGGCGCGCGCGCCATCTGCCAGACATATTGGGAAGAAGGTTCGCTGGACGCGGCTTGCGCGGCCAATGGCATGGCCGTGCCTGGCGTCTGCCAGACAGGCGCGAGGCTGCTTGCGGCCTGCAGCGCGTAGACGGGCGTGGCCGCGACCACGCCGAGAAAATGTTGGCGCTGCACGGCCGCGACCACACCGGTCATGGCGCGCACCGCGGCGAGGTCGGCGCCCAGCAGTTCGCTGCCCTGGTAGCGCAGGCCGTTCCAGCGCGCCTGCGGCGGGCGCAGCGCCAGGCCGTGCAGCAGTTCGGCGGGCAGCGCCGGGGCGGCGGCGTTCGAATGCAGGGACAGGCTCATTGCTTGCCCTCGGCAGCGATGGCCGCAGCCCTGCGCAAACGCGCGGCGCGCAGCGCGGCCTGCATGATTTCGACATGCGTGCCGCAGCGGCACAGGTTGTGGTGCAGCTCGTTGCGCAGCTGCGCCTCGGTGGGATCGGGGTTGCGGCGCAGCAGGGCTTCGACGGTCATGATCATGCCGTTGAGGCAGTAGCCGCATTGGGCCGCCTGGCAGTCGATGAAAGCCTGTTGCGTGGGGCCGGGCCGGGCGCGCGTGCCCAGGCCTTCGAGCGTCGTGACTTCGCGGCCTTGCGCGGCGCGCACCGGAATCACGCAGGAGCGCGCGGCCACGCCGTCGATCAGCACCGTGCAGGCACCACATTCCCCCAGTCCGCAGCCGTACTTGGGGCTGTTGAGCTCCAGGTCATTGCGCAGCACATACAGCAGCGGCGTGTCGGGCGTTGCCGGCGTCACGCAGTCGCGGCCGTTGACGCGCAGTTGCAAGGGGCTGGAGGAAGAGGTGGTGGCCATGCTGTGCTGTGGTTCGTGGGTGGGTC
Organism: Acidovorax sp. CCYZU-2555; assembly: GCF_018413525.1. GTDB lineage: Bacteria > Pseudomonadota > Gammaproteobacteria > Burkholderiales > Burkholderiaceae_C > Comamonas. The sequence goes on from NZ_JAHCDD010000030.1 coordinate 6,392, forward strand.
GCCGGGGCGTTCAGGCCGCGATCTTCACCTTGGGATCCACCAGGGGGGTGTTGAACACGTCGTAACCGAAGCACCAAGCAGGGTCTTCATTCGTGCGCAGCCAGGTGTTGTCGTGCGAAATGCGCTGCACCTTGCTGGCGCGTTCCGTGCGATTGGCTTCGTAGAGCGCGAACGCGAGTTCGTGGTTGTGCGCGCCGACTTCCTTGAGGCAGCGCGCGAGCATGGCGCCGTCTTCGATGGCCATGGCCGCGCCCTGGGCCATGTGCGGCTTCATCGGGTGGCAGGCATCGCCCAGCAGCACCAGGCGGCCGCGGCTCCACAGCGGCAGCGGGTCGCGCTCGAGCAGCGACCACTTGGTGACTTCGACGGTGGCGTCGATCAGCGCCTGCACCGTGGGGTGCCAGCCGTCGAACGTGGCGCGCATCTCTTCCTTGCTGCTGGGCAGCCAGCGGTCGTTGAGGTCCCACTGCTCGACGGGAACGCCGGTCACGTAGTACAGCTCGTCGGCCTTGCCGGTGACGAAGTAGGTCATCATGTGGCGGTCTTCGCTCCACCATTTGACGCAGGCGTCGAAGGGCAGCATGCCGGCCTTGACTTCGGGCGTGGGGAACACCGCGCGGTGCGCCAGATAGCCCGCGTACTTGGGCGGCTCCACGCCCAGCAGCTCTTCACGGATGCGCGAGTTCACGCCGTCGGCGCCGATCACGATGTCGGCTTCCTCGCTGGTGCCGTCGGCGAAGTGCATCACCACCACGTCGCCGCGGTCCTCGACCTGGGTCAGGCTCTTGTTGTATGCCATGACGCTGTCGGGCAGGGTGTCGATCAGCAGCGCATGGAAGTCGCCGCGGTGCACGGTCAGGTACGAAGCGCCGTAGTTCTTGACCGCGTAGTCGCCCAGGGGAATCTGGGCCATCACGTCGCCGGTCTGCCAGTGGCGGCTGTACCAGTAGTCGGGGTGCGAACCCTGGGCGTTGAGCGCGTCCTCGATGCCGATGCGGCGCAGGATCTTCATCACATTGGGTCCGACGTGGATGCCTGCTCCCAGCCGCGAGAAGCTCGGCGACTGTTCATAGACGCGGACATTGAAGCCTTCCTGGAGCAGCAACTTTGCGGCGGCGGCGCCACCGAGGCCGGCACCGACCACAGCGATACGGGGGGATTGAGACACTTGAAAACTCCTTGCTGGAATGAGGGAAAAGTCATGCGGCCTGGGCCGGTCATTGACCTGGTTGAGCAGATTCCGTGCCAGCCTCGAAAAAGACTTTATTGCGCGTGTACGCTCTATTTTTGAGCCGCTGCGAATGCACCAAGGAGAGGATTTCTACCTAGTTCCCGGGATTTTTTGGTGCATGTCCGCACCAAATCAACGATTTTTCCGGTTGGAACAGGGTTTTGATCTGGGCACGGGTTTTGCACTATTGAGCGTATACGCTTTATTCAGTAGTATCTTTCCACCTATTTCCTGAAAGCCAAGACCATGACCAAGACCTACCGTATCGGCCAGATCGTTCCCAGCTCCAACACCACCATGGAGACCGAAGTGCCGGCCATGCTGCAGGCCCATTCGCTGCTGCGTCCCGAAGACCGCTTCACTTTCCACTCGAGCCGCATGCGCATGAAGAAAGTGGTCAAGGAAGAGCTGGCGGCGATGGATGCCGAAAGCGACCGCTGCGCACTGGAACTCAGCGATGCGCGCGTCGACGTGCTGGGCTACGCCTGCCTGGTGGCGATCATGGCCATGGGCCATGGCTACCACCGCGTGTCGCAAAAGCGCCTGACCGAATGCACGGCGACCAACGGCGCGACCGCGCCCGTGATCACCAGCGCCGGCGCGCTGGTCGAAGCGCTCAAGGTCATGAAGGCCAAGAAGATCGCGCTGGTCGCGCCCTACATGCTGCCGCTGACACAGCTGGTGCGCGACTACATCGCCGCCGAAGGCTTTGAAGTCGTCGACTGGCGCGCGCTGGAAATTCCCGACAACCTCGATGTCGGTCGCCACGATCCCGCGCGCCTGCCCGGCATCGTCGCCGGCATGGACTACGGCGACGCCGACGTGATCGTGCTGTCGGCCTGCGTGCAGATGCCTTCGCTGGCGGCCGTCGCCCAGGTCGAAGCCGAGACCGGCAAGCCCGTGCTCACGGCCTCGATCGCCACCACCTACGCCATCCTCAAGGAACTGGGCCTGGACCCCGTGGTGCCGGGCGCGGGCGCGCTGCTGTCGGGCGCCTATCCTTACGACAAGGCCTGACCCCGCGGCCGCCCTGCACGGGCGGCTTTTTCGCCACAGCCCACCAGCGTTCAACATCCATGTCCACCACCACTTCCAGCACTTATCTCTACGGCGGCCAGGTCCAGGCCAACGGCATTCGCCAGCACTATCTGCGCTACGGCGGCAGCGCGGGCGCACGCGCCGAGCGCGACGCCGTGATCCTGATTCCCGGCATCACCAGCCCGGCCGTGACCTGGGGCTTTGTCGCCGAACACCTGGGCCGCCAGTTCGATACCTATGTGCTCGACGTGCGCGGCCGCGGCCTGTCGTCGTCGGGCCCGGGCCTGGACTACGGCCTGGACGCCCAGGCCGCCGACGTCAACGCCTTCGCCCAGGCCCTGGGCCTCACGCGCTTTGCGCTGATGGGGCATTCGATGGGCGGGCGCATCGCGGTGCGCGCCGCGCGCAGCCAGCCCCAAGGCCTCACGCGCCTGGTGATCGTCGATCCGCCGGTGTCGGGCCCGGGCCGACGCGCCTATCCCGCGGCCTTGCCCTGGTATGTGGATTCGATTCGCCAGGCGACGCTGGGAATGAACGCCGAACAGATGCGCGCGTTCTGCCCCACCTGGACCGATGAGCAGCGCCAGCTGCGCGCCCAGTGGCTGCACACCTGCCACGAGCCGGCCATCGTGCAAAGCTTCGAGGACTTCGGCCGCGACGATATCCATGCCGATCTGCCCCACCTGGCCCAGCCCTTGCTGCTGGTCACGGCCGAGCGCGGCGATGTGGTGCGCGACGCCGATGTCGCCGAATGGCAGGGCCTGGCGCCGCAGACCGCGCATGTGCGCGTGCCGGGCGCGGGCCACATGATTCCCTGGGACAACGAAGCCGGCTTCTACGCCGCGCTGGGCGATTTCCTCGGCGCCCAGGTCGACTGAAGCCGCCGCCATGTCCCTTTTCTTCACTCTGCACATGCCAAGGAGCACGCCATGTCCGTCAGCGATATCGATCTGATCCACGCCTGGAAGCAGGTGCTTGCGCTGTCCCAACTCGAGCCCGGCCAGATCGTCACGGTGCTCACCGGCGCCGACACCCACCCGCAGACGCTGCGCTGCGCGATCGCGGCTTCGAGCGAAATGGGCGCGCGCGTCAACCGGCTCGATCTGCCGCCCGTGAACGCCGAGAAATCGCTGAGCCGCGACGCGCTCGCCTATCTGGGCACGACGCCGCTCACGGGCAACCCGGCGGCGATCGCCGCGCTCAAGGCCAGCGATCTGGTGCTCGATCTGATGACGCTGCTGTTCTCGCCCGAGCAGCACGACATCCTGCAGTCGGGCACCAAGATCCTGCTGGCGATAGAGCCGCCCGAAGTGCTGTGCCGCCTCGTGCCCACGGCCGCGGACCGCACGCGCGTGCAGGCCGCGGCCCAGCGCATCGCGCAAGCGCGCCAGATGCACATCACCTCGCAAGCCGGCACCGACCTGCGCTGCCAGCTGGGCCATTTCCCGGCGATCAGCGAATACGGTTTCGTCGACGCGCCCGGGCGCTGGGACCATTGGCCCAGCGGCTTCGTGCTGACCTGGCCCAACGAAGGTGAAAGCAACGGCCGCGTGGTGCTGGACCGCGGCGACATCCTGCTGCCGCTCAAGGACTATGTGACCGAGCCCATCGAGCTGGTGATAGAGAAGGGCTTCGTGACGCGCATCAGCGGCGGACTGCAGGCCGAGATCCTCAAGGAATACATGGCCTCGTACGAGGACCCCGAAGCCTATGCGGTCTCGCATGTGGGTTGGGGCCTGCAGCCGCGCGCCCAGTGGTCGATGCTCGCGCATTACAACAAGGAAACGCATATCGGCATGGACGCGCGCGCGTTCGAAGGCAACTTCCTCTGGTCCATGGGGCCGAACAACGAAGCCGGCGGCAGCCGCACCACGGCCTGCCACATCGACATCCCCATGCGCCACTGCAGCGTCGCGCTCGACGGCCAGCCCATGGTGATAGCGGGCGTGGTACAGGATGAACAAGGACTGGCGCGCGCCGCGCGCCGCAAGGAGATCGCATGACCGAACAACGGATTCCCACCGAAGGCGTGGCCGGAGACATCTCCGCCTATGCGCGCCAGGGCTTTGGCACGCCGCTGGCGCTCAAGGCCCCGTTCGGCCTGCTGATCATCGACTTCGTCAACGGCTTTGCCGACCCGGCGGTGTTCGGCGGCGGCAATATTCCCGAAGCGATCGCGCAGACCCAGGAGCTGCTGGCCCATGCGCGCGCCCAGGGCTGGCCCGTGGCCCACAGCCGCATCGTGTTCTCCGACGACGACGCCGACAGCAATGTCTTTTGCCTCAAGGTGCCGGGCATGCTCACGCTCAAGGAAGACAGCCCGGCCAGCGCCATCGTGGCCGAACTGGCGCCCGCGGCGGGTGAATACGTGGTGCGCAAGAGCACGCCGTCGGCGTTCTTCGGCACCATGCTCGCGCCCTGGCTGGCCCAGCGCGGCGTGCAGACGCTGCTGGTCGCGGGCTGCGTGACCAGCGGCTGCGTGCGCGCCAGCGTGGTCGATGCGATGCAGTCGGGCTTTCGCCCGCTGGTCGTAGCCGACTGCTGCGGCGACCGCGCGATTGGCCCGCATGAAGCCAATCTCTTCGACATGGCGCAAAAATACGCGGCCGTGATGCCGCTGGCCCAGGCCATTGCCGATACCGACGCGCTGTCGCGTTGATCGGCCGGCATGCGGGCCCCGCGCCCGCATGCCCTGATTTTCTTTTGTAGCCCGCCATGACCCTGCCCCAGCCCACCGTATTGCACGACCAGTTGCTCACCCGCCCCGGCACCTTGCTGGTGGTGCGCGCTCCGGTCGCGCCGCCGCGCCCGATTCCCGGCCAGCCCGGAACGGCGTCGGACTATGTGCAGTCCACGCCCGAGATCTTTGTAGCGGTGCTCGCGGCGCAGCAGGGCTGGCGTGCCATGGCCTTCAATGGCCATGTGGACCTGGGCACGGGCATTCGCACGGCGCTGGCGCAGATCGTCGCCGAGGAGCTCGAAGTGCCGCTGGCCCAGCTCGAAATGGTGCTGGGCCATACGGCGGCCGCGCCCAACCAGGGCCCGACGATTGCCAGCGCGAGCATACAGATTTCGGCCGTGCCGCTGCGCCGCGCCGCGGCCCAGGCGCGCGAACAGCTGCTGGCGCTGGCTGCGCTGCGCTGGGGCGTGGCGGCCGAGCAACTGCAGGCGCGCGATGGCGTCATCCGCTTTGCCGATGGATTGGACGCGCGCCGCGTCGATTACGGCGAACTGCTGCAAGGCCAACAGATTCAGCTGACGCTGGCCGCGCCCGAACAGCCCGTCAAGCTCAAGCCCGCATCCGAGTACCGGCTGGTGGGCAAGGGCGCGGCGCGCGTCGACATTCCCGCCAAGGCCACGGGCGAGCTGAGCTTTGTGCACGATGTGCGCGTGCCGGGCATGCGCCATGGCCGCGTGCTGCGCCCGCCCCACCCGGGGCGCGACGGCGGCGACTTCATAGGCCATTGCCTGATCGATGTGGACCGCGCATCCGTGGCCCATTTGCCGGGCCGTGTCGAGGTGGTGGTCGAAGGCGACTTTGTCGGCGTGGTCGCCGACCGCGAGGAGCAGGCGATCGCCGCGCTGCGCGCGCTGCGCGTGCACTGGAAACCCGTGCCGCCCGCGCCCGATCTGGGCGACCTCGAAGCCGCGATTCGCGCCAATCCCGCGCAGCGCCGCGCGCTGGTCGATCAGGGCGATGTCGCGGGCAGCAGCGCGCGCGCCGCCACGCATCTGCAGCACAGCTATGTCTGGCCCTACCAGATGCATGCGTCCATTGGCCCGTCGTGCGCCGTCGCCGATTTCCAGGGCGGCCAACTCACCGTCTGGGCCGGCACGCAGAACCCGCACATGCTGCGCACCGACCTCGACCGCCTGCTGCAGCTGGGCGAAGGCCGGATCGATATCGTGCGGCTCGAAGCCGCGGGCTGCTACGGCCGCAACTGCGCCGACGATGTCTGCGCCGACGCGGCCTTGCTGGCGCGCGCCGTGGGCGCGCCGGTGCGCGTGCAGCTCACGCGCGAACAGGAACACCAGTGGGAGCCCAAGGGCACGGGCCAGCTGATGGACGTGGGCGCGGCCATCGATGCCGACGGCGAACTGCTGGCCTATGACTTCGCCGTGCGCTATCCCTCGAACGACGCGCCCTTGCTCGCGCTGCTGCTCACGGGCCGCGTGGCGGGCTCGCCGCGCACGCTGGAAATGGGCGACCGCACGGCCGTGCCGCCCTACCGTTACCGCGACCAGCGCATCGCCAGCCACGACATGGCGCCGCTGGTGCGCTCGTCCTGGCTGCGCGGCGTTTCGGCCCTGCCCAATTCGTTCGCCCACGACTGCATGATCGATGAGCTCGCGCAGGCGGCCGGCGCCGACCCGGTCGACTTTCGCCTGCGCCATCTGGACGACACGCGCGCCAGCGAACTGCTGCAGGCCACGGCCCGCCATGCCGACTGGCAGCGCGGCGCCCGGGGCAGCCGCGGCCGGCTCGCGGCCGACGGCTGGCTGCATGGCCGCGGCGTGGCCTATGCGCGCTATGTGCACAGCCGCTTTCCGGGCTTTGGCGCGGCCTGGGCCGCCTGGGTGATCGACCTGCGCGTGGACCCGGTCAGCGGGCGCATCGAGGTCACGCGCCTGGTCGTGGGCCAGGACACGGGAATGATGGTCAACCCCGACGGCGTGCGCCACCAGATCCACGGCAATGTGATCCAGACGCTGAGCCGCAGCCTGATGGAGAAGGTGGGCTTCGACGCGGCCGGCGTCAGCAGCCGCGAATGGGGCGCCTACCCCATCATCGGTTTCAAGGCCTTGCCCGACATCGAAGTGCTGCTGATGCCGCGCCAGGACGAGCCGCCCATGGGCGCGGGCGAGTCGGCTTCGGTGCCCGGCCCGGCGGCGATCGCCAACGCGCTGTTCGATGCCACGGGCCGGCGCTTCTACGCCGCGCCGTTCACGCCCGATGCGGTGCGCGCGGTGCTGGGCCGCTGATTTCTTGCGCCCGCTTTAGCCGCTAAAAACGGCGGCGAATGTCCGCGCAATTCATGCCCATGAAGATGGGCATGGTGCGCGTGGATTTCGTTATATCGGATGCCGCTGGCTATACTGCCTGCGCCTTTTGCGTGCCGCATTGCGCAGGGGGCAGCCGCCCCGCAGGCCCTGGCGAACGCCCCCGGATAGAGCGGCTCAAGGCAAGCTTCGCTGCATGACAGGGAGGATGGATATGAATCCACCGAACAGGTCCGAGTACGCCGCCGACGGCGCGGCGCAGGTGCAGGAGACGCAGCGCGCCATCCTGCTGTGGGTGCCTTTCGCGCACAAGGACCAGGCCAAGGCCTTGGGCGCGAAATGGGACCGCCAGGCCCATGCCTGGTATGTGCCGGCGGGCATGGACGCCGCGCCGTTCGCGCAGTGGACGCAGCGCCAGGCCGAGGAGCCCGCGCACGAAACGCAGCGCCAGCCCGGGCGCGAATACCTCGACGTTCCGTATGGCGAGCGCAAGGCGGCCAAGGCCGCGGGCGCGGTCTGGGATCCCCTGGCCCGCTGCTGGTTTGTCGGCCCGCACTGCGATCGGCACAAGCTCGCGCGCTGGCAGCCGGACCAAGCCGCTGCCGGCGAAGTGCCGACCGCGCGCGAAGCTTTCGCCGCCGCGCTGCGCGCCATGGGCTGCGTGGTCAGCGGCGAGCATCCGCTGATGGACGGCGAGCGCCATGGCATTGGCGTGGAGGGCGCGGTGCACGGCATGCACATCGGCGCGGCTGCGCCCGATGACGCCGACGAAGCGGCGTTCTATGTCGCCCACCTCGAAGGCCGGCCGCACGGCTATATCCGCAACTTCAGGACCGGCATCGATATGCAGTGGAAGGCGAGGGCGGTGGTGCTGTAGCCCAGCGCGTCCCGTCACGTGCGGGACGGCGTTTGCGCCGCGGCAATGCTCCAATATTTTTCAACGAGGCGGCCCAGCCGGGGCGGCCCGCAATCCCACAAGGACGAAAAATGTTTGCTGAACCTTCCGCGAAGACCCGGGACCTGCTGCAGCGCCTGAACGCGTTCTTTGACGAACACATCTATCCCAACGAAGAACGCTATCTGCGCGAAATGGACGCGTTCCGCCGCGCGGGCAATGCCTGGCAGGTGTCGCCGCTGATCGAGGAACTCAAGCCGCTGGCGCGCGAAGCCGGCCTGTGGAACATGTTCCTGCCGCACGAGTACCGCGGCGTTCCCGGCATCTCCAATCTCGACTACGCACCGCTGTGCGAAGTGATGGGCCGCGTGACCTGGTCGGGCGAAGTGTTCAACTGCTCGGCGCCCGATACCGGCAACATGGAAACCATTGAGCGCTACGGCACCGAAGCGCAAAAGGACCAGTGGCTCGAACCGTTGCTGCGCGGCGAGATCCGCTCGGGCTTTCTGATGACCGAGCCCGCCGTGGCCTCGTCGGACGCGACCAATATCCAGTGCACGATTCGCCGCGAAGGCGACGAGTACGTGATCAACGGCCGCAAGTGGTTCTCGTCGGGCGCGGGCAGCCCGCATTGCCAGATCTTCATCGTCATGGGCAAGACCGACACCGAGGCGCCGCGCCATGCGCAGCAGTCGATGGTGCTGGTGCCGCGCGACACGCAAGGCGTCACGGTGCTGCGCCACCTGTCGGTGTTCGGCTACGACGACGCGCCGCACGGCCACATGGAAGTGCTGCTGGAGAACGTGCGCGTTCCCGTGGCCAACATTCTGCTGGGCGAAGGCCGGGGTTTTGAAATTGCCCAGGGTCGCCTTGGCCCCGGACGCATTCACCACTGCATGCGCTCCATAGGCGCTGCCGAGCGTGCGCTGGAGATGATGTGCGACCGGCTCAATGCCCGCGTGGCCTTCGGCCGCAAGCTGTCGGAACAATCGGTCTGGCACGAGCGCATCGCCGAGTCGCGCTGCATGATCGACCAGGCGCGCCTGCTGACGCTCAATGCGGCCTACAAGATGGACACCGTGGGCAACAAGAATGCACGCGCCGAGATCGCGATGATCAAGGTGGTCGCACCCAATATGTCGTGCAAGGTCGTCGACTGGGCGATACAGGCGCATGGCGCGGCCGGCGTGAGCCAGGACTTCTGGCTCGCCGAAGCCTATGCCCACCAGCGCACCGTGCGCATCGTCGACGGCCCGGATGAAGTCCACCGCAATGCCATCGCCAAGCTGGAGCTGGCCAAGCGCACGGCGGCTTTGCCGCGTTGAGTGCAGCAGGCGGCACAGCCGCCTGGCCCGCGCGCTCAGCGCGATGGCGTGGGCGCTGAATCGGCGTTGCGCTGGCGCAGCCACAGGCCCAGGTCGGCGGGGCTCAGCGGGCGCGCAAACAGAAAGCCCTGCGCCACCGGATAGCCTTGCTCGCGCAGCAACTGGTTTTGCGCGGGCGTTTCAATGCCTTCGGCGACCACCGTCAGGTGCAGGCTTTTGCCTATGCCCAGGATGGCCGCGCTCAGCGCCTGCGCGGCCTCATCGTTTTCGAGGTCGGCCACAAAGCTGCGGTCCAGTTTCAGCTCGCTGACGGGAAGACGGCGCAGATAGCTCAGGCTCGAGTAGCCCGTGCCGAAGTCGTCCATCGACAAGCGTATGCCCTTGGCATGTACATCGGCAATCGTCTTCATGGTGCTGGGATTGGTGTCGAGCAACACGCTTTCCGTCAGTTCCAGCGTCAGGTCCTGTGGCTGCAGCGCATTGACTTCCAGCATGTCGGCAATCATGCGCGGCAGGTCCAGATTGTGAAAGCTGCTGGTCGACAGATTCACCGAGACCGCGGGCACGGCCAGCCCCTGCGCACGCCAGGCCGAAAGCTGGCCGCAGGCCTCGCGCAGCGCCCAGTGGCCCAGGTCGGCCACCAGTCCGCATTCCTCGGCCAGGGGAATGAAGCGCGCCGGGGAAATCTCGCCCAGCTCCGGGTGGTTCCAGCGCGCCAGCGCCTCGACGCCCGTGAGCTGGCCCGTGGTCATGTCCACTTGCGGCTGGTAATGCAGGTGCAGCTGTTTGGAGTGGATCGCGTGGCGCAGCGCCGTTTCCAGCGCCAGGCGCTCCTGCGCCAGCTGGTTCATCTCGCTGCTGAAGAAGCTGAAGCACCCGCGGCCGCTGCTTTTTGCCTGGTACATGGCCATGTCGGCGCGGTGCAGCAAGGTCTCCATGTCGCGGCCGTCGTCGGGGAACATGGCGATGCCCACGCTGGCCGATGCCGACAAGGCCAGGCCGGCGATGGTGACGGGCGCGCTCAGATCGACCAGCAGCCGTTCCACCAGGTCGGTGACCTGGTCGGCATGGCATTGCGACAGCACCACGACAAACTCATCGCCCGAAAGTCGGCCGGCGATGTCCGAGCCGCGCAAGGTCTGCTGCAGCTTGGCGGCAATCTGGCGCAGCAGTTCGTCGCCGGCCGGGTGGCCCAATGAGTCGTTGACTTGCTTGAAACGGTCCAGGTCGATGAACAGCACGGCCAACTGGTCGCTGTTGCGCGCCGCGGTGGCGATCGCCTGGTCGGCCTTGGCCTGCAGCAGGCTGCGGTTGGGCAAGCCTGTCAGGCCGTCATAGAAGGCGAGCTGGCGTATGCGCTGGCGCGCATGCTCGCGCTCCAGCGCCAGCGAACACAGATGCACGCAGGCATCGACCATCAGCTGATGAAACAGCTGGGCCGCGTGAATGCGCGGGCTCTTGAAGTAGAAAGCGAAGGTGCCGACGACGCGCCCCAGGCTGTTGTGAATCGGTGTCGACCAGCAGGCGGCAAAGCCCAGCGGCGCGATGCGCTGCGCGTGCACCTGCCAGTCCGGGGCCGTGGCATCGGCGCGCACGGTGTGCTCGCACCAGGTCGACCCGCCGCAATAGTCGCTCGGCAAGCCCGGGCCGACCAGCGGCTGCAGCACGCCCTCGTCGCTGACGGACAGAATCGACGCGGTGATCTCGGGCGAAATGCGCTCCACCTCGCGGCAGATCAACTGCAGCACTTCGCACAGCGGGCTTTCTTTCACCATGGCCTCGAGCACGCGATGCTGCAGCACCTCATGCATCTTGGCGCGGGTGATGTCCGTGAGCGTGGTCACGGTGTAAGTCACTGCCTGGGAGTTGGCGGCGCGGATGGGGTTGCTGATGGCCTTGGCCCAATAGCGTCGCCCGTCCTTGCTGACCACAATCTCCTCGCGTTCAACCGATTCGCCGCGGCGCAAGGCGCTGCGATAGCTGGACGCGAACTCCTCGTTCACATGCGGTGCCAGCAAGGCGATCGGCGCCCGGCCCTGGACTTCATCGAGTGCCCAGCCGAACATGCGGCTGAAGCCGTTGTTGATATAGACGATGCGCGCATCGCTGTCGCTGATGACGACCGCCGTGCCACTGGCATCCGCGACCATGGACAGCCGCTGCAGATGTTCGGTTTGCGCCTGCTCGCGCTGCAGCCGCGCCGTGATGTCGGTCGCGATCTTGAGAATCTGCCGCACCTTGCCCTGGGCGTCCAGCACCGGAGTGTAGGTGGCTTCGAGCCAGCAACTGCTGCCGTCCTGGCGCAGCCGCTCCGCGAGTCCCGTACGTGCCTTGCCATCGCGCAGCTGCGGCCAGAAGTTGCGGTACTCGGCGCTCGCGGCAAAGGCGGCGGTGCAGAAGCTGCTGTGGTGCCGCCCCATGACTTGCTCACGCGTGTATCCCAGCAGTGCCAGGAAGTTGTCGTTGGCCCGGCTCAGCGAACCATCCAGCTCGAACTCGGCAATCGCCATCACACGATCCAATGCACTCAACTGTGCCAGCTGCTGCGCAACGGGGTGGGTGATTTCCTGACATTGCGACATGCGCACTCCCTGGGGTGGGGCCTTGCGCAACCGGCAGGCCCGCTTGACATCCTGGCCATGGGGCGCCGCGGGCGCCACAGGGCTCGGATGTTTCTGTTGGATGAATGTCCAGCCGAGCCGCGCGCGGCCTTCAGACGCTGGATGCTGCCGAAACGGCAGCTGACATGGGCTCAATGCGCCGCAAGACGCGGCGCCGCGCCGGCAATGGCCGGCAGTTGAAACAGCGCTACCGACTCGGTCAGGCGTTGCGTCTGTGCCTGCAGCGAGCTGGCGGCCTCGGCCGCCTGCTCCACTGCAATGGCGTTTTGCTGCGTGATCTGATCGATCTGCATGACGGCGGTGTTTATCTGCTCCAGCCCGGTGGCCTGCTCGGCGCAAGCGGTGGCTATTTCATTGACCAGGGCCGACAGGCGACGCACGGCTTGCAGCGTTTCGTCCATGGTGGCGCCCGCGACCTCGACCTGTTGCGCGCCTTGGGCGACGCTGGCATTGGAGGTGGAAATCAAGGTCTTGATGTCCTTGGCCGCGACGGCGCTGCGCTGGGCCAGCACGCGCACTTCGCCCGCCACCACCGCAAAGCCGCGGCCTTGCTCGCCGGCGCGCGCGGCCTCGACGGCCGCGTTGAGCGCCAGGATATTGGTCTGAAACGCAATGCCGTCGATCAAGGACGTGATGTCATCGATGCGCTTGGAGCTTTCGGCGATCTTGCGCATGGTGGCCACGGCCTCCTGCACGGCCCCGCCCCCGCGTTGCACGGCGTGCGTCGCCTGCTGCGACATGTCGCGGGCCTTGTTGGCGTTCTGCGCGTTGTGGCGAACCGTGGCCGAGAGCTCTTCCATGCTTGATGCGGTCTGCACCACGGACGAGGCCTGCTCGTCGGTGCGCGCTGCCAGGCGCACATTTCCCTCGGAGATTTCCGACGCCTCGCCATTGATCTGCACCACGCCGTCACGCACCGAGCCTACCGTGCGTGCGAGGCTGGCCTGCATGTCCTGAAGATGGGGAATGATCTGCCCTATGCAGTTTTTGCCAAATGAAGTAATCGGTTTTGTGAGATCGCCCGATTCAATGCGTTGAAAATGGGCCTTGATATCGTCCAGCGGCTTCTTGACGCAGGCCACGATATAGCGGTCACCCAGAAAAACAATAATCAGGCAAATGGCCAAAATGAAGGCCGCAATCGACATTGTCATTTGCCGGTCATTGGCGGCAGTTTTTGCGCGCTGCAGTCCCTGTTCCTGTGCATGGGTTTCATAGCGGGAAAGCGATTCGGAAAAGGCGCGGCTGGCGGGCACCACGACGGCGATTTCGTGCGCATCCGCCTGGGTGAAATCGGCCGCGGCGAGCAAGGCGCGCTGTTGCTGTATGCCTTCGTTCATCACGCGATGGAACTCGGCTTGCAAGCTGCTCAGCAGCGCGGCAGGCGCATGCTGCCTGGCATTGAGCAGGAAATTCTCGAAATGCCGGGTCGAGGTTTCGACCGCTGCATCCATGCTTTTTGTCTCCGCCGCGAGGCCCGCCTGGTCGCCCGACTGGGCATAAGTTTTTTGCCGCGCCATGCGCAGGCGCGCGCGCAAAAGCTGGTCGTTCGCGCGGTGCAGCTCGGTGGTCTCCTGCTGCAGAAGCTGGTTTTGCTGCTCCAGCGCCTGCGCATTTTGCAGGCTGCGCGCATTGAGCAGCAGCATTACACCTATCAAGGTGCTGATCAGTAAGAGCACATATATCACCATTTTTCTAACGGTAATGTCTCTGAGCATTTGGCGCATTTTTGGCTGCTTTGACAAGGCTTGCTGAACGGATTTTCTATATCAGCAATTGGGGTGAATCCTGGGTGCAGGGAATATCGTTTCCGACCGTGGGATGTGTGATGCGACGTGAAATCTGACAACGGCGGTCGAGCCCGCTGCGGCATCGAGATCGGTTTTCAGTCGTTTCCAGTTCTGGAAAGTCAAGCAGCCAACATTGGTAAAAACCCTTGATAGCGCTACGCGGCGATTGTTGCACAGACAGAAAAATTCGCTACACACCGCGCCAGAAATCACAAATTTTGACAATTGGGCGCCGGCCTGCGCCTCCCGTCGCGTGTGCCTGCGGATGGTACGCGCGACGCCATTTTTTGCGCTGTCCGCATGGCGCACGGCGTTGCTTGCGGGTCACGCGTGTTTTCCCTGGAGCCAAAGCCTGCGCGAATTCCTATTATTACTTGCCGGCCGACAAGTAAACATTGGAAGGCAGCCGGGGCACTGCAGCATGCAGGTCCGCAAAAACGTAGACACATACGAGGAGACATATCTTGTTGAAATTCAATGCATCGCGCGCGCTGCGCCCATCGCCCCTGACCCTGGCGCTTGCCGCCACCCTGTGCACCGGCTTGCCGGCGCTGGCCCAGCAGGCCCAAAAGGAAGAACTGCGACAGATCACGACCCCCGCGGGCGGCCTGGCCGCCACGCCGTCGAGCAGCGTCAGCATCTATGGCCTGATCGACACCAGCGTGGGCTATGTGTCCAGCCCCAACGGCCGCATCACGCGCGTCGACAGCGGCCATATGAACGGCTCGCGCCTGGGCTTCAAGGGCAGCGAAGACCTGGGCGGCGGACTGCGCGCCAACTTCCTGCTGGAAATGGGCATCAACAGCGATTCGGGCACGCTGGGCCAGAACCAGGGCGCGGGCGCCAAGGGCTTTGGCCGCGGCGCGCTGATCAGCCTGACCGGCAACTTCGGTGAAATCCGCCTGGGCCGCACCGTGACCGCCATCAGCTCCGAAGTGCAGGCCGTGGGCGATGCCTTCGGTCTGGGCGGCGGCGGCAATCTGCAGGGCATTCAGCCCGCGTCGGGCCGCGTCAACAACAGCATCTGGTACCAGACGCCGTCCATGGCCGGCTTCATCGGCAAGGTGTCGTACGCGCCCGGCGAAACTTCTCCGGCCCCGGGCAGCGGCCTGGGTTCGAGCACGGGTTCGAGCAGCGCGGCCGCGCTGTTCTATGCGAACAAGGCGCTCAGCGGCGCGCTGTCGTACACCGTGCACAAGCACATCGTCGACGGCAGCAGCGTCAAGTGGTTCAACTCCAGCCTGGCCTATGACTTCGGCGCGGCCAAGGTGTTCGGTTCGTTCGCGATGTTCAAGAACCCCAGCGCGGCGATCACGCCGGCCACGCAGGCCGCGGCCGACAACAACCTGGGCTTCGCGGGCTTCCCCACGGTGGGCTACTACGCCGGCCAGGACGACCGCAGCGCCTCGCTGGGCGTGGCCGTGCCGTTCGGCCAGAGCACGGTGCTGGCGCAGGTGATCCATGTCAACGACCGCGGCCCGCTCAACCGCGATGCGACGCAGTTCGGCGTGGCTTATCTCTATGCGCTGTCCAAGCGCACCAGCCTCTACGCCGACTACGGCCGCGTGAAGAACCGCAACGGCTCGGCCTACGCCCTGACCGGCGCCACCAGCCAGGCCGCACCGGGCCGCAATGGCAACAGCGATGCGCTGCATCTGGGCATTCGCCACGCGTTCTGATACGCGCGGGTGAACTTGCTTAAGGCCGGGACTTGGGTTCCGGCTTTTGCCGTGTGAGGTCATGGAATTGTGAACGGCCATGTCCTCATGGTTTGAGTACAGGCCGTTCATCCTTCGACGCGGCCGGCGAGGCAGGCTCAGGACGAACGGGGGTAGATGCTCGCTGTTTCTTCTTCATGCATTGCAAGACCTTGGCGCGCTTGATATGTCGCGACTTACTTAAAAAGAACAACGAATGGCCGTTCGCCCTGAGCTTGTCGAAGCGCGTCTCCATCCTCGGCCAGCGCGCCCCCTCATTCCTTGCCGCCCACGGCTAACCATGAACGGCCTGTCCTGTAGACATCGTCAACTGCCCATGTCTTCATATTTCCCCCACCTCCACCCCGACTGGCTTTCCCTGCACCAGGAAGAAGTGCTGGAGCCCGCCTTGCCCATCATCGACGCCCACCACCATCTGTGGGAGACGCCCGCGTTCACCTATGCGCGCGCGCAGTTGGAAGAGGATGTGGGCAGCGGGCATGCAGTGCGGGCGACGGTGTTTGTCGAGTGCCTGTCGCATTACCGCGCCGCTGGCTCCGAGGTGCTGCGGCCTGTAGGGGAGACCGTATATGTGCAGAAAAGCTGCGCCGGCACGCCCCTGTGCGCAGGCATTGTCGGCTGGGCCGATCTGCAGCTGGGCGATCGGGTGATGCCGGTGCTGGAACAACATATCCAGGCCGGCCAGGGCCGCTTTCGCGGTGTGCGCAGCCGGCCCACCTGGCATGCGGATCCGGCGATCCATACGCCGGGCGCGGGCCATGCCGAGGTCTTGCTGCAGCCGCAGGTGCAGCAGGCGGTGCGCGCGCTGGGGCGGCTGGGGCTTACGCTCGATCTGTGGGTCTACCACTCGCAGCTGGGGGATGTTGCGCGGCTGGCCGCGGCCTGTCCCGGCACGACGCTGGTGCTCAACCATTGCGGCGGGCCGCTGGGCGTGGGGCCGTACGCGGGGCAGCGCCAAGCCGTGCTGAATGACTGGCGGTCGCAAATGCAGGCGCTGGCCGCGCACCGGAATATCGTTGTCAAGCTCGGCGGGCTGGCCATGCCGCGCTGCGGCTTTGGCTGGCATGAAGCGGCGCGGCCCGTGGGCTCCGAAGTGCTGACCCAGGCCTGGGCGCCTTATATAGAACACTGCATCGCGGTGTTTGGCGTGCAGCGTTGCATGTTCGAAAGCAATTTCCCCATGGACAAGACCGGCTGCAGCTATGTCACGCTGTGGAATGCGTTCAAGCGCCTGGCCGGGGGGGCGAGCGCCAGCGAAAAGGCGGCGCTGTTTGAAAGCACGGCGGCCCGCGTCTACCGGCTCTAGGGCAGGGCGCGGGCAGGCCTGACGCTCAGCGGCCGGTGTAGACCGGGTCGCGCTTTTCGAGGAAGGCGCGTTGCGCTTCCTTGGAGTCTTCGGTCTTCGACAGCGCCACGGTATTGCCCTGCTCGTAGCGGTAGGCGTCGCGCGAAGGCATGACCAGCGTCATGCGCGCGGCTTCCTTGGCCAGGCGCATGGCGATGGGGCTCTTGGAAGCGATGTCGCGCGCCATTTCCATGCAGTAAGGCATGAGTTCGTCGGCGGGCAGGCAGGCTTCGACCAGGCCCAGGCGGTACAGCTCCTGCGCCGAGACTTTCATGCCCGTATAGAACATGCGACGCGCGCGCGACTGACCGAAGACTTTCTGCAGAAAGGTCACGCCGCCGGCCAGGCCCACATTGATTTCGGGCATGGACACATAGGCGTCTTCGGACGCGACCCAGATGTCCGAAGCCATCACCAGGCCAAAGCCCGCGCCCAGCGCCGGGCCGTTGATCGCGGCGATGATGGGTTTGGAGCATTCGACCACGGCGTAGTACGACTCGCGCACGCGGCGGTTGTGCGCGCCGTAGGCGCCGGCGACACCGGCCAGGTTGGGGCGTTCACGGATGTCGGCGCCCGCGGAGAAAGCCTTGCCCGCGCCGGTCAGCACGATGCAGGCCACGTCGTCACGGTCCGACAGCAGGTCGAACACGCGCGTGATTTCCTCGCGCAGTTCGATGTTCTGCGCATTCACGGGCGGGCGGTTGAGCGTGACCACGGCCACGCCGGCGTCGACGGTCAGAGTGATGGTGTTGAGTTCCATGAAAGTCTCCTTGTTGTGGGTGCAGCAAATCGGTTCACTGTCAGCATTTACCTGCCGAAAGGTAAGTGCATGCGCCATGCTAACCGCTGATTTGCCGCATCGCAAGTCACCTTGGTGCCAGTCCTGCGCAGAGGAAAGCACCCGCATCCGCCCCTGCAAATACCCGCAAAAAATGCGGCCGGCAAGCATGTTTCTCCCTAGGGTTTCGGACTTTTTTGCCAGCGTTTTGCGCGGGGGATACTGCTATCCTTTGCTTACTTACCTGTCGGCATGTAAGCATAAAATTTCAAGACACGGCGTCCCCGGGAGTTGAGGTTTTCAGCCCTGAGGCAGGCGCCGGAAAAGACAAGAAGGAGCAGCGTTGATGACGATGTTGGGTCTGATGCAACAGCAGGATTTGCTGATCTCGCAGCTCATAGAGCATGCGGCCACGCACCACGGTCAGGTGGAGATCGTCTCGCACGTTTCCGACACCCGTAGCTACCGTTCGAGCTGGGGCGAAGTGCGCAACCGCGCCAAGCGCCTGGCCAACGCCCTCACGGACCTGGGCGTGCAGCCCGGCCAGCGCATCGCGACGCTGGCCTGGAACACGCACCGCCACCTGGAATTGTATTTCGCGGTCGCGGGCATGGGCGCGGTGTCGCACACCGTGAACCCGCGGCTGTTCGCCGAGCAGATCAGCTACATCATCAACCACGCGGCCGATGAGTATGTGTTCTTCGATCTGGGCTTTGCCGATCAGCTGGTGGCGATCGCCGACCAGCTGCCCACGGTCAAGGGCTTTGTCGCGCTGTGCGAGCGCAGCGAAATGCCGGCCATCGCACTGCCCAATCTGCTGTGCTACGAAGACCTGATCGAGCAGGCCTCGCCCGACTTCGAATGGCCGGCGCTCAACGAGAACACGGCTTCGTCGCTGTGCTACACCTCGGGCACCACGGGCAATCCCAAGGGCGTGCTCTACAGCCACCGCTCCACGCTGCTGCATGCCTGGACGGCCTGCACGGTAGACGGCCTGGCGCTGTCGACGCGCGACAGCGTGCTGCTGGCCGTGCCCATGTTCCATGTCAACGCCTGGGGCATCCCCTATGCCGCGGCCATGTGCGGCGCCAAGCTGGTGCTGCCCGGCCCGGGCGTGAGCGGCGAGCGGCTCTATGCGCACATGGTCAAGGAAGGCTGCACATTCTCGCTGGGCGTGCCCACGGTGTGGCTGGGCTTCTTCCAATACCTCGAAAGCCAGCGCGAGGCATTGGACCTCAAACAGCTCAAGCTCCAGCGCGTGGTGGTCGGCGGCTCGGCCGCGCCGCGCGCCATGATAGAAAAATTCGGCACGCTGCTGGACACCTTCGTGATCCAGGCCTGGGGCATGACCGAAACCAGTCCGCTGGCGACCATAGGCAATCTGCTGCCGTCGCAGCAGGACCTGCCGCTGGCCCAGCGCTTCGACATCCAGGCCAAGCAGGGCCGGGCGATCTTCGGCATCGAAGTCGGCATCTTCAGCCCTGAAGGCGAACGCCTGCCGCATGACGGCAAGCGCGTCGGTGAGATCAAGGTGCGCGGCCCCTGGGTGGTGTCGGCGTACTACGGCAGCCAGCCCGGTGCGGCGCTGGGCGAAGGCGGCTGGTTTGCGACCGGCGATGTCGCCCTGATCGACACCGACGGCTTTGTGCAGATCACCGACCGCACCAAGGACGTGATCAAGTCGGGCGGCGAATGGATTTCGTCCATCGACCTGGAGAACGTCGCCGTGGGCCACCCCAAGGTGCAGGAAGCCGCGGTGATAGGCGTGGCGCACAGCAAATGGCAGGAGCGCCCGCTGTTGATCGTCGTGCCCAAGGCCGGCCAGACCCTCAGCGCCGCCGAGATGACCGAGTTCATGAAGGACCGCGTCGCGCGCTGGTGGCTGCCCGACGACGTGGTGTTCGTCGACGCCCTGCCGCATACCGCGACCGGCAAGCTGCTCAAGACGCAGCTGCGCGAGCAGTTCAAGGGACACAGGCTCAGTACCGACCCCGTCTGACCGGGCAATGCAGGTTTTGTAGACAGTCAGCGCATTCCATAACTACCAGGAGACAGACATGAACGCATTTCCTTCGATTTCGGCGACATCCCGGCTTGCGGTGCTGGCCGGCAGCGCGCTTTTGGCAAGCCTGCCCGCGCAGGCGCAGATCAGCGATGACGTGGTGCGCATAGGCGTGATGGCCGACCAGACCGGCACCTATTCGGGCAATGGCGGCCCGGGCTCGTCGCTGGCCGTGCGCATGGCGGTGGAGGACTTCGGCGGCAAGGTGCTGGGCAAGCCCATCGAAGTCACCGTGGCCGACGACCAGAACAAGCCCAATGTGGGCATCAACATGGCGCGCCAGTGGATTGAGAACGAGAAGTTCGACACCATCGTCGGCGGCTCGGCCTCGTCGATCGCGTTCGGCGTGTCGAGCATGATGAAGGAGAAGAAGAAGCCGTACCTCGTGGCCGGTACCGTGTCGTCCGATCTGACCGGCAAGATGTGCTCGCCCATGACCGTGCAGTTCATCGTCGACACCTACCAGCTGGCCAACGCGGGCGTGACGGCGCTGCTCAAGCAGGGCGTCAAGTCGTTCTTCTTCATCACCGTCGACTACGCGTTCGGCGCCGCGATGCAGGCCGATGCGACCAAGTTCATCGAAGCCGGCGGCGGCAAGGTGGTGGGCTCGGTGCGCCATCCGCTGGGCGCGTCCGACTACTCGTCGTATCTGCTGCAGGCCCAGGCCAGCAAGGCCCAGGCCATCGTGGTGCTCAACGCCGGCCTCGATCTGACCAATGCCTTGAAGCAGGCCGCCGAATACAAGCTGGCGCGCAACGGCCAGAAGGTCGGCGTGTTCGGCATGACCATCAACAGCGTCTCGGCCATGGGCCTGGACGTGGCCCAGGGCCTGCAGATCACCGCGCCGTTCTACTGGGACCGCAACGACGAGTCGCGCGCCTGGGCCAAGCGTTTCATGGAAAAAAACAAGGGCGTGGTGCCCACCTATATCCACGCGGGTGCGTACAGCGCCGCCATGCATTACCTCAAGGCGGTGCAGGCCGCGGGCACGGATGAAGGCGTGGCGGTGATGGCCAAGATGAAGGCCACGCCGGTCAATGACTTCTCCATGAAGAACGCCATGATCCGCGAGGACGGCCAGCTGATCCGTCCCACCTATGCGATCCAGGTCAAGACTCCGGCCGAATCCAAGGGCAAGAACGACCTCTACAAGATAGGCGAGGAAATTCCGGGCGAGTCGGTGTTCCGTCCGCTGGCCGATGGCGGCTGCGACTTCGTGAAGAAGTAAGAGGTGGGAGCCCCGCGCGCCGGGGCCGTGTTCTCGGCGCCCCGCGCCCTTTGCTTGCCAGGTTTTTGCCATGACCCGTATTGAAATCGTCACCCCCACGCGCGACCAGCTGGGCGAATGCCCGCTCTGGGACGACCAGGCCCAGGCCCTCTATTGGATAGATTCGCATGCGCAACTGGTGCGCCGGCTGGTGCCCGCCAGTGGCGCCTACCGCGAATGGCATCTGCCCACGGCCATAGGCTCGATCGCGCTGTGCGACAGCGGGCGGCTGCTGGTCGCGCTGGCCCATGGTTTCAGCTATCTCGATCTCGAATCGGGCGAGGTCACGCCGCTGGCCGGCGTCACCCATGTTGCCGAACGCATACGCCTCAACGATGGCCGCACGGACCGCGCCGGGCGCTTTGTCTGCGGCTCGCTGGTGATGGGCCGCAACGAGCCGCTGGCCGCGCTCTACCAGGTCGATGCGCGCGGCAGAGTGCAGCAGCTCGACCAAGGCTTCGCGATTTCCAACGCCATTTGCTTCAGCCCCGACGGGCAGTGGCTTTATTACACCGACAGCCGCACGCGCAAGATCCTGCGCTACGCCTACGACAGCGCGAGCGGCCGCACCGGCCAGCCCACGGTCTGGGTCGATACCGCGCCGCTGAATTCCGCCGCCGATGGCGCGACTGTTGACAGCGAAGGCGGCCTGTGGACCGCGCTGGTCGAGACCGGGCAGATGGCGCGCTTTCTGCCCGACGGCAGTCTTGCCCGCCTGATAGCCATGCCCGTGCGCCATGTGACCTGCCCCTGTTTCGGCGGCCCCGATCTCGACGTGCTCTACGTCACCAGCATCAGCAACAGCGGCAATGCGCTCAAGGACGAGCACCCCGACGCGGGCGCGCTGTTCGCCGTGCATGGCACGG
The DNA here is from genome assembly GCF_018413525.1 of Acidovorax sp. CCYZU-2555. Taxonomy (GTDB): domain Bacteria; phylum Pseudomonadota; class Gammaproteobacteria; order Burkholderiales; family Burkholderiaceae_C; genus Comamonas. The sequence continues at coordinate 28,329 of NZ_JAHCDD010000030.1, forward strand.
GAGTGCGCGGACTGCGCGAAGTGCGTTTTGCCGACCAGCCCTGAACAAATCAACGAAAGCAAGGAGACAAGAATGAACAACAAGCTCGAAGGCAAAGTGGCCTTGATCACCGGCGGCGCGCGCGGCATTGGCCGGGCGATTGCCGACGCCATGGCCCAGGCCGGCGCCGTGGTCGGCGTGCTCGATCTGCGCGAAGACCTGGCCCAGGCCGCGGCCGAGGAAATCCGCGCCCAGGGCGGCAAGGCGATGGCATTCGGCGGCAACGTCGCCGAGCGCGAGACCTTCGTCAATGCCGTGCAGTCGATGAAAGAGGCCCATGGCCGCTTCGACATCCTGGTCAACAACGCGATCTGGGTGCGCTATGGCGCGATCTCCGCGATCACGCCCGAAATGCTCACGCGCATGGTGGGCACGGGTTTCAACTCCGTGGTGTGGGGCATTCAGGTGGGCTCGGAAGCCATGACCGAAGGCGGCAGCATCATCAACATCGCGTCGGCCGCGGCCTTTCTGGGCGTGCCCGAAGCCATGGTCTACGGCGGCGTCAAGGCCGGCGTGCTGGGCCTCACGCGCTCGTCGGCCGTGGACCTGGGCCCGCGCGGCATACGCGTCAACGCCGTGTGCCCGGGCTCGGTGCCCACCGAAGGAATGAAAGGCAATGTGGACCCCGACAAGATCGCGGTGCGCATCGCGCGCACGCCGCTGCGCCGCCTGGGCGAAGTCGAGGACATCGCCAATGCCGCGATGTTCCTGGCGTCGCCCGACAGCAGCTGGGTCACGGGCACGTCCATCCTGGTCGATGGCGGCGTGACGCACGCCATGCTCTGAGGGCCGCGCCATGCAAGTCCCCCCCGATCCCTACATCCTGCAGGCCACGGGCCTGAGCAAGCAGTTCCGCGGCTTCTATGCCGTCAAGGACGTGAACCTGCGCGTGCGCCGCCACAGCATCCATGCGCTGATAGGCCCCAACGGCGCGGGCAAGACCACCTGCTTCAACCTGCTGAGCACCTTTTTGCGCTCGACCACGGGCACGATCAAATTCAACGGCAAGGACATTTCAGCCAGCGACCCGGCCACCGTGTCGTCCATGGGCCTGGTGCGTTCGTTCCAGATTTCGGCCGTGTTCGGCCAGATGACGGTGCTGGAGAACGTGCGCGTCGCGCTGCAGCGCAAGGTCGGCATGACCTGGGCGTTCTGGCGCCGCTACAGCGTGCTCCAGGTGCTCGATGCGCGCGCGCTGGAACTCATAGAAATGGTGGGCCTCACGCGCTGGCTGCATACGCCGGCCGTGGAGCTGTCGTACGGCCGCAAGCGCGTGCTGGAACTCGCGACGACCATCGCGCTGGAGCCCGAAATGATTCTGCTCGACGAGCCCATGGCCGGCCTGGGCCATGAGGACATAGGCCCGGTGATGGAGATCATCCGCAACGTGGCCAAGGGCCGGACCATTCTGATGGTCGAGCACAACATGAAAGTCATCGCCGAGCTGTGCGACCGCGTCACCGTGCTGCAGTCGGGCCAGATCCTGGCCGAAGGCAGCTATGACGAAGTCTCGCGCGACCCCGCGGTGATCGAAGCCTATGTGGGAGGCGCGAATGACTGAAGCCAATAACGCGCCCTTGTGCCTGTCGGTCAAGGGCCTGGTGGGCCACTACGGCGAGAACCTGGCGCTGCATGGCATGGACCTCGAAGTGCGCCAGGGTGAAGTGGTCTGTCTGCTGGGCCGCAACGGCGCGGGCAAGACCACCACGCTGCGCGCGGTCGTGGGCCTGCTCGAAAAGCGCCGCGGCAGCATAGAGATCAACGGCCGCGAGACCATAGGCATGCTGCCCGAGGCGATCGCCAAGCTGGGCGTCGCCTACTGCCCCGAAGAGCGCGGCATCTTCTCGAGCCTGAGCACGCAGGAAAACCTGCTGCTGCCGCCCGTGCTGCGCCCCGGAGGCCTGAGCGTTGACGAGATCTACACGCTGTTTCCCAACCTCAAGGAGCGCCGCCACAGCCAGGGCACCAAGCTTTCGGGCGGCGAGCAGCAGATGCTGGCGATCGCGCGCATTCTGCGCACCGGCGCGAAGTTCCTGCTGCTCGACGAGTGCACCGAAGGCCTGGCGCCGGTGATCGTCTCCAAGATCGGCCAGACGATTCGCATCCTCAAGGAGCGCGGCTTCACGGTGCTGATGGTCGAGCAGAACTTCCGCTTTGCGTCAAAGATAGCCGACCGTTTCTATGTGATCGACGAAGGCGTGGTGGTCGACCACTTCCGCCGCGAAGACATCGCCAGCGATCTGGCACGCATCGAAGGGCTGCTGGGACTATGAAGCGCATACCAAACACTTTCGCGCGCTGCGGCGCGGCGCTGTACAGGAGAGTCCACCATGGATGAGATTTTCGGCATTCCGATGTCTGCCCTTGTGGGGCAGCTGGTCATCGGGCTGATCAACGGATCGTTCTACGCCTTGATGAGCCTGGGCCTGGCCATCATTTTCGGCCTGCTGCATGTGGTGAACTTCGCGCATGGCGCGCAGTACATGCTGGGCGCGTTCGTCGCCTGGGGCCTGCTCGAGTACTTCGGCATCAGCTACTGGTATGCGCTGGTCATCACGCCGGTGATCGTCGGCGGCTTCGGGCTGGTGATAGAGCGGCTGATGCTGCGCCGGCTGTACCGCGTGGACCATGTCTACGCGCTGCTGCTGACCTTCGGTCTGGCGATGCTGATGGAAGGCGCGTTCCGCTGGAAGTTTGGCGCCACGGGCCAGCCCTATCCGAACCCGATTTCGGGCGGCTTTGATATCGGCATCAGCTATATCCCGGCCTACCGCGTCTGGGTGATCGCCGCCTCGCTGGTGCTGTGCCTGGGCACCTGGCTGGTGATCGAGCGCACCAAGCTCGGCGCCTATCTGCGCGCGGCCAACGAGAACGCGGCGCTGGTGCGCACCTTCGGCATCAACGTGCCGCGCATGCTGATGCTGACCTACGGTCTGGGCGTGGGCCTCGCAGGCCTGAGCGGCGCCATGGCCGCGCCCATCTACCAGGTCAATCCGCTGATGGGCAACAGCCTGATCGTGGTGGTGTTCGCGGTGGTGGTGATCGGCGGCATGGGCTCCATCATCGGCTCCATCATCACCGGCTTCGGCCTGGGAGTGGTCGAAGGCCTGACCAAGCTGGTCTACCCGGACGCCGCGGGCGTCGTCATCTTCATCGTGATGATCATCACGCTGGCAATCCGTCCCAACGGCCTGTTCGGCCAGGAGGCCCGATGAAATACTTCTCTCCAAGCACGCAGCGCCTCCTGCTCGCGGCCTTCGTCGCCTTGCTGCTGGTCGCGCCGTTCGTGCTCTACCCGCAGTTCCTGATCGAGATCATGTGCTTTGCGCTGCTCGCGGCCGCGCTCAATCTGCTGGTCAGCTACTGCGGTCTGCTGTCGTTCGGCCATGCGATGTTCTTCGGCGCCGCGGGCTATGTCACGGCCCAGGCCATCAAGGTCTGGGGGCTGGACCCGGCGCTGGGCATTCTGTGCGGCGTGGCCGTGGCCGTGGTCATAGGCGCGCTCACGGGCTCGCTGGCGATTCGCCGCCAGGGCATCTACTTCTCGATGATCACGCTGGCGTTCTCGCAGCTGATCTACTTCTTCGCGCTGCGCATGCCGTTCACCGGCGGCGAGGACGGCCTGCAGGACGTGCCGCGGCGCGCCATGTTCGGCGTCATCGACCTGGGCAACAACTACGTGATGTACTTCGTGGTGTTCGCGCTCACGGCCTTCGGCTTCTTCGCCATCCACCGCATCGTCAACTCGCCGTTCGGCCAGGTGCTGCGCGCCATCCGCGACAACGAGCCGCGCGCGATTTCGCTGGGTTACCGCGCCAACCGCTACAAGCTGGTGGTGTTCATCCTGTCGGCGTCGCTCGCCGGCCTGGCGGGCGCGATCAAGGCCGTGGCCTTCCAGGTGGTGACGCTCAACGACCTGACCTGGGTGACTTCGGGCGAGGCGCTGCTGATCTGCATCCTGGGCGGAATGCAGACGCTGCTGGGGCCGATCGCCGGCGCGGTGCTGATCGTGTCGATGTCGCACTACCTGGCCTCGTACGCCGAGTGGGTGCTGATGATCCAGGGCCTGGTGTTCGTGATCGTCGTGCTGTCGTTTCGCAAGGGCCTGGTCGGCGAACTCTATGCCTGGCTGGAACGCCGTTCGCTGCGCGCGGCCAGCAAGGAGCTGCCATGAGTGCCACACCCCGTGAGACCGTGATGAGCGCATTGCAGGGCGCGCGCCTGCTCGAAGGCCGGCTGGCGCTGGTCACGGGCGCGGCCAGCGGCATAGGCCAGGCGATTGCGCAAGGCCTTGCCAGCGCCGGCGCGCGCGTGGTCGTGACCGACATCAGCGCCGAACGTTGCGCGGACACGCTGGCGCTCGTTCGCGCGGCGGGCGGTGAGGCCTGGGGCTTTGCGCTCGATGTGACCGATGCCGAGGCCGCGGCGGCGCTGGCCGAGACCGTGGGCGCGCAGATCGGCGCCGTCGATATCGTCGTCAACAACGCGGGCGTGATACTGCGCGAAGGCCTGGACAGCCCGCAGGCCCACGCCAATATCCGGCGCGTGGTCGACGTCAATCTGCTGGGCACGTTCAACGTGATCCATGCCTGGCTGCCGGCCTTGCGCGCCACGCGCGGCTGCATCATCAATATCGCTTCGGGCGCGGCCTTCATCGCCCAGGCCGGGGCGCTGGGCTACTCGGCGTCCAAGGGCGCGGTGAAGATGCTCACGCAATCCATGGCCGCAGACCTGGGGCCCGACGGCATTCGCGTCAATGCGCTCGCGCCCGGCGTGATCGAGACGCCCATGACCGACGTGACCCGCGCCAACCCCGAGCGCCTGGCGCGCTTCATGGTGCGCATTCCCTCGGGCCGCGTGGGCCAGCCGCAGGAACTCGCGGGAGCCGCCGTGTTTCTCGCCTCGCCGCTGGCTTCGTATATCAACGGCGTGACGCTGCCCGTGGACGGCGGCACGCTGGCGGTATGAACTTTCAAGTCAAGCATGCCGTTCGCCCTGAGCCCGTCGAAGGGCGTTTCAGGGCGCAGCGGTAAACATGGACAAGCCCTGAGACTTTCCCAGATCAAAAATAGCAGGAGACAACAATGCAAACCAACAACCCAACACCACCCCGTCGCCTCGACGTAGTCATCGTCGGCGGCGGCTTCGGCGGCATGTACGCCACCTACAAGTTCCGTGAAATGGGGCTGAAGATCCAGAGCTTCGAAGCCGGCGGCGACCTGGGCGGCGTCTGGTACTGGAACCGCTATCCGGGCGCGCGCGTCGATCTGCCCAGCATCGACTACAGCTTTTCGTTCTCGCCCGAAGTCGAGCAGGAATGGACCTGGTCCGAACAGTTCGCGGCCCAGCCCGAGCTGCTGGCCTATATCAACTTCGTGGCCCAGCGCCTGGACCTGCGCAAGCACTTCCAGTTCAACACGCGCGTCACCAGCGCGGTCTGGGACGAGGAGCGCAAGCTCTGGACGGTGAAGACCGACAAGGGCGAGACGCTGGAAGCGACCTATTGCATCATGGCCACGGGCCCGCTGTCCGTGCCCAAGGACCCCGAGATTCCCGGCATTGCGCGCTTCCAGGGCCAGCTGCTGCGCGCCGCGCGCTGGCCGCATGAGCCGATCAGCTTCGCGGGCAAGCGTGTGGGCGTGATTGGCACGGGATCGACCGGCATCCAGATCGTGCAGGAAGTGGGCAAGGAAGCCGGCGAGCTGTTCGTCTACCAGCGCACGCCCAGCTTCACCATGCCCATGCGCAACGAGAATCTCGAGCCCGAGTACGTGGCCGAAGTCAAGCGCCACTACGCGGGCATTCGCGAATCGGCGCGCAACAGCGCCGTGGGCGGCGTGCGGCCGCAGTCCACGCGCGCGTTCTTCAGCGTCACGCCCAAGCAGCGGCGCCAGTTGCTCGAAGACGCCTGGAAGAACGGCGGCCTGGCGATGCTGGGCACCTTCTCCGACCTGATGAGCAACCCAGAAGCCAACGAGCATGTCGCGGAATTCGTGCGCGGCAAGATCAGCGAAGTCGTCACCGACCCGGCCACGGCCGAGGCGCTCAAGCCGCGCGACTATCCGATCTTTGCGCGCCGCCCCTGCCTGGACAGCAGCTACTACGAGACCTACAACCGCTCCAACGTGCACCTGGTCGACTGCCTCACCGATCCCATCGTCGAGATCACCGAGAAGGGCGTGCGCACGCAGGCGGGCGAAATCGAACTCGATGTGCTGATCTTCGCCACAGGCTACGACGGCCTCACGGGCGCGCTGCTGGCGTTCGACGTGGTGGGCCGCGACGGCCGCAAGGTCAACGACAAATGGAAGGACGGCGCGCGTTCGTACCTGGGCCTGATGATGGAAGGCTTTCCCAACCTGTTCATGACCACCGGCCCCAACGGCCCGGCCGCGCTGGCAAACATCATCCGCATCAGCGAACACGATGTCGACTGGATCGCCGCGGCCATGGTGCATATGGAGAAGAACGGCCTTTCCAGCATAGAGCCCACGCAGGAAGCCGAACAGGGCTGGATGGACCTGGTCTACGAGCTGTCGCAGCGCACGCTGCTGACCAAGGCCAAGACCTGGTATGTGGGCGCCAACGTCAAGGACAAGCCGCTGGGCCTGACGCTGTTCACCGGCGGTTTCATGAAATACCGCGAACTCACGGGCGCGGCGGTGCGCGACGGCTACCGCGGCTTTGCGTTCGAACATCTGCGGGAGTCGGCCGAGGCCTGACCCCTGTGGCAGGGAGGCGGCCGTGATATGTGATCGGTTGCCATTTCAGGCGGGGCTGAATATCAGCCCCGCTTTTTTTCTTCAAGGAGACTTCCATGCGAGCGATTGTGACGGGCGCTGCCCGCGGCATAGGCCGTGCGATCTGCCTGCGGCTGGCGCGTGACGCAGCGGCCAGCGGCGGCGCGAAACTGGTGCTGTCGGACCAGCGCGTGGGCGATCTTCAGGCGGTGATCGCCGAAGTGCAGGCCCTGGGCGGCGAGGCGATTGCCGTGGCCGGCGATATCGCCGACCCGGCGCTGCCCGCCGAGATCGTCGCCGCGAGCGCGGCCTTCGGCGGCCTGGACGCGCTGGTCAGCAATGCGGGATTTGCGATTCCCGGGCCGCTGGCCGACTACGCCGTCGACGACTGGGACAAAGTGTTTGCCGTGCATGTGCGCGCGCCCTGGCTGCTGGCCAAGGCCGCCTATCCTGCGCTCAAGGCCAGCCGCGGCGCGGTGGTGGTGACGGCCTCGGTGTCGGGCACCAATGCCCAGGCGCCGCTGGGCGCCTACAGCGCGAGCAAGGCCGCGGCGCTGATGCTGGTGCGCCAACTGGCCAACGAATGGGGGCCTGACGGCATTCGCGTGAACGCGTTTTCACCGGGCCTGACCATCACGCCGGGCACGGCCGCGGCCTATTCGACGCCCGACGCCCATGCCCAGCGCGCCAGCCGCGTTCCGCTGCGCCGCATGGCCGAAGCCGACGACATGGCGGGCGTGGTCGCCTTCCTGTTGAGCCGGGACGCAGCCTATGTGCATGGCGTCGATCTGCTGGTCGACGGCGGGCTGTCGAACACCGTGATGGCGGCGCTCGACATGAACGGCTGGAAGAAATAGCGTGGTGGAATTTAGCGGCTAAAAAATTTCGGGGCGGCGCAGAACGCGCGCCCTGAATTGCCCCTGGGACGGCCGGCCAACCGTTGGCGCGGCCCAGGTGATGCAGGGCAATTTACTTGGCAAACGGCTGCTGGCGCAGCAGCGCATACCAGGCATCATCGGGCTTCATCTGCCCCTGCGGCGCGCGCACGCCAAAGCGCGTGGCTTCGTCGCCTTCGGGCGCGGGGGCTTCCTTCATCCAGTCATAGATCACGGTGCGCGCGGCGATGCGCCACTCGTCGCCGCGCTTTTCAAAGCGATCGGCGTAGCGACCGCACAGAAAGGTCTCGCGCAGCCCGCCCGTCGCCGGGTCGGTGTCGTGCTGGAAGGCCTGGAAATAGCTCTCGACGGCTGCATGCCGGGCTTCGAGCACGATGGAGATATTGCTGACCTGGTGGATCATGCGCAGCCCGCTGCTGCGCGACTGGAGCGCCTTTTCGATGAAGCCGCTGGCGCTGCCGTTGTAGGCGCCATGCCGGTCCGTGCCGTCTTCCCAATAGGCCGAACGCAGCGCGGCTTCGTCGCCGCGGTCTATGCCGCGGCAGTAGGCGTACATGGCTTCGCGAATGGCTTCGCGGTCTAGCAGGGCCTGCAGTTTTTCTTCGAGGTTCTGGGTCATGTCTTGTCTCCGGGATTCAGCGCAGTGTAATCACCGCATCCAGGCAGACCGCGCCTTTTTCGCGCACCACCAGCGGATTGACATCGATGCTTTCGAGCACATCGGCATGCGCCTGGCCAAACTCCGACAGCTTGCAGATCGCCTCGACCAGCGCCTGCTCGTCGTACTGCGGGCCGCCGCGCCATTGGCGCAGCAGGCGCGACGACTGCACGGCATCGATCAGTTCGCGCGCGCGCGCAGCGTTGACCGGGGCCGAGGCGAAGGCCACGTCCTTGAACAGTTCCACGGCCGTGCCGCCCGAGCCGAACATCACCATGGGGCCGAACGTCGGGTCCATGTGAATGCCCATGATGGTTTCGACGCCGCCCTTGAGCATGGGCGTGATCAGCACGCCGTCGATGCGCGCCGTGGGCGCGGCCTTGTCGGCGCGGCGCAGCAGTTCGCCATAGGCGTGGTGCACGGCTTCGGCGTCCTGCAGGTTGAGCATCACGCCGCCGATCTCGGTCTTGTGGGCGATGTCGGGCGAGGAGATCTTGGCGACGATGGGAAAGCCGAACGCCGTCGCCGTGGCCGCGGCGTCGTCGGCGCTGGTGCAGACCTTTTCGGGCAGCATGGGCAGGCCGGCCTCGGCCAGCACCTTCTTGGCCGCGGCTTCGGTGGACACATCGCCCAGCGCGCGCGTGCAACGTTGGGCCGACGAGGGCGCGTACAGCGCCGCATGGCGGCTGGCGAGCCGGCGCGCGCCGGCCAGGGCCAGCACCGCGCGCGAAGGGTCGGCGAACGATGGAATGCCGTGCGCGTCGAGCGCGGCCGCGACTTCCTTTGTCGCCAGCATCACCATCACGATGCCGCGATCGGGGAATTTCTTCTTCAGCGCGATCAGCTCATCGCTGGTCGACTGGAAGCGGCTGGGCGACAGGCCGACATGGGCCAGATACGCGAATACGGTGCCATACGACGAATGCGTCAGCAGCGCGTCCAGCGTGCGCGTGACGCCGCTGGCCACGGCCGTGACCTGGGCCGTGGTGTCCAGCGGATTCGCCGCGACCGCGAAGGGCAGCACTTCGCGCACTGCGGCGCTGCCCTGGGCCGACAGCGGCGGCAGCGCCAGGCCATGGTCGCTCGCATGGTCGGCCATCAGAATGCCTATGCCGCCCGAGCCCGTGAGAATCGCGACTTCGGAGTTGCCGGGCAGCGCGCCCGTGACCGCGCAGACATAGGCGATGTCGAGCATCTCCTCGATCGACTGCGGGCGGTAGGCGCCGCACTCGGCGAACACCGTGTCGTAGACCGTGTCATTGCCGGCCAGCGAGCCGGTATGCGTGGCCGCGGCCGAGGCGCCGACTTCGGTGCGCCCGGCCTTCATGATCAGCACCGGCTTGCCGGCCTTGGCGGCTTTGAGCAGGGCCAGGCGCAGGCGGTTGCCGTCCTTGCACGACTCGACGGCCGCGCAGATGACGCGGGTCTCGGCGTCGTCGGCGAGGTAGTCGATGCATTCGGCCACATCGACATCGGCTTCGTTGCCCGTGGCGATGATCTTGGAGAAACCCAGGCCGCGCAGCGAAGCCATGCCATAGGTGGCCGAGCCGAACGCGCCGCTTTGCGTGGCCAGCGCGATATGGCCCTTGACCGGGCGCAGGCCGTTGAGCGCGGTGGAGAACGTCGCCGAATACTGGTTGGACAGATTGAGCAGGCCCAGCGAGTTCGGGCCCAGCATGCGCACGTCGGCTTCGCGGCAGATGTCGACCAGTTTCTGCTGCAGCGCCTTGCCGGCCTCGTCGATCTCGGCAAAGCCCGCGGTGAGGATCTGCACCGACTTGACGCCCTTGGCCACGGCTTCGCGCAGCGCGGTTTCGACGCCGGCCGCGGGAATGATGATCACGGCCTGGTCGACCGGGCCCGGCACTTCGCTGATGTTCTTATAGGCCTTGAGGCCCTGGACCAGGGCTTCGCCCTTGTTGATCGGGTAGATCGTGCCCTGGTAGCCGCCTTCGCGCATGAAACGCAGCACGCGGCCGCCGATGCGCTCCGGGTCGGAGGAGGCACCGATCAGCGCCACCGATTCGGGGAAGAAGAGGGAGTGGATTGTTTGCATGGGGTCAGCGTTGCGGAAAATGATCAAACCAAGCCGTTCGGGGGAGGGCATCACGGTCAAAATCCCGTTCGCACTGAGCCTGTCGAAGTGCGGTCTTCCACAGGCTAGGCCGAACGGCTCTCGTCAAGATCTCAGGCGGCCAACGCCGCCACATCGTTCGCCATCTGCGCCGACAGCGCATCCAGGTAATGGAAGCGATCGCCGTATTGCACATTGCACATCAAGGTGTGCATGGCCAGGCGCGCGGCCGGCATTTCGGTGGTCATTCCCATGCCGCCGTGCAGCTGGATCGCCGACTCTGCCACAGTCCGGCCCACGCTGGCGAGATACAGCTTGGTCAGCGCCGCGTCGCGCGGATCGGCCGCGGCGTCGGCCGACAGCGCCTCGGTCACGTCCTTGACCAGGCCGCGTGCGCTCTCGTAGGCCACGTACATTTCGACCAGCCGGTGGCGCAGCGCCTGGAAAGTCGACAGCTGCACGCCGAACTGGCTGCGCGTCGTGAGGTATTCGATCGTCTGCTCGACCAGGGCGCCGAGCGCGCCCACGGTCTGCACGCTGGTCATCACCGCGCCGGTATCGCTCGCGGCCTTGACCGCGGCGGGCACGGCATCGCCCTGCAGCAGCACCTGGCCGGCATCAATGCTGATGCCATCGAGCGCGATGTCGGCGGTGCGGCGGCCGTCCAGGCCCTGGAAGTAGCGCGCTGCGGGCAGCGCCTTGGCATCGATCAGCACCAGTTGGGTGGCGGTGTTGAACAGCAGATGGCTGGCGTCGGCGCTCAGGTCGGCGCCCAAGAGCCGCCCTTGCAGGCGCAGCTGGCCCTTGCCGTCGGGCGTGGCCTGCACCTCGCTGCCCAGCACCGGGCACACGGAGGCTTCGCCCGCCGACAGTTGCGCCAGCAGCGCGCGCGCCGTATCTGACGCACCCGCCGCGGCCAGCAGCATGGGCGCGACCACGCAGCGCGCGATCAGCGGCAGTGCCAGCGCATGGCGGCCCGCGGCTTCGGCGATCGCCGAGAACTCGGCCAGCGACGCGCCCACGCCGCCATGGTCCTCGCCGACCAGCACGCCTTGCCAGCCGAGTTCGAGAATCTGGCTCCATTGGGCCGCGCCCGCGGCGGCCATGCGGTCGGTCGAATCGTAGAGATCGCCGGGAAACATCGGGGTCACATTGAAAGTCATCTCAGGCTCCAAACAGGTCGCGGGCAATCACGTTCTTCTGCACTTCGCTGGTGCCGCCGGCGATGGTGCGCGAACGGTAGAACAAATAGGTATGGGTCAGCTGGCGTTCGATGTCGAGGTCGTCGCTGCCATCGGGCGCTGCGACTTCGGGCACCAGCCGCGCCGCGTATTCGGGGCCGGCGATGTCGAAGGCAATGCCGACGATCTGCTGCGACAGCTCCGAGGTGTGGAGCTTGAGCGCCGACGATTTGGACGATGCCAGCGTGCCCTGCATCTCTTCCTGGATGGCGCTGAGCAGCATCTGGCGCGCGCCCCGGGTCGAGGCCTGGGCCAGGAACAGCCGCTCCTGCAGCGCGTGGATGCTGGGCAGGCCGGGGTGGGCCTGCATCTTGCGCGCCAGCAGTTCTGCGACCTGTTCGAGCTGGCGCGCCAGGCGCGGCACGGTGGCCGGCGACAGGCGTTCGCGGTCGAGCAGGAACTTCGCGCATTTCCAGCCTTCGCCTTCGACGCCCACGAGGTTCTTCACCGGCACGCGCACGTCGTTGAGGAAGACCTCGTTGACATGGTGCCACTGGTCAATGGTGTGGATGGCGCGCACTTCGATGCCGGGCGTGTCCAGCGGCACCAGCAGCAGCGAGATGCCGGCCTGCTTGCGGCCTTCGTTCGAGGTGCGCACCAGCGTGTACATCATGTCGGCTTCCTGGGCGTGCGAAGTCCAGATCTTCTGGCCGTTGAGCACATAGTCGTCGCCGTCGCGCACCGCCGTGGTCTTGAGCGAAGCCAGATCGGAGCCCGCGCCGGGCTCGGAGTAGCCCTGGCACCAGTGCTCGCTGCCGTCGAGAATGCGCGGCAGGAAGCGTTCCTTGATCGCGTCGCTGCCGAAATGCATGATCACCGGCCCGATGTGGCCTATGCCATGGTGGTAGGCCGGCGGGCAGTCGGCCTGGGCCGTGACTTCCTCGAACAGGTAGCGCTGCTGCAGGTCCCAGCCCGTGCCGCCGTATTCGACGGGCCAGTTGGGCGCGCCCCAGCCGCGCGCATGCAGCGCCTTCTGCCAGGCGCTGTACTCCGCGCGCGACATCTTCTGGTTGCTGCGCACTTTCTCCTTGAGCGCGGCGAGTTCGGGTTGGCGCGTGAATTCCAGCAGTTCCTCGCGGAATGCGGCATAGGGGTCGGCGGCGGAAAGAGTAGGGTTCTGTGTCATGGAGGCAAGAGGAAGAGAGTTCGGTCAGTGGTAGCTGCGGCCGCCGTCCACCGCGAGGGCGACGCCGGTGATGAACGAGGATTCGCCGCCCGTGAGGTACAGCGCGGCGCGCGCAATCTCCACGGCTTCGGCGACGCGGCCCAGCGCATAGCGCGCGCCCACCTGGGTGCGCAGCACTTCGGGGTCGTAGCCGTTGCGCACCATGGGCGTGTCGACCGCGCCCGGGCAGATGGTGTTGACGCGTATCGGCGCCCATTCCATCGCCAGCGACTTCGACAGCGAGATCACGCCGGCCTTGGACGCCGCATAGGCGCCGCGGCGCATGAACGGCTGCAGGCCCTGGCCCGACGAGAAATTGACGATGGTGCTGTTTTGCACCGCGCGCAGATGCGGGTAGCAGGCGCGCGCCAGCAGAAAGCTGCCCGTGAGATTGACGTCGATCACGCGGCGCCAGTCTTCGAGGCTCACTTCGCTCAGCAGTTCGCCGTTGGCGATGCCGGCGGCGTTCACCAGCCCGTCGATGCCGCCCAGCGCCTGGGCCGCGCTGTCTATGGCCTGGCCCACCGAGGCTTCGTTGGAGACATCGGCCTTGAGCGCGATGCCGTCACCGGGCTGGAAATACGCATGGATTCCGGCGACGTTCTGGTCTATCGCCGCAACTTTTGCGCCTTCGGCGACAAACAGCCGGGCAATGGCCGCGCCTATGCCCGAGCCCGCGCCCGTGACGACGATGCGCCGGCCGGCGAGGCGGCCCAGCGCGGGCATGTCGGGAATGGAAGTGGTGGTGTGTGTCATTCTGGAGTCTCAGTCGAGGCGGATCTTGCGTTCGCGTATCACGGGCGCCCAGTTGGCGAGCGTCTTCTTGAGGTAGTCGGCAAAGCCCTGCTGCGTCATCAGCGCGGGCTCCAGGCCGGTCTTGTAGATCGCGTCGTGCATGTCCTTGGTCTCGAGCACGGCCTGCACGTCGGCGTAGATCTTCTTTTGCAGCTCCAGCGGCGTGGAAGAGGGCAGGAACATGCCGAACCAGCCGCTGGCCGTGAAGTCGGCGAGCGCAGGCACGCCCGATTTGGCGATGGGCACGATGTCGGGCGAGCGCTTGATGGGCGCGGTGCTGCCTATGCCCAGCACCTTGAGCTTGCCGGTCTGCACAAAGCTCATCGTCGCCGAGCTGTCGAACAGCGCCTGCACCTGGCCGCCAACGAGATCGTTGATCGCGGGCCCATTGCCCTTGTAGGGCACATGCACGATGTCTATGCCGGTGCGCCCGGCAAAGCCTTCGGCCGCGATATGCGGGCTCGAACCATTGCCCGACGAGGCGAAGGTCATGCCCGGATGGGCCTTGGCATAGGCGATCAGCTCGGGAATGTTGTTGGCCGGCACCGCGGCATTCACATAAAGATAGCTGTATGAATCGGCGAGCATCGCCAGCGGAGCGAGCGCTGCCGGGTTGTAGGGCAGGTTGGGCACCAGCACCTGGTTGGCCGTGAAGCCAAATGCCGTGATCAGCAGGGTATGGCCGTCGCCCTGCGCCTTGGCCGCGGCGGCCGTGCCTATCACCGTGCCCGCGCCGGGCCGGTTGTCGACGATCACCGGCTGCTTCCAGCGTTCGGACAGGCGCTGGGCCACGATGCGCGCCAGGATGTCGGTCACGCCGCCCGCGGCATAGGGCACGATGATTTGCACCGGCTTGCTGGGAAAGCTCTGCGCCGGCTGCGCCTGCGCCGCGACAGCGCAGAAAGTGGCGACAAGGGCGGCAAGACCGAGGCGTAAATGTCGAATCAACATGCTGCTGCAATCCTTTGTGAAAGTGCGTGGCATGCCTTGCGCATGCCCCGGCAAGGGCTTGGGCCTTCCTGATGAAAATAATTCTACCGTTCGGCAGGTAAGTTAAAGAATGGGGGCTAACCCTAGAGGGGTGTGCAAAGGTCAGGAGAAAACAAGCGTGCGCGCGGTATGCGGTAACGGCGTTGTTTCGGCATCGATCGCGTTGGAATCGGCGCGATCCGCCCGGCAAGGCACGATGGCATGGAACCTGGGAGCGCGGCGCGCAACACACTCAACATCAGGCGGAAGTCCTTGCCGAAAAGTGAAGCCGCTTGCGTTCCACCATTCACTGGAGTCTCTGATATGCCGAACTCACGCTCTCGTATTTTCGAACGCCTTGGGGATGCTCAGCTTGCGGGCGTCCGCCTGGAGGGCCGGACCGCGCTGCCCGTGGACAGGGTGACCATGGACAGCGGCGGGGGAGCGACGCTGGACTCCAGCGATGTCCACGGCAAGGAGGACATTGGCGGCCTGGAGATCATGGTTCAGGGCGCGCCGGTACTGACGGGCATTCCCGCGGTGGCGCAGTTTGTCCATGTGGGCCAGGCCGCGGCGCTGGCAGACATCGTGGTCGCCCATGCCGGGGGGGCCGTGGATGGCGAGCTGACCGTGACCCTGGAAGTGTCAGTGGGCCTGGGACGCGTGGGCGGCATCCTTGGGGGGCTGACCGATGACAACCCCGACGCGCCGGGAATACAGCTGAGCGGCACGGCCGCGCAGATCAGCGCCGCATTGGCCGACGCCACATTCACCGCCGATGCCGTCGGCCAGGGCCATCTGAAGATCACGGCCCATGACGGCCAGACCAGTGCCATAAGCCACTATGCCTTTATGGCGGTGGCCGCGCCGGTCGATACCGCGCCCACTTTTGCCGTGCCCACGGGCAGCGGCAAGCTGCTGGTGCTCGTGGGGGATCAAGAGGATCCATGGGATCAAGCCTACAGCGTCACCCTCCAGGCGGATGGCAAGATCGTGTTGGCGGGGTACAGCGTCAACACGAGCCGCAACAAAGACTTCAGCCTGATCCGACTGAACGCCAATGGCAGCCTCGACGAGGGCTTTGGCGATGGCGGCAAGCAATTGCTGGATGTGGATGGCAGCGCAGATTCTGGTCAAAGCATCGCCGTGCAGCCCGACGGCAAGATTGTGTTGGCCGGATACAGCTGGAACGGATACAAAAACAATTTCTTACTGATCCGTCTGGATGCCGATGGCAGACTGGACAAGGGCTTTGGCGACACCGGCAAGTTGTTGCTGGGTGTAGGTAGCGGCAATGATTATGGCCAAAGCGTCATCCTGCAGCCCGACGGCAAGATCGTGTTGGCCGGGCACAGCTACAACGGCTCCAACTATGACTTCAGCCTGATCCGCCTGAACGCCAATGGTAGCTGGGACCAGGACTTTGGCGGCACAGGCAAGTTATTGCTGGATGTAGGTAGCGGCAATGATTATGGCCAAAGCGTCATCCTGCAGCCCGACGGCAAGATCGTGGTGGCCGGGTATAGCCTCAACGCGAGCAACCAGTATGACTTCAGCCTGATCCGCCTGAACACCAATGGCAGCCTGGACCAGGGCTTTGGCGATGGAGGCAGGTTGTTGCTGGATGTAGGTGGCAATGATTCTGGCCAAAGCGTCATCCTGCAGCCCGACGGCAAGATCGTGTTGGCCGGATACAGCGTCAACGCGAGCAACAACAATGACTTCAGCCTGATCCGGCTGAACGCCAATGGCAGCCTGGACCAGGGCTTTGGCGACAAAGGCGAGCTGTTGCTGGATGTAGATAGCGGCCATGATTTTGGCCAAAGCGTCATCCTGCAGCCCGACGGCAAGATCGTGGTGGCCGGACACAGCTTGATCGGATACGACAAATCCGACTTCTTACTGATCCGCCTGAACGCCAATGGCAGCCTGGACCAGGGCTTTGGCGATGGAGGAAAGCGCTTGCTGGATGTGGATGGCGGCGATGATTATGGCCAAAGCGTCATCCTGCAACCCGACGGCAAGATCGTGGTGGCCGGGCGCAGCTTCAGCGCAAGCAACAAGTATGAATTCAGCCTGATTCGCCTGAACGCCGACGGCAGCCTGGACTCCCTGTTCAACCCTTCGAGCATTCCCGTCGATACGCTGGGCGGCGAGGTCAGCTATGACGAAAATGGCTTGCCCGTGGTGCTTGATGACGCCATCGCGGTGTTTGACGCCGAGCTTGCCTCCCAGGGCCATTACGCCGGCGCCAGCCTGACCTTGGCGCGCAGCGGTGGCGCCCATGCGCAGGATATGTTTGGCGCCAGCGGCGCGCTGGTGTTGACCGATGACGGCGGCGTTGCATTGTCGGGAACAAGCATAGGCAGCCATTTCCAGGCGCAGGGCCAGCTGACCGTGCGCTTCAACGCCCAAGCCACGCAGGCGCGCGTGAACCAGGCCCTGAGTTCGCTCACCTATGCCAACACCAGCGATGCCCCGCCCGAGAGCGTGTCCATCGCGTGGAGCTTCAGCGACGGCAGCGACATGCCGCCCGCCAGCGGCAGCACGGTGGTGAACATCACGGCCATCAACGACGCCCCGGTGCTGGCCGGCCTGCCCGAACTGGCACAGGGCGTGACCGTGGGCCAGGCCGCGGCGCTGGCCGACTTCACGGTGCACGACGACGATGGCGACGACGCACCGCTGACGCTGACGCTGATCGCGGTCAATGGCACGCTCATTGGCCTGGACGACATAGACCCAGACGCGGGCGGCGTACAGCTCAGCGGCACGGCAGCGCAGATCAATGCCGCAATAGCAGGAGCGACATTCACCGCAGCGGCGGCGGGCGAGGCATCGATAGCACTGGAACTCAGCGATGGCGAGGATGGGATGGAGGCGACCTATCAGCTGATGGCGGCTGCAGCGCCCAAGCCACCGTCGCCGCCCTCACCCCCGGCACCCCAGCCCCCGGCACCCCAGCCCCCGGCGCCTCAACCACCGGTACCCCAGCCCCCGGCCCCGCCCGTGCCGCCCCCGGCCACCCCGGGTATCGACGCAGTGCGTTACTCCGGCGCGCGCGACGACTATGTGCTGCAGCGCAGTGACATGGCACTGTGGAGTATCGCCACCAGCTCCGGCAGCAAGGCCACGCCGCTGCCGGGCATGGAACGTGTGGTGTTCGACGATGGCGGGGTAGCGCTGGACCTGGCGGGCGAAGGGCAGGATGCGTCGGCGGCGCAGGCCGCGCGCCTGGTGTTCTCGCTGTGGGGCCAGGCCGGGCTGGACAGTCCGGCCCTGGTCGGCCATGTGATGGCCTATGTCGATGCCCTTGGGCTGGGCGGTGCGTCGCAGCTCGCCGAGAACCTGGGCTTGCTCACGGCATTGGCCGGCGATGCCGACCCGGCGGCCTTGTTGACGCTTTTGCATACCAATATCGTGGGCCATGCGCCCGATGCGGCGCAGTTGCAGGCGCTGCTGGAATTGCCGGCCAGCGGGCATTCGAATGCGCAACTGGTGCAGATCGCGGCGGAGCTGGCCGTCACGGCGCAGGCCATGGACCTGGACGCGCTGGCGCGCATGGGGCTGGAATTCACCGCCTATGACGGCCCCGTGCTGGGCTCGCATGGCGACGAGGTGTTTGTTGCGCAGCCGGGCGACGGGCGCATAGACGCCGGTTCCGGTGTCGATACCGTCGCCTATGGCGGCGATGCGGCCGACTACGAGTGGCAACGCGATGACCGGGGTGGCTGGATAGTGCGCGGCGCGGCCTTTGACGGCGGCAGCGACCAGCTCCAGGGCGTGGAGCGCCTGCGGTTTGCCGACCATGCGGTCGCGCTGGACCTGGACGGCGCGGCCGGCCAGGCGCTGCGCATGCTTGGCGCCGTGCTGGGCGCGGATGCGCTCGACGACCGGGCGCTGGTGGGCGAGCTGATTGCCTATGTGGACGCATATGGCATCCAGGCGCTGGCCGATGGCGTGCAGGCCAACGGCATTCTGGACCACCTGGCCGGCGGCCACAGCATGCAGGCGGTGATCCGCTTGCTGTACCGCAACCTGACCGAGCACCTTCCCGACGAGGCGCAACTGCAGAATGTATTGCAGCTGGTCGAGCAACACAGTTGGGACCGCGCCGACCTGCTGGCGCATGCGGCCGAGCTGCCGCAGGCCGCGCAGACCATCGGCCTGCAGGCGCTCGCGGAGCAAGGCGTGGTCTACGAACTCTGAGAGTGTGAGCGGGCTGCGGTTGACGCCCGTCAGCGCGGCGCGTTCCGTTCATCCTATGCCGGCTTGTCCGGCATTTTTTTCATCTGCAAACCCGCCTGCCGGGACTTCACCGATAATTCCCCGGTTCCTTCTCTTCCCAAGAAACCGTTGATCTCCATCCTGCGCCTGGTTGCACTGGCTCTTGACCAACTCGAAGTGGCCGTCTGTGTCTTCGACACCAGGCACAGGACGCTGCTTTGGAACGACACCTTCGTGCAGTTCTTTCCCGAGCATGCGGGCCAGGTGCATGAAGGAGAGGACTACCGCGAGAATCTTCGGCGCTTTTATCTGAGCCGGCTCAGCGAGGACGAGCTGCCGGCCATGGAGCGCTATGTCGAGGAAGGCGTGCAGCGCCACCACCAGCAGCAGCGCGCTTTCGAGTTCGACCACCATGGCTACCGGGTGCGCGCGGCGTCGGTATCGCTCGGGGCTTTCGGGCGGGTGCGGCTGTGGCGCAAGACCACGCCCCTGCTGCCGGGCATGCAGGATCGCATCAACCCCAGACTGGTACAGCTGCCGGGCCAGATTTCCGCCGATACGGCCAGGGCGCTGGAAAGCCTGGCCGACGGCATTCTGATGGTCGACGAGCAGGACCGGGCCGTCTGGGCCAACCACGCATTCCTGGTGCTTTATGGCCTGCCCGACATCGACAGCCTGAGCGGGCTCCAGTTCGATGCGGTCTATGCCGAAACCTGGCGGCGCGAAGAGCCGACGGCGGGCTATGCCAGAGGTGTTGCCATCCTCAAGGAGCGGCAACGCTTTTCGGGTGCGCCCTATGTGCTGGCGCTGCCGCAAAACCGCTGGGTGCGCATCGTCGAGCTGCGCGGCACCCAGGCCAATGGCAGCAGTTTCTTCTCGCATGTCGATGTCACGGCCTCACGCCGCCAGCAGGAAGAGCTGCGCAAGCTGACCCAGCATCTGGAATCGCTCGCGGGCAAGGATGCCTTGACGGCACTGGCCAACCGCCGGCGCTTCGATGAAGTGTTGGACGCCGCGTGGCGCGAATCCCGCCAGTTCGGCTCCGCGCTGTCGCTGTTGATGCTCGATGTCGACCATTTCAAGCAACTCAACGATGCCCATGGCCATCCTTTTGGCGATGAAGTGCTCAAGAGCTTCGCCCGCGTGTTGACGCATGTGGTGCAGCGCCCGGGCAGCGTGGTCGCGCGCTATGGCGGCGAGGAGTTCGCCATTTTGCTGCCGGACACCGACGCCGCGAGCGCGGCCAAGCTAGCGGAGTTTCTGCGGCTGCAGGTCGAGGGCATGTCGCTGGGCACCGAGCTCACGGGCGTGGTGCGCATCACGGTCAGCATAGGCATTGTCTGCACCAGCCATTGCGCCGCCGACGCTGCGGCCACCCTGCTGGTAAATGCGGCCGACAAGGCCTTGTACGAAGCCAAGCGCAGAGGCCGCAACCAGATCGCATTGGCAGTCTAGGCGCCTGCCGGCCCCAGCCGCGCGCTCTAGGCCTTCAACCCGTGCAGCGCCATGTCGAGATATTCCTCGATGACTTCGCGTGTCGACATGGCCCCCTTGGGGTTGTGCCAGCGTGTCATCTGGTTGAGCGACGACAGCAGAAAGCGCCCGGTCAGCGCGACGTTGTGCGGCTTGAATATGCCCGCCTCCATGGCGTCCGAAATGCAGCTGCGCAGCAGGCTTTCGTATTCGTTGCGCAGCGCGATGGTCATGGTGCGCTGTTCGCTTTCGGCGCCCATCCAGAATGCGTTCGAGCCGGCCATCCAGGAGTCGCGGTCGGCGTCCATGAAATCGGCCGAGACCAGCATGTATTGGCGCACTTTCTCCAGCGGCGTGGGCGCGGCGTCGACCGCGGCGCGCACGGAGTCGATCAGCGCGCGCAGCGAGTCGAGCACGATGCGGTGGAACAGCGCTTCCTTGTTGGGGAAATGGTAGTACAGCGCGGCCTTGGTGATCTTGGCTTCTTCGGCGATGTCGCGCAGCGATGTGCCTTCGTAGCCGCGGCGTGCGAACAGCCGGCAGGCGATGCCTATGATCTGTTCCGGACGGTTGTCTACGCGCGGCCGAAAGCTTTCGGTCGCTGCGGCCGTGTCTTCTTTTGGACGACGAGTTGCCATCGTGCTCCCATTTTTGTTCTGGTGGAAGGAAAAGTATAGGTGACCCGGCGCGCGATGCAATGCGTTGCCTCTGCGCGCGGCGGTGCCCTGAACAGGGTGAAAACCCTATTTACCTTTCGGTAGGTAAGTGTAACGTCAAAGATTGGCGCCAAAGGCCTTGGGCGCTCAGCCCCCCACGCTGCCCGTGATCGGCAGCACGATGCCGGTGATGTAGCTCGCGCAGCTGGGCGCGGCCAGGAACACATAGGCGGGCGCAATTTCGTCGGGCTGGGCGGCGCGGCCCAGGTCGGTGTCCTGGCCGAACTCCGCGAGGTCGTCGCCGCGCTTGTCGGCGGGGTTGAGCGGCGTCCACACGGGCCCGGGGGCGACCGCATTGACGCGAATACCCTGGCCCGCAAGGTTCGACGCCAGCGCCTTGGTGAATGCGTGGATCGCGCCCTTGGTCGCCGAGTAGTCGAGCAGCTTCGCGCTGCCGCGCAGTCCGGTCACCGAGCCGGTGTTGATGATGCAGTCGCCGCGCGACAGATGCGGCACGACGGCCCTGGCCATGTGCATGTAGCCGAAGATGTTGGTGCGAAAGGTTTCCTCTATGCGCTCATCGCTGAGGTCTTCGAGCGAATCCGCATGCTGCTGGAACGCGGCGTTGTTCACCAGGATGTTGAGCCCGCCAAAGCGCTTGACGACTTTTTTCACCATGTCGGCGCAGAACTTCGCGTCCTTGATGTCGCCCGAAATGGAGACGCTCTGCGTGCCTTCGGCCTCGATCAGGGCGCAGGTCCTGGCCGCGTCTTCGTGTTCGTTCAGATAGGCGATGGCGACATTCGCGCCTTCGCGCGCGAACAGGATCGCCACGGCCCGGCCGATACCCGAGTCGCCGCCGGTGATCAGCGCCGTCATGCCCTTGAGCTTGCCGCTGCCCTGGTAGGCGGGCGCATCGTACTGCGGCGGCTGCTGCATCTGCGCCTCGTTGCCGGGCTTGGTCAGCGGCTGGCGGCTCATTGGGGCGGCCTGCGCCTTGCGTCCCGGACCGGGAGCCGGTTGCGAAGGCTTGGTCTTCCTGGGCTTCCTGTCGGCGGCGTTCTGCTTGGCCTGGATGTCCTTTTGCTTGGCGACGGTCTTGGCAACGGCGGCGCTGGTCTTCTTCTCGGCTTTCTTCATGGCCCGGGTCCTTGGCGAGTGACTACGCTGATCAATGTAGTGCGCTGATTCGCGCGCCGCTGTAGGAAAACGGCCTTCATCGGCGCGCGGCGCCCCGCGATGCGGGTAAGCTCGCCGCATGGATTCGCAACTCTGGACGGTCTACATCGATGGCAGCGCAACGCCCAACCCTGGGCGCATGCGCATAGGCGGCATTGCCTATGCGCCCGACGGCAGCACGCGCAGCTTCAGCCAGGCCATCGCCCACTCGGGCTGCAACAACGAGGCCGAGGCGCTGGCCGCTATCCACGCGCTGCAATGGCTGAACGCCCAGCAGGTGCGCGCTGTGCTGCTGCATACCGACAACAGCATCCTTGCGGAACAACTGAGCCAGGCCAGCCCCAAGCCCATCGTGCGCCTGGCGGATATCTATGCCCAGGCGCGCGCGCTGCTGCCGTTGTTCGACAGCGTGCAGCTGCGCTGGATTCCGCGCCACAAGAACGCCGTGGCCGATGCGCTGGCGCGCGGCGAGCCCGTGGAAGGCGCGGCACCGCAGGTGGCCGTGCCGGGCTGAACCATGCTGAGCGAACTCAAGACGTTCATTGCCGTGTGCCGCTATGGCACGTTTGCCGCGACCGGCGAACGCATAGGCCTCACGCAGTCGGCCGTGAGCAGCCAGATCAAGCGGCTGGAAGAGTCGCTGGGCTTTGCGCTGTTCGATCGCACCGGCCGCTCGGCCACGCTCAATGCCGCGGGCCAGGCGACGCTGGCGCGCGCCGAGCAGATCCAGGCGCTCTATGCCCAGCTCGCCGATTTGCCGGGCGAGACCAGTGCGTCCGGCCTGCTGCGCATAGGCGCGATCGCCTCGGCCCAGCCCACCTTGCTGGCGCGGGCGATAGGCGCATTGCGCAGTGCCCACCCGCAGTTGCGCGTGCATGTGACGCCGGGCATCTCCATGGGGCTGATGGACGACCTCGACGCCGGCAAGATAGACGCCGCGCTCATCATCCGCCCGCCGTTCGGCATGTTGCCCGAACTCACCTGGCAGCCGCTGGTGCACGAGGCTTTCGTGCTGCTGGTGCCCGCGGGCATCAAGGGCCGCGACTGGCGCGCGCTGCTGCAGTCCCAGCCGTTTCTGCGCTACGAACGCACCTCTTTTGGCGGACGCATGGTCGAGCGCTTCGTGCGCCGCGAAGGCCTGGCCGTGCAGGACGCGGTGGAAGTCGACGAGATTTCCGCGCTGATCCACATGGTCGCGCTGGGCGTGGGCGTGGCGCTGGTGCCGCTGGTCGAAGCGCATCTGCCGCTGCCGGCCGGCGTGCGCGTGCTGGCGCTGGGCGAGCACACTTTCCACCGCGAGATCGGCCTGCTGCAGCCCCGCCCGCGCGCGAGCACGCCGGCCGTGGCCTTGCTCACGCAATGCCTGCGCGACGCGGTCGCGTCAGCGCCCAGGGCCGGGCGCTGACGCGTCTTATTTGGCGAACAGCGAACCCAGGTCGGCGAACGACTTCATCTCGACGGCATTGCCCGAAGGGTCGAGAAAGAACATCGTCGCCTGCTCGCCCGCTTCGCCCTTGAAACGGATGTAGGGCTCGATGACGAAGTCCGTGCCGCGCGCGACCAGCTTGTCGGCCATGGCCTGCCACAGGTCCATGGGAACGACGGCGCCGAAGTGGCGCACCGGCACGTTGTGGCCGTCGACCGCGCTGTGGGCGCGCTGGCCGCACTCTTCGGGCGCCAGGTGGGCGACGATCTGGTGGCCGAAGAAGTTGAAGTCCACCCAGGCGTCCGAGCTGCGTCCTTCGGGACAACCGAGCAATTCACCGTAGAAAGCGCGCGCTTCGGCGAGGTCGTGCACGGGAAACGCGAGGTGAAACGGAATCGGCGCGGACAGGTGGGAGGCGGGGGAGAGGATCGTGGAGTTCATGGCAGATGCCTGTACGTGGAGTGGCTGACAGACCGACTGTAGACAGACTGACCAATAAAGAAAAACGATATATCTGCGCGCTGAGCATCGATTTTTTCCATCAATGACGACGAGACAAACAGCCCCAGGCTTCACCCAAGGGGCTGCACCAGCGCTTTCGAAAGAAACTGTAAATAGTTGGAACCTATTGATATTTAATAACACTTAGTTGTTATAAATTAATAGTTCATCTTCAAGAACGCCGTTTTGGAATCGATAGCACTGTCGCTGCCAATGCTTCAAGAAGACATTCAACGGTGCGCGGCTTCAAGGATGCGGCGATGTATATGCGAAAAATCGGTTTGTTGGCTCCGGGGTTTCTCTCCAGGGTGGCTGGCGCAATGAAAGTGAAATCGACTGCGGCGGCGCAGCCCGGCCCATCCGGTGACTCGGCGCGTATTCGCCTGTTCGGCCAAAGAAGTCGGCCTGCGGTGATGTTCATACAAAGCCCGCTGGGCGCACACACCCTGGTCAAGATCGGCAACGGCGGCCTGGCCGCGATACTCGCCTCGCTGGTGGGGCGGGGCAAAAGCGCCGGCATGGGCATTGCGCAGTCGGAACACACCCGCAGTCTGATACAGAGAAATCGGCTTTTCTCCAGAGTCGATTACTGGGAGTTCTCGATTCCCGGGGGCAAGCCGGTGCAGATCGAGAACCTGTTGAGCGGCATGAAGTCTTCGGAACCCGTCTCGTTCACGGGCGTGCAATTGATCTTTCATCAGCGCAATTTCGTGCGCGATGCCGTCAGCTTCATTCCGCAAGCCGGAAAGGACTATGAAGTGGGCATCCATAAAAACGGCGGCATGTGCACCGTGATGGTCTATGAAGTCCAGACCACGGGCAGCGGCCTGCGCCTGGTGCCGGTCGCCGTGGACTATTGAGGCAGACGCTGTTCATGGAAATGCCACTTGCTCACCCGGCCATCCTGCCTTGGAGGAGCGTCCCTGTGAAGGATGTGCAAATGATATTGAATATCATTTGCGATCTATACTTGCGCCCTTTGAGCCCTGCTCGCCCCCGGATGGAAGCGATCCATCCCGCGCGGGTCTTGCGCCTGTCTTCCTTTTCCTTTGCTGTGGTCACACGTTATTACCGAGAGTTGCTGAGGTTTCTGCAAGGGGCGGCCAGAGACCGTGAGACCGCTGCCGATATTGCGCAGGAGAGCTACGCGCGCCTGCTGGCGGTGCAGCAATCGGGCGAGACCGTTGCCGAGCCCCGGGCACTGCTCTATCGCACCGCGCGCAATCTGCTGATCGATCAGCACCGGCGCGGCGAAGTGCGCGGCGCGCATCTGTCCCTGGAGAGCGATGCGGTCGAAGACCCCATCGATCTCGTCGCCGGTCCTCAAGCCTTGGAGCCCGAAGCGGCCGCCATGTCCGCCCAGTCGGTCGATGCGCTGCTCGCCGCCATTGGCGCTTTGCCGCTGCGCTGCCGCGAAGCGTTCATGCTGCACAAGTTCGACGGACTGTCGCAGGCCGAAGTGGCGCGGCAGATGGGCATTTCCGTGACCATGGTCGAGCGCCACATCAAGCTGGGCATGCAGGCCTGTCGCGCCTGCCAGGACAACATGCAGGGCGGCGCGTCGCCAGCGTCCGCGCAGCAATCCGGGGTGCGAAAATGAGCGCCCGCCGGCTGTGCATTCGGCACGCGTTGGGTTTTTTCCGGCCCGTGCGTCTACTTCCATGTAGCCTCTGGCATTCGTATGACTGATCACTCCATCGCCAACCCGCCCGACAGCGACCCCGACGACCTTGACGACGAGGCGTTGAACTGGTTCGTGCGCTTCAGCGACGCGCCGCATACCGCGCACACCCATGCCGAATTCCAGCGCTGGCTCGCAGGCCGGCCCGACCGCCAGGCCGCATATGTGCGCTGGCAGGCCGATTGGCGCCAGATGGACGCGTTTCCGCTGGCCGGCGTGGAGCAGCTGCGCCGCCAACTGGCGCAAGACAAGGCCGCAGCCGCGGCGCGAGCCGAAGACGGCCGCCGCGCCTGGTGGCAGGGGCTGCTCGCGCCGCAGGCCGCGCTCGCGGCCGTCATTCTTTCGCTCAGCGGTGGTGGCGGCTATCTGGCCTGGAACCATTGGCAGCAGCAGCCGGTGTTCGCGCAAAGCTTCGAGACGCAGCGCGGCCAGCAGCTCAACGTGGAATTGCCCGACGGCAGCCGGCTGCGCCTGGACACCGCCACGCGTGTCGAAGTGAGCCTCTATCGCCAGCGCCGCGAAGTGCGCTTGCCTGAAGGGCAGGCGGTGTTCGAAGTGCAGGGCGACAGCCAGCGGCCGTTCGATGTATTGGCCGGCGACACCAAGGTCACGGTGGTGGGAACGCGCTTTTCGGTGCGCCACACGGCCGACGGCCCGGTGCGCGTGGCCGTGGAGGAGGGCAAGGTGCGCGTGACCGGCGCCGCGGGCGAAAGCGCCGCCGTGCTGCTGACCGCGGGCCAGCAAGTGGCCGGCGGTGCAGTCGCCGCCGTGGCGTCGTCGGGCATCGCGCCCTGGCGCGACGGCCGCATCACCTTGGACAATGTGCCGCTGTCGCAGGCGCTGGTGGAGTTCGAGCGCTATGGCCCGACCCGGCTGGTGGTGCACGACCCGGCCGTGGCGGCGCTGCGTGTGTCGGGCACCTTCGATCCGCTGCGCCTGGGCAATTTCCGCCAGGCCCTGGTCAAGGTGCTGCCGGTGCGTCTGCAGGAGACGGGCGAGCAGACGGAAATCGTCGCCAGCCCCTGAGGCACTGCGCGCGCTGCGGCGTCAAAGAAACATGAACGCCGCTGCCGCCACCGCCGTGGGCCCCAGCGCCCCGAGCAGCAGCCCCAGCGCGCTCACGGTCTCGTCGGCAAAGCCGCGCTTGAGCAGGGCCACGCCCGCGGGGTTGGGCGCGTTCGCGATCACGGTGAGGCCGCCGCCGGCCACGGCGCCCGCGACCAGCAGGTACTTGGATTCGTCCGAGATGCCGACGATCAGCGAGCCCAGGTAGGTCAGCGCCGCGTTGTCGGTGATCGCCGTGAGCGCGATCGCGCCCAGGAACAGCGCCAGCGGCTCCAGTCCCGACACGATGGGCTGCAGCCACCACTGCTGCATTCCGCCCAGCACCACCAGCCCGGCGAGGAAAAAGCCCACGAGCAGCGCTTCCTTGAGAATCAGCGGGCTCTGGTGGCGCGCATAGGCCTGGGTGTAGCCCAGGAACATCAGGAACAGGCCCAGGAAAATCACCGGATGGTGGGCCGACAGCACCACGCCCGCGAGCAGGGCCAGGTGCACGGCGACCACGGTCAGCGGCACGCGCGCTTCGGCATCGAGCGCGTCATTGCCGGGCAGCGCGGGCCGCAGGTGCTGGCGCAGGAAGAAGGTCGCCACCGTGGCATTGACCAGCACCGCGAGCGCGGCCTTCCAGCCGAAAGTGGCGAACATGAACGCGCTGTCCCAGCCCCAGGTGGCCGCGACCATCAGCACGGGCGGCGCGGCATAGGATGTCAGCGTGCCGCCGATGGACACATTGACGAACAGCACGCCCAGCGCCAGGTACTTGAGGCCTTCGGGCACATGGCGGCGGAAGATCTGCGGCGCGAGCATCAGCGCGGCGATGGTCATGGCCGCGGGCTCGGTGATCAGCGAGCCCAAGAGCGGCACGGCGGCCAGGCCCAGCCAGGCGCTGGCCAGGGGAGTGGGCAGCGGCGCCCAGCGCGCCAGCGTGTTGACGGTCGACATGACGATCGCCAATACAGGTTTCGACGCCGCGATCACCATCACCACGAAGACAAAAAGGGGCTCGGTGTAGTTGCGCGATTCGGCGTATTGCAGCGCCGCGCCTGCGCCGCTGGACAGGGCCATGAAAGCAATCAGCACGATGGCCCAGAAGCCAAAGACGACCTCGACTTCACCGAGCAGATGGAACAGGCCGGCGTGGCGGGCAAAGCGGTGGGACAGACGCTCGAATTGCTTGGCCGCGAAAGTGTGGGCCAGGGCGAGCGCGAAGATGGCGGCAGCCATCCATTCGACAGGGATGTTGAACATGGATCAGGAGGACGTGACGGCGCAGCGAGGCGGCCCGACCTTCGCTGCTTTCCTGACACGTCAAGACGACATGCCACCCAGGCTCGATTCTACGCGACTGCGTCAGGCGCGGGGCGCAACCCCCAGGGCGGGGTCGCCATGCGGCATCTGCTGCATGCGCCTGATATCGCGCTGCGGCGGCGCGCCGAACAGCTGGCGGTAGTCGCGGCTGAACTGCGACGCGCTTTCGTAGCCCACGCGCGCCGCCGTGCTGGCGGCGTCCAGCGCCTGGTTGAGCATCAGCTGGCGCGCCTCCTGCAGCCGCAGCTGGCGCTGGTACTGCACGGGGCTCATGCCGGTGAGGCTGCGAAAGTGCTGGCGGAATGTCGACGGGCTCATGTGCACCAGGGCCGCGAGGTCGTCGATGCGTACCTCGCCGCTGAAATGCTGCTTGAGCCAGGCCATGGCGCGCGCGATCTGGTGGCTGGGCGAGCCCGCCGAGAGCAGCTGGCGCAGATAGGGGCCGTGCGGGCCGCACAGCAGCCTGACCATGATCTCGCGCTCTATCAAGGGCGCAAGCGTGGCAATCAGCTGCGGTTCGCTCAGCAGGCGCACGAGGCGGATCAAGGCGTCGAGCAGGGGCGCTTCCAGCGGGCTCAGCGACATGATGCAGGGCGCCTGCGCGCGCGCCAGCGGCGGCAGCGCCAGCTCCGTGGCCAGCGGCAGCAGCACGCTGGCGTCGAAGCGCAGCATCATGCCCAGGAAAGGCCGGGCCAGGTCCGCCTGGGTCACATGGGCGATGACCGGCAGATCCACGGCAGTCAGCAGCGATTGCCCCGGCCCGTAGGCAATCACCTGCTCGCTCAGCGTGACCTGCTTGCTGCCCTGGGCGGTGATGCCCAGCCCCAGCCCGTAGATGCAGTGCATGGGCGCGGTCCTGGCGCTGCGCCGGTGCAGCGACAGCCGCGCAATGGCGGTTGCATGGTCGCCGTCGTTTTGGGCAATTTTCCCCATCTCGTGGGCCAGGGTTTCTATGGACATGTTCGGGTGCCGGAAAAGCGCGTGGTTGCTGGTGGCGACTGTACGCGCGTTGCTTGCGCGGCGTTGGCGCGGCGGCGCTGAAACATCGGAAAAGGCAAGACAAGAATCAAAAACGGCAAGTGGGTGGGAGGGCTGGCTCGGATACTTGGCGCCATCCCTATCCGTTGTCTGCCTTCCGATGAATTCTCTGTTCACACCGTTCTCGCTCAAGGCCATCACGCTGCGCAACCGCATTGCCGCCTCGCCCATGTGCCAATACCAGGCGCAGGACGGTTTCCTCAACGCCTGGCATCTGTCGCATTACACCGGCCTGGCGCGCGGTGGCGCCGCACTGGTCATGGTCGAGGCGACGGCAGTGGCCGCGCAAGGGCGTATCACGCTGGGCGACGCCGGTCTGTGGCGCGACGCGCAGATCGCGGGCCTGGCGTCGGTGTCCAGGGCCATCAAGGCCGCGGGTGCGGTGTCGGGAATACAGCTGGGCCATGCGGGGCGCAAGGCCGGCTGCCGGCGGCCGTGGGAAGGCGGCCTGCCGCTGGACCCCAGCGACCCGCAGGCATGGCAGCCCGTGGCGCCGAGCGCCATTCCCTTGATCGCGGGC
>NZ_JAHCDD010000031.1 GCF_018413525.1 Acidovorax sp. CCYZU-2555
CGCTGCAGCGCGTGGCCGGCAACTCGGTGGGCGGCATGACGGCCATCCTGCTGGCCGCAGGCGTTTGCGCCAAGGACTTCCAGCGGCTGTTGAACGGTACCGAAATTCTGTCGCTGCTGAAGACGCCCGCGGACTTCGCGCGCAATTACCCGGACGTGAAACTCGGCGCCCTGGGCTTCGATGCCGGTGCGGCGTTGCAGACGCTGGACCGCATGGTGGCCCAGTCGGCCGCCCAGTACCTCGACGGCCATTGGCATGACATCACGCGCCGGCCGCAGTGGGCAGAGTTCACACCCGCGCAGCAGCAACGCCTGGCGCTGCTGCGCGCGCCCGATTTCAGCGTGCAACGCAGCGGCCAGATGCTGACCTTTGCCGATCTGCATCTGCTGCGCCAGCTTGATCCGGGTCGGTTCAAGGAGCTGGTGGTCACGGGCTGGAACCAGTCCGAAAAGCGCCTGGTGTATTTCTCCCACCAGACCTATCCCGAGATGCCGCTGGCACTGGCGGGGCGCATCACCATGGGCATTCCCGGCCTGTTCGCGGATGTGAAGTTCGAGGGCCAGCGTTGGGTCGACGGCGGCGTGGGCAGCAATGTACCCACCGAGGCAATCTACGCGGGCCTGCCGGCGCAGGCCCGGCAGGAGGCCTACGCGAGAACGCTGGTGATGGCATTTGCCGACGAGGGGCGCACGCATGCCGTGCTGCACGGCCCGCCCGATCCGTACCAGCCGGCGGTGAATCCGGTCGTCACCTGGCTTTCGGGCAATCCGCATTTTCCGCAAGTCGTGCACGCGGACCGGCGCAAGCTGCATGCGGCCGGATTGCATGCCATGCCGGTGGCGCATGGCGATCTGGGGATAGGGTCCTTCCTGGCCGGCGACGCGCGTGTGGCGCGCGCCAAGACCGAGGCCATGGAGCAGGCGCTGGTGTTCATCGCGCAGAACCTGCACAACTTTCGCCATGACCTGGTGGACGATGTCGCGGCCGCGGCGCGGCTGCTTTCGCCGGCCGAGCAGGATGCGTTCCTGGCCCGGCCGCAGGGCGGCGCTACACCGATCGACAGCGCGCTGCGCACCGCCATCCTGGCGCAGCGCGCGCAATGGGCGCCGGGCGCCGACGCGGCGCAGCGGGCCGCGGCGCTGGACTGGGCGCGCAGGGATGCAGTCATCTGACCGGTTCGACGCGCCGGCGGTGGAACTTTGGTGCGTGCCGCGTGACTGACCAGATGTCCGGGGAACGAGCGCCAGCGCTTTCGCGCAGCGACGGCCCGGAACTGAACGAGGCGCGCATGAACGATCTGGGTCATATTTCAACGCTGCTGTGGGAATTGTTCCGTGCCGGCGGTGTTCCTGACGAGCTGCTTGCGGGCGGCACATTGCGCTGTCCGGTGGACGACAAGTGTGGCATTCAGCTGCGCTTTCAGCCCCGGCAGCAGCGCTGGCTGCTGGGTGTCGATCAGGTCGTCGAGACGCTTGGCGAAGACGACCAGGCGCGGCAGCAAGAAGCGCTGCTGCGCACTGCGCACGCCAGTCGCTGGACGGCGCAGCAGGTCGGCGCGCTGGACGCCGAAGGCCGCATCGGCCTGGTCGACTGCGATTTTCCGGGCACGCCGCCGCAGGCCGAGGCGCTGGCCGACGCGGCGGTGATAGAAGGCCGCCTCGCGGCCATGATGCACCAACTCGATGCGCTATCGACAGCAACGCCCGCGGCGGAGCCACCCACCGCCGCACCTTCCAAACTCGACAACAACGCCTGGCTCAAAGCATGACCGACACATCCACCTCCCAGGGGCGTGCATTCAGCGAGCAGATGCAGGCGCTGGACCCCCAGCGCGCACCCGACAGCATGCAACCGCTGGAGCTGCTGCTCGACGACGCGCTGCCGCTGCGCGTGACGCTGCATCCAGACAATCAGCATTGGCTGGTCGAGGCCTATGCCTACGATGCCGTCGCCATCCACGGGCCGCTGCGCCACAGCGTGGTGCGCACGCTGCTGCAGATCAACGCCGCGGCGCTCGATGGCCGGCAGATTCTCTGCACTTTGGACACCAGCGATCTGGTGGTGGTGATGACGCGCTGGCCGGCCGAGGAGGGCGCGGATCCCGGCGGATTTCTGTCCTTGCTGCACTACACCGCGGCCCAGGCGCGACGCATTCGCGAAGCCGTGCGTGCCATCGCCATGCATGGCGATAACCTCGCCTGGCAACCGGAGGCATCATGAGTACCGGCAACATCTCCTCGGCAGCGGGTGGCGGCGGGCCCCTGCAGTTCCCGCGCTCGCTGGTCGACATCGGAAAGACGATCTACCAGGCCATCAAGAGCCTGTTCTCGAGCAAGCCGCCAGCGCCGCTGCTGACGCCGCAGGCCATCTACACGGCCATGCAAGGCTTGCGCAGCGAGCTCCTCACGGCGATGAATCGTGCTTCGGCGGCGATGCCCGAGCCGAGCCGCAAGGCATTCGCCGCGCATGCCACTGCCATGGTCAATGATGTGCTGCTCGACTGCATGACGTCTGTGATCGACGAAAGCGCCCGCCGTGCCAAAGGGGACGTGAAGGAAGCGACGTTCCAGAAGGCCGCCATCAATGCGCGGCACTTCGTTGACCGGCATCTGCAGATCGCGCAGGACATCGACCGGCAAAAACTGAGCACACCCCAAGTCCGGTCGGTCCTGGTGGAGAACCCTATCGGACCCCATCTGCCCAAGGTTAACCGCATCGTCGTGCTGCGCGCGGCGCCACCGATCGAGAACCTGGTGCTACGCGGCGGCGGCGCGAAAGGCATTGGCAATCCGCCCGCGCTGCGCGCGCTGGAAAATCTGGGCAAGCTGTCGGAGTTGAAGAAGATCGTTGGCACATCCGCAGGGGCGATGACGGCGGTATGCCTGGCTTCGGGCATGTCGGCGCGCTCGTTCCAGAAGCTGTCCAACGATACCGGCATGCTGTCGCTGCTGTCTTCGCCCAGCGACTTCAAGGAGCGCTACCCGCAGGTGAAGCTGGGAATGATTGGCTTTGGCGCGGGCAAGGCGCTCGAGACATTGGACCGGGCTTCGGCCAGTTCGGTCACTGACTATCTGCGGGGGAATTGGGAAGACGTGGTGGCCACTTCCCAATGGAGCAACCTGGGCACCGCGGACCAGGAGCGGTTGGTCAGTCTGCGTGACCAGGACTTTGCGAAGTCACCGCGCACCGGGCAGATGATCACTTTCCATGACCTGCATCTGATGCACCAGCTGGCACCGGCCCGGTTCAAGGAACTGGTGCTGACCGGCTACAACAACGACCAGAAGCAAGGCACGTTCTTTTCCGCCGCCACCCATCCCAACATGCCGGTGGCGCTGGCGGGGCGCATTTCGATGAGCATTCCCATGTTCTTCAAGGCGGTGAAGATGGAAGTGGACGGCGAGATGCAGTCGTTCGTCGATGGCGGCGTGGGCAGCAACATGCCTTCGGAAGTCGTCCTGGACGGTCTGCACGGCAGGGAAATGGATGAGATGAAGGCCAAGACGCTGCTCATGACCTACGACGAGCAAGGCGCGGCCTATTCGATCCTGCATGGCAGTCCGCAAGAACGCAAGAATGCAGCGGAAGGCCTGTTCAGCCGCTGGACCAATGACGGCCTCGACGGGGAAAAAACCTACTTCTCTGGCACCAACGTGCTGCCGGTATTCCATGGCAAGCTGGGCGCTTTTTCGTTCGCGGCGTCAAAGGATCAGGTGGAGCATGCGCAAACCCAGTCCATGCTCAAGACGCTGGACTACATCGACACGACGATGGGCCAGGTCCGGCATGACATGGTGACGGACGCCGCTGCGGCGGTGCGCCTGTTGTCGCTCGAGGAACAGAGCGCCTTTCTGCAAATGCATGGCGACAATGTCGACCCGCTGCACGCGTCGCTGTGCCTCGAGATCCGCGCGCAATCGTTGCCGCCGAGGGCGGCTGCTGGGTCGTAGCCATTCCGCTCTCGCCGGCCGCGCCCGTGTTAGTGTTGCATGCCATCCTCATGGGAGCCGCCGAGCATGCAAGAACAGACCCTGGCCTTGAAGCGCGCGAAACAACAGGCCCTGGGCCTGTTGATCGCGGTCGCGCTGGCATTTGCCGTCACGAGCTTTTTGACGCCCAGCCTCTGGGTGCGCTGTGTGCAGGCCGTGGCCGAAGCGGCGATGGTCGGGGCATTGGCCGACTGGTTCGCGGTGACGGCGCTGTTCCGGCGCATTGCGCTGCCCTGGGTGGGCCGGCACACGGCCATCATTCCGCGCAACAAGGACCGGATAGGCGACAACCTCGCGCATTTCGTGCGCGACCGTTTTCTCGACCCGGCGTCGCTGCTGGCGCTGATACGCAAGCATGATCCCGCGCAATGGCTGGCCGGCTGGCTCACGGCGCCGGCGCACAGCGCGATGCTGGGCCGGCAGGTCGCGCGGCTGGCGCTCGCGGCGCTCGAACTGGTGCAGGACCGGCAGGTGCAGCGGTTTCTGACGCAGTCGCTGCGCGCCGTGCTGTCGCAGGTCGACCTGTCGCGCGCCGCGGCCTCGCTGCTGACTGCGCTGACCCAGGGCGGGCGCCTCCAGGTGCTGCTCGACGATGTGCTGGCGCGCATTGCGGCCATCATGCAGACCGCGAACACGCGTGAATTCATTGCCGCGAGCATCATCGAGTGGCTCAAGCGCGAGCACCCGCTGAAGGAAAAGATGCTGCCCAGCGACTGGCTGGGCGACAAGGGCGCGGAGCTGATCGCCCAGGCGCTCGAAAGCCTGTTCGACGACATCGCCCACAACCCCGCGCACCGCGTGCGCGAAGCGCTGGACGCGGCTGTCGCGCGGCTCATCGAACGCCTGCAGAACGACCCGGAATTCGCGGCCCAGGCCGAGCAACTGCGCCACTATCTGCTGCACGACGAAAAGCTCGCCGGCTATCTGCAGGCGCTCTGGACGCAGCTGCGCCAGCGCCTGCAGGCCGATCTCGCCGACGAGCACTCGCACATCGCGCGCAAGGCCGCGGCCATGGGCCGCTGGCTGGGCCAGTCGCTGGCCGCCGACCCGGCGCTGCGCCAATCGATGAACACGCGCCTGGAGCGCTGGGCCGCGACGCTCGCGCCCGATGTCGCGCAGTTCCTGGCCGAGCACATCAGCGACACCGTCAAGCGCTGGGATGCGCGCGAGTTGTCGGAATTGGTGGAGCTGCATATCGGCAAGGATCTGCAGTTCATTCGCATCAACGGCACGCTGGTCGGCGGCGCGATCGGTCTGCTGCTGTTCGTGCTGGCCCAGTTGCCGCAGTGGTGGGCGGCGCTCTGAAGGCGATTGGCGAGCGGAAGATCGTCAGGGTACTTACTACTTGCGCACAGCAGAGGGCTGCTGTCAACCCATTGATCAGGTCTGTGCGGGTTATGTCGGGTTTGTAACTTTTCCGTAAATAATAATGCGATTGATTCTCATAACCGAATCATCCATTTCTCCACTATTTACCGGACCTGACAATGTATTCGCTTCGTATCCCGTTCCCCACCCTCGCAGCGGCCATCATGGCCACGGGCCTCGCAGGCATCGCCGCAGCACAGGAAACCAAGGCACTGGATACGGTGGTGGTGACGGCTTCGGGCTACGAGCAATTGATCAAGGACGCGCCGGCATCGATCTCGGTGGTCACGCGCGAGGAGCTCGAAAAGAAGGCCTACACCAACCTGCATGACGCGCTGCGCGATGTGCCCGGCGTGATCCTGACGCCTTCGGACAACAACTCCAACGACATCGCGCTGCGCGGCATGGGCGCGAACTACACGCTGATCCTGGTCGATGGCAAACGCACGAATTCGCGCGAAACCCAGACCAACGGCAGCACCGGCACCGACCAGAGCTGGATTCCTCCGCTCGAAGCCATCGAGCGCATCGAAGTCGTGCGCGGCCCCATGTCCTCGCTCTACGGCTCGGACGCCATGGGCGGCGTGATCAACGTGATCACGCGCAAGGTGGCCAAGCAATGGCATGGCTCGGTGCGCGCCGACGCAACGCTGCAGGAGCGCTCGACTTCGGGCAATGCCTACCAGAGCAATTTCTACCTGTCGGGTCCGATTCAGGAAGAGCTGCTGGGTCTGAGCATCTACGGCAACTACAACAAGCGCGAGGAAGACCGCATCCTCCAGGGCTACAACGACTACGACAACCGCGCGATCAACGTCAAGCTGGCACTGACGCCGAACAAGGACCACGACCTGATCCTCGAACTGGGCACGGCCAAGCAGCACTTCATCTCGTCGCCCGGCATGACGCTGGCTTCCACGGCGGCGCTCAGCGATCGCAAGTTCGAGCGTGAAAGCTATTCGCTGCAGCACAAGGGACGCTGGGGCTGGGCCACGTCGGACACGTACCTGCAGCAGGAAGAAACGCGCAACATCGTGCGCGACATGACCATCAAGAACACGGTGTTCAACAGCAGCTGGACCCTGCCGCTGGGCCAGCGCAACCTGCTGACCACGGGCGTGTACTTCAACGAGCAGGACCTCAAGGACACGACGACCAACACCTTGCGCGGCTCTACCCGCAGCACCGCCGACCGCAGCCAGTACGCGGTGTTCGCCGAGAACGAATGGCGCCTGCGCGACGATTTCGCGCTGACCGGCGGCCTGCGCTATGACCATGACAGCCAGGCCGGCGGCCATGTGAGCCCGCGTCTTTACGGTGTCTGGACCGTCGATCCGCGCTGGACCGTCAAGGGCGGGGTGTCGTCGGGCTTTCGCGCGCCGTCGCTGCGCCAGACGCTGGGCGACTGGGGCCAGTCGAGCCGCGGCGGCGATATCTACGGCAACCCCGACCTGAAACCCGAAACGTCGCTGACCAAGGAAATCGGCGTGTTGTTCGATGGCGGCAACGGCACGACGGCCGGGCTGACGCTGTTCGACAACGACTTCGAGGACAAGATCACGCGCATCGCCTGCCCGACCTGCGGCCCGCTCAACTCCTCGGGCCGGGCGCCGACCACCAACGTGAACGTCGACAAGGCGATCACGCGTGGCATCGAAGCCACGCTGGGCACCAAGCTGACCCAGAACCTGGGCCTGACTTCGAGCTATACCTTCACCACCTCGGAACAGAAGAGCGGTCAATACGCGGGCCAGCCGCTGAACCAGCTGCCGCGCCACCTGCTCAACGTGTCGCTGGACTGGAACCCCACGGGCCAGATCAACGGCTGGACCAAGGTGTCGTACCGCGGCAAGGAAAGCGACAGCTCGGGTGAAGCGTCGTCGGGCTCGTTCAACCAGAAGAGCTATGCGATGCTGGATCTGGGCGGCTCGTACAAGTACAGCAAGACCGTCACGCTGTACGCGGGCATCTACAACGTGCTCGACAAGGAAGTGCTGTACGACGGCGTGAACTACGACTCCGTGCTCGACGGCCGCCGCTACTGGTTCGGCATGAACATGAAATTTTAAACACCCCCTGAGCGGCTGACGCCGCTTCCCCCTCTCATCCTTCGGTGGAGGGGGACGGCAGCCTCGGTGCGGGACGGCCCTTCCTCGCTGCCTCTGAGCTGGTGCACGCCAGTTTCAAAGGCTGTGCGCGATGCTACCCCCTGAGCCGCTTTGCGGCTTGTCTATTTCCCTGCAGGATGAGAAACCTATGAACTTCATGACTTCGCGCCGCCACATTGCGATCGCCCTCACGGCCGCCGCCTGGGGCCTGGCGGGCCCCGTGAACGCCGCGCCCGCGCAACCCGCCCAGATCACCGTGCAGCATGCCAAGGGCGCGGCCACGGTGCCGCTCAAGCCGCAGCGCGTCGTGGTCTATGACCTGGCCGCGCTCGATGTGATGCATTCGCTGCAACTGCCGGTGGCGGGCGTGGCCAAGGCCGATTACCCCGATTACCTCCAGTCCTATGCCGGCGCGAAGTACCAGGCCGCGGGCTCGCTGTTCATTCCCGACTACGAAGCGCTGAGCCGCATCCAGCCCGATCTGATCGTGGTCGCGGGCCGCTCGGCGGCCAAGTACGACGTACTGTCCAAGATCGCGCCTACGATCGATCTGAGCGTCAACGGCCAGCAGCTGCTCGCCGACATGGAGCGCAATGTCACCACGCTCTCCAGCCTTTACGGCAAGCAGGCCCAGGGCCAGCAGCTGATGGCCAAGGTGCGCGGAGAAGTCGATGCCCTCAAGGCCGTCGCGGCCCGGGCCGAGCCCGGCCTGCTGGTGCTGGCGGTGAACACCAACATGAGCGCCCAGCCTCCGGGCGCGCGCTTCGGCCTGCTGCACGATGTGCTGGGCATCCAGCCGCTGCTCGCGGCCGATGCGTCCAAGCCGCGCGGCGTGCCCATGAAGATGGATGACATCGCCAGGCTCAATCCGGCCTGGATCTACGTGATCGACCGCAACGCGGCCACGGGCACGCAGACCGACAAGGAAGGCAAGCCCGTGATTGCGTCCAAGCGGCTGTTCGACAACGCCCAGATCCAGGGCACGCAGGCCGGCCAGAAGGGCCGTGTGGTGTTCCTCGACCCCAAGGGCTGGTACCTGCTGGGCAGCGCGGGCCCGACGGCGATGCTGCGCAACGTGGCGCAGATCAAGGCGGCGCTGCAGGCGGGGAAATAGGCCGGGCTCAGCCCCGCGGCACATCCGCCGCCAGCTGCTGCAAGTGCTTGGCCAGCTGCGCCCAGGCCTGGGCGGCTTCATCGTTCTGCGCCCAGGCGTGGCAGCTCGCGGCCATCATCGCCGTGGGCGCATGGTCGGGGGCGAGATCGAATGCGCGCTCGCACTGGGCTGCGGCATTGGTCCACATCACGGCCGCGTTGGCCGAGCCTTCCTTTTGCAGCGCATGGGCTTCGGCCATCCAGGCCTGGGCCAGGCGCAGTGCCGCGCCATGCTGATCGGGATCGGCCTGGTGGGCCTTGGCAAAGAATGCGCCGGCCTGCTGCCACAGCGCGCGCGCCTGCGTGAAGTCCTGCGTGGCCACGGCCTGGGCCTGGGCCACGAGGTCGTTGCCGGATTGGAGGAGGGGGGCGTAGTCAGCAGCAGTCATGGCGGGCAGAAAATCGGCGAAACGAAAATGCCGCCGATTGTCCGCGAAAGCGCGCGCCACCGCTCTCAGTGCAGTTTCAGCCGCGGATCGGTGCGCCGGCCTATGCGGTCGCTGAGCATCAGCAGCGCGGTGCGAAACACGCCGCACAGCGCGACCTGGTGCATGCGGTACAGCGAGATGTAGAACATGCGCGCGAGCCAGCCTTCGACCTTGACCGTGCCCATCAGGTTGCCCATCAGATTGCCCACGGCCGAGAAGTGCGACAGCGAGACCAGCGAGCCGTAGTCGCGGTAGCGGTATTGAGGCAGGGGCTGGCCTTGCAGGCGCTTGGGCAGCGACTCGGCAAGCAGCGAGGCCTGCTGGTGGGCCGCCTGGGCGCGCGGGGGCACGTTCTTGCCGCTGCCGTCATCCATGGGGCAGGCGGCGCAGTCGCCGAGCACGAAGATGTCGTCGTCCAGCGTGGTCTGCAGCGTGGTGCGCACCACCAGCTGGTTGATGCGGTTGCTCTCCAGCCCGTCGAGGTTGTGCAGGAAATCGGGTGCCTTGATGCCCGCGGCCCAGACCTTGATGCTGGCCGGAATCACACGGCCGTCGGCGGTCTCGAGCTGCTCGGCCGTGACGCGGCTCACCGCGGCTTCGGTGATCACCTGCACGCCCAGCTTTTCGAGCGTCTCGTGTGCATCGCGGCCTATGCGCTCGGGCAGCGCGGGCAGTACGCGCTTGCCCGCGTCGAGCACGGTGATGTGCAGGTTTTCGGGCGCGATGTTGCCCAGGCCATAGTCGGACAGCTGCTGCGCGGCACTGCGCAACTCGGCCGCGAGCTCCACACCAGTGGCGCCCGCGCCGACGATGGCGATGCGCAGCTGTGCCTGCTTGTCATGGCCCGCATGGGCCGCGAGGTACTTGGCCAGCAGCAGGCGGTGAAAGCGTTCGGCCTGGTCGGGAGCGTCGAGAAAGATGCAGTGCTCGGCCGCGCCCGGCGTGTGGAAGTCGTTGGTCACGCTGCCTATCGCCATGACCAGGGTGTCGTAGGCCAGGGTGCGCGCCGGCGCGGCTTCGCTGCCGTCGTCATGCAGCAAGGGCGCGAGTTCTATGGTCTTGGTCTTGCGGTCCAGGCCGCACATGCGGCCGATCTGGAACTGGAAATGCTTCCACTTGGCCTGGGCGATGTAATTGAACTGGTTGTCGGACAGGCTCAGCGAGCCCGCGGCCACTTCGTGCAGCAGCGGCTTCCACATATGGGTGAGCTGGCTGTCGACGAGGATGACTTCTGCCTGACGGCGTTTGCCCAGGCGCTGGCCCAGCCTGGTGGCCAGTTCCAGTCCGCCGGCGCCGCCGCCGACGATCACGATGCGATGGGTCATGGATGTTTTCCTTGCTTGACGGTTACAGCCCAGCCCGAAGCAGGCCGCCGTCCCTTATCCCCTGAAGATAAGCCGAGTCACGCCATCGCAGTGTGTAAGCCTTGATTGTCCTGCGTCAATGCAAGGGTAAACCCTAGGCCTGTGCCGCTGTTAGAAACGCGGCAGGTCGGGGTGCTTGATCTGGCCGCCGCGCACCAGCATCTTGCCGTACTCGGCGCAGCGGTGCAGCGTGGGAATCACCTTGCCCGGGTTCAGCAGGCCCTGCGGATCGAACGCGGCCTTGAGCGCGAACATCTGCGCGTTCTCCTCGGCGCTGAACTGGGTGCACATGGAGTTGAGCTTCTCTATGCCCACGCCATGCTCGCCCGTGACCGTGCCGCCCATGGCGACGCTGGTCTCGAGAATGTCGGCGCCGAACAGCTCGCAGCGGTGCAGCTGGTCGGCGTCGTTGGCATCGAACATGATCAAGGGGTGGAGGTTGCCGTCGCCCGCGTGAAAGACGTTGGCGCAGCGCAGCTGGTATTTCTGTTCCATCGCCTGGATGGCCAGCAGGATGTCGGCCAGGCGCTTGCGCGGAATGGTCGAGTCCATGCACATGTAGTCGGGGCTGATCCGGCCGCTCGCCGGGAACGCGTTCTTGCGCCCGCTCCAGAAGCGCAGGCGCTCGGCTTCGTTCTCGCTCACGGTGATGGCCGTCGCGCCCGCGTCGCGCAGCACGGCGCTCATGCGGCCGATTTCCTCGGCCACTTCCTCGGGCGTGCCGTCGGATTCGCACAGCAGGATGGCTTCGGCCGTGAGGTCGTAGCCGGCCTTGACGAAGTCTTCGACGGCCGCGGTCATGGGCTTGTCCATCATCTCCAGCCCGGCCGGAATGATGCCCGCGGCGATCACTGCCGCCACCGCGGCGCCGGCCTTGCGCACGTCGTCGAAGCTGGCCATGATGCAGCGCGCGAGCTGGGGCTTGGGGATCAGCCGCACCGTGACTTCGGTGATCACGGCCAGCATGCCTTCGCTGCCTATCACCGCGGCCAGAAGGTCGTAGCCCGGGGTGTCGAGCGCCTGGCTGCCGAACGTGATGGGTTCGCCGGCCATGGTGAAACCCTTGACCTCGAGCACGTTGTGTACCGTGAGGCCGTACTTGAGGCAGTGCACGCCGCCCGAGTTCTCGGCGACGTTGCCGCCTATGGTGCAGGCGATCTGGCTCGACGGATCGGGCGCGTAGTACAGGCCGAACGGCGCCGCGGCCTCGCTGATCGCGAGGTTGCGCACGCCGCACTGCACGACCGCCGTGCGGCTGTAGGCATCGACCTTCAGGATGCGATTGAACTTGGCCAGCGACAGCACCACGCCCAGCGCATGCGGCATCGCGCCGCCCGACAGCCCCGTGCCCGCGCCGCGCGCGACCACGGGCACTTCCAAGGCATGGCAGGCCTGGAGCACGGCCTGCACCTGGGTCTCGGTTTCGGGCAGGCACACGACCAGCGGCCGCTGGCGGTAGGCCGTGAGGCCGTCGCACTCGTAGGGCGTGGTGTCTTC
Source organism: Acidovorax sp. CCYZU-2555 (assembly GCF_018413525.1). GTDB lineage: Bacteria > Pseudomonadota > Gammaproteobacteria > Burkholderiales > Burkholderiaceae_C > Comamonas. The sequence goes on from NZ_JAHCDD010000031.1 coordinate 11,907, forward strand.
GCTGTGCCACAGCAGTGCGTGGGCGGGCACATGCGCGCCCAGCGCCTGCACGATCTGGGCCTGGCGGGTTGCGCGCTCGGCAGGGGAGGGCGAAGGCGCAGAAGCTTGGGGGGCGGTGTTCATGGCTTCAGACTTTAGGCGAAGGCGCGGCGGCGTGGTGTGAGTTTTCTTGCACGCCTGCATGAAATTAGGCGCGTTGCGCGGCGGTCGCGCGCAGGCTTTCCATCAGCAGCTCGCTGGCCGGTGTCTGCGCGCGCCCGCGCAGCGTGATGATGCCTACATGCGGCAGTTCGATGGGCACCTTGAGTTTCAGGATGCAGACCCGGCCTTGCTGCGCGAAATGCTCGGCGACGCTGCGCGCGAGAAAGCCGATGGCGGGGCGCTGCTGCATGCTCGACAGCGTGACCAGGAACGACGAGGTTTCGACGATGTCCGCGGGCGGCTGCAGCTTGTGCTTGTAGAACATCTGCGCCAGCTTGGAGCGCGACGAGGCCCAGGGCGGCGGCACGACCCAGGGCAGTTCGGCGAGCATCGCCCAACTGGGCCTGGCCGCGCCCGCGAGCGGGTGCTCGGGGCTCACGACGATGCACATGGGCTCGGCGTAGAGCGACTCGGTTTCGAGATCGGGCGACGCATAGCCGGGCTCCAGCCGGCCGACGATCAGATCGAGTTCGCCCACGCGCAGCCGCGGCAGCAGCCGCGTGAGATCGCCTTCCTCGACCATCACCGTGGTCAGCCGCGAGCGCTCCTTGACGCGCAATATCGCGGGCATCAGCAGGCTGGGCAGGGCGACCACCATCGCGCCCACGCTGGTGCGGCCCACGCCGCCGCTGTCGGCGGCGCTGATCTCGTCGCGCGTGCGCTGGTAGTCGGCGAGCACCGAGCGCGCGAAGCGCACCACCGTGACGCCATGGGCCGTGGGCTCGGTGCCGCGCGTGGAGCGCACGAACAGCTGCAGCGCGAACATCTTCTCGATTTCGGCCAGCATCTTGGAGACCGCGGGCTGGGTGATCGAGAGGAATTCCGAGACCCGGCCGATATGGCGGAACTCGTCGAGCGCGACCAGCAATTGCAGGTGGCGCAGCTTGAGGTTGGAACGCAGGACGCGGTCGATCTGGCTCATGGCGTGATTCTCTTCATAACCTCTTCATTATGAAGACAGTCGGCTTTTTCATTGGATGGCAATCCTTTTCTTCAGAATAATCGGCCCGGCTGACCCTATAACAACTATCGGAGACAACGATGAAGACATCCCGTTCCATGGCACGGCGCCAGTTCGTGCTCGCAGGCCTTGGTGCCGCTGCTGTTGCCGCGGTGCCTGGCCGCGTTCTCGCATCGACCTACCCCGAGCGTCCGATCACTTTCATCTGCCCCTGGCCCGCGGGCGGCACGGCCGATCGCTCGATGCGCATCATCTGCCAGATCGCCGCGCGTGAACTGGGTCAACCCATCGCCCTCGAAAACCGCGCCGGCGCGTCCGGCATGATAGGCACCAAGGCGCTGTCGTCGGCCCGCCCCGACGGCTACACCATAGGCCAGATTCCGATCTCGGTGACGCGCTTCTCGCAGTTGGGCGCCGTGCAGCTCGATCCGCTCAAGGACTTCACCTACATCGCGCGCACCTCGGGCCAGACCTTCGGCATTGCCGTGCCCGCGCGCTCGCCCTTCAAGTCGCTGCGCGACGTCGTGGCCCGCGCCAAGGCCCAGCCCGGCACCGTGACCTATGCGCATGCCGGCATCGGCGGCGCGACCCATGTGGGCATGGAGCAGTTCGCCCAGGCCGCGGGCATCAAGTTCAATGCGATTGCCTACAAGGGCGGCTCGGCCGCGCTGCAGGACGTGCTGGGCGAGCAGGTCGATCTGCTGGCCGACAGCAGCTCCTGGGCGCCGCATGTCGAAGCCGGCAAGATGCGCCTGCTGGCCACCTGGGGCGAAGAGCGCACGCCGCGCTTCAAGGACACGCCCACGCTCAAGGAACTCGGTTTCGACGTGGTCGTCGAGGCGCCCAACGGCATCGGCGCGCCCAAGGGCCTGCCGCCCGCGATCGAGAAGCGCCTGCGCGATGCGTTCCGCGCGGCCGTCAACAGCGAGGAGTTCCGCAAGGTGGCCGAGAGCATCGATGCACCGGTCATGTACCTGGACGCGCCCGACTACACGAAGTACATCCAGTCGGTCTATCAGCAAGAGACCGATCTGATCCGCAAGCTCAATCTCAAGGAGCTGATGGCCAGGGGCTGAGGCCTTGATCCATCGGCGTTTTCCACCCCGCTTGCCGTTTCCCCATGAACAACAGTCCTCTGCTTCGCCTGCACCCGAACGACAACGTGCTGGTCGCCAAGAACGCCATCGCCCTGGGCGAGGCGATCGCCGAATTCGGCGTGCGCGCCCGGGCGCAGATTCCCGCGGGCCACAAGATCGCGTCGCGCGCGATCGCCGCCGGTGAAGAAGTGCTCAAGTACGACACGGTGATCGGCGTCGCTTCGCGCGACCTGGAAGCCGGCGACTATGTGCACAGCCACAACCTGACGCTGGTCGACAGCTACCGCGATCCGGGCTTCTGCCAGGACGTGCGCCCCGTCGACTTCGTGCCTGAAGCCGAGCGCGCGACGTTTCTCGGCTTCGAGCGCGCGGGCGGCGGCGTGGGCACGCGCAACTTCATCGGCATTCTGTCGTCGGTGAACTGTTCGTCGACGGTGATCACGCGCATCGCCGCGCACTTCACTCCCGAACGCCTGGCCGACTTTCCGAATGTCGACGGCGTGGTCGCATTCGCGCAGACCAGCGGCTGCGGCATGTCGTCGCCCAGCGAGCATTTCGATGTGCTGCGGCGCACGCTTGCGGGCTATGCGCGCCATCCGAATCTCGCGGGCGTGCTCATCGTGGGCCTGGGCTGCGAGCGCAACCAGGTCAGCGCGCTGGTCGATTCGCAAGGCCTGCAGGCCGGCCGCCTGATGCGCACCATGGTGATGCAGGACGTGGGCGGAACGCGCCAGACGATCGAGGCCGGCATTCGCGCGATCGAGGAAATGCTGCCCGAAGCCAATGCCGCCAAGCGCACGCGCGTCAGCGCCGCGCACCTGAAGATCGGCCTCGAATGCGGCGGCTCCGACGGCTTCTCGGCGATCACCGCCAACCCCGCGCTGGGCGCGGCGATGGACATCCTGGTGCGCCATGGCGGCACGGCCATCCTGTCGGAAACGCCCGAGATCCACGGCGTCGAGTTCATGCTCACGCGCCGCGCGATCACGCCCGAAGTCGGGCAGAAGCTGCTCGACCGCCTCGCCTGGTGGGAGCGCTACGCGGCCGGCCAGAACGCGCAGTTCAACGGCGTGGTGGGCCACGGCAACCAGGCCGGCGGCCTGGCCAACATCTTCGAGAAATCGCTGGGTTCGGCGATGAAGGGCGGCACCACGCCGCTGCGCGCGGTCTACGAATACGCCGAGCCCATCACCGAGCCCGGCTTCGTGTTCATGGACTCGCCGGGCTATGACCCCGTGGCGGCGACCGGCCAGATCGCCAGCGGCGCGCAGCTGATCTGTTTCACCACCGGCCGCGGCTCGATGTTCGGCAGCAAGCCCGCGCCCACGATCAAGCTCGCGAGCAATACGCCCATGTACCGCCGTCTCGAGGAAGACATGGACATCAACTGCGGCGTGGTGATCGACGGGGAACTGACGGTGGCCGAACTGGGCCAGCGCATTTTCGAGCAGATCCTCTGGCACGCTTCGGGCGAGCCCACCAAGAGCGAGCTGCTGGGCCTGGGCGACCACGAGTTCGTGCCATGGCATCTGGGCATCGTAAGCTGATTGCCGGACCTTTCCACCCCTCTTTCCCAGACCCGCCATGCCATTGACTCTCTCCCGCCCCGAACTGCAACGCACGGGCAACTTCATCGCCGGCGAATGGCTTGCGCCTGAAGCCGGCCGCAGCCTCGATGTGACCGACCCGGCGACCGGCGCCGTGATCGCCACCGTGCCCGATTCCAACGCCGCCGACGCGCGCGCCGCGGTGGACGCCGCGCACGCGGCCTTTCCCGCCTGGCGCCGGACGCCAGCCAAGCAGCGCGCGCAGATTCTCAAGCGCTGGAACGATCTGGTGCTGGCCCATCAGGAAGACCTGGGCCGGCTGATCTCGCGCGAGCAGGGCAAGCCGCTGGCCGAAGGCCGGGGCGAAGTCGCCTATGCGGCGAGCTATATCGAATGGTTCGCCGAAGAGGCGACGCGCGCCAACGGCGAAGTGATTCCCGCGCCCGTGCCCTGCCGGCGCATGTTCGCGCTGCGCGAGCCCGTCGGTGTCGTGGCCGCGATCACGCCCTGGAATTTTCCCGCCGCCATGATTGCGCGCAAGATCGCGCCCGCGCTGGCCGCGGGCTGCACCGTGGTCTGCAAGCCCGCCGAAGACACGCCGCTGACTTCGCTGGCGCTGGTCGCGCTGGCGCATGAAGCCGGCGTGCCGCCGGGTGTGCTGAACATCGTCAGCGCCTCGCGCGAACGCACGCCCGAAGTGGTCGATGTGTGGCTGGACGACGCGCGCGTGCGCAAGATCACGTTCACGGGCTCGACGCCCGTGGGCAAGCACCTCGCACGCCGCTCGGCCGATACGCTGAAAAAACTGTCGCTGGAGCTGGGCGGCAATGCGCCGTTCATCGTGTTCGAAGACGCCGACCTCGAAGCCGCCGTCGAAGGCCTGATGCAGGCCAAGTTCCGCAACGGCGGCCAGACCTGCGTGTGCCCCAACCGCGTGTTTGTGCACGCCGCGGTGCACGACCGCTTCGCCGAACTGCTGGTGGCGCGCGTCGCCGCGCTGCAGGTCGGCCCGGCGAGCGATCCGGCGTCGCAGATCGGCCCGATGATCAACGACCGCGCGGTCGAGAAGATCGAACGCCATGTGCAGGATGCGGTGGCGCGCGGCGCGCGCGTGCTGACCGGCGGCGTGCGCCTCACGGCGCTGGGTGCCAACTACTTCGCGCCCACGGTGCTGGTCGACGCCGATGCGACCATGGCCTGCGCCTGCGAGGAAACTTTCGGCCCGGTCGCGCCGCTGACGCGCTTCACCGATGAAGCCGAAGTCATCGCCGCTGCCAACGACACGCCGTTCGGCCTGGCCGCGTATTTCTATACCAACGATCTGCGCCGCGTCACGCGCGTGGCCGATGCGCTCGAAACCGGCATCGTCGGCATCAACGAAGGCGCGCTGGCCGCCGAGGCCGCGCCTTTTGGTGGCGTGAAGGACTCGGGTTATGGCCGTGAAGGCTCAACCCACGGCCTGGACGACTACCTGCACACCAAGTACGTCTGCCAGGGCGGGCTGGACGCCTGAGACCGCGGCCGCAGCGATGCGGCCCGCCGCCCCCCACCTGACGTAACGAGCAAGCCAAGACCACAGAAAAGCACCGAGATCCAACGCAGAGCCCTCAGCATGGAGCGGGGCTCTGCGCACCCGGGGAACCACCCCATGCCGCAAGAGCAATCACAACAGGAGACAAGCACCATGAATTCTTCCACCTCTTCCCGACTGAGCCGCCGTGGCCTGCTGCTGTGCGCCGCAGCCCTGGCCAGCCCGCTGGTCGTGCCGCTGGCCCACGCCGAAAGCGCCTACCCCGCCAAGCCGGTCACCCTGCTCGTACCCTATCCCGCCGGAGGCGCCAACGACGCGGTGGCGCGGCTCATCGGCCTGAAGATGGGCGAGAACCTCAAGCAGCCGGTGGTCATCGACAACCGGCCCGGCGCGGGCACCACCATAGGCACCGCGCTGGCCGCCAAGGCCCAGGCCGACGGCTATACGCTGGTGCTGGGCTCGCTGGCCAGCCATGCCGTCAGCCCGCATCTGTATGCCCGCCCCGGCTACGACGCGGTGGCCGACTTCGCGCCCATCGGCATGATCGGCGTGGTACCCCTGGTGCTGGTCGTGGCCCAGGACTCGCCCTACACCGACCTGAAGTCCCTGGTGGAGGCGGCGCGCAAGCAGCCGGGCCAGCTCAACTACGGCTCGTCGGGCAACGGATCGCCGCTGCACCTGGGCGCCGAGCTGTTCAAGCAGCGCGCCCAGCTGCAGATCAACCATGTGCCTTACAAGGGCGGCAACGCCCACACCATGGACCTGATGGGCGGGCGGCTGGACATGATCATGGACACCTTGACCAGCGCCTCGCCGCTGCTCAAGAGCGGCAAGGTGCGCGCCCTGGCCGTGGCTTCGGCATCACGTCTGCCCGAGCTGCAGAACGTGCCCACTTTCGCCGAGGCCGGCTATCCAGGCTTCGAGGTCAACGCCTGGTATGCGCTGTACGCACCGGCCAAGACTGGCAAGGACGTGCTGGCGCGCCTGAACGCCTCGCTCACCCAGGTGCTCAAGCTGCCTGACGTGCAGGAGAAATTCGCCCTGCTCGGCGTGCGCACCCGGGCCGGCTCGCCCCAGGAGCTGGCCAGCTTCACCACGGACGAATGGAGCCGCTACGGCAAGGTGATCCAATCGGCAGGCATTCGTATCGACTGAGCTTTTCACCCATGTCCCCACACTTCCACGTTCTCGTCACCGCGTCACACTGGGCCGAGCCCGCGCAACGCATCATTGAGCAGGCCGGCGGCCAGGTGCATTTTCTGTCCGGCAGCCCCACCGAAGACGCGCTGGCCGCACGCCTGGCCGAGACCGGCGCGCAGGCCATCGTGCTGCGCGGCTCGCCTCCCATCACCGCCCGCGTGCTGACAGCGTCGCCGCAGCTGCGCATCGTGGCCAAGAACGGCGCCGGCGTGGACAGTGTGGACCTGGAAGCGGCGCGCGCGCGCGGCATTGCCGTGGCCGTGGCACCCGGCGCCAATGCCGGCGCCGTGGCCGAGCATGCCGTGGCCCTGATGCTGGCGCTCACGCGCCAGCTGCTGCAGCTCGACCGCATGGTGCGCGCCGGCGAATGGGCCGGCAGCACCTGGCAGGGTCGCGACTTTCGCGGCGCCACGGTGGGCATCATCGGTTACGGCAGCATAGGCCGCGCGACCGCGCAGCTGGCCAGCGCCCTGGGCGCGCGGGTGCTGGTGCTGCGGCCCCAGGGCCAGGCCGACGGCTTTGCCACCGAGGCCGAGCTGCACCGCCTGCTGCCCCAACTCGACATCCTGAGCCTGCACTGCCCGCTGACCGAGCGCAGCCGGGGCCTGATCGGCGCACCCGAGCTGGCCCTGCTGCCACGCGGCAGCCTGCTGATCAACACCGCGCGCGGTCCCGTCGTGGACGAGACCGCACTCATCGCTGCATTGCGCAGCGGCCAGCTCGGCGGCGCCGGCCTGGACACTTTCGATACCGAGCCCCTGCCCGCCGACCATCCCCTGGCAGCACTGGACCAGGTGCTGCTCACCCCCCATGTGGCGGGCGTGACGCGCGATGCCGCCCTGCAGGTCTCCACCATGACCGCGCAAAATATCGTGGACCATCTGGCCCACACCCCATTGCCCGCCCTCCACCGGGTTGCCTGAGACGCTCTTAGCGCCCGAACTCCACCCACCGATCACATGCCCGCAAACAACCCCTTCAAGGCCGCACTGGCCGCTCAGCAGCCTCAGGTCGGCCTCTGGCTTTCCATGGCGGATCCCTACATGGCCGAAGTCAGCGCCAGCACCGGCTTCGACTGGCTGCTGATCGACGGCGAGCACGCGCCCAACGACCTGAAGTCGACGCTGGGCGCGCTGCAGGCCGTCGCACCGCACCGGGCCCAGCCCGTGGTGCGCGCGGTGCAGGGCGATACGGCGCTGATCAAGCAACTGCTCGATATCGGCGCCAAGACGCTGCTCGTGCCCATGGTCGATACCGCCGAACAGGCGCGCGCGCTTGTATCGGCCACGCGCTATCCGCCGCTGGGGATTCGCGGTGTCGGCAGCGCGGTCGCGCGTGCTTCGCAGTGGAGCGCGCGCGCCGATTATCTCGATGTCGCCGATGACGAAATCTGTCTGCTGGTACAGGCCGAGACCGTGGCGGCGCTGGACAACCTCGAAGAAATCTGCGCGGTCGATGGCGTGCACGGCGTGTTCATAGGCCCGGCCGATCTGGCCGCGTCCATGGGCTTTCGCGGACGTCCCGGTCACCCTGAAGTGCAGGCCGCGATAGAAAATGCGATGCGCACCATCATCGCTTCGGGCAAGGCCGCCGGTACACTCACGTCCGACCCGGCGCTGGCCCGCCGCTATCTCGATCTCGGTTGCACTTTCGTTGCCGTGGGGGTCGATGTGCTGCTGTACGCCAAGGCGGCGCGCAGCCTGGCCGGCGACTTCCTGGGCAAGCCGGCCGAAACAGCGGCCCCTGCCGATTCCCGCGGAGCCTATTGAACATGTCCTCGACTTCCCAAATTTCCCCAGCGCTGGTGCTCGAAGGCCTGCGCGCCATCGTCGGCGAGAAAGCCTGCATTGAAGTCGCCAGCGACATGCAGCCTTTCACCACCGACTACCGCAAGCTGTACCACGGCAAGGCGCTGGCCGTCGTGCTGCCGGCGAACACGCAGCAGGTCAGCGAAGTGCTGGCGCTGTGCTTCAAGAACAACGTGCCGGTGGTGCCGCAGGGCGGCAATACCTCGCTGATGGGCGGCGCCGTGCCCGACGCCGCCGGTGATGCCGTGGTGCTCAATCTGCGCCGCATGAACCAGGTGCAGGAACTCGACACCGTCAACGACACGATGACGCTGCAGGCCGGCGTGACGCTGCAGGCCGCGCGCGCCGCGGCCGAGGAGTCCGGGCGCCTGTTCCCGCTGCGCATAGGTTCCGAAGGCTCGTGCCAGATCGGCGGCAATCTCTCGACGAATGCCGGCGGCACGGCCGTGCTGCGCTACGGCAACATGCGCGATCTGACGCTGGGCATAGAAGCCGTGCTGCCCGACGGCCGCATCTATTCGTCGCTGCGCGGACTGCGCAAGGACAACACCGGCTACGACCTCAAGCAGCTGTTCATCGGTTCGGAAGGCACGCTGGGCATCATCACCGCCGCCGTGCTCAAGCTGATGCCGCTGCCTAGCGCCAGCGCCGTCGCCTGGATCGCCGTGAAGGACCCGCATGCGGCCGTGGAGCTGCTGACCGAAGCCAAGCGCGCCGCCGGCCAGTCCGTGACGGCGTTCGAGCTGATCTCGGGCCCGGCGCTGACGCTGGTGCTCGAATCGATGCCGCAGTTCAGCGCGCCGCTGCCCAGCGCGCACGACTGGATGGTGCTGATAGAGCTGACTTCGGGCAGCGACGCCGAAGGCCTGGACGCGACGCTGATGTCGATTCTCGAACAAGGCATGGAGCGCGGCCTGGTGACCGACGCGGCGATCGCCGCGAGCATCGCCGACGCACGCGCGTTCTGGCAGTTGCGCGAAGAGATCTCGGACGCCCAGACGCGCGAAGGCGGCAGCATCAAGTGCGACATCTCCATTCCGCTGTCGAAGATCGCCGACTTCATCGCCGACGCCTCGGCCCAGGTGCTGGCGCTCGCGCCCGATGCACGCATGGTGATCTACGGCCACATGGGCGACGGCAACGTGCACTTCAACCCGCTGCGCCCCAAGGGCGCGCCGGCGAAGGAGTTTCTGGCGGAAAACTACGTGCGCGTCTCGCACGCGGTCGACGGCCTGGCGACGCGCCAGAACGGCTCGATCTCGGCCGAACACGGCATAGGCGTGGCCAAGCGCGACGACCTGCTGGAGTGCAAGTCGCCCGTGGAGCTGGAACTGATGTGGCAGATCAAGCGCGCGCTCGATCCGCGCAATTTGCTCAATCCGGGGAAGGTGTTGCCGGTGCCGGAGGGGGCGGCGTAACGCGCCACAGATCGCCCTGCGATAGGCTTGCGCAAGTCTGCTGAGGGCGTGCGGTTTGATTTGGCGTGACGTTTGCTCTCCCGTTCGTCCTGAGCTTGTCGAAGGATGAACGGCCACCTTCTATGGATGCAAATCTCTTTTTTGCTGCGCAGTTCTCAAACGCAGATTGCGCCCTGAAACGCCCTTCGACAGGCTCAGGGCGAACGGTTTGGGGCGTTTGTAGTCAGGAAACGGCTTGACTAAGCCACTGCGCAAAGGCAGAGCACTCCCACCTATCCATGGTCCCCGTATGCCAGCATAAATAATGCGCATGCGGGCTCGCCACGTCGAGCGGAAACAGCCGCACCAGCGTGCCGTTGTCGATCCAGGCCGCGCCCAGCTTGAGGCGCACGGGGGCTATGCCCATGCCAGCGGCGGCGGCGTCGCACAGCAGGCCTATGTCGTGGAACTGCGAGCCTTCGACGGGTTCGGGCCAGGCCAGGCCCGCGGCGTCGAACCAGCCGCGCCAGGGCTCCAGCGGGCTGCGCAGCAGCGGCAGACCTTCCATGTCGGCCGGATGTTCGAACGGGCCGTGGGCGCGCACGAACGCCGGCGAGGCCAGCGGCGTCATCACGTCGCGCGCGATTTCCACATGTTCCATGTCGGCGTAATGGCCGGGGCCGAAGCGCACGATCAGGTCGGCGTCTTCGGCGACCACGTCGAGCAGCGGAATGCTCACATGCAGTTCGAGATCGATTTCGGGATAGGCCTCGGTGAACTGGCTCAGCCGCGGAATGAGCATGCAGCGCGCGAACGTCGGCGTCACCGCGAGCTTGAGGCGTTTGCGCCCGGGCACGGCCGCGCCGCCGGGAAAGCGCTGCAGCGCACCCAGCCCTTCACGCACATGCGACAGATAGGCGCTGCCTTCGCTGGTCAGCGAAAAATCGGCGCGCCCGAACAGCCGGCTGCCCAGCATCTGTTCCAGCTGGCGCACGCGGTGGCTCACGGCGCTGGGTGTGACGCACAGCTCCTCGGCGGTCTGCGTCACGCTGCGCAGCCGGGCCAGCGCCTCGAAGGTCAGCAGGCACTGGATAGGCGGAATGCGCCTGGCCGCCACCGCTCTGGGCACCACCGGACTGGGAGCGGGCGCGGCCACGACGTCGATCAGCGGAAGACGACGGTCTTGTGGCCGTTGAGGATCACGCGGCGTTCGCTGTGCCACTTGACGGCACGCGCCAGCACCTGGCTTTCGGTGTCGCGGCCGCGGGCCGTGAGGTCCTCGACGGTGTCGGTGTGGTCGGCGCGCGCCACGTCCTGCTCGATGATCGGGCCTTCGTCGAGGTCGGCAGTGACGTAGTGGGCAGTGGCGCCGATCAGCTTCACGCCGCGGTCATGGGCCTGGTAGTAAGGCTTGGCGCCCTTGAAGCTGGGCAGGAAGCTGTGGTGGATGTTGATCGCCCGGCCCGAGAGCTTGATGCACAGGTCGTTCGACAGCACCTGCATATAGCGCGCCAGCACCACGAGTTCGGCGCCTTCTGCCTCGATAATCTCGAACTGCCGCGCCTCGGCCTGGGCCTTGGTCGCCGCCGTGACGGGAATATGGTGGAAAGGCACGTTGTAGCTCGCCGCGAGCTGGTAGAAGTCGCGGTGGTTGCTGATGATGGCGCGGATGTCGATGGGCAGCAGGCCCGACTTCCAGCGGAACAGCAGATCGTTGAGGCAGTGGCCTTCCTTGCTGACGAGCAGCACGGTCTTCATGTTTTCCGAGCGGGAATGCAGGCTCCAGCGCATCTCGAAGCGGCCCGCGAGTTCGGCCAGCGCCGTCTTGAGCGTGGCTGCGTCGGTGTCGGTGCAGACGAACTGCACGCGCATGAAGAACAGGCCGGTGGCGCCGTCGTTGTACTGCGCGGCTTCTTCGATGTTGGCGCCCTGTTCGAGCAGGAAGCCCGAAACAGCGTGCACCAGCCCGCGACGGTCGGGGCAGGATAGGGTAAGAATGTAGGCTTGGGTCATAGCCCTGCGATTGTCGCAGCAAGGGCCGTCGATTGTGGATTGAGGAAATACATGCATAAAGAGGGCGCAGCCCAACCGACCTGGCCGTACTGGATTCTGGCGCTGTATACGCTGACCGCGCTGCTGTGGCTGGCGGGCAGCGAGCGGCTGCTGATGCACTGGACCCAGGATGCAGCCCAGGTCGCGCGCTGGAAGGATTGGCAGGGCTATGTGTCCATCTTTCTGAACGCGGTGATGGCCGGCTGGCTGCTGCGCCGCCTGCTGCGCTCCGAGGCCGTGCGCCGCGCCGAGGTGCTGCGCCGTGCGGCGCTGCAGCGCCAGCAGGAAGAACGCCAGCGCCTGGCCGCGACCGTGGTCGACAACACCATCGAAGGCGTGATCGTGACCGACGCCAACAGCAAGATCCTGTCGGTGAATGCGGCCTTCACGCGCCTTCTGGGCTATACCGAACAGGAAATGCTGGGCCAGACGCCGCGCCTGTTCAAGTCGGGCCGCCATGGCCAGGCCTTCTATGAAGCCATGTGGGACAGCATGAACAGCACCGGCCACTGGCAGGGCGAGATCTGGAACCGGCGCAAGAACGGCGAAGTGTTTCCCGAGCGCATGTCGCTGAGCGCGGTGTATGACAGCGCCAACCGCGTCACGCATTACGTCAGCATGTTCACCGACATCTCCGCGGAAAAAGCCCAGCAGAAACGCCTCGAATACCTGGCGCGCAAGGACCCGCTGACCGGGCTCGACAACCGCGCCTGGTTCGGCAACCGGCTCGAAAAGGCCTTGGTGGCCGCCGGTGCCCCGTCCAGTCAGCTCGCGGTGCTGCTGATCAACATCAATCGCCTGCGCGATTTCAACGACAGCTACGGCCATGCGGTCGGCGACCAGGTGCTGTGCCATGTCGCGGCGCGCGTGCAGGCGGCGCTGCGCCCTGGCGATCTGATAGGGCGCATGGCGGGCGACGAGATCGCCGTGGCCGCGCTCGATCTGGGCAGCGACGGCGACGCCGCGCATCTGGCCCAGCGGCTGATCGCGGCTGCCGCCCAGCCCTGGCATACGCCCGATGGCATGGAAGTGATCACTGGCGTGAGCATAGGCATATGCCTTTATCCGCGGCATGCGGGCACGGCCGAAGGCCTGCTGCAGGGCGCGCATTCGGCCGTGCATGTCGCCAAGCAGCACAGCGGCGTCGACGCCTGGTGCTTCTTCCAGGAAGACATGACCCAGGCCGCGCGCGAGCGCCTGGAGCTCGAGGCGCGGCTGCGCCAGGCGCTGGCCGACGGCCATCTGCGCCTTTACTACCAGCCGCAGATCGATATCGCGAGCGGCCGCCTGATTGGCGCCGAAGCGCTGCTGCGCTGGCTCGATCCGGTCGAAGGCCTGATTTCGCCGGCACGCTTCATTCCCGTGGCCGAAAGCTCGGGCGTGATCGGCCCCGTGGGCGAATGGGTGATACGCGAAGCCTGTAGCCAGGGCCAGCGCTGGCGCGCGCTCGATCTGCCTGAAATCACGCTCGCGGTGAATGTGTCGCTGCACCAGTTCATGCTGACCGACATCGTCGGCAGCACGCAGGCGGCGCTGGCCGACGCGGGTTTTCCGGCCACGCAGCTCGAACTCGAAATCACCGAAAGCGCGCTGGCCCAGCAACCCGAAGAGGCCTTGCAGGTGCTGCGCAAGCTCAGCGGCCTGGGATTGCGGCTGGCGATCGACGACTTCGGCACGGGCTATTCGTCGCTGGCCCATCTCAAGCGCTTTCCCATCGATGTGCTGAAGATCGACCAGGGCTTCATTCGCGACATTCCGCAAAGCGGCGACGACATGGCGATCAGCGCGGCCGTGATCGCCATGGGCCACAGCATGGGCCTCAAGGTGCTGGCCGAAGGCGTGGAAACCACCGAGCAGCTCGACTTCCTGCGCGAGCGCGGCTGCGATCAGTTCCAGGGCTATCTGTGCAGCCGGCCCTTGCCGGCCGAGGCGTTCGAGGCGCTGCTGCGCAAGAGCAGCGAGGGGCCGCTGGTGGCGCCGGTGCCTGACCTATGCGCGTGAGTTTCCCGCTGCGCGTGTTGCTGACCGCCGTCGGCGCCTGGGTCGCAGCCCAGTTGTGTGTGTGGTGGACGATTCCCCTGCCCTGGATGCTGGGCCCGCTGATCGCGACTTCGCTGGCCTCCATGGGCGGAGCGCAGACCGCGAGCTGGGGCAAGGCGCGCAATGCCGCGCAATGGACCATAGGCGCGGCGCTGGGGCTTTATTTCACGCCCGCCGTGACCGCGCTGGTGGCGAGCATGTGGTGGGTCATTCTGCTGGGCATCGTCTGGGCGCTGTGGCTGGGCTGGCTGTTCGGCGCCTGGCTGTACCGCGTGCACGCGCCGCGCATGCCCGACGTGCCCGCGCAGCAACTGCGCGCCACCTGCTATTTCGCGGGCTCGATAGGCGCGGCGTCGGAGATGACGCTGCTGTCGGAGCGCGAGAACGCGCGCACCGAGCTGGTCGCGTCCAGCCACAGCCTGCGGCTGGTGATCGTCACGGTGCTGATTCCGTTCGCCCTGCAATGGAGCGGGCTGCATGGCTCGGGCGAGTGGGGTTCGGTGCGCGTGGTGCATTGGCCCGGCCTGGCGCTGCTGGCGCTGTGCACGGGTCTGGGCGCCTGGCTGATGCTGCGCCTGGACCGCGCCAATCCCTGGTTTCTGGGCGCGCTGCTCGCGTCCATGGGGCTGGCGATGCTGGGGCTCGATCTGTCGGCCGTGCCGCAATGGATGATGAATGCTGCGCAGCTGCTGATAGGCGTGAGCCTGGGCGTGCGCTTCAGACGCGACTTCCTGCGCAACGCCCCGGTGTGGCTGGGAACGGTGGCGCTGGGCAGCCTGGCGCTGATGGCGCTGTGCGCGATCTTCGCGGCCGCGATGGCCTGGGCCACGGGCCTGCCCTGGGTGACCATGGTGCTGGCCACGGCGCCAGGCGGCATCGCCGAAATGGCGATCACCGCCAAGGTGCTGCAGCTGGGTGTTCCCGTGGTGACCGCGCTGCAGGTGTGCCGGTTGATGGCGGTGCTGCTGGTGGTCGAGCCGCTGTACCGCCGGCTTTACAAGTCGGCGGGCCAGGCGGCATAGAGCCACCTCCCGTGAGCCGTATGCTCAGTGCACCAATACGGGGTTCTGCGCGAGCCCGGCGTAGCTGTCGAGCGTGCTTTCCACTTCTTCCTGGGTCGGTGTCTGCTGTTGCCAGCCGAGAATGATCTTCTGGAACATTTCGGCCCAGGAGCCGTCGAGGTAGACCTCTTTGCCGGAACGCTTGTCAACGATTTCAAAACCGTGGCGTGGCATCTGCATCTGTGCGTGGTGAAGCTCTTGCGCGGGAGCGGTTTCGCCCTCGGCCAATTCCGGCAGGTCGGGCCGGATATGGAGCACCGCAAAAGTGTCAGAGTCGTATAGCGTTTGCATGGTGATCCCCCCCTGTTGCAAAGTCTTGCCGTTGACAGTCATATGGCTGCAAGGCAGCAGACTTCAAGAGCCGCCGGCGGGGTCGCCGGCAAAAGGCCCTGGACACCAGTATTCCACGGATTCGATCTCCGTGCGGCGTCGGGCGTTTCGTCCTGCGTCAGGGCGCGGCGTGCGCCTGCAGGCGCAGATCGGCGAAATCGCCGTTGGCCTGGGTCAGCCGTATGCGCGCCGGCAGATAGCCCAGCGATGGCGCAAGCCACAGCGTCGCCTGCTGATCGCCCGCATGGCGCGGCAGGCGTTCGAGCCGCAGCGCGGGCAGCGCGCCTGCGGGCAGCTCCAGCGTCTCGGTCTCGTGCACGCGGAAAGTCCAGCGCTCGGCATCGTTGCTGCCCACCGTGGTGAACGTGATTTCGCTGCCGGCGGCATAGCGCTCGGGCGCGGCGGCCAGCATGGCCGACAGCTGCAGGAACACGCTGATACGGTCCTGCGCGCCCGGGCCTATGGGGGCGGGCGGGGCCGCGGGCGTGAAGCGCGCCTGCTCGGCCGCGAAGTCGAACTCCGCGCTTTTCTCGCGCCGGCTCTGGTCGCTGAAGCGCTGCGGCACCAGGCCCGCGGGCGTGATCTGGCCGCTGCTGGCCTGGGCGCGCGTGCCGACCAGAAACGCCTTGATCTGCTGGCGCACCTGGTAGCTGTGGCCGTCGTGCTGCCACAGCAGCTCGGCGCTGGCGCGGTAGTCGAAACGTTTGGCCTGGCCCGACACATCGAACGAGAGCAGCGTGGGCGGGGGCAGCTTCACGGGCAGCTGCGCATCGACCGGCTGGCCGTCGGGCGCGACCAGCTGCACGCCTTGCAGGGTTTCGGGGCGGGGCGGCGGCGGCGGTTCTGCAGGAGCTGGCGGTTCAGGGGGCGGCGCAGGCGGTGGCAGCGCTTCTTCGGCCGGCGCTGCGGCCAGTGTTTCCGCCTGCGGGTCCGGAGGTGCAGCGTCGGGAGTCTCCTCGGGAAGTTCTTGCGGCGCAGGCGCGGCGCTGGCCGGCTCCGCGCTCACGGGCGCCGGGCGCGGTCTGGCCTGGGGGCGGGGCGCGGGTGGGGGCGGCTTGGCCACGGGCGGCGGCGCTGCAGGGGGTGGCGGCGCAGGCGGTGCAATGCTGCGCGTCGTGAAAGCGGGGGCTTTTTGTTCCGGGGCCGGAGTGGCGCCAGCGCTGGACCATGCGGGCAGCTCCCACAGCAGCCAGGCGTGCGCGGCCAGCACCGCGGCGGTCAGGGGCAGCAGTACCGGTGTTCGCATGGCGTGCGCCCTGGGCCTCAGCGGCTCGCGTGGCCGAGATCGGCCGAGAGCTGTTGCGCGGTGGCGCGCAGTTGGGCGTCGATCGCGCCGCCGTAGGCGGGATCGAAGGTCGCGACCGAGCCCAGCGTGGTGATGCCCATCACGATGTGGCCCGACGAGTCGAACACCGGCGTGCAGAAAGCGACGATGCCCGGCAGCAGCGTGTCGACCACGCGCGCCGTACCGTGGGCGCGCACTTCATCGAGCATGGCGCGCACGCCCGCGGGCGTGAGCGGCAGGTCGCTGCGGCCGATCTGGCGTGCGCGCTGCATTTCGGCGTCCAGCATGCCCTGGGTCAGTTCCGTGGGCAGATATGCGGCAAAGCAGCGGCCCGTGGCCGACGACAGCAGCGGCATCACATCGCCCAGGCGCAGATTGGCCGTCACCGACTGCGCCGACTCTTCCCAATGCACGATGGTCGGGCCGTGGTTGCCCCAGACCGCGAGCGCCACCGTGTGCTGCAGCGCTTCGAGCAGCAGCGGCATGCGTTCGCGCGCCAGGCGCACGGGGTCCAGGCGCGTGAGCGCGGCCAGGCCCAGCTTAAGGCTGGCCGGGCCCAGGTCATAGCGCGACGTGCGGCTGTCCTGCGTCACCAGTCCCAGGCGCTGGAAGCTCACCAGATAGCGGTGCGCCTTGGCGGCGCTCATCTCGGCCGAGGCCGCGACTTCCTTGAGCATCAGCGGCGCGCGCGCGCGCGCCAGGCCTTCCAGCAGCGCAAAACCGACTTCGACGGACTGAATGCCTGCGCGTTCCTTTTCCATATGCACTAAAATCCAAATTGTTTTGTTTAGGTAAACTCATTTACCCAAGCGTAATTCGATCGCCGCCCTTGCAGGCCGCGCCTTCTTGTCCCCGCCATTGAAGTTCCAGCCACATGAAACTCGCTACTTATAAAGACGGCTCGCGCGACGGCCAACTGGTTGTTGTCTCCCGCGATCTGGGCCTGGCCCATTATGCGACCGGCATTGCCAGCCGCATGCAGCAGGTGCTCGACGACTGGACCTTCATGGCGCCGCAGTTGCAGGACCTGTACCAGCAGCTCAACGCGGGCAAGGCGCCGCATGCGTTCGCCTTCAATCCCGAGCAGTGCATGGCGCCGCTGCCGCGCGCCTACCAGTGGGCCGACGGCTCGGCCTATCTCAACCATGTGGAGCTGGTGCGCCAGGCGCGCAACGCCGAAGTGCCGGCCACGTTCTACGCCGACCCGCTGATGTACCAGGGCGGTTCCGATGATTTCATCGGCCCCTGCGACGACGTGGTCGTGCCCAGCGAAGCCATGGGCATCGATTTCGAGGCCGAGATCGCCGTGGTCACCACCGACGTGCCCATGGGCAGCACGCCCGCCCAGGCGCTGCAGGGCATTCGCCTGGTGATGCTGGTCAACGACGTGTCGCTGCGCAACCTGATTCCCGCCGAACTCGCCAAGGGTTTCGGCTTCTTCCAGAGCAAGCCGGCCACGGCCTTCAGTCCGGTCGCGGTGACGCTCGACGAACTGGGCGATGCCTGGGACGCGGGCCGTCTCCACCTGACGCTGCAATCGATCTGGAACGGCCGCAAGGTCGGCATGTGCGACGCCGGCCCCGACATGACTTTCCACTTCGGCCAGCTGATCGCCCACATCTGCAAGACGCGCAATGTGCGCGCCGGCTCCATCGTCGGCAGCGGCACAGTGAGCAACAAGGGCGTGGGCGAAGGCAGCGCCATGCAATGGCCCAAGGGCTACAGCTGCATCGCCGAAAAGCGCTGCATCGAGACCATACAGACCGGCGCTCCCGTGACCGAATTCATGAAGTTCGGCGACACCATCCGCATCGAAATGAAGGGCCGCGACGGCCAGAGCATTTTCGGCGCCATCGATCAGACGATCGCCGCGCCCGAATCCGCCGACTGACACCCGTGGGCGGGCAGGACCGGCACCGCAGAGTTGCCGGCCAGCGCAGCAAGCCCTCGTTCCCCGGCCCGCTATGGCGCGGCCGGATCATTCCCCAGGAGACAAAAAAATGGACCGCAGACATTTTCTGGCCGCGATGACGGCCGCTGCCGCCGCGCCGCTCGCATACGCCCAAAACTGGCCCGACCAGGCGATACGCTGGATCGTTCCCTATCCGCCAGGCGGCGGCACCGATGTGCTCGCGCGCACCGTGGCCGAAGCCATGCGCCAGAGCCTGGGCCAGACCATCGTCATCGAGAACAAGCCCGGTGCCTCGACCAACATCGGCGCCCAGCAGGTGGCCACGGCCAAGGCCGACGGCTACACCATCATGTCGGCCGACAACGCCGTGCTGGCCTATAACGAGCACCTGTTCAGCAAGCTGCCGTTCAGCCCCGAAAAGGACTTCACCTATGTGGGCGGCATCAGCCGCTTCCCGCTGGCGCTGGTCGTGAATCCGGCGTTCGAGGCGAAGACGCTGCAGGAATTCCTGGCGTACGCGCGCGCCAACCCCGGCAAGATCAACTACGCCTCGCCCGGCAACGGCTCGCCGCACCACCTGGCGATGGAAATGTTCAAGGCCCGCACTGGCACTTTCCTGACCCACATTCCCTATCGCGGCGCGGCGCCGGCCGTGGCCGATGTGATGGGCGGCCAGGTGCCGTGCATGTTCATCGATCTGGCCGCGGGCCTGCCCATCATCCAGGCGGGCAAGGTGCGCGCGCTGGCCATAGGCTCGGCCCAGCGCATGGCCAATCTGCCGCAGCTGCCCACGCTGGCCGAAGCCGGCGTGGCGAACTCCGAAGTCTTCGCCTTCCAGGGCATTCTTGCGCCCAAGGGCCTGCCCGCGCCCATAGTCCAGCGCCTCAACGCCGAACTCAACAAGGCGCTGGCCAGCCCGGCCGTGGCCAAGCGCATGCAGGACTTCGGCATGGAAGCCTTGCCCGGCACGCCCGAGCAGTTCCGCGCGATGGCGCGCGCCGAAGCCAAGCGCTGGGGCGAGGTCATACAGCGGGCCGGCATCAAGCTCGACTGAGCGTGCTGTCCTGACAGAATGGTGGTTGCGCGCAGCGCAGGCTGCGCCACCCCATTCCAAGGAGAGCCACGATGCAGAATTTTGATTTCAGCAACCCCACGCGCATTGTTTTCGGTGACGGCGTGATCGCCAAGCTCGGCAAGCTGCTGCCCGAGAACGCACAGGTGCTGATCGTCGTCGGCGGCAGCAGCGCCGAGAAGAACGGCACGCTGGCCGAAGTGCGCGCCGCGCTGGGCGCGCGCCGCCATGCGACGTTTTCCGGCATAGAACCCAACCCCACGCTCGAAACCTCGATGCGCGCCGTCGCGCAGTTCCAGGACGGCGGCTTCGACTTCCTGCTGGCCGTTGGCGGCGGCTCGGTGATCGACGCCGTCAAGTTCATCGCCGCGGCCGTGCGCCTTCCCGGCACCGACCCCGTCGCCGCCTGGGAGCTGGTGCGCAAGGGCGGGCGCGGCGTGAGCCAGGCCGCGCCGCTTGGCGTGGTGCTGACGCTGCCGGCCACGGGCTCCGAAATGAACAACGGCGGCGTGCTCACGCATGCGGCCGAAGGCGCGAAGCTGCCGTTTTCCAACCGCCTGTTGTTTCCGCAATTCGCGCTGCTGGACCCGACCAAGACCTATACGCTGCCCACGCGCCAGCTCGCCAACGGCGTGGTCGATGCGTTCGTGCACACCATGGAGCAATACCTCACTTACCCGGTCGATGCGCGCGTGCAGGACCGCTTCGCCGAAGGCCTGCTGCAGACGCTGATCGAGATCGGCCCGCGCATCGTCGACAGCGAAACCCCCGACTACGCCGACCGCGCGAACCTGGTCTGGAGCGCGACGCTGGCGCTCAACGGCCTGATAGGCGCGGGCGTGCCCCAGGACTGGGCCACGCACATGATCGGCCACGAACTCACGGCGCTCTACGGCATAGATCATGCACGCACGCTGGCCGTGGTGCTGCCCGCGATGATGGACGCGCGCCGCGAGCAAAAGCACGCCAAGCTGCTGCAGTACGCCGAGCGCGTGTGGGGCATCACCGAAGGCTCGGAAGAAGGCCGCATCAACGCCGCGATCACGCAGACGCGCAACTTCTTCGAAGGCCTGGGCGTGCCCACGCGGCTGTCGGACTATGACCTCGGCGCCGAAGCCGTGGACGCGGCCGTGGCCCAGCTCGAAAAGCACGGCATGGTCGCGCTTTCGGAGCACCGCAATATCGATGCGGCCAAGGCGCGCGAAATCCTGGGTCTGGCGATCTGAACGGGTTCAATACTCGTTGAAGATGCGCTGAATCTGCTGCGGGTCGCTGGTCTTGGTGAGCGCCAGCATCAGCAGGATGCGTGATTTTTGCGCCGAATGCATCATGGCGCTCACGAAGCCGGCCTGCGTGAACTGGCCCGTGGGCGTGACGATGCCCGTGGGCACGCGCGAGCCGACCACGATGGCCAGGCCCTTGGCCTTGGCCGCGACCAGGCTGTTCATCGTGGCCACGGGCATGTTCGCATGGCCCAGGCCGGCGTTCACTATGCCCTTGGCGCCCGCGGCCACGGCGGCGTCGACCAGCAGGCCGTCGGAGCCCAGCGTGGTGAAGTTGACGTCCACGCGCGGCAGCGACTTCAGGCCGCCGATGTCGAATTCGCTGTGCGCCGTGTGCTTCTTCGCGGGCGCGGAGATGAACACCGGCACGGCGTTCTGCATGTAGCCCAGCTCGGCGCCGTCGGGGCTGCGGAAGGTCGCGACATTGGTGGTATTGGTCTTCATCACGCCGAAGGCGCTGGAGATCACGTCGTTCATGCTGACCATCACGCCCTTGTCGCGCGCCGCCGGGCTGGCCGCGAGTGCGACCGCGTTGACCAGGTTCAGCGGGCCGTCGGCGCTCAGCCCGGTGCTGGGGCGCATGGAGCCGACCAGCACCACGGGCTTGCTGCTCTTGACGACCAGATTCAGGAAATACGCGGTCTCTTCGAGCGTGTCCGTGCCATGCGTGATCACCACGCCGTCCACGTCCTTGGAGGCGAGGATTTCGTTGGTGCGCTGGGCCAGCGCGAGCCAGTTCTCTATCGACAGCTTGGAGCTGCCGACATTGAACACCTGCTCGCCGCTGATGGTGGCGAATTTCTCGATTTCGGGCACGGCCGCAACGAGGGCCTGTATGCCCACGGGCGCCAGGCCCGCGCCCTTGCCGTAGTCGGTCAGCGCGAGGCTGTTCGCGCCGCGGCTGGCGATGGTGCCGCCGGTGGCGAGCACGGCCACATTGGGCTTGGCGACGACCTGGGCCGCGAGCGGAGCGACAAAGCCGCAGGCGCCCGTGGCGACGAGCAGGGTGGCAAGAAGTTTCTTGGTGTTCATGACGGGGACAGAAAATGAAAGTGAATGTCTGAAGGGCTCACGCAAAAGTCGCGCCCGCATGTGCGCGCCTTGCGTCGGCGGCCGCGGCTTCGCCGAGTTCCCAGAACACCGAGGCCATGATCGCCAGCCCCTGCTGGACGATGGCCTGGGGCAGGTGTTCGTTGGGGCCGTGCTGGCGGCAGCCGGGGTAGGAGTGGGGAATCCAGATCGTGGGCAGGCCCAGGATCTCGGCGAACGCATCGTTGGGCAGCGTGCCGCCCAGATTCGGCACGATCGCGGGCGCCTCGCCCGTGACCTGCTCGATTGCGTCCGCGGCCCAGCGCACCCAGGGGTTGGCCGGGTCCAGCCGCGTCGCGGGCGAGCCGCGCACGAACTGCACTTCGACGTCGGCATAGCCCTGGGCATCGAGGTGGGCGCGCATGATGGCGGCGATCTCCTTCCAGGCCGTGCCGACGACAAAGCGCAGCTGCAGGTGGGCGACGGCCGTCGGCGGAATCGCGTTGACCGGCTTGGCCGCATTGCCGGCCTGCAGCGTCAGCACTTCCAGCGCATTCCAGCCCAGCAGGCGCTCGGCCGCGGAGAAACCGGGCTCGCCCCATTCGTCGTCTATTTGCCGGCCCAGGCTGGCGCTGGTCACGACCAGTTTCGACAGCGCGGCGCGCACCGAGTCGGAGATCGGCGGCGGCAGCAGGCCGTCGATGAGAATGCGGCCCTGGCCGTCGACCATGGTGGCGATGGCATTGGTCAGCACCACGGCCGGGTTCTTCATGATGCCGCCCCAGTTGCCCGAGTGCAGCGCGGCTTCGCGCGGCGCGCAGCGCAGCTCGACGATGGCCGAGCCGCGCGAGCCCATGAACAGCGTGGGCTGGTCGCGGCTCACGCGCGGGCCGTCCGAGGCGATGAACACATCGGCGGCCAGCGCCGGCGCATGCGCGCGGCAGACTTCGCGCAGGCCGGGCGAGCTGCGCTCCTCGCCGAGTTCGAACAGCAGCTTGAGGTTGTAGCCCAGCTTGCCGCCGCGCGCGGCCAGCACCGCGCGCAGCGCCGTGAGGTTGACGAGGTGCTGGCCCTTGTTGTCGGCCACGCCGCGGCCGTACCAGGCGCCGTCGCGCTCGACCACGGTCCAGGGCGACAGGCCTGGGTCCCACTGCTCGTCCTGGCCCGGCACCACATCGCCATGGCCGTAGCTGAGCACCGTGAGCGCGTCGGCCGATTCGATGCGTTCGGCGAGCAGGAAAGGCGAGCCGCCGGCGACGGGGTTGTCGAGCCGCCGGCAGGCAAAGCCCATGGCTTCTAGGCCGGGTTCCAGCACTTCGCCGTAGTAGCGCAGCAGTTCTTCTTCCGAGGCGCCCGGGCCGCTGACGGTGCGGTAGGCCACAAGGCGTTCGAGTTCGCGCAGAAAGCCGCCGTTGTCGAAAGCCTGCTGGACGTCGGCCAGCGCTCGGGATTTTTCGTGTGCCATGGTCTCAGTCCTTTGCGGTCCGGGCGCACAGCGCCGCGAGCGCGCGCACCGAAGCGACGGCGCGCAGGTTCTGCAGCTGGGGCAGCAGCCGCGCATAGGCGTCGGCCTGCAGCACGGGAGCGCAGCATTGTTCTATCTTCTGCAGCCGTTCCGCGTCGGTGAACGGGTCCTGTATCAGCCCGTGTGCGAACACGCGCTCGGTGCGCAGCACGCGGCCGTCCTTGAGCGTGAGCTGCAGCAGGTGGGGCGGGCGGTCGTCGGGGTCTTTGGGCTCGTCTTCGAAGGCGCGCGCGTGCATGGTCGTGAGCCCCATCAGCGCGCGCACATCCTCGCGCTGCACGGCTTCGGGCGTGAAATCCGCCAGGGTGCAGCGGCCCTGCAGCAGGATCAGCGCGACGTTGTAGTGCAGCGAGAAACGCGCCTGGAATTCGTCCTGCGGGTCGTCATAGCGCAGATTCTTCTTGTTGCTCGCGCCCACGGTGACGTCGATCGCCGCGACATCGTGGGCCGTGAAGCCGTGTGCGCGCTGCAGGTCGAGAATGTTGTCCAGCGTGTTGTGCGCCGAGCCGCAGCAGGCATGCTGCTTGGGCGCGAGGCCGAAGGCTTCGATCGCCAGCGGGTTGTCGAGCTTGGTCAGCGCGTCGTCCCAGCCGCGCGGCGCGGGGCCGCCGTAGAGCGCGAGAAAGCCCTGCGGGTCTTCGAGCGCTTGCGGGTTGGCGGTGACGCCGGCCGCGCCCAGGCGCGCCGCGACCACGGCGTTCGACGCGCCCATGCCGCACTGGAACGACTTGGCTTCGGTGCCGAACTGGGCCTTGTTGCCCGAGGCCATGCTCACGGCCAGGCTCATCGTGGCCAGCGTCGCCGCATGGTCCAGGCCCATGAGCCGCGCGCAGGCCGCGGCCGTGCCAATGCAGCCCACGGTGGCCGTCGGGTGCCAGCCCGCGAAGTAGTGCGAGCGGTTGACGCCGCGGCCCAGCAGCGCGTGCAGTTCCAGGCCGACGATATAGGCGTCGACCATGTCGGCGCCGCTGGCGTCGATTTCCTCGGCCACGGCCAGCAGCGCGGGCACCAGAATCGCCGAGGCATGCGTGAGCGCGGGGTAGAAGTTGTCGTCGATCTCCAGCACATGCGCGGCCGTGCCGTTGACCATCGCCGCCCAGGGCGCTGCGGTCTTGCGTGCCGTGCCTATGACGGAGGCCGGGCCCGTGCCCAGATCGGCGACGGCCGCGGCCACCTTGGTGCTGACCGGGTCGGCGCTGCCCGCGATGATGCAGGCCAGGGTGTCGGCGATCGCATGCTCGGCGCGCGCCAGCGCGTCTTCGCTCCAGACCTTGTTGCGCGACACGACCCAGTCCGCGAGGGTGTTCAGAATGCTCATAGATGGCTTGGGGGAGAGAGAGGGAAAGAGAGAGGGGGCGTCAGTCGGTCTTAGCGCCCGACTTGCGTATCACGTCGGCCCACTTGGCGCGTTCCTTGGCGACCATGGCGGCGAACTGCTCGGGCGTGCCGCCGACGATTTCGTAGCCCAGGTCGTGCATGCCCTTGATGATCGAAGGCTCCTTGAGCGTCTTGTTGATCGCCGCGTTGATCTTCTGGGCGATGGCCGGCGGCAAGGCCTTGGGGCCTATGATTCCGGACCAGGCGACGACTTCGTAGCCGGGCAGGCCGGCTTCGGAGACCGTGGGCAGGTCGGGCAGCAGCGCGCTGCGCCGGGGGCCGGTCACTGCCAGCGCCTGCAGCTTGCCGTTCTTCGCATGGCTCATGCTGCCCGCGAGGTTGTCGAACACCACGTCGACATGGCCGGCCATGACGTCGTTGACGGCCGCGGGCGCGGTCTTGTAGGGCGCGTGCACCATTTCGATGCCTGCCATGTTCTTGAACAGCTCCGTGCCCACATGGCCCGAGGTGCCGTTGCCGGCCGAGCCGTAGACCAGCTTGTTCGGATGCGCCTTGGCATAGGCGATCAGTTCGCTCACCGACTTCACGGGCAGGCCGTTGCGCACCGACAGCAGGTTGGGCGTGTAGCCCATCTGCACGATGGGCTGGATGCGGTCGGCCTCGAGCTTGCCCGCGGGCGACAGGCTGGGGTTGATGCCCAGCGTCTGGGTGTTGCCGTGGCCCACGGTGTAGCCGTCGGGCGCGGCGTTGGCGATGGCCTGCAGCGCGATGATGCCGCCGCCGCCCGAGCGGTTCTCGATGACGAAGGTCGCTCCCAGATGCTTGCCGGCCTCGGCGAGCACCAGGCGCATCAGCGAATCGGGGCCCGAACCCGCGCCCGACGACAGCACGTACTTGATCGGGCGATCGGGGTACTCGGCGTGCGCGGCCTGGACGGCCAGAACGCCGAGAGCGAGTACTGCCGCCGTGCGGCGAACCTTGCGGAGTGAAGCGATGACAGACATGAAGAAGCCTTGAAGTGATAGGGGACCAAGGTGCGCCCGAGGACGCGACACGCCAACCCTGAAACGCTCAATGAATCAAATAAATCGATGATCAATTTGGTGCGCGGCCTGGATGACTGTGATTCTTCTTGCAAACCGCATGCCAAATGTGCGGGTTAGCCCTTGGTTGGCTATGATGTATTTCGGTGTCTGCATCGAAATAACTAATCCATGAATCTTTATCCATCGATCACCGCGCTGCGCTGCCTCGACGCCGTGGCGCGCTGCCTGAGCTTCACCAAGGCCGCGGCCGAAATGCATCTGACGCAAAGCGCCGTGAGCCACCACATCCTGGGCCTGGAAAAGCAGCTCGAGTGCAGCCTGTTCGTGCGCCGGCGCACGGGGCTGGAACTGACGCCGGCCGGGCGCAGCTACTGGGAGACCACGGCGCCGCTGCTGCACCAGCTCGCGCGCGCCACGGAAAACATGATCGCCACCGAAGGCAAGGGCGAAGTCTTCAACCTGTCGGTGTCGTCGACGCTGGGCAATTACTGGCTGATGCCGCGGCTGCACCATTTCCTCACGGCCCACCCGTTCATCACCTTGAACCTGTCGACGCGCGTCGGGCCCGTGGATTTCGCGCACAGCGAAGACGACGCGTCGGTCGACTTCTGCGCGGGCGCCGACGCCCACACCAATGCGCGCCTGGTGATGCGTTCGGTGCTGCGGCCCTACATCGCGCCGTCATTGCTCGCGCCGGGCCAGGCCCAGGCGCTGGCGCAAGGCGATAGGGAGGTGCTGGTGGCGCTGCTGCGCCAGCTGCCGCTGATACGCCGCGTGACCATCGCCGAAGCCTGGCCGCAGTGGCTGGAATGCGCGGATCTCGCGGACGCGGTCTCGCACGCCCACCTGGCAGCGGGGCCGCGCTATGCGCTGCTGTCGATGGCCGTGAGTGGCGCCATCCTGGGGCTGGGCATATCGCTGCTGCCCGACTTCATGGCGCAAAGCGCGGTCGACGACGGCAAGCTGGTGTGCATGAGCAGCACGCAGTGGGTCGCGCCGCGCGCCTATTACCTGCGCTGGCCCAGCGACCGCGCCGAGACGCCCGCGATGCAGCTGTTCTCGCAGTGGCTGCAGGCGCAGACCACGGGCGCGGCCTGAACTAGGCCGCGGCCACCTGCACCGTGCAGTCGTAGAAGCTGGGCGCGCGGCCTATGTCGGTCAGGTGCTGGTGGGTCAGTTCGTTGACGTTGGTGCCGTTGGCGCCGTCCTTGCGCCACCAGATGCCCAGGCCCACGACCAGGCCGGCGCGTGCCCGGCCGTTGACGCTCGCATGGCACAGGTGTTCGCCGCGCGCGTTGAACACGCGCACCAGCGCGCCGTCTTCGATGCCGCGCGTGGCCGCGTCCTCGGGATGCATTTCCAGCAGCGGCCGGCCTTCGGCGTTGCGCAGCTTCTGCACGTTGACGAAGGTGCTGTTGAGGAAGTTGCGCGCCGGCGGTGAAATCATCGCCAGCGGATAAGTGCCCTGCGGGTCGGCCTGCTCGTGGTTGGGCAGGTAGTCGGGCAGCGGGTTCACGCCCAGCGCTTCCAGGCTGGCGCTGACGAATTCGCACTTGCCCGAAGGCGTGGCGAAGCCGCCCTCGGCGAACGGCGCATCGGGCACGGGCAGGTGGGCAAAGCCGGTTTCGAGCAGCCTGTCGAAATCGACTTTCGACGACTCGATCGCCTGGCGGCACAGCGCTTCGTCGCTTTCGGCAAAGCCGGGCGCGGCAAACGCCGGGTCGTACGCGGCCATGCGCGCGGCCAGGTCGCGGAAGATCTGCGCATTGCTTCTGGCTTCGCCCACGGGCGCGATTGCGGGCCGGTTGAGCAGTACATCCGTGTGGCCGTAGCTGCCGTGGATGTCCCAGTGCTCGAGCTGGGTCGTTGCCGGCAGCACGTAGTCGGCGTGGTCGGCGGTGTCGGTCATGAAGTGCTCGATGACCACGGTGAACAGGTCTTCGCGCGCAAAGCCCCGGGCCACCTTGGCCGACTCGGGCGCCACTGCCACGGGGTTGCTGTTGTAGACCACGACGGCCTCGATGCGCGGCCCGAAAGCGCCGCCGCCGGGCTCGAGCAGCGCGTTGCCTATGGTGCTCATGTTCACGGTGCGCGGGCGGCGCGCGCCCAGCAGCTGGGGCATCTGCAAGGCGGCGCGGCGCGCGGGCAGCGCGGCCGATGAAGACAGCAGCAGGCCGCCCGCGCGGTGGCGCCAGGCGCCCGTGAGCGCGGGCAGGCAAGCGATGGCGCGCACCGCGTTGCCGCCGCCGCGCGCGCGCTGCACGCCGTAGTTCAGGCGTATGCCCGTGCGCGCGGTCGTGCCGTAGGCGCGCGCCAAATCGATGATCTGTTCCACGGGCAGGCCGCAGACTTCGGCCGCGCGTTCGGGCGGCCATTCGAGCGCGCGTGCGCGCAGCGCCTCCCAGCCCAGCGTGTGGCGCGCGATGTAGTCGTGGTCCAGCCAGTCGTTGCGTATCAGCTCGTGCATCAGCGCCAGCGCCAGCGCGGCGTCGGTGCCGGGGCGCAGCTGCAGATGCTCATGGCACTTGTCGGCGGTCTCGGTCTTGCGCGGATCTATGCAGACCAGGCGCGCGCCGTCGCGCTTGGCGGCCTGGGCATAGCGCCAGAAATGCAGGTTGCTGCCTATGCTGTTGCTGCCCCAGATGATGATCAGCTGGCTTTCGGCGAAGAACTGCACGCGCATGCCCAGCTTGCCGCCGTAGGTGTGCATCAGCGCTTCGCCGCCGGCGCTCGAGCAGATGGTGCGGTCCAGCAGCGAGGCGCCCAGCTGGTGGAAAAAGCGCCGGTCCATGCTCTCGCCCTGCACCAGGCCCATGGTGCCCGCATAGCTGTAGGGCAGAACGGCTTCGGGCGCGCGCTGGGCGATGGCGTGCAGGCGCGCGCTGATGTCGCCGAGCGCTTCGTCCCAGGACACAGGCGTGAACTGGCCGCTGCCCTTGGGGCCGCAGCGCTTGAGCGGCGTCAGCACGCGCTCGGCGTGGTAGGTGCGTTCGGGGTATTTGCTGACCTTGGCGCACAGCACGCCGTCGGTCTGCGGGTGCTCGGGATTGCCTTGCACGCGCGTGGCCACGCCGTCGACCACCGTGGTCAGCAGCGCACAGGTGTCGGGGCAGTCGTGCGGGCAGGCGCCGCGCACGACGGAAGTGGCGCCGGGCGCGGGAGGCAGGCTGTCGGAAGAGGACATGGCGTTCGTGGGGCTGAAGTTCTGGGGGGCGCAGTCACGCCGATTGTCTCGCATGCCAGGGGGGATGCGCAGGGGTAAAAACCGCGTTTGTCATGGTGCGGGCCCGTCTTGGCGTCACAATGTGTGACAGGAGGTTTCTGTCCATGTCGCTGATTGAAGAGATTGTTGCGCAGGCCGATGAGCTGGCTGCCCTGCGCCGGGATATTCATGCCCACCCCGAACTGTGCTTCGAAGAAGTGCGCACGGCCGATGTGATCGCCGCCAAGCTGACCGAATGGGGCATTGCGGTGCACCGCGGCCTGGGCAAGACCGGCGTGGTCGGCATAGTCCATGGACGCGACGCCGGCGCCAGCGGCCGGGCGCTGGGTCTGCGCGCCGACATGGACGCGCTGCCCATGCAGGAAGGCAACACCTTCGCGCATGCGAGCCGCCATGCGGGCAAGATGCATGGCTGCGGCCACGACGGCCATGTCGCCATGCTGCTTGCCGCAGCCCAGCACCTGTCGCGCCACCGCGATTTCGACGGCACCATTTACCTGATCTTCCAGCCCGCCGAAGAAGGCGGCGGCGGCGCGCGCGAGATGATTCGCGACGGCCTGTTCACGCGCTTTCCCATGCAGGCCGTGTTTGGCATGCACAACTGGCCCGGCATGGCCGAAGGCCAGATGGCGGTGAGCCCCGGACCGGTCATGGCGTCGAGCAACGAGTTCAAGATCACGGTGCGCGGCAAGGGCGGCCATGCGGCCATGCCGCATCTGGTGCTGGACCCCGTGCCCGTCGCGGCGCAAATCATCATGGGCTTGCAGACCATCATCAGCCGCAATCTCAAGCCCGTGGACGCGGGCGTGATTTCGGTGACCATGGTGCACGCCGGCGAGGCCACCAACGTCGTGCCCGACACCGTGGAACTCGAAGGCACGGTGCGCACGTTCTCGGTTGCCGTGCTCGACATGATCGAGCAGCGCATGCAGCAGGTGATCGACGGCATCTGCG
This sequence comes from Acidovorax sp. CCYZU-2555, assembly GCF_018413525.1. GTDB lineage: Bacteria > Pseudomonadota > Gammaproteobacteria > Burkholderiales > Burkholderiaceae_C > Comamonas. Next base: position 41,799 of record NZ_JAHCDD010000031.1, read on the forward strand.
CCAGCCATGGCGTGAAATATGCGTTCGTGTTCGAGCGCAACTACCCGCCGACCATCAACACCGCGCCCGAGGCCGCGCTGGCGCGCGCGGTGATGCAGCGCCTGGTGGGCGCGGCCAAGGTGCTGGACCAGGAGCCCACCATGGGCGCCGAAGACTTCGCTTACATGCTCCAGGAGAAGCCCGGCGCCTATTGCTTCATCGCCAACGGCGAAGGCGACCACCGCGCTATCGGCCATGGCGGCGGGCCCTGCATGCTGCACAACCCCAGCTACGACTTCAACGACCGATTGATTCCGTTGGGCGCAACGTTCTGGGTCGAGTTGGCGAAGGAGTGGCTTGGGAGATCGACCCCCACGCTTGCTCGCTCCGCGTAGCTGTGCCTGGGGGGGCATAGCCCCCCCATCGTGTTTTGCCTTGGGGCGGCCCGGCGGCGGCGGGGGAGTTAGGCCTTAGCGATCAGCGCATCGAACTGCGCGTTGAGCTTGGCTTCTATGCTGTCCTTGAACATGGCGGCCAGAAAGCCCAGCTCGGCCTCGAGTTCGAAGGCGCTCGCGGTCACCACGAGCCGGCCGTCGACGCCATTGCCGCTGAAGCGCAGCAGGTCCTGGGCGTCGCCGGATTCGTATTCGCATTGCACGCCGAATTTCTCGGCGGCCTGTTCGCCCCAGCGCTGGGCGTGTTGGCGGGCGGTGGGCAGGCCCAGCGAGTGGGTGCGGGAAAGCTGGATGTCAGGCAAGGGTTAGTCCGGGTGAAGTGGCGTGAGAGGCGGCGTGCTGCGATGACTACACTGGGCCGATCGCATCCCCTGATTTTAAGGAGCAACCTGCATGTCCGATCTGAACGCTGCTTTCGAAGCCGCCGTGGCCCAATCCAAGACGCTCAGCGAGCGGCCCGACAACGCCACGCTGCTCAAGATCTACGCTTTGTACAAGCAGGCCACGCAGGGCGACAACGAAGAGAAGAAGCCCAGCTTCAGCGACATGGTGGGCCGCGCCAAGTGGGACGCCTGGGAAAAGCTCAAGGACACGGACGCCGATAGCGCGCGCCAGCAATACATCGATCTCATCGCGTCGCTGAGCTGATCGCGGCCGGCGCGCAGACGGCCGGGCGCTCGGGCATCAGCGCGCACAGCGTCTGCAGCCGCTCGGCTTCGGGCCGTTGCGCCAGTTGCTCCACGGCTTCATGGAAGGCCGGCCAGGGCGCGGCCTTGCCCGCCTGCTGCGCGAACAGCGCTTCGAACGCCGGCACCCAGAGGTCATAGGCCGACAGCGCGCCGAACGCCGCGTTGTTGGCTTGCGCCACCCAGCGGTCCAGGCGCTGCAGCGACTGCGCCGCGGCTTCGGGGCGCGCGGCGAGTTCGGGCGATGCCAGCCACTGCGCGCGCAGGTCCTGGTAGCGCGCCCTGAAATCCTGCAGTATCCTGGCCTTGGCTTCGGCCAGCGTGTGCGGCGGTGGTGCCGCATACAGGGCTTCGAGCGCCTGGCGCGTATGCTGCGTGAGCGCGCGAAATTGCGCGCGCCGGTGCTGGGCCGCCTGCCACGCGGGCGCTGCCGCAACGGCGCTGGCCGACTGCCGCAGCCAGGCCTGGGTGCCGATGCGCTCCACGGCCGTCGCATACGACTCATTGAAGTTCATGTCGCCGGCCAGATAGACGCGCTGGTGCGACAGCTCATGAAACAGCAGGCCCACGAGTTCGCCTTCGGGCCAGCGCACGAAGGTATCGAGCAGCGGGTCGCCGCCCAGCCAGTTGAACCAGCCCAGCGTCGAATACGCGGGCACGGGGTAGACATGCACATCCATGCCTTGCGCCGCGAGCGGCTGGGCCTGGGCCTGGGCATCGGCGAGCGCGAAGTAGCCGCGGTAGCCCACGCAGCCGGCTATGGGAAAACACCATTGGTGCAGTTGCAGCGAGTCGGGCGGCGCGGCCGTGACGTTCCAGACCGCGGCCGGTCTATGCAGCGCCGCATAGCGGCGGTAGCTCGCGTTGTCGGGCAGGGCCAGCGTCTGGCTCGCGAAATCGCGCGCGCGCTGGGCGAGCAGCAGCTGGCCGCGCAGCGCGGGCGACAGCTGCGGATCTTCGAGCCATTCGGCCACGGGACGCGCCGCGTGCAGCATCTGCAGCTGGCCGCGCGCGCCTTGCCAGTAGTAGCCCACATCGGGCAGCGCGCAGCCGCCCAGCAGGGCGGCAAGCCCGGCCGATAACAGGAACTTGCGGGCTTGCTGTCCCCGCTGCCTAAAGGGGCTGACTACACTCATGGCTTCATTCACGCTGTTTCCCCCGATCCGATGGACTTCTTTACGCTGGCAATCATTGTCACCATTGCCGTTTATGTGCTCAAGCGGCAGGACCAAAAGCGGCGCACGCGCCTGCTCGCCGAACACCTGGGCCGCCTGCAGATCGAGAAACTGATGGGCAGCCTGATCGAAGGTTACCTGCGCGCGCTGGGTGAAAGCGATCTGCAGCGCCGCACCCAGATCTGGGTGCTGCTCGAGGGCACGGAAAAAAGCCTGGCCGAACAGTTCCAGCGCTTTGCCGAGCAATTCTCCGCGGTCGATGAAAAGGAAGTGCGCGTGAGCACGCTGCCGCTGGCGCTGCCCTACATCGAACGCGTCTATCCCCAGGGCACGTTCGACATGCGCGAAATGATCAAGATCCATGCGCGCGGCATCGCCGCCCCCCAGGTGTACGCGGCGCAGGACGACGACGAGCGGCGCAAGCGCGCGTTCACGCTGACCGCCGAGATTTTCCTCATGCAGCATAGCTGCCATTGGTTCTGCAAGTCGCAGACCGTGGCGTCGATGCGGCTGCTCGCGCGCCACCAGACGAGCTACGAGCAGGTGCAGACCTCGGTCTCGTCGTCGACGCGCGACGCCTACCTGCGGCTCATCGGCAAGCGCTGAGAACGCGATCGGCATGCAGGACAGCGCCGATCCAAATATCAGGTTTGGCGCTATTGCCGGTTGGTGTCAGATAGCCAAGAATAGGCATCGACATGAAACACCTGATCCATACCCTCGAGGGCCGTCTGGCCCCGTTGCCGGTGGCGGTTGCCGTCGAGTTGCCTTCGGGTGAGCTCGTCGGCCGTACGCCCACCGAGGTGGTGCTGCGGTTTCGCTCGCTCGCACCGCTCGCGGCCCTGGCCGCAGGCCATATAGGCACGCTGGGCGCGGCCGTGGTCGAAGGCCAGGTCGAACTCGAAGGCCATGTGCGCGACATCATGCGCGCGGCGTCGGCGCTGCTGCAGTCCGACCCTGTGCGCGGCACGTCGAGCTGGTGGTCGCAGATCATGGCGCGCACGCGCTCCATGGCGCTGCACACCGTGGCGCGCGACGCCGAGCAGATTGAATTCCATTACGACCTGTCCGATGATTTCTATGCGCTGTGGCTGGACCCGCGGCGCGTCTATTCCTGTGCCTACTACCGCCGGCCCGACATGACGCTGGCCCAGGCCCAGGAAGCCAAGCTCGACCATATCTGCCGCAAGCTGCAGCTGCGCGCGGGCGAGCGCTTTCTCGACATAGGCGCGGGCTGGGGCGGACTGCTGCTCTGGGCTGCCGAGCATTACGGCGTGCAGGCCCATGGCATCACGCTGTCGCGCAACCAGCATGCGTATGTGAGCCAGCTGATCGCGGCGCGCGGACTGCAGGACCGGGTGCGCATAGAGCTGCGCGACTACCGCGAACTGCGGCCCGACACCCCGTTCGACAAGATCGCCTCGGTGGGCATGTTCGAGCATGTGGGCCAGGCGCAGATGCCGGCCTATGCCGACACCGTGCGTCGCCTGCTGCGCCCCGGCGGGCTGGCGCTGATCCATGGCATCACCGCGGGCGGCGTCGACAACGTCGAGGTCGGCGCGGGCATGGGCGAGTTCATCAGCCGCTACATCTTTCCCGGCGGCGAACTGCTGCATGTGAGCCGCGTATTGCACGTGCTGTCGCAAAGCGGCCTCGAAATGGTCGACACCGAGAACCTGCGGCCGCATTACGCACGCACGCTATGGGCCTGGTCCGACGCGCTCGAGGAGCAGCTGCCCCGCGCACAGCGTATCCTTGAGCAGCAGACCGACGGCGAACGCGGCGCGCGCGCGCTGCGAGCCTACCGGCTGTACCTGGCGGGTTGTGCCATGGGCTTCGAGCGCGGCTGGATCGCGCTGCACCAGATGCTCGTGACCCACCCCGACGGCCAGATGGGCAGCGGGGCGTTGATTGGCGCCCAGTCTGAATACCCGTTCAATCGCGAATACATGTACACCGAAGGAATCGCATGCCCTACAAGTTCAAATCCCGTGCCACCGCAGATCTGATCATGCTCGACGCCAGCGCGCGCAAGCTGCTGGCCATCGTCGGCAAGGACGCCGACGGCCCGGGCATCATCACCGCGATGCAGATTCCGGGCGCGCTGGCCGCGCTGGAGCAGGCCGTGCTCGCCGAGGAAGCCCAGCGCGCCGCCAGCGGCGAGACGCAGGACGCCGACGATGGCGCGCAGGACGACGAAAACGACGCACCCGCGGGTGCCGCCGACGGCGTGAGCCTGCGCCAGCGCACGGCGCCGTTCATCGACATGCTCAAGCGCAGCGGGGCCGAGGGGCGCGATGTGACCTGGTGAACCTGGCCCCCCACGTTCGCCCACTGCGTGTGGCTCTCTGCCCCCCCAAGGGGGGCGCGTTTTGCCTTGGGACGGCCATGCAATTGCCCAGACAAAAAAAACCGGCCCACAGGCCGGTTTTTTCATGCGCAAGCGCGATCAGTCGGCGTAAGCGCCTGCGGCCTTGATGACCTTGCCCCAGGTTTCGATTTCGGATTGCACGAACTTCTTGTGGCCTTCGGGCGAGACGCGCGCGTCGGAAGCGATCACCGCACCGAGCTGCTCTTCCTTCTTGATGAAATCGGGTTCCTTCATCGCCAGGCGCATTGCGTCGTTGATCTTCTTGGTCACGGCCGCGGGCGTGCCCTTGGGCGCGTACAGGCCGTGCCAGACCGTGACCTGGAAGTTCTTCAGGCCGCTTTCGTCCAGCGTGGGCAGGTCCTTGAGCGCTGGCGTGGTCAGGCGCTTGGGCGTGGTCACGCCGTAGGCCTTGACCTTCTTGGATTCGATCTGGGCCGTGGTGTTGGTGGTCTGGTCGCACAGCAGGTCGACCTGATTGCCCATCAGATCGGCAATCGCGGGCGCCGCACCCTTGTAAGGCACGGGCGTCATTTCGATCTTCAGCGTCGACTGCAGCATCAGGCCGCAGAGGTGGGATGCCGAACCGACACCGGCGTTCGCCAGGTTGACCTTGCCCTGGTTCTTGCCGATCCAGGTGATCAGGTCCTTGTAGTTGTCGGCGGGCAGCGTGGGCTTGCCGATCAGCGTCATGGGCACGTCGTTGATGATGCCCAGGTATTCGAAGTCGTTGAGCACGTTGAACGACAGCTTGCGGTACAGCGTGGGCACGGTGGCCATGCCGATGTGGTTCAGCAGCAGGGTATAGCCGTCAGGATTGGCGCGTGCCACCTTGGCGATGCCGATCGCACTGCCGGCGCCGGCCGAATTGTCGATCACGATCGTCGCATTGTTCAGGTGTTTGCGCATCGAGTCGGCCAGATCGCGGGCCACGCGGTCGGTCGGGCCGCCGGCGGTGAAAGGCACCACGATGGTGATGCTCTTGCCTGCGGCGGGAAATTCCTGGGCTTGAACTCCGGTGGCGGCGACAGCGGCCAAGGCGATAGTCGCCAGCTTGAACAACTTCTGCATGAATAGGCTCCTTAGGGACGTTCATGATAAGAACGAATGCCGAAATCGCTCCCGCGGAAAAATAAGTGTTTTCCCTGAAAACACGCAAGAAAAATGGACCTGGATTGATCCAGGTCGTCTTCAGCGGTAGCTGCGCGCGTCTTCGATCACCACGCCGTCGTTGGGCAGCGCCCCCGGCGCCAGCGGCCGCACGTCGCAGCGCAGCTTGGTCAGGTCGCGTACGCAGGCCTCGATCTGCAGCAGCAGCGCGGGCTCGGTGTCCTGGGTCTCGACCAGCAGTTCCATGGAATCGTTGGCCATTTCGCCGCGCACCACGAGGCGTGCGCGCTGTACCTGGGCGAAGCGCTGCACTACTTGGTGGACCTGGGCCGGGTGCACGAACATGCCGCGCACCTTGGTGGTCTGGTCGGCGCGGCCCATCCAGCCGCGAATGCGCACATTGGTGCGGCCCGTGGGGCAATGACCGGGCAGCACGGCCGACAGATCGCCGGTGCCGAAACGTATCAGCGGGTAGCCGGGGTTGAGCGTGGTCACGACCAGTTCGCCGACTTCGCCGTCGGGCACGGGGTCGTTGGTGCCGGGGCGCACGATTTCGACGATCACGTTCTCGTCGACCACCAGGCCTTCGCGCGCCGAGGTTTCATAGGCGATCAGTCCCAGGTCGGCGGTGGCATAGCACTGGTAGCCCGCGACGCCGCGCTCGGCCAGCCAGTCGCGCAGCGACGGCGGAAAGGCTTCGCCCGACACCAGCGCCTTGTGCAGGCTGGGCAGGGGCTGGCCCAGGCTTTGCGCCTTTTCGATCAGGATGCGCAGGAAGCTGGGCGTGCCGATATAGCCCGCGGGGCGCAGCTCGGCGATCGCCTGCACCTGCTGCTCGGTCTGGCCCGTGCCCGCGGCAAACACCGTGCAGCCCAGCGCCTGGGCGCCGGTTTCCATCATCGCGCCCGCGGGCACGAAGTGGTAGCTGAAACTGTTGTGCACCAGCTCGCCCGGGCGAAAGCCCGCGGCGTGGATGGCGCGCGCCATGCGCCAGTAGTCGCTGCCGCAGCCTTCGGGCTCGTAGATGCCGCCGGGGCTCGAGAACACGCGCGGCATGCGCGCGCCGAAATCGAGCGCGCTGAAGCCGCCGAACGGGGTGGTGGCGCGCTGCGCGATCTGGCGCTCGAGCAGCTGCGACTTGCGTGTCACGGGCAACCGGGCCAGCGCGGCGCGGGAAGTGACTGCTGCGGGATCGATGCCCGCGAGTATTTCGGCAAAGGCGGGCGACGCGTGCTGCGCATGCGCGATCTGCGGCGGCAGCGCCGCCATCAAGGCCTGTTCGCGGGTTTCGGGCGCGCGCGCTTCCAGCGCGTCGTAATGATCGGTCATGAAGAATTCCTTGGCTACGGGATGTCGCGGGAGGCAGGCCCTTCGACAAGCTCAGGGCGATCGGGGAAAAACCGTTCGTCCTGAGCCTGTCGAAGGATGAACGTCCACGCTCTATGCAAAGACGCGTTGGGCAGATGCATGCATGGCATCACGCCAGCCAGCGCTTGCGCCGCTTGTAGCTCTTGACGTCCTTGAAGCTCTTGCGTTCGCCGCCGCCCATGCCAAGGTAGAACTCCTTGACGTCTTCGTTGCTGGCGAGTTCGGCCGCGGGGCCGTCCATCACGATGCGGCCGCTTTCCATGATGTAGCCGTAGTCCGCATAGCGCAGCGCCATGCTGGTGTTCTGTTCGGCGAGCAGGAAGGTGACCTGCTCGCGCGTATTGAGGTCCTTGACGATGTTGAACACCTCTTCGACGATCTGCGGCGCCAGGCCCATCGAGGGTTCGTCGAGCAGCACCATGCGCGGGTTGCTCATCAGCGCGCGGCCGATGGCGCACATCTGCTGCTCGCCGCCCGAGGTGTAGGCGGCCTGCGAATGGCGCCGGGTCTTGAGGCGCGGAAAGTAGTTGTAGACCTTCTCGAGGTTGGCCGAAATCTCGCCCGCATCCTTGCGCGTATAGGCGCCGGTCAGCAGGTTTTCCTCGATGCTCAGGTGGGCGAAGCAGTGCCGGCCTTCCATCACCTGGACCACGCCGCGGCGCACCAGGTCCGAAGGCGTGAGGTTGGCGATCTGCTCGCCTTCGAGCACGATGGAGCCCTTGGTGACTTCGCCGCGTTCGCCCTTGAGCAGGTTGGACACGGCACGCAGCGTGGTGGTCTTGCCCGCGCCATTGCCGCCGAGCAGCGCGACGATGCTCTGGCGCGGCACCTGCAGCGACACGCCCTTGAGCACCAGGATCACATGGTTGTAGATGACCTCGATGCCGTTGACCACGAGCAGCGGCTCGGCGGTGGCAACGGCGGCGGCGCCGGGCGTGGGGGCAGTAGTTTCAGACATGGGAACAGCCTCGCTGGAGAAATCGAAAAAGGGGCCCGGGCGCCGACCGGGCGCCATGCAGGGCCCGGCCGGCGCGCAGCGCCATCAGTTGCAGCTGCGTGGGGTGACGTTCTTTTCCTTGGCGTACTTGTCGGCGTACTCCTTGACCAGCGGATCGACCATGGACTTGTCGGCCTGGTACCAGTCGGAGACCACGGTCCACTTGGCTCCATCCCATTGCGCGATGCGCGACCAGTCGGTGCCCAGGTGGTTGGTGCAGCTGGTCTGGATGGGGCGCAGGATCTTGCCGAAGCCCAGCGCGTTGAGCTTTTCCTGCGTCAGGTTCAGGTTTTCCAGGCCCCAGCGCACCTGCTCGGGCGACATGACCTTGCCCTTGCCGTATTTCTCCTGCGCGGTGCGTATGGCTTCGACCTGCAGCATGGAGATCACCATGCCGCGGGTGTGGGCCATCGCGCCGACGCCGGTCGCGCTCGATGCCGTGCCCTGGCCCTTGTCGTAGACCGCGGACTTGACTTCGTCATGCACCTTGTCGTGCTCGGCCGTGTTGTGGATGGTCACGGTGTTGTAGCCCTTGGCACCCGCGCCTATGTCCTTCACGTCGTGGTCCGAGCCGGCCCACCAGATCGCGTAGATCTTGTCGCGCGCGAAATTGGTCGCCTGGGCTTCGCGTATGGCCGTGGGCGTCATCACACCGGCCGACCACAGCAGCACATAGTCGGGGCGCTGCTGGCGCACCTGCAGCCAGGTCGATTTCTGCTCGACGCCGGGCGCGGTCACGGGCAGCAGCAGCAGCTCGAAGCCTTCCTTGGCGGCGCGCTTTTGCAGCAGCGGAATCGGTTCCTTGCCGTACGGCGAGTCGTGGTAGACCAGCGCGATCTTCTTGCCCTTGAGGCTGCCTTTTTCCTTCTTCAGGATGTCCTGGATGATGGAATCGGCTGCGGTCCAGTAGTTGCCCAGCAGCGGGAAGTTCCATTCGAACACCGAGCCGTTGGCCGACTGCGACAGGCCGTAGCCCATGGTCACGATGGCGCGCTTGTCGCCCGGCGCCTTGTCGCTCACGGCGAAGGTGATGCCGGTGGATTGCGGATCGAAGCCCGAGGCGCCGCTGCCCTTGTTCTTCAGGCGCTCGTAGCATTCGACGCCCTTGGCGGTGTCGTAGGCGGTTTCGCATTCCTCGTAGGCGATCTTCACGCCGTTGACGCCGCCCTTGGCGTTGACCAGCTTCAGGTAGTCCTGCTTGCCGTCGGCCCATGGAATGCCCAGCGGCGCGAACTGGCCGGTGCGGTAGACCAGCAGCGGAACGAATTGCTCCTGGGCCATGGCGGCGGGGGCCGCGACCAGCGCCCCGAATCCCAGGGCCGCGGTGGCGGCGGCGAGCGCAGCTTTCTTGAACATCATGTTTTGTCTCCTAAGGGTTTTACGGACTGGATCACTGGGAGGGATCGGGCACTTCTGTACGAGTGCTTCAAGCGACGACTCAATGCGGGAAAGGCCAGAGCCGCAGTTTCTGCTTGGCGGTGGACCACAGCCGGGCCAGGCCGTGGGGTTCGACGATCAGGAAGAAAACGATCAGCGCGCCAAAGATCATGTGTTCGAGGTAGGTCGCCGTGGCCGTCGACAGCGACAGGCCCAGCCAGTGCGGCACATGCGTGAGCACCAGCGGCAGCAGCACGAAGAACGCCGCGCCGAACAGGCTGCCCATGATGGAGCCCAGGCCGCCGATGATGATCATGAACAGCAGCTGGAACGAGCGGTCCAGGCTGAACGCCGCGGGTTCCCAGGCGCCCAGGTGGACGAAGCCCCACAGCGCGCCGGCGATGCCGACGATGAACGAGCTGACTGCGAAGGCGCTGAGCTTGGCGTAGACCGGGCGGATGCCGATCACCGAAGCCGCGACGTCCATGTCGCGCATCGCCATCCAGTTGCGGCCCGTGGCGCTGCGCACCAGGTTCTTGGCCAGCAGGCCCAGCACGCACAGCAGGCCCAGGCACAGCAGGTATTTCTCGGCGGGCGTGTCGATCACCCAGCCGGCGATCGACAGCTGGCCGGCGCTGACCGAACCCGACGACGAGTTGTTCGTGACCCAGGGCGCGCGGCTCGCGAGCCAGTCCATGAAGAACTGCGCGGCCAGCGTGGCGACGGCCAGGTACAGGCCGCGGATGCGCAGGCTGGGCAGGCCGAAGATCACGCCGAACGCCATCGCGCACAGACCGCCGCCGAGCAGCGACAACAGCAGCGGCATGCCTTCGATGCGCACCTGCAGGTTGTAGGCCGCGTAGGCACCCACGGCCATGAACGCGCCCGTGCCCAGCGAAATCTGGCCGCAGTAGCCGACGAGGATGTTGAGCCCCATCGCGGCCAGCGCCATGATGAGGAAGGGAATCAGCACGGCCTGGAACGTGTAGTCGCTGACGCTCATGGGCACGATCACGAAGGCCAGTACCAGAATGGCGAGAATCGCGATCCTGTCCTGGGCAATCGGGAAGATCTGCTGGTCGGCCGCATAGCTGGTCTTGAACTGGCCGTTTTCACGATAGAACATGGGGAACTCCTGAAACGGTCGTCAAACGCGGTCGATGATCTTGTCGCCAAACAGGCCTTGCGGGCGCACCAGCAGGAAGGCCAGGGCCAGGCCGTAGGCAAACCAGGTCTCGATGCCGCCGCCGACCATGGGGCCGATATAGACCTCGGAAAGCTTCTCGCCGACACCGATGATCAGTCCGCCGACGATGGCGCCGGGAATCGAAGTCAGGCCGCCGAGAATCACCACGGGCAGGGCCTTCAGGGCCACCAGCGACAGCGAGAACTGCACGCCCAGCTTGGAGCCCCAGATGATGCCGACCACCAGGGCCACGCCGCCGGCCACCGACCAGACGATCACCCAGATGCGCGACAGCGGAATGCCTATCGATTGCGCCGCCTGGTGGTCGTCGGCCACGGCGCGCAGCGCGCGGCCGGTCTTGGTCTTCTGGAAGAACAGCGCCAGGCCTATCACCAGCAGCGCGGCGATGCCGGCCGAGTAAAGGTCTTCCTGGCTCACGAGCAGTCCGCCCTCGAACGTGCCGGGCAGGATGAAGATAGGGTCCTTGGGCATGCCCACGTTGATGCTGTAGACCTGGCTGCCGAAGATCAGCGGGCCCAGGCCGTCGAGCAGGTAGGCGATGCCCAGCGTGGCCATCAGCAGCGTGATCGGCTCCTGGTTGACGAGGTGGCGCAGCGCCAGGCGCTCGATCAGCCAGGCCACGACCACCATCAGCGCCAGCGCGACGATGATCGCCAGCAGATTGCCCAGCATGCCGGGCGCTATGCCCAGCCACTGGGGAATCCATTCGGAAAAGCGCGCCATTGCCAGTGCCGAGAACAGCACCATCGCGCCCTGCGCGAAGTTGAACACGCCGGACGCCTTGAAGATCAGCACGAAGCCCAGCGCCACCAGGGCGTAGAGCATGCCGACCATCAGGCCGCCAAAAAGGGTTTCGAGAAAGAATGCCATGGGGGCTGCTCCTGCTTAATGCGCGTTGCCCAGATAGGCGCGGATGACGTCGGGGTTGTTGCGCACGGCGAGCGGCTCGCCGTCGCCGATCTTCTTGCCGTAGTCGAGCACGACCACGCGGTCCGAGATGTCCATCACGACGCCCATGTCGTGCTCGATCAGCACGATGGTCGCGCCGTATTCGTCGTTGACGTCGAGGATGAAGCGGCACATGTCCTGCTTTTCCTCGACGTTCATGCCGGCCATGGGTTCATCGAGCAGCAGCACCTGCGGCTCCATCGCCAGCGCGCGGCCCAGGTCGACGCGCTTTTGCAGGCCGTAGGGCAGCTGGCCCACGGGCGTCTTGCGGTAGGCCTGGATTTCCAGGAAGTCGATGATGTGCTCGACGAACTCGCGGTGGCGCGCTTCCTCGCGCGCCGCCGGACCCACGTGCAGCGCCTGCATCAGCAGATTGCTTTTGATCTTCAGGTTGCGGCCGGTCATGATGTTGTCGATCACGCTCATGCCCTTGAACAGCGCCAGGTTCTGGAACGTGCGCGCCACGCCCATTTCGGCGACCTGGCGGCTGTTCATGTGCGAGAAGGTCTTGCCGCGGAACGTGATGCTGCCTTCGGACGGCGTGTAGACGCCGTTGATGCAGTTGAGCATCGAGCTCTTGCCCGCGCCGTTCGGTCCGATGATGGCGCGGATCTCATGCTCGCGCACATCGAACGAAATGTCGGTCAGCGCCTTGACGCCGCCGAAGCGCAGGCTGAGGTTGTTGATGTCGAGAATGACATCGCCAATGGGTTGGGTGCGCATGCGATTCCTTAGGCGGCGGCCCGGGCGGGGGCGAAAGTCTTGGCATCCAGCAGGTTGAGCGTCGCGCTCAGGTTGCCGGTGCGCCCATCCTCGAACTTGACCTGGGTGGTGATGAATTGCTCGGTGCGGCCCGCGTAGAGCGCGTCGACCAGAACGCCGTACTTGTCGGCGATGAAGTTGCGCCGCACCTTGCGCGTGCGCGTCAGCTCGTCGTCGTCGGGGTCCAGTTCCTTGTGCAGCACCAGGAAGCGCGCGATCTGCGTGCCGGCCATGCCGTCTTCGCTCGCCAGGTCGCCGTTGACCTTGGCGATGCACTCGGCGATCAGCGCCTGCACCTGGGGCTTGGATGTCAGATCGACATAGCCGCCGTAAGGAAGGCCCTGACGCTCGGCCCAGTTGCCCACGGCCTCATAGTCGATGTTGATGAACGCGCAGACCTGGTCGCGCTGGTGGCCGAAGCACACGGCTTCCTTGATGTGCGAGAAGAACTTGAGCTTGTTCTCTATGTAGTTGGGCGCGAACATCGCGCCGGCATTGGTCTTGCCCACGTCCTTGGCGCGATCGATGATGCGCAGGTGGCCGTCGGCGTCGATCACGCCCGCGTCACCGGTGTGGAAGAAGCCCTGCTCGTCGATGGCTTCGGCCGTCGCGTCGGGGCGCTTGTAGTACTCCTTGAGCACCGACACGCCGCGCACCAGCACTTCGCCGTTGTCGGCGAGTTTCAGTTCGATGCCCGGCGCGGCCTGGCCCACCGTGTGCAGCTTGACCTGGCCGTTGTGCTGTATGCAGACATAGGCGCAGGTTTCGGTCTGGCCGTAGAGCTGCTTGAGGTTGATGCCTATCGAGCGGAAAAAGCGAAACAGATCGGGGCCGATGGCCGCGCCGGCCGTGTAGGCCACGCGGATGTGCGACAGCCCCATCACGTTGCGCAGCGGACCGTAGATCGCGAAGTCGCCGAGGCGGTAGAGCACGCGGTCCAGAAAGCCCACGGGCTTGCCGTCGAGAATGTCCGAGCCCACGCGCTGGGCCAGCTTCATGCAGCGCTCGAACAGCCAGCGCTTGGGCGCGGCCGCGTCTTCCATGCGAATGGAGACCGAAGTCAGCATGCCTTCGAAGATGCGCGGCGGGGCGAAGTAATAGGTGGGGCCGATCTCGCGCAGGTCGATGGACACCGTCGCCGCCGATTCGGGGCAGTTGATGGTGAAGCCTGCGACCAGCCACTGGGCCAGCGAGAACAGATGGTCGCCGCACCAGGCGGGCGGCAGATAGGAAATGACGTTGTCGTTGGCGTTGAGGCCGTCGACCTGGGCGCCGCCGGCCGCGGCCTGCACGAAGCTCGAATGGGTCTGGCACACGCCCTTGGGCTTGCCCGTGGTGCCCGAGGTGTAGAGGATGACCGAGACGTCGCTGGGCTGGACTTCGGACAGGCCGGCTTCCCAGGCGCCAGGGTGGGCTGCGTCCCATTGGGCGCCGCGAGCGATCAGCTCGGCGGTGCTGATCAGGCCGGGCTGGTCGTAATGGCGCAGGCCGCGCGGATCGTCATAGATGATGTGCTGGATGCCGGGCACCGACTCGCGTGCTTCGAGCAGCTTGTCGACCTGTTCCTGGTTCTCGGCGAACGCGAACGTGATGTCGGCGTCCTGCAGCACGAAAATCATTTCGGTGGCGACCGCGTCCTGGTACAGCGGAATCGGCACGCCGCCCAGGCTTTGCACGGCGACAAAGCCCATGTAGACATGGGGACGGTTGTCGCTGATCAGCGCGAGGTTCTGGCCGCGGGTGAAGCCCAGCGTCTTGAGTCCGCAGGCGAAGTGGCGCACTTCCTGTGCGACCTGCTGCCAGCTCCAGGTCTGCCAGATGCCGTATTCCTTCTCGCGCAGCGCAGGCGCGCCCGGGCGTTCGGCGGCATGCTTGAGCAGCAAATGCGGGAACGTGGTGGTCATTGCGTTTCCTCGGAAAGTGAACAGCCTGGGCTTGGCATAAGCAAAGGCGGATATTGCTTGGTTGTGCTCGATCTTAGGAAGGCGTTTGACGCCTTTTTGTCTTGGCGGCGACAATCCGGGGGAAACTCCTCAGCGGGAAAACGCGCGCCATACCAGTTCCGTCGCCGCCGCAACCGGTGGGAAATCCCCGATCCGCAACTTGGGGTTTGCGCGCCATGCTCATGCACATGAGCCATGACATGTCCTTGCACCAGCGCCGCCGCGAACCCACGCCCCAGGAATTGCGCAATATCTCCTGGCTCAGCGTGCTGCAGCCGCATGAGCGCGCGCGCGCCGAGGCCGCGCTGCTGGTCGGCGACGCCTTGCCCGGCGACTACATCTGCCGCGTGGGCCGTCCCGTGACCTACTGGTTCGGCCTGGTCGAAGGCCTGCTCAAGATCTGCGCCGACAACGACCAGGGCCAGACCGTGACCTTCACCGGCGTGCCGCCGGGCGGCTGGGTGGGCGAGGGCACGGCCGTCAAGCGCGAACCCTATCGCTACAACATCCAGGCGCTGCGCAAGAGCGTGGTCGCCGGCCTGCCCATAGACACTTTTCACTGGCTGCTGGACCATTCGCTGACCTTCAACCGTTTCGTGCTCGAACAGCTCAACGAGCGGTTGGGGCAGTTCATCGCGGCGCGCGAAAACGACCGCATGGGCAACCCCGAAGTGCGCGTCGCGCGCAGCCTCGCGGCGTTCTTCAATCCCGTGCTCTACCCGGGCATGGCCCAGGTGCTGCGCATCACCCAGCAGGAGCTCGCGTACATCGTGGGGCTGTCGCGCCAGCGCGTGAACGAGGCCCTGGCCAATCTGCAGGACCAGGGCGCGATACGCATCGAGTACGGCGGCCTGCGCGTGCTTGACCTCGCGGCGCTGCGCAATGCGCAGTTCATGGCGGCGGCGCAGCCCGAAGGCGTGATTGCCCCTGTGCTTAGCTAGGCTAATTGCCGCGACGCGCGCCGCCACGGGCAGGGGCTGCAGAGGGTGGCTGCTGGTTTCTACCGTCATCTAGGTTACATAACGTGTGGTAACGAGCAGCCACGGGGCAGGGCGGCGACAATAGCGGCAAATGTCTTCCTCCCCATCTTCCCCCCGCACGCCTGGCTCCGGCCCGCGTGCCACCCTGCGCATCAACTCCCAGCCGGCATCGCCGGCGCCCGCTCCCCGTTCGTCGGGTGGCGGTGCGGGAGGCCGCGCAGGCAAACCCGGTGGCAGCCGTGATGGCGCCGCCCGTTCTTCCGCTCCCTATGGCGACCGCCAGCGCGGCCCATCGGGCGCACCGCGCTTCGAACGTCGCGATGATCCGCGTGGCGGCCCGCGTCAGGGCGGCCCACGCCAGGATGGCCCGCGTTCCAGCGGTCCGCGTGAAGGCGGCGGCTTTGGTCGTCCCGATGGCGCGCCGCGTTTCGAGCGTCGTGATGATTTCCGTGGCGCACCGCAAGGTGGCGGTCCGCGCCAGGACGGTCCGCGCTCCAGTGGCCCGCGTGAAGGTGGCGGCCGCGAAGGCGGCGGCTTTGGTCGTCCCGATGGCGCGCCGCGTTTCGAACGACGCGACGATTTCCGTGGCGGACCGCGTCAGGACGGTCCGCGTTCCAGCGGTCCGCGTGAAGGTGGCGGCCGCGAAGGCGGCGGCTTTGGTCGTCCCGATGGCGCG
>NZ_JAHCDD010000032.1 GCF_018413525.1 Acidovorax sp. CCYZU-2555
GCAGCGTCGAAGCCTATGCGGCCGCCAAGGCGCGGATCTTCGGTGACGGCCTGATGATTCTCAACCGCGAAGACCCGGTCGTGATGCAGATGCTGCCCGCGCCCACGCGCGTCAAGCTGCAGCGCCCGCAGGAACGCGTGCACCTCACCTTTGGCGGCGACATGCCGCGCCGTCCGGGCGACTTCGGCATCGAAGTCGTCGCCGGCATGGCCTGGCTGGTGCGCGCGCTCGAAGCCGATGAAACCGGCAAGCGCGCCAAGGCGGCACAGGACGATCTGCATTTCCAGCGGCTGATGCCCGCCGATGCGCTGCGCATCCGCGGCCGGCACAACGCAATCAATGCGCTGTCGGCGCTGGCCCTGGCCTCGGCCGCGGGCTGCGCGCTGGGCCCCATGCTTTATGGCCTGCGTGAATACCGCGGCGAGCCGCACCGCGTCGAGCCCGTGGGCGTGGTCGGCGAAGTGGAATTCTTCGACGACAGCAAAGGCACGAACGTGGGCGCGACCGTGGCCGCGCTCACCGGCCTGGGCGCCGATCGCCGGCTGGTGGTGATCATGGGCGGCGAAGGCAAGGGCCAGGACTTCTCGCCGCTGGCGTCTCCCGTGGCGCGCTACGCGCGCGCCGTGGTGCTGATCGGCCGCGATGCGCCGCTGATCCGCGCCGCGCTGCAAGCCACGGGCGTGCCGCTGCTGGACGCCGAATCGATGCCGCAGGCCGTCGCGCTGGCCCATGCACAGGCGCGGCCCGGCGAAGCCGTGCTGATGTCGCCCGCGTGCGCGAGCTTCGACATGTTCAAGGACTATGAAGACCGCGCGCGCCAGTTCGTGCAGGCGGTGGAAGGCCTGGCGCATGACGCCGGCAATGACCTGGAGGGCTGGGTGTGAGCACCGCTTCCATCTCGCAGCGCATGGCCGCCTGGTTTGGCGGTATCTCGGAGAAGGCCGTCGATGTGCTGCCGGTGCGCGTGGGCGGGCCGCAGTATCGCCGCCCCACGGTCACGCCCGCGAGCGTGCTGGGTCTGGACCAGGCGCTGATCTGGATGGTGATAGGCCTGCTGGCCTGGAGCATCGTGATGGTCTATTCGGCGTCGATCGCGATGCCCGACAACCCGCGCTTCGGCAAGATCGCGCCCACCCATTTCCTGCTGCGCCACAGCATGTCGATAGGCATGGCATTCGTAGGCGCGCTGCTGGCGTTCCAGGTGTCGATGGTCACCTGGGAGCGCATGGCGCGCAAGCTGTTCCTGGTCTCGCTCATCTTGCTGGTCGCGGTGCTGATTCCGCATGTGGGCACCGTGGTCAACGGCGCACGCCGCTGGCTGTCGCTGGGCATCATGAATTTCCAGCCGTCCGAACTGGCGAAGTTCGCGGTGCTGATCTACGCGGCCGATTACATGGTGCGCAAGATGGCCGTGAAGGAGCGCTTCTTCCGCGCGGTGCTGCCCATGGGCGCGGCCGTGGTGGTGGTCGGCGTGCTGCTGCTGGCCGAGCCCGACATGGGCGCGTTCATGGTGATCGTGGTGATCGCCATGGGCATCCTGTTCCTGGGCGGCGTGAACGCGCGCATGTTCTTCCTGATCGCGTTCCTGGTGGTGCTGGCCTTCGTCATCATGATCGGTTTCTCCGAATGGCGGCGCGAGCGCATCTTCGCCTATCTCAACCCCTGGGACGAGAAACACGCGCTGGGCAAGGGCTACCAGCTGTCGCACGCGCTGATCGCGATCGGCCGCGGCGAGATCTTCGGCGTGGGCCTGGGCCGCAGCGTCGAGAAGCTGCACTGGCTGCCTGAAGCGCATACCGACTTTCTGCTCGCCGTGATCGGCGAGGAATTCGGCCTGGTCGGCGTGCTGACGCTGATCATCATGTTCCTCTGGATCACGCGCCGCATCATGCACA
This sequence comes from Acidovorax sp. CCYZU-2555, assembly GCF_018413525.1. Taxonomy (GTDB): domain Bacteria; phylum Pseudomonadota; class Gammaproteobacteria; order Burkholderiales; family Burkholderiaceae_C; genus Comamonas. Next base: position 1,896 of record NZ_JAHCDD010000032.1, read on the forward strand.
TCGGCCGCCGCGCCGTGGCGCTGGACCGGGTGTTTTCCGGGCTGGTCGCGCAGGGCGTGGCCATTTGGGTGGGCTTTCAGGCCTTCATCAACATGGGTGTGAATCTGGGGGCGCTGCCGACCAAGGGGCTGACGCTGCCGTTCATGAGTTTCGGCGGGTCGGCGATCTTGATGAATTTAGTGGCGTTGGCCGTGGTGTTGCGCGTGGATTACGAAAACAAGGAACTCATGCGCGGAGGACATCCATGAGCAAGACCGCATTGATCATGGCCGGCGGTACCGGCGGCCACATTTTCCCGGGCCTGGCCGTGGCCCAGGCGCTGCGCGAGCGCGGCTGGCAGGTGCATTGGCTGGGCGCGCCGGGCAGCATGGAGTCGCGCCTCGTACCGGCCCAGGGCTTCACGCTCGAGACCATCGATTTTTCCGGCGTGCGCGGCAAGGGCCTGGTCACGCTCGCGCTGCTGCCGTTGCGCCTGCTCAAGGCCTTCTGGCAGGCGCTGGCCGTGGTGCGCCGCGTCAAGCCCGACGTGGTCGTGGGCCTGGGCGGCTACATCAGCTTCCCCGGCGGCATGATGGCCGTGCTGGCCGGCAAGCCGCTGGTGCTGCATGAACAGAATTCGGTGGCCGGCATGGCCAATCGCGTGCTGGCCGGTGTCGCCGACCGTGTGTTCACCGCGTTTCCCAAGGTCTTCGCCAAAGGCCAGTGGGTAGGCAACCCGCTGCGCCCGGCGTTCACGGCCCAGCCGCTGCCGGCCGCGCGCTTCGCGGGCCGCAGCGGTCCGCTGCGCCTGTTGGTCGTGGGCGGCAGCCTGGGAGCGCGTGCGCTCAACGATGTCGTGCCCCAGGCGCTGGCGCTGATTCCCGCCGCTTTGCGTCCGCAGGTGCTGCACCAGAGCGGCGCCAAGCAGATCGATGCGTTGCGCGCGAACTACGCGGCCGCGGGCGTGGAAGCCACGCTTACACCGTTCATCGACGACACCGCCCAGGCCTTCGCCGACGCCGATGTGATCGTCTGCCGCGCGGGTGCGAGCACCGTGACCGAGATCGCCGCCGTGGGCGCGGCCGCGGTCTATGTGCCATTTCCATCGGCCGTGGACGACCACCAGACCACCAATGCGCGCTTCATAGTTGACGCCGGCGGTGGATGGTTGCTGCCCCAGGGAGAACTGGGCGCGGAAATGTTGTCCAATATGCTACAAAATATGCAGCGCTCCACGCTTTTGGAGCGCGCAGAACAAGCGAAGAACATGCAAAAGATTGAGGCGACCACCGCGGTGGTGCGCGCGTGCGAGGAGTTGGCGAAATGAAACACGCCATCCACCACATCCATTTCGTTGGTCTCGGCGGCTCGGGCATGAGCGGTATCGCCGAAGTGCTGAAGAACCTCGGCTACCGTATTTCGGGCTCCGACCTGGTCGACAGCCCCAGCCTGCAGCGCCTCAAGGGCCTGGGCATCACCACCTGTGTCGGCCATGAGGCCAAGCACATCGAAGGCGCGGACGTCGTCGTCACCTCGACCGCGGTCCAGGCCGACAACCCCGAAGTGCTGGCCGCGCGCGCGAAGAAGATTCCCGTCGTGCCGCGCGCGCTGATGCTCGCCGAGCTGATGCGTTTCAAGCAGGGCATAGCGATTGCCGGCGCCCACGGCAAGACCACCACCACCAGTCTGGTGACTTGCGTGCTGGCCGAAGCCGGGCTGGACCCGACCTTCGTCATCGGCGGCAAGCTCAACAGCGCGGGCGCGAATGCGCAGCTGGGCCAGGGCGACTACATCGTCGTCGAAGCCGACGAGTCGGATGCCTCGTTCCTGAACCTGCTGCCCTGCATGGCCGTGGTCACGAACATCGACGCCGACCACATGGAAACCTACGGCCATGACTTCGGCCGGCTCAAGGGCGCGTTCGTCGAGTTCCTGCACCGCATGCCGTTCTACGGCCGCGCCATCCTGTGCATCGACAGCCCGGCAGTGCGCGACATCCTGACCAGCGTCGCGCGTCCGATGACCACCTATGGTTTCAGCGAAGACGCGCAGGTGCGCGCGATCAACGTGCAGGCGCGCGGCGGTGAAATGCATTTCACCGTGCGCCGCGAAGGCCAGCCGGGCAATGGCGGCTACCCCGATCTGGACGTGGTGCTGAGCCTGCCGGGCGAACACAACGTGCTCAACGCGCTCGCGGCCGTGGCCGTGGCGATGGAGCTCGAGATCGGCGACGACGCGCTGCTGCGCGCGCTGCTCAATTTCAAGGGCGTGGGCCGGCGCTTCCAGCGCTATGGCGAGCTGCCCAGCCGCGACGGCGGCCAGTTCAGCGTGATCGACGACTACGGCCACCACCCGGTCGAAATGGCGGCGACGCTGGCCGCGGCGCGCGGCGCGTTTCCCGGCCAGCGGCTGGTGCTGGCCTTCCAGCCCCACCGCTACAGCCGCACGCGCGACTGCTTCGAAGATTTCGTCAAGGTCATAGGCGGTGCCGACCTGGTGCTGCTGACCGAGGTGTATGCCGCGGGTGAAGCGCCCATCGTCGCCGCCGACGGCCGTTCGCTGGCGCGCGCGCTGCGCGTGGCCGGGCGCGTCGAGCCGGTGTTCGTGGAAAACGTCACCGATCTGCCCCAGGTGATCGTCGACAACGCGCGTGCCGGCGATGTCGTGCTGTGCATGGGCGCGGGCTCGATCGGCGCGGTGCCGGCCAAGGTCGTGCTGATGATGGACCAGATTGCCCAGGCAGTCGAAGAGAAAGTCGGGATATGAGCGGATTGGACGCGAAAGCGAATATGAATATCGATGTGGTCGCACTGGGCAAGGTCGCGGTGCTGATGGGCGGGCGCTCGTCCGAGCGCGAAGTCTCGCTGATGTCGGGCGGCGGCGTGCTCGCCGCGCTGCGCGCGCGCGGCGTCGACGCCCATGCGTTCGATCCCGCCGAGCGCGACCTGTCGGCGCTCAAGACCGAAGGCTTTGCGCGCTGCTTCATCGCGCTGCACGGCCGCTTCGGCGAAGACGGCACGGTGCAGGGCGCGCTCGAGTTGCTCGACATCCCCTACACCGGCCCCGGCGTGATGGCTTCGAGCATCGCCATGGACAAGATCATGACCAAGCGCATCTGGCGCTTCGAAGGTCTGCCCACGCCCGACTGGCGTCTGGTCGCCAGCGCCGAGGAAACCAGCCACGCCCTGGCCGTGCTGGGTGCGCCGATGATCGTCAAGCCCGCGCGCGAAGGCTCGACCATAGGCCTGACCAAGGTCACGAGCGCCGAGGAATGCGCGCAGGCCTATGCGCTGGCGTCGCAGTACGACCCCGAAGTGCTGTGCGAGCAGTTCATCGACGGCGACGAGACCACCTGCCCGGTGCTCGAAGCCGCGGGCCAGCCCGCCGATGCCGGCCGCGCCCAGGCGCTGCCCGTGATCCGCATCGTCGCGCCCGAAGGCAATTACGACTATCAGAACAAGTATTTCACCGACACCACGCAGTACCACTGCCCCAGCGGCCTGCCCCTGGCCGAGGAGCAGGAAATCCAGCGCCTGGTCGAGCGCGCGTTCCGCACGCTGGGCTGCCGCGGCTGGGCGCGGGCCGACATCATGATCCGCGCCAGCGACCGCCAGCCGTTCCTGCTCGAGATCAACACCTCGCCCGGCATGACCAGCCACTCGCTGGTGCCCATGGCCGCACGCGCTTCGGGCATCAGCTACGAAGACCTGTGCCTGCGCATTCTGGCCAGTGCCGCCCTGGATGGAGGCGCTGGCCGACCATGAAGCGCACGCTGCCCGCTCCGCTCGACGTCAAGCTCATGAACGTGACCGCCACGGTCCTGTTCCTGGGCTGCGCCGCGCTGTTGCTGGCGGCGGCGAGCTGGTGGGTCGTGCGCCATCCCGCGTTTTCGATCAGCCGCATCATCGTCGAAGGCGAGCTGGTGCATAACAACGCGGTGACGCTGCGCGCCAACGTGGCGCCCAGCCTCACGGGCAACTTCTTCACCATCGACCTGGGCGCGGCGCGCGAGACGTTCGAGGAAGTGCCCTGGGTGCGCGAAGCCCAGGTGCGGCGCGAATACCCGAACAGCCTGCGCGTCGAGCTGCACGAGCATGTGGCCGAAGCGTTCTGGGGCCCGGACACGGGCGCGGAAATGGTCAACAGCTTCGGCGAAGTGTTCGAGGCGAACATCGGCGAAGTCGAACGCGAAGGCATTCCGCGGCTGCAAGGCCCGGCCGGCACATCGCAGCAGGTGCTGCAGGTCTACCGCATGCTCGCGCCCGCGCTGGCGCCGCTGTCGCTGGAAATCGACGAGCTGACGCTCAACGACCGCGGCAGCTGGAAAGCCCGCCTGGAGCATGGCGCCCAGATAGAGCTCGGCGGGGGCACGGTGGAACAGATGCTGCAACGCGTGCAGCGCTTCACGCGCACGCTGGGCACGGTCACGGCGCAGTACCAGCGCAAGGCCGATGCACTCGAATATGTGGATTTGCGTTATGAAGACGGCTATGCGCTGCGGCTGCATGGCGTGAGCACAGTACAGGGCAAGCTGCCTCCCCCCCGTCCCAAACCCCAGCCCAAGCCGGCTGCGGCCCGGCGCTGAGGATGAAGGCATATGCAACAGAACGACAAGACGGGACCAACTGAGGGCGGACTCTGATATGGCAAGAGAATACAAAGATGTGGTCGTCGGGCTGGACATTGGCACCGCCAAGGTCATGGCCGTGGTGGCGGAAGTGCTGCCCAACGGGGAGCTCAAGCTCGCGGGCCTGGGCGTGGCTCCGAGCAATGGGCTCAAGCGCGGCGTGGTGGTCAACATCGACGCCACGGTGCAAAGCATTCAGCTCGCGCTCAAGGAAGCCGAGCTGATGGCCGACTGCAAGATTCAGCGCGTGTGCACCGGCATCACCGGCAGCCACATCCGCGGGCTCAACTCCAGCGGCATGGTTGCCGTGAAAGACAAGGAAGTCACGCCCACCGATGTGGCGCGCGTGGTCGAGACCGCGAAGGCGATCAATATTTCCTCCGACCAGCGGCTGCTGCTGGTCGAGCCGCAGGAATTCGTGATCGACGGCCAGGACGTGAAGGAGCCCATCGGCATGAGCGGCATACGCCTCGAAGCCAAGATCCACATCGTCACGGGCGCGCAGAGCGCGGCCGAGAACATCATCAAGTGCGTGCGCCGCTGCGGCCTCGAAGTCGAGCAGCTGCTGCTCAACCCGCTGGCCTCGAGCCAGGCGGTGCTGACCGACGATGAACGCGAACTGGGCGTGGCCGTGGTCGATATCGGCGCGGGCACGACCGACGTCGCGATCTTCACCGGCGGCGCGATCCGCCACACGGCCGTGATCCCGATCGCCGGCGACCTGATCACCAGCGACATCGCGATGGCGCTGCGCACCCCGACCAAGGACGCCGAAGACATCAAGGTCGAAAGCGGCTACGCCAAACAGCTGCTGGCCGATCCCGACAGCCAGGTCGAAGTGCCTGGCCTGGGCGACCGCAGCCCGCGCATGATCAGCAAGCAGGCGCTGGCCGGCGTGATCGAGCCGCGCGTCGAGGAGATCTTCTCGCTGGTGCAGCAGGTGATACGCGAATCGGGCTACGAGGAAGTGCTGTCGTCTGGCATCGTGATCACGGGCGGCAGCTCGGTCATGCCCGGCATGGTCGAACTCGCCGAGGACATTTTCCTCAAGCCCGTGCGCCGCGGAATTCCCAAGTATTCCAGCGCTTTGGCTGACATGGTGGCCCAGCCGCGGTCGGCTACAGTCATGGGTTTGCTTGACGAGGCACGCCTGGCGCGCCTGCGCGGTTTCAAGGTGGCACAAAAGAGTGGGTCGATGAAGACCGCTTTTGGTCGTTTCAAAGACTTCATTGTGGGAAACTTCTAGCCATGAGCGCCTATCGACTGCGCATCACCGGCCCGCCCACGGATGTCCGAATACGCGTGATTCCAGGATTTCCCTTTCAAACGGCCGTGACCCCAATTTTCAGAGTTTCAGGAGCAGCAACATGACCATCGAAATGATCGAAGCCGAAGAGTTCAACCAGGGCACACAGATCAAAGTGATCGGTGTCGGTGGCGGCGGCAGCAATGCCGTCGAGCACATGATTGCCCGCAATGTGCAGGGCGTGGAATTCGTCTGCGCGAACACCGATGCCCAGGCATTGATCCGCAGCGCCGCGCACCGCACCATCCAGCTCGGCCAAAGCGGCCTGGGCGCGGGCAGCAAGCCCGAAAAGGGCCGTGAAGCCGCCGAAGCCGCCGTGGAAGACATCCGCGCGGCCATCGACGGCGCGCACATGCTGTTCATCACCGCCGGCATGGGCGGCGGCACCGGCACCGGCGCCGCACCCGTGATCGCGCGCGTCGCCAAGGAAATGGGCATTCTCACGGTGGGCGTGGTGACCAAGCCTTTCGACTGGGAGGGCGGGCGCCGCATGACCAACGCCGACAACGGCCTCAACGAACTCGAAGCCAATGTCGACTCGCTGATCGTGGTGCTCAACGAGAAGCTGCTCGACGTGCTCGGCGACGACATCACGCAGGACGAAGCCTTCGCCCATGCGAATGACGTGCTGAAGAACGCCGTCGGCGGTATCGCTGAAATCATCAACGAATACGGCCAGGTCAACGTCGACTTCGAAGACGTGCGCACCGTGATGGGTGAACCCGGCAAGGCGATGATGGGCACGGCGACGGCTGCCGGCCCCGACCGCGCGCGCATCGCTGCGGAGCAGGCCATTGCCTGCCCGCTGCTCGAAGGCATCGACCTGTCGGGCGCCAAGGGCGTGCTGGTGCTGGTCACCGCGTCGAAGGGCAGCCTCAAGCTGTCCGAGTCGCGCCTGGCGATGAACACCATCAACGCCTACGCTTCGCCCGATGCGCACGTGATCTTCGGCGCCGCCTATGACGACAGCCTGGGCGACGAAATCCGCGTGACCGTGGTCGCGACCGGCCTGGCCCGCCAGAACGCGCGCCGCCAGAACATGGCCGTGCTGCAAGGCGGTCTGCGCACCGGTACCGACAACCTGAGCTACCAGCTGCCCACGGCCAACATGGGCAGCGCCCAGGGCGCGGGCGGTCTGGGCGGCACGGGCCACAGCACCGACTTCGGCAACATGGGCAACATGTCCGTGCCCAGCGTCTGGCGCACCAACCGCACCCAGGCCGCAGCGCGTGTCGACGCACTGGCCTCGGGCGGAATGGAAGACCTGGAAATTCCGGCCTTCCTGCGTAAACAAGCGGATTAACCCCCTGAGCCGCTTAAGCGGCTTCCCCCTTCCATCCTTCGGTGGAAGGGGGACGGCAGCCTCGGTGCGGGGCGGCCCTTCCTCGCTGCCCCCTTGCTGGGGCGCGCCAGTTTCATACGCTGTTACCCGTGTCAAAGGTTTATCGCCTATCGCGAAATTGATCGCGGTCATAGCCAAGTCTGTGTCCCGGCCACGGCCGGGACATGGCTGGCCCACTTAAAATCCAGGTATGTTGAAGCAACGCACCCTCAAGACAATCACCCGTGCTGTGGGCGTGGGCCTGCACAGCGGTCAGCGCGTGGAGTTGACGCTGCGCCCCGCGCCAGCCGACACGGGCATTGTTTTTCGGCGCGTTGACCTGCCCGAGCCCGTCGATATCCCGATTTCGGCCTATGCCATCACGGACACCCGCATGGCCTCGACCATCGGCGTGGGCGGTGCCAAGGTGCACACCGTGGAGCATCTGATGTCGGCCATCGCGGGCCTGGGGCTCGACAACCTGTTCATCGACATCACGGCCGAGGAAGTCCCGATTCTCGATGGCTCGTCGTCGTCGTTCGTGTTCCTGCTGCAAAGCGCGGGCATCGCGCTGCAGGACGCACCCAAGCGCTTCATCCGCGTCAAGCGGCCCGTAGAAGTGCGCGAAGGCGAAGGCAAGAACCTCAAATGGGCGCGCTTCGATCCCTATCACGGCTTCAAGCTGCGCTTTGAAATCGACTTCGCCCACCCGGCGGTCGATTCGACCGGTCAGTGCGTGGAGTTCGATCTGGGCGAAGACAACTATGTGCGCGACATCGCGCGCGCGCGCACTTTCGGCTTCACCAAGGACGTCGAAATGCTGCGTACCAACGGCCTGGCGCTGGGCGGCGGGCTCGACAACGCCATCGTCATGGACGACTACAAGGTGCTCAACAGCGATGGCCTGCGCTATGACGACGAGTTCGCCAAGCACAAGATCCTCGATGCGATCGGCGACCTGTTCGTCATCGGCAAACCGCTGCTTGCGGCCTACAGCGCGTTTCGATCGGGCCACGGCATGAACAACCAGCTGCTGCGCGCGCTGCTAGAGCAGACCGATGCCTGGGAGATCGTGACTTTCGAGAACGAACGCCTGGCCCCCAAGGGCTTTGCCGAACCGGTTCGCGCCTGGTGAGGGCTGTCCCATGCTGATCTTTCGCGCCCTCGTCGGTTTTCTGTTCGTCGCTGCCTTGCTGTGCTTTGCGTTCTACCTGGGCACGGGCCAGGCCGGCTACAAGCGCTGGGCCATGCTGATTCTCAAGTGGACGGTGATTGCCGCATTGGCTTTCTTTGGCGTGCTGATCCTGGGCCGGATTGCCTGAATCCGGCCGTAAATGTTTCATCTGGGAACGTTTGAGCGCCTGCAAATGTGTCGATTCGCTGCCCGTGTGAATCAACGCAAGCATTGCGCAAAACTTGTGTAAAGCGCCGCCGTCCGACCTCACAAGCCCCTGTGGATGGGCCATCATGCAGTCATACCAACCACTTCACAAAGGGGTGACATGACACACAATAAATCGATCCAAGCCGGCATCTGGGCCACCGCCGCCGGCATTGCCTTGACGGTTTTTGCGCCACTGGCTTCGGCCCAACCCCATTCGCAGGAGCCGCAGCGCGGCGGCCCGCAGATGCACCACTCCGAGCCAGGCCGTGGCGGCGCGCAGATGCAGCGCCCCGCGCCGCAGGTCCAGCATCATCCCGCGGCCAAGCCCGGCAAGGGTCCGAACCACGCGCAGGCCAATGGACCGCATCGCGGCGCCGGCCCCGATCGCAACCTGCACCGCGGCGGCAAGCTGCCGCCGAGCTATCGCAGCAAGCACTATGTGGTCGACGACTGGCGCGGCCACGGCCTGCAGCGGCCGGGACGCGGTCAGCATTGGGTGCAGGTCGGCTCCGACTACCTGCTGGTCGCTGCGGCCACCGGTTTGATCGCGCAGATCATCCTGCATTGAGCCACGCGCGCTATTCACGTTTTTGAAAGGGGATCATCATGACCCGTTGGACCACTTCCGTCATGGCCACAGCCGTCGCCCTGACCATGGGCCTGAGCGCCACACTGGCCCAGGCACAGCCCGACAACCGCCGCGGCCCTCCCGGCCATTCGCAAGGCCATGGCAACGGCCATGGAAAGGGACACGGCCATGCCGGACCCGATCGCCATGACCGCCATGATCGTTACGACCGCCGTGACGACCGCCGCCCCGGCCCGCCGCCGCATGCCTATGGCGGTCGCCATGGCGCCGGCCCGCAGCACAATTGGGTGCGCGGCTCGCGCATTCCACCGCAGTACCGCACGCGCCACTATGTCGTCAACGACTGGCGCGGCCACCGCCTGGCGCCGCCGCCGCGCGGCTACCACTGGGTGCAAAACGGTGGCGACTACCTGCTGGTGGCGATTGCCACGGGCGTGATCGCGCAGTTGATACTGAGCCATTGATCTTGCGCTGAACCGTGCGAGAAACCCGTCCTGCGCAAAGTGGGGCGGGTTTTTTTCTTGGGCTGCCGTTCATGGTTCGACAGGCTCACCACGAACGGGGGTGTGGGCGCGGCGCGAATGGCCGAGCACGGCTGGGCAGGCCTTCAGTAGGAGCGCCCGCCCTTGTACATCGCATGCTGGCGGCGCTGCAGCGGAGCGACTTCGGCGATGCGCGCCATGGCGGCGCCCACATGGGCGTGGGTGATGGCAATGCCCAGCGCGTCGGCGGCGTCGGGGCCGGGCAGGCCGGGCAGCTGCAGCAGTCGTTGCACCATTGCCTGGATCTGTTCCTTGCCCGCGCGGCCATGGCCGGCGACGGCTTTCTTCATCTGCAAGGCCGTGTATTCGGCCACGGGCAGCAGGCTGGTGACCAGCGCCGCGAGCGCCGCGCCGCGCGCCTGGCCCAGCAGCAGCGTCGATTGCGGGTTGGTGTTGACGAACACGATTTCCACGGCCGAACTGTCTGGCTGATAGCGTTGCGCGACTTCGGTGATGCCGTCGAACAGCAGCTTGAGCCGGCCGGGCAGGTCGCCGCGGTCCAGCGCCGTGGTGCGTATGGTGCCGCTGGCCACATACGTCAGGCGGTGGCCGTCCACGTCGACCACGCCAAAGCCCGTGGTCTGCAGGCCGGGGTCGATGCCAAGAATGCGCATTTATGCTCTTTTCCGCCGTCAGGGCAGTGCCGCATGGCCCATGCGACGCATGATGATGCGTGCGCGCTGGGCCAGGTAGGTGGATTTCGGTTGCAGCGCAAAGCGCTTGGGCTGTGGCAGCATCACCGCCAGGCGCGCGGCCTCGGCCGCGCTCAGGCGCGACGCGGGCTTGCCGAAATAATAGCCGGCAGCGGCCTCGGCGCCAAAAACGCCAGGACCCCATTCGACATGGTTCAGATAGATCTCGAGAATGCGTTGCTTGGTCAGGAACAGCTCGAGCAGCTTGGCCAGCACCAGTTCCTGGCCCTTGCGCGCGAACTGGCGCTCGCCCGAAAGCAGCAGATTCTTGGCCAGCTGCTGCGTGATGGTCGAGCCGCCATAGATTTTCGTCGGCGCCCGGCCCGCGGCCTGGGCGCGTTCCTCGGCGCGCTGGTTGCGCTCCCAGGCTTTCTCGATCGCATCCCATTCGACGCCGCTGTGGTCGACAAAGCCGTCGTCCTCGGACGCCACCACGGCGCGCTTGAGGTGGTCGGAGATCTGTGCGTAGTCGACCCACTGATGGCGCCAGCGCTGGATGTCGCCGCTGCGCAGCGCCTGCCAGGCTTCGGAGCGCTGTACCGTGGTCGATGCCGGGTCGAGCACGACCATGGCCGCGATGCGCACGACGAAGAACAGCTCCAGCAGCAGTGCCGCACACAGCAGCAGGGCCAGCCAGCGCCAGACAGGCTGCATGCGCATGGCTTATGCCCCGAGGCTGGCGCGCAGCTCGGCCAGCACGGGCGCGCCGGCTGGGCGCACTCCGCGCCATAGAGCGAACGCCTGCGCCGCCTGTTCGACCAGCATGCCCAGGCCGTCACGGCCGCGCGCGCCATGCTGCGCGGCCCAGTCGAGAAAGCCCTGGGCGGCCGGGCCGTACATCATGTCGTAGGCCAGGCAGCCCGGGCGCAGCACGCTTGCCGATACCGGCACGCCGGCGCCGCCGAGGCTGCTGGCCGAGGCGTTGATCACCAGATCGAAGTCCTGCGCGATCTCCAGGCCCTGGGCGCTGAGCTCCACGCCATGGCGCGCAGCCAGCGCCGCGTGGCGTTCGACCAGCGCCTGCGCCTTTTCCACGGTGCGGTTGACGATGACGATGCGCCGCGGCTGCTCGGCGAGCAAGGGGCCGAGCGCGCCGGCCGAAGCGCCGCCCGCGCCGATCAGCAGCACATCGCTGCCCGCGATCGGCTGGCCCGCATTGTCGCGGATATCGGCGACCAGGCCCAGTCCGTCGGTGTTGTCGGCATGGATGCGGCCGCCTTCGAGCACCAGCGTATTGGCCGCGCCCGCGAGCTGCACGCGCTCGCTGCGGCTGTCGGCCAGCTCCGCGGCCTGCAGCTTGAACGGCACGGTGACATTGCAGCCGCGCCCGCCGGCCGCGGCAAAGGCCTGCACGGCCGCGGCAAAGCCGTCGAGCGCGACCAGCTCACGCGTGTAGTGCAGGGATTGCGCGGTCAGTTCGGCAAAGCGTGCATGGATCCAGGGCGAGCGGCTGTGCTCGACGGGATTGCCCATGACGCAGTAGAGATCGACGGTGGATGGCATGGCAGTGTGAAAAAACAGGGGTGGACATCGACGCGGGACGTGACAGCGCCCTTCGGGAGGCTTGTGGCGAACGGCAGGCCGTCAGCGCACGCTGGTCTCCAGCGTCTGCTCGCGCGTGAACTTGAAGCGCGACACCACGGCGATCTGGTCGGCCTTGGCGCGCATGGCGGAGCCGAACTGGCCGAACGGTCCGGCGGCGCGCGCAATCGCCGCGGCGCGGCTGTCGAGCAGCGGATTGCCCGAACTTTGCACGATCTCGGTGTCCAGCACCTGGCCGTCGTGGTTGACGGTGACGATCATGGTCAGCTCGCCGTAGAGCTTCTTGCCGGACTGCTCGGGAAAGTTCTCCGTGCCCTTGTCTTCGACCTTGCGGCGCAGCGCGTCGTAATAGACCGCATACACCTCTTCGCGCGTCGCCGGGCTGATGTAGCGTTTCTTGGGCCGCGCATTCTCTTCGTTGATGCGCTTTTCGATTTCGGCGAGCAGCTTGACGAGCTGCTGGCGCTTTTGCTGCTCGCTGAGCTGCTGCGGGTTGGGAGCGGTCTCGCGCGGATCGAGCGGGGCCATGGTGGCCACGCGCTGGCGCAGCTGGGTCAGCAAAATGGCCTGCTGCTCCTGCATCGCGTCGAGCTTGCGCTGCGCTTCCTCGAAATCTTCGCCCACGGCCGTGAGCGCCGAGTAGGGCAGCGGGCTGGTCGCCCGGCCCTGGGCGGCTTCGCCGCCGCCGGCCAACGAAGCCTGGGCAATGGCCTGGGCCTTCTCGGGGCGTTCCTGGGATTTGGCGTTCACCAGAATGACTTCGAGCGGGGTGTCCTGGAACACGCGCTCGAAGGCCTGGGGATGAACGAAGCGAACCGAAAGCACGGCCGCGTGCAGCGCCAGCGAGATACCGAGCGCGAGCTGCAGGGTGGTCAAGGAGCGGAGCGCGGCGCGAACTTTCACGGTGCGGGAGGCGTCACGCTGTCGGTTTCGTTCATGTCGACCGCGATGGCGATGGGCCCGGCGACTGCGTCGTCTTCACCTTCGTCTTCGGCGGCCTCTTCGCCCGCACCCGTGGCCTGGGCCTCGGGGCTGTCGAGGCGCTCGATCAGCGTGCCGTTGACGTCGAGCGTGATCTCGTCGATCTCGCCCAGGCGCACCTTGAGGCGCGCGCCGCGCGGCAGGCCCTGGGCGCCGAGCACCGGAAGCACCAGCGGCAGGTCGTCGGCACGCACCAGGAAGCTGCCCCCCGGGCCTTCCTTGATGACGCTGGCCTCGATTTCGGTGATGCCGTTCTGCTCGAGGTACTTGAGCGTCCAGAAGCGTTCCATGCCGGCCTGGTAGCCGTTGTAGGCGCTGTAGGCGGTGTCGAAGCTGCTGATGATCGCGAACAGATCGGCGTCCTTGGGCTTGAACGGTGCGACCAGGGCCGCGGTCTTGCCGTTGCGCACGCAGGCGATGATCTGCCACTGGTTGACCAGATCGACATAGCGGCGCAGCGGCGAAGTCGCCCAGGCGTAGCTCTTGACGCCGATGCCGGCGTGCGGCAAGGCCTTGGTGCCCATGCGCACCTTGACGCCGGGCGCCAGGCTGGCCTGGCTGCGGTAGATGCCGGGTACGCCGTGCTCGGCCAGCAGATTGCCCCAGGTGCTGTTGGCGACGATCGCGGCTTCGGCGACGATCAGGTCGAGCGGCGCGCCGCGCTTGCGCGTGGTGATCTGCACGGTTTCGTTGCCCACGGGCTCGCCGCCGGCATTGCCCGTGAGGCGGAAGTTGTAGTCGGGGCGATTGAAGTTCTCGGGCTTGCCGCGCACGACTTCACGCTGCGCCTTGAGGTGCTTGGCCAGGCGGTGCAGGAACGTGAACTCGCTGCGCTTTTCCTGCAGCGCGGCGGGCGTGCCTTCGATTTCGATCGACGGGTCGTTGAGCCATTCCTCGGTCACGATGTGATCGAGCTGGTCGTGGCGGAAATTGGTCTGCACCGGCACGCGCTCCAGGCGCGTTTCGTTGCTGATGAACTCGAGCGTCTCTTCATTGATCTGTACGTACAGCGAGACCGCGGGGTTGGCCCGGCCTTCGTCGAGCGTGTAGACCTGCACCACTTCGTCGGGCAGCATGGTGATCTTGTAGCCGGGCATGTAGACCGTCGACAGACGGTTGCGGCCCAGCTGGTCGAGCGGCGTGCCGGGCACGATGGCCAGGCCCGGCGCGGCGATGTGCACGCCCAGCGTCACGACTCCCGTGCCCAGGCCCTGCACCGACAGCGCATCGTCGATTTCTGTCGTTTGCGAATCGTCGATCGAGTAGGCCTGCACATTGGCCAGCGGCAGCTCCTGCGGCGGCTGGGGTGCGGCCAGCGCGGGAAAGCCCGTGCCCTTGGGGAAGTTGTCGAACAGGAACCGCTTCCAGTGGAACTCGTAGGCCGAGTCGATCGCGCCCGCGCGCTGCAGCAGATCGAGCGGCGCGAGGTGCGTGGCGCGGCTGGCTTCGACCACGGCCTTGTATTCGGGGGCATTCTTGTCGGGGCGGAACAGGATCTTGTAGAGCTGCTCGCGCACCGGCGCCGGGCATTCGCCCTGGCCCAGCTGCGCCGCCCATTCGTCGATCTGCGCCAGCACCTGCTTTTTCTTCTCGATGGCGGCCAGTGCCTGCTGCAGGATTTCGGCCGAAGCCTTGCGAAAACGCCCCTTGCCCGCGCGGCGGAAGTAATGCGGCGCGTCGAACAGCGCGAGCAGCGTGCCCGCCTGCTGGGCCAGCGTGGCGTTTTCCGAGAAATAGTCGCGTGCGAGGTCGGCGAAGCCGAATTCGTCTTCGGGAGCGAATTCCCAGGCCAGGTCCAGCTCCATGCCGTCGGCCTGGGCTTGCGCCTGGGCCATCAGTTCGGCCGGCGACGGCTTGTCGAACTTGATCAGGATATGGGCGGCCTTGACCTTGACCCGCTTGCCAGTATCGAGCTCGATCTGGGCGGAAGTGTCGGTTTCGGACAGGATGCGACCGGCGAGGAATTTGCCGGCTTCTTCAAACAATGCGTGCATGGTTGCAATTGTCCCATGAGGTCCGGGGTGGTTGCAGGGCTTTTCCTTGCGCTGTTGCGGGCCGCCTGGGCCTCAGGCCAGCGCCAGAAAGCGGCTGATGCGGGGAATATGGGTGGCGAAGTCGCTGAGCGCATGCTCGCCGCCCTCCTGCAGCGCGATCTGCGCCTGCGGGTAGCGCGCGACCATTTCGCGCCAGTCGAGCACTTCGTCGCCCTTGGCGATGAACGCCAGCTCGGGCCCGGCCGCGGGCAGGGCGCGCGTGTCGAGCGCCTGCAGCTCGGCGATGTACTCGGGCCGGAAGAAGAACTGCACGTCGGCATCGTGCCAGGCAGTCTGCGCGCCGATATGCTTTTCGAGGTCGCGCGCCGGAAACACCGCGGGGTTGAGCAATACGCTGGCGCAGCCACGCTGCTGCGCGAACCAGCTCGCGTAGAAGCCGCCCAGCGACGAGCCCATCACGGCCGTAGCCGCGCGCGGCCAGTCGGCCGTGCCTTCCAGCAGCAGCTGCGCGGCTGCGCGTGGCGACGGCGGCAGCTGCGGGCACCACCAGTGCACGCCCGGGTGGTGGGCCGCGACATGCGCGGCCATCTGCTGCGCCTTGAGCGATTGGGGCGAAGAGCGAAAACCGTGCAGATAGAGCAGATGGGTCGTGGTCATGGGATCAGGGGATCAGCAGCAGTGCGACACACGCCATTGTGTCGCCTGCTGGCCCGCGGCAAACGCTGGATTTGCCGGGCAACGGATAATCGCGGCCATATGTCCGCAGCAGAATTCGACAAGCCTTCGCTTCTTCAACGCATCATGCCGCTGTTTCGCGGTTTTGACGGCCCCCTCGTGCTGCTGGTGCTGCTGTTGGTGAGCATCGGGCTGACCGCCATGTATTCCTCGGGCTATGACCACGGCTCGCGCTTCATCGACCATGGTCGCAACATGCTGATTGCCGCGGCGCTGCTGTTCGTCGTCGCCCAGGTGCCGCCGCAGCACATCATGAAAGTCGCCGTGCCGCTATATCTGCTGGGCGTGGCGCTGCTGATCGCGGTCGCGGTGTTCGGCATCACCAAGAAAGGCGCGCAGCGCTGGGTCAACGTGGGCGTGGTGATACAGCCCAGCGAGCTGCTCAAGATCGCGACGCCGCTGATGCTGGCCTGGTGGTTCCAGCGGCGCGAAGGGCAGATACGGCGCACCGACTTCGTGCTGGCGCTGGTGCTGTTGATGGTGCCCGTGGGTCTCATCATGAAACAGCCCGACCTGGGCACTTCGCTGTTGGTCATGGCTGCGGGCCTGTCGGTGATCTTCTTTGCGGGCCTGCCGTGGAAGCTGGTGCTGCCGCCGGTGGTGCTCGGGGCGATAGGCATCGTGCTGATCGTCTGGTTCGAGCCCCAGCTGTGCGCCGAAGGCGTGCGCTGGCCGGTGCTGCATGAATACCAGCAGACGCGCATCTGCACGCTGCTGGACCCCACGCGCGATCCGCTGGGCAAGGGCTTTCACATTCTCCAGGGCATGATTGCCATCGGCTCGGGCGGCGTCTGGGGCAAGGGCTTCATGGCCGGCACGCAGACCCATCTCGAGTTCATTCCCGAACGCACCACCGATTTCATTTTCGCGGCGTTCTCCGAAGAGTTCGGCCTGGTCGGCAATCTGCTGCTGATCACCGCCTTCTTGCTGCTGGTGTGGCGCGGCCTGGTGATCGCCACGCGCGCCCAGCAGCTGTTCGCGCGGCTGATGGCGTCGGCGGTGGCGATGATTTTCTTCACCTATGCGTTCGTCAACATGGGCATGGTCAGCGGCATCCTGCCCGTGGTGGGCGTGCCCTTGCCGTTCGTCAGCTATGGCGGCACGGCCATGGTCACGCTGGGGCTGGCGCTGGGCGTGCTGATGTCGGTCGCGCGCTCGCAGCGCCAGTTGCCGCAGGACGCGACGCTGGGCCGGGGC
This sequence comes from Acidovorax sp. CCYZU-2555, assembly GCF_018413525.1. Taxonomy (GTDB): domain Bacteria; phylum Pseudomonadota; class Gammaproteobacteria; order Burkholderiales; family Burkholderiaceae_C; genus Comamonas. The sequence goes on from NZ_JAHCDD010000032.1 coordinate 18,785, forward strand.
GCGCTGGCCAATGCGCGCCTGGGCTGAAGTCGGGCGAATTTCCGCCAGTGCAGGGAGAGGGCATGGGGTGGTGCCTACAATGTACCCATGATCTCCCGCGAACCCACCATCGAACGCCTGGCCACGGCCCGCAGCTTGCTGCTCGAGCCTTTCGGCCTGGATGAATCCCACCTCGCACGCGCCCTGGCCGAGATCCGCTCGCACCAGGTCGATGACGCCGACCTGTACTTCCAATACACCCGCGCCGAAGGCTGGAGCCTGGAGGAAGGCATCGTCAAGACCGGTTCCTTCAGCATCGACCAGGGCGTGGGCGTGCGCGCGGTCAGCGGCGAGAAGACCGCCTTCGCCTATTCCGACGACATTTCCGAAGCCTCGCTGCTGGACGCAGCGCGCACCGTGCGCAGCATTTCGAATGCCGCCAAGAGCCAGCGCGCGAAAGTCGTGCGCCCGAAGATCGCGGGCAGCCGCTCGCTCTATCCCGCGATCGACCCGATTGCCTCGCTCGACAGCACGGCCAAGGTCGAGCTGCTGGGCCGCGTCGAAAAACTCGGCCGCGCCAAGGACCCGCGCGTCAAGCAGGTCATGGCCGGCCTGGCCAGTGAATACGATGTGGTGCTGGTGGCGCGTGCCGACGGCACGCTGGCCGCCGACGTGCGCCCGCTGGTGCGGCTGTCGGTCACGGTGATCGCCGAGCACAAGGGCCGGCGCGAAGTCGGTTCGGCCGGCGGCGGTGGCCGCTTCGGCCTGGCCTATTTCAGCGATGAACAGATCAGCCAGTATGTCGACGAAGCCGTGCATGCGGCGCTGGTCAACCTCGATTCGCGCCCCGCGCCCGCCGGTGAGATGACCGTGGTGCTGGGCTCGGGCTGGCCCGGCATCCTGTTCCACGAAGCCGTGGGCCATGGCCTCGAAGGCGATTTCAACCGCAAGGGTTCGAGCGCGTTCAGCGGCCGCATAGGCCAGCGCGTCGCCGCCAAGGGCGTCAACGTGCTAGACGACGGCACCATCGCCGACCGCCGCGGCTCGCTCAACGTCGACGACGAAGGCTGCCCCAGCCAGCGCAACGTGCTGATCGAAGACGGCATCCTCAAGGGCTATATCCAGGACTCGATGAATGCGCGCCTGATGGGCGTCGCGCCCACGGGCAACGGCCGGCGCGAAAGCTATGCGCACATTCCCATGCCGCGGATGACCAACACCTATATGACGGGCGGCGATCTTGCGCCCGAGGAAATCGTCGCCAGCATCAAGAAGGGTCTGTACGCGACCAACTTCGGCGGCGGTCAGGTCGACATCACCAGCGGCAAGTTCGTGTTCTCCGCGAGCGAAGCCTACTGGGTCGAGAACGGCAAGATCCAGTACCCGGTCAAGGGCGCAACCATCGTCGGCAGCGGCCCCGAGTCGCTCAAGAAGATCAGCATGATAGGCAACGACATGCGCCTGGATCCCGGCGTCGGCACCTGCGGCAAGGAAGGCCAGAGCGTGCCCGTGGGCGTGGGTCAGCCCACGCTGCGCATCGACGGCCTCACGGTCGGCGGCACGGCCTGATCCGGCGCGCCGCCTGGCTTGCCAGGCAAAAGAGACAAAGAGGGCCCAGGCCCTCTTTTTTTCGTTTGCATGGCGCTCAACGGCATGCGCGGCACATGGATTTCGACGTTTTGCGTGCTTTTTTGTTTGCAAATTAACGCTGAATAAATGCAAAAAAATGATTTTTCACGCAGTTAAATTGCGTGTATGGCGTTTTTGAATGGCCTGTTGCAGGTTTATTGAATTGGGTGTTGCCTGTTGGCAACGTCGCCCGAGGGTGCGGGGCGGCAGGACTGTGCTACATTTTGTGCCTATGAATGCAGCACGCGCTTACTTTGCCTATTTTTGGTTCTCGGTCCCCGGCGGATGAGAGGCGAGCGCACAAGCACCCGAAACAAACTCTCTAAAAACCGCCGAAGCTGAAAAGCCCGGCGGTTTTTTTTTTGGTCCTTTATTTCCCACGCATTCCACGAAAGCAAACGATGACCGCTCCTACCGCATCCGCCAGCGATTCCTGGTATCGCAGCTCTGTCCACAAGACCGGCCAGACTGACGACGAACGTATCAAGGACATCACTGTGTTACCCCCTCCAGAGCATCTCATCCGTTTCTTCCCCATCTGCGGGACGCCCGTGGAGGCGCTGATCGGCAATACGCGCCACACGATCCACCGCATCATGGCGCGCGAAGACGACCGGCTGCTGATCATCATCGGCCCCTGCTCGATCCATGATCCGGCCGCGGCGCTGGAATACGCGCGCCGCCTGGCCGTGGTGCGCGAGCAGTACAAGGACACGCTGGAGATCGTGATGCGCGTGTACTTCGAGAAGCCGCGCACGACCGTGGGCTGGAAGGGCCTGATCAACGACCCCTACCTCGACCAGAGCTACCGCATCGACGAAGGCCTGCGCATCGCACGCCAGCTGCTGATCGACATCAACCGCCTGGGCGTGCCCGCGGCCAGCGAGTTCCTCGACGTGATCTCGCCCCAGTACATCGCCGACCTGATCAGCTGGGGCGCCATTGGCGCGCGCACCACCGAAAGCCAGGTGCACCGCGAGCTGGCCTCGGGCATCTCGGCGCCCATCGGCTTCAAGAACGGCACCGACGGCAACATCCGCATCGCCACCGACGCCATCCAGTCGGCCGGCCGCGGCCACCACTTCCTGTCGGTGCACAAGAACGGCCAGGTCGCCATCGTCAACACCACGGGCAATCAAGACTGCCACGTGATCCTGCGCGGCGGCAAGACCCCCAACTATGACGCCGAAAGCGTGGCCTCGGCCTGCGCCGACCTGCGCGCCGCGGGCCTGCCCGACACGCTGATGGTCGATTGCAGCCATGCCAACAGCTCCAAGCAGCACGAGCGCCAGAAGGACGTGGCGCGCGACATCGCGGGCCAGGTCGCCGGTGGTTCGGACTCGGTGTTCGGCCTGATGATCGAAAGCCACCTGCAAGGCGGCGCGCAGAAGTTCACGCCGGGCAAGGACGATGTCGCCGCGCTCAAGTACGGCCAGAGCATCACCGATGCCTGCATCGACTGGGACGATTCGCTGGCGACGCTGGCCGTGCTGTCGCAGGCCGTGCAGGCGCGCCGCGTGCGCCAGGAAACGCCGGCCGAAGCCGCGGCTCCCGCGCTGGCTTGAGGTTGAAGGCCGGCTTGCTGCCGGCCTGGCCGCTCAGTGCTGGCTGGTCGCGCCCGTGTTGAGCGCGTGGTCCAGCCGCTGCAGCACCGCCAGCAGGCGGCTGCAGTCGCGCGGCGCGAGCCGCGCGAACTCATGCTCGCCCAGTGCATGGGTGTGGCAATTGCCGGGCAGCTGGCCGCGCGCGTCGATCAAGGCGTTGAGCCGCGGCACCAGCACCCATTGCAGCCACTGGTGGAATTCGAGCGTGTCGTACATGAACGGCATGGTCGACGCCAGCGCCTCGGCGCTGGGCGGCAGCGCCGACCACAGATCGAGGGCGCTCATTTCCGCTTGCAGCGCCTGGAGCTGCTCCTGTATTTCGGCGTGCTGGGCAGTAAGAGACATCGGTAGACCTGTGGTAAGAACGGGGAGGGCGATTTTAGCCAGCCTGGGCGGAAACTGCTCGCAGTCCCGCTGGCGCCCGCGTGGCGATTGTGTTTAAGCTGCTTGCCTGGGCGCATCGTGCGCTCCCGCAGAAAGGCTTTTCATGCACAGCGAAGTGACCGTGACCCTGGCTCCCGAACAGGAATTCCATGTAGACCTGCGTGGCGTAGAGCCGCTGGACCACGAAGCCGCGCGCAAGTGGCTGGACGAACAATTCATCGCCTTCGATTGCGAACCCCTGCGCCCCAGCGGCAAGGTGCTGCTGGCTGACAAGCTGCTCACGGTGGCGCATGCCGCGGGCGCTTCGCGACTGTCCGACCCCGAATGGCTGCGCGCCTATGGCCGCGCGGCAACGGGCGTCACGGCGCGGCCCGTGGTGCGGGTAGATATTCCGGCGATGACGGTGGGGTATTGACGTCGCGCATGGCGGGGTCGCGATGGGGCGCCAGGATGTTTTTTGGCGCGAGGGCAGGCCGTTCATGGTTCGACCGGGCCGCGCAGGTAAGCTCACCACGAACGGGTTTTCCGTTCGCCCTGAGCTTGTCGAAGGGTGAACGGCCTGCCCTCAAAAAGAGCGCAGAAGTCCGAATCGCGCGTCTGACATCAGAACTGTGCGCCATTCAATTGCGCTAGTAACTTGGCGTGAATCCCGCCAAACCCCCCATTGCTCATGCACACCACCTGATCGCCGGGCCGCGCCGCGGCCACCACCTGGGCGACCAGCGTGTCGATGTCGGCCGCGGTCTGGGCGCGCTTGCCCGGGCCCACGCCCAGCGGGGCGAGCGCGGCGGCCGCGTCCCAGTCGAGGCCGGCCGTGTGGCAGAACACCAGGTCGGCGCTTTCGAGCGACCAGGGCAGCAGCGCTTTCATCGCGCCGAGCTTCATGGTGTTGCTGCGCGGCTCGAACACCGCGAGGATGCGTTGGTCGGCGGAAGTCGTGCGGCGCAGGCCGTCGAGCGTGGTGCGTATGGCCGTGGGGTGGTGGGCGAAATCGTCGAAGACCGCAATGCCGCGCACCGTGCCGCGCAGCTCCATGCGGCGCTTGACGTTCTGAAAACGCGCCAGTGCCGCGCAGGCCTGGGCCGGCGTCACGCCCACATGCTGGGCCGCGGCGATCGCGGCCAGCGCGTTGAGCTGGTTGTGCACGCCGTTCAGCGACCATTCGAGCCGCGCGACGTTCTTGCCGCGCTGCAGCACGTCGAACGCATGGGGCTCGCCCTGGGCGCTGAAGTCGCTCACGGCCGAGCCGAAGTCGCAGACGTCGCTCCAGCAGCCCTGGTGCAGCACGCGCGTGAGGCTTTCTTCCAGCGCGTTGCTGACGATGCGGCCCGATGACGGCACGGTGCGCACCAGATGGTGGAATTGACGTTCGATGGCGGCGAGATCATCGAAGATGTCGGCGTGGTCGAACTCAAGATTGTTCAGGATCGCGGTGCGTGGGCGGTAATGGACGAACTTGCTGCGCTTGTCGAAGAACGCGGTGTCGTATTCGTCGGCTTCGATCACGAACAGCGGTTCGGCGCCCGCGGGCCCTGGGCCCGAGGTCGGGCGCCTGGCGGCGCCCAGCCGCGCGGAGACGCCGAAGTCCAGCGGCACGCCACCGACCAGAAAGCCGGGTTGCAGGCCGGCGCATTCGAGGATCCAGGCCAGCATAGAGGTGGTCGTGGTCTTGCCGTGCGTGCCGGCCACGGCCAGCACATGGCGCCCGCGCAGCACATGCTCGCTGAGCCATTGCGGGCCGCTGGTATAGGGCACGCCGGCGTCGAGGATGGCTTCCATCAGCGGGTACTTCGCGCGCCCGTCGGGCAGGCGCGCGCGGCTCACGACGTTGCCGATGACGAACATATCGGGCCTGAGGCTGATCTGGTCGGCGTCATAGCCTTCGATCAGCTCTATGCCCAAGGCGCGCAGCTGGTCGCTCATCGGGGGGTAGACGCCGGCATCGCAGCCGGTGACGCGGTGGCCCGCTTCGCGCGCGAGTGCGGCGAGTCCGCCCATGAAGGTGCCGCAGATCCCCAATATATGTATGTGCATGGCACGGGATTCTACGTTTGGCGCGGGGCGCGGCGCGCGTTGGCCGGGCGCTGGTCACAAGGGCTTGCAAAAAATCCGCTGCCGGGCATTTAATGGCTCTAGGGCCCGGCGGCGGCATAGGCAATCACCGCTGACATGCCGGGGCGATGGCATCCCGGTATTCTGTAGCCAGGGGCCTGCAGTCATGCGCTGCAGGTGTTTGTCGGTTTGGCGTTTTTCGGGGGGCTGTATGCAACAAGACTCACTCATGGATGAAATCGCCCACACCGCCGCGCGCCTGGTAGTCGAAGACGGCCTTGACTGGGGCGCGGCCAAGCGGCGTGCGCTGCGTGAGCTGGGCCTGCCGGTGCGCACCGCCTTGCCCGACAACGACCGCGTCGAGGATGCGGTGCGTGAATACATCGCGCTGTTTTGCGCCGACACCCAGCCCGTCGAGCTGCGCGCGCTGCGCCGGCTCGCGCTCGAGTGGATGGAGCGCATGGCGGAGTTCCGCCCCCATCTGGGCGGCGCGGTCTGGCGCGGCACGGCCACCAGGCTGTCCGATGTCTATCTGCAGCTGTTCTGCGATGACTGCAAGTCGGCCGAAATCGCGCTGATCAACCACCATGTCGATTACGACCCGAGCACGGTCACGGGTTTTCATGGCGAGGACGTCGAGGCGCTGAGCATGGGCGTGATGTGCCGCGAGCTCAATGTGGTCGTCGGCGTACACCTGCTGGTCTACGATCTCGATGATCTGCGCGGCGCGCTGCGCCCCGATTCGCACGGCCGCAGTCCGCGCGGCGATACGGCGGCAGTGCGCAAGTTGCTGCGTGAAGATAATGGAACCCATGACGAATCGAAACAACCAGTCTCCTGATTCCTCCCCGGCTGCCGACGCCCCGGGCGCCGCAGCCTCTTCCTCGCGCCGGCTGTGGCTGGGCGCGGGCGTGGCCGGTGTGGCCGCGGTGGCGGGCGCGGGCTTTGCCTGGTGGCGGCTGACGCCGGGTGCGGCCGAGCCCGGCGTCGAAGAAGTGCTTTGGCAGCAGCAGTTCACCACGCCCGATGGCGCGCCCCTGCCCATGGCCGCCTGGCGCGGCCAGCCGTTGATCGTCAATTTCTGGGCCACCTGGTGCCCGCCTTGCGTGCGCGAACTGCCGCTGCTGAGCGAATTTGCGGGCCGCAAGTCCGCACATGGCATTCAGGTGGTAGGCTTGGCGGTCGACAAGCCCGCGCCGGTGCAGAAGTTTCTGCAGCGCCAGCCGCTGGCTTTTCCGGTCGGCATGGCCGCCGAGGGCAGTCAGCTCACACGCGAGCTGGGCAATCTGAACGGAGGCCTTCCGTTCACGGTGTTTCTGGGCGCGGACGGTAAACTGCGGCAACGTAAAATAGGCGAATTGAGCGCGCAGGATCTTGCGCAATGGGCCCAAAGCTAGCTTGGGATCTGCCTTTTTTCCCTAATCTCCCTTGCGATGTTGATGAAAAATGTGCCTCGAAACGCGAAGTAGGGCGAAATTGGAGTAAATTCGCGCCCTTATTAAGTTTTAGTCGCTGGAGCTCCCATGGATTTGCGAAAACTCAAGACCCTGATCGATCTGGTCTCTGAATCCAACGTGTCAGAGTTGGAAATCACCGAGGCCGAAGGCAAAGTGCGTATCGTCAAGAGCGAAGGCAAGGTACTCCAGCAGTATGTCGCCGCGCCCGTGGCCGCACCCGTGGCGCCTGCCCCGGCTGCCGCACCCACGGCCGAGCTGCCTGCTCCCGTGGCTGCAGAGACTGGTCATGTCGTGAAGTCGCCTATGGTGGGTACGTTCTACCGCTCGTCGAGCCCGGGTGCCAAGCCCTTCGTCGAGCTGGGTTCCGAAGTCAAGGAAGGCGAGACCATCTGCATCATCGAAGCGATGAAGATCCTCAACGAGATCGAAGCCGACAAGTCGGGCAAGATCACCCGCATCCTGGGCGAAAACGGCCAGGCGGTGGAATACGGACAACCCCTGTTCGTGATCGAGTGATCGACGAGTCTGTGATGCTGCGTAAAGCAAAAAGTAGCAGCCGCGCCTGTCGCCCGGCTGTGCCCATGACTGTGGCGTGCGCCCATACGCAGGCACTGCGCTGCGAGGACTTCCATGTTTAAGAAAATTTTGGTGGCCAACCGGGGCGAAATCGCCCTGCGCATCCAGCGCGCCTGCCGCGAGCTGGGTGTCAAGGCCGTGATGGTGTACTCCGAAGCCGACCGCGACGCCAAGTACGTCAAGCTCGCCGACGAAGCCGTCTGCATAGGCCCCGCGCCTTCTCCGCTGAGCTATCTCAGCATGCCGGCCATCATTTCCGCGGCCGAAGTGACCGACGCCGAAGCGATCCACCCCGGCTACGGTTTCCTCAGCGAAAACGCTGACTTCGCCGAGCGCGTCGAGAAAAGCGGCTTCCAGTTCATCGGCCCTTCGCCCGAATCGATCCGCATCATGGGCGACAAGGTTTCGGCCAAGCAGGCAATGATCAAGGCCGGCGTGCCTTGCGTGCCCGGCTCCGATGGCGAACTGCCCGATGATCCGGTGCAGATCCGCCGCATCGCCAAGGCCGTGGGCTATCCCGTGATCATCAAGGCCGCAGGCGGCGGCGGTGGCCGCGGCATGCGCGTGGTGCATACCGAAGCCGCGCTGGTCAATGCCGTGCAGATGACCAAGGCCGAAGCCGCAGCGGCGTTCGGCAATCCTGCGGTGTACATGGAAAAGTACCTGCAGAACCCGCGCCATATCGAAATCCAGGTGCTGGCCGACAAGTTCAAGAACGCCGTCTATCTGGGCGAGCGCGACTGTTCCATGCAGCGCCGCCACCAGAAGGTGATCGAAGAGGCGCCCGCGCCCGGCATTCCACGTCGCCTGATCGAACGCATTGGCGAGCGCTGTGTCGCGGCCTGCAAGAAGATCGGCTACCGCGGTGCGGGCACGTTCGAGTTCCTGTTCGAAAACGGCGAGTTCTATTTCATTGAAATGAACACCCGCGTTCAGGTCGAGCACCCCGTGACCGAAATGATTTCGGGCGTTGACATCGTGAAGACGCAGATCATGGTCGCGGCCGACGAGAAGCTGCCGTTCACGCAGCGCCAGATCGAGCTGCGCGGCCATGCGATCGAGTGCCGCATCAACGCCGAAGACGCGTACAAGTTCACGCCGTCTCCCGGCCGCATCACCACCTGGCATGCGCCGGGCGGCCCGGGCGTGCGCGTCGACTCGCACATCTACACGAACTACTTCGTGCCCCCGAACTACGACTCGATGATCGGCAAGCTGATCGTCCACGGCGACACCCGCGAGCAGGCCCTGGCCCGCATGCGCACGGCGCTGCTGGAAACCGTGGTCGAAGGCATCAACACCAACATTCCCCTGCACAAGGATCTGATGGTCGATGCCAAGTTCATGGAAGGCGGCACCAACATCCATTACCTGGAAGAGTGGCTGCAGCTGCGCAATCCCAAGCGATGAGTCAGGCCGCAGGGCTGTGACCGCACATGCTGGCCTCTGGCGACGGAGGCCGGCATTTTCATTTTTACAAGGAACGGCGTCATGTTTGAACTGAGCCTGTTGTGCCCGGAAGACCGGGTGGAAACCATCAGCGATGCGCTGGATGCGCTGGACGCACTGAGCGTGTCGGTCGAAGACGCCGATGCGCAGACCGAGGCCGAGCAAGCCCTGTTCGGCGAACCCGGCATGCCGCCGCCCAAGGATGGCTGGCAGCGCAGCCGCGTGGTCGCGCTGTTTCCCACCGAGGAACTCGCGCAGGAAGCGCGCCAGCTGCTGAGCCTGCAGGACTTCTTCGAAGGCTGCACGATATTGGGCGTCAACAACGTGCCCGAGCAGGACTGGGTGCGCCTGACGCAGTCGCAGTTCACGCCCGTGGACATCACGCCCGAGTTCTGGATCGTGCCGACCTGGCACGACATGCCCGCCCAGGCCAAGGTCAGCATCCGCCTCGACCCGGGTCTGGCGTTCGGCACCGGCACCCATCCCACGACCCGCATGTGCCTGCGCTGGATCGCGCGCCAGCCCGCGGGCTCGCTGGGCCGCGTGCTCGACTACGGCTGCGGCTCGGGCATTCTCGCCATCGGCGCGGCCAAGTTCGGCGCGGTCGACATCGACGCGGTGGACATCGATACCGCAGCCGTCGATTCTACGCTGCTCAATGCCCAGGCCAATGAAGTGCAACTGTCCGCCGGCCTGCCCGACCAGGCACGCGGCGAATACGGCACGGTGCTGGCCAATATCCTGGCCTCGCCGCTGAAGGTGCTCGCGCCGCTGCTGTGCGCGCATGTGGCCGCTGGCGGCAATCTGGTGCTCGCCGGTATCCTGGAGCGCCAGGCCGACGAACTCAAGGAAGCCTATGCGCCCTGGGTCAAGCTCGAAGTCGCGGATGCCCAGGACGGCTGGATCCTGATGACCGCTTCGCGCTGAGCCTTGCGCCCCGGTCGCCCCACTTTTGACAGGAACTGCCGATGAGCCAGACCACGCGCTGCCCTTCTTGTGGAACGAAGTTCAAGGTGGTGGCCGACCAGTTGCGCATCTCAGAGGGCTGGGTGCGCTGCGGCCAGTGCGAGCAGGTCTTCGATGCCACGCTGACGCTGGAGTCGCCGGGCATGGCTGCTGCGGCGCCCGTCGCTGCGGCGCCCGTCGCGGCGGCGCCGGTCGCACCGTCTGACGCGGCTGCGGGCTATGCGCTGCCCACCGCGGTCGAAGACGACGACGACCTGCCGCTGGACGCTGCGCCCATGCGCGCCGCGTCCGAGCCCCAGTCCTGGCCGGAGCTGACTGCCGAGCCCGAGCCTGAACCCGAACCCGAACCCGAACCCGAACCCGAAATTCCCCCGGTCCGCGAGAGCGCGCCCGAAAAACGCTCCGATCCGGACTTCGATTCCGCGGCGCAAGATTTCGCCGCGCGGGAGATCGGCGCGCGGGAGATCGGCGCGCAGCCCGCATCCGAGCCCGAACTGCCGCCGGATTCCGAACTGGAACCCGAACCGCAGTCTGAGCGTGAGCCCGACGCCGCCGAGACCGCTGCCGCCGATCCGTTCGCGCTGCCGCAACTGCCCGAGGCCGAGCCCGGCTTCGTGCGCGCCGCGCGGCGCAAGGCGTTCTGGCATGCCCCGGGCGTGCGGCTGGCGCTGGTGTTGGGCAGTACCGTGCTGCTGTTCGGTCTGGCGCTGCAAATCGCGCAGCAGGAGCGCAATGCGCTGGCCGCCTGGCAGCCGTCGCTGCGTCCCGCACTGCAAGGCCTGTGCACGCTGACCGGCTGCACGCTGTCGGCGCGCCAGGACATCAGCCAGGTGGTGATCGCCAGCTCGGCCTTCACGCGCAGCGCGCAGGCCGACAATTACCTGCTGAGCCTGACCATAGAAAACCAGGCCGGCACCGAACTCGCCATGCCTGCCGTGGAACTCACGCTGACCGATCTGCAGGACCAACCGGTGCTGCGCCGTGTGCTGCTGCCCGCCGACCTGCAGGCACCGGCGACGCTGGGCGCGCAGTCCGAATGGAGTGTGCGCATTCCGCTGGCCGTAGCCGCCACGCCCACGCGCATCGCGGGTTATCGTGCTCTTGTCTTTTATCCCTGATCTTTGGAAAACTCACCGACCATGGCCGCCCTCATTTGTGGATCCCTCGCGTTTGACACCATCATGACCTTCGAGGGTCGTTTCGCGGACCAGATCCTGCCCGATCAGCTGCATATTCTCAATGTGTCGTTCCTGGTGCCCACGCTGCGCCGCGACTTCGGCGGCTGCGCGGGCAACATCGCCTACAGCCTGAAGCTGCTGGGCGGCGAGCCGCTGCCGATGGCGATGCTCGGCAGCGACGGCGCGAGCTACCTGGAGCACATGCGCGAGCAGGGCATCTCGACGCGCCATGTGGGCGAGAGCGGCGAGATCTACACGGCCCAGGCCATGATCATGACCGACAAGGACAACAACCAGATCACGGCCTTCCACCCCGGCGCGATGTCGCATGCCCACCTGCTGCAGATCACGGCCGAGACGCGCGCCGCCGTGGGCATCGTCGCGCCCGACGGCCGTGACGCCATGATCCAGCATGCACGCCAGTTCAAGGAAGCGGGCATTCCTTTCGTCTTCGATCCGGGCCAGGGCCTGCCGATGTTCAACGGCGACGAACTCAAGGTCTTCATCGAACAGGCCGACTGGATCGCCGTCAACGACTACGAAGCCAAGGTGCTTTGCGACCGCACGGGAATGGACCTGGCGACGTTGTCGCAGCAGGTGAAGGGCCTGGTCGTGACGCTGGGCGCCGACGGCTGCGAAGTCTGGGAGCAGGGCGAGAAGACGCTGGTCGCGCCGGTCGTGCCCAAGCAGGTCGTCGATCCCACGGGCTGCGGCGACGCCTGGCGCGGCGCGCTGCTGTTCGGCCTCGAAAAAGGCTGGTCGCTGGTGCGCTGCGCCGAGCTGGGCAACCGCGTGGGCGCGCTGAAGATCGCGAGCAAGGGCCCGCAAAACTACCTGCTCGATTTCGCGGTGGAATAAGCCACGCGTGCGGTCATGGGCGCGTCATGCGTCCATGGCGCAATAGGCCTTTTGAACCTGGACGACCATGGATTCCGTTTCACAGATCGCGCTGGGTTCGGCGCTGGCGATTGCCACCCTCGGGCGCCGCACGGCCGTCTGGAAAGCCGCATTGTGGGGCGCCGTGGCCGGCACCTTGCCCGATCTCGATGTGCTCATCGACCACGGCAATGCGCTGGCCAACATGGTCAACCACCGCGGCAACAGCCATTCATTGCTCTATCTGTTCCTGCTCGCGCCGCTGCTGGGCTGGGGCATAGCGCGGCTGCACGGCGAAGGCGCGCATTGGCGCCGCTGGTGGCTGGCGATGGCGCTGGTACTGGTCACCCATCCGATCCTGGACTGGTTCACGATCTACGGCACCCAGTTGCTGCGGCCGTTCAGCACCGAGGCCTATGGGCTGGGCAGCGTGTTTGTGATCGATCCGCTCTATACGTTGCCGCTACTGATCGGCGTCGGCATCGCGCTGTGCCGCAAGTCGTTTGCGGGTCTGCGCGCGAACCAGATCGGCCTGGCGCTCAGCAGCCTTTATCTGGCCTGGGGCGTGCTGGCGCAGCAGCATGTCATTGGCATCGCCCAGGCCTGCCTGGCGGCGCAGCGTATTGCGGCGCAGCAGCTGTTGGTCACACCCACGCCGCTCAACACGCTGCTGTGGCGTGTCGTCGCGCTGGACGACACGCACTACTGGGAAGGCTATTACTCGGTGTTCGATACAGACCGCGAGATGACATGGACGCGCCACGATCGCGGCACGGATCTGCAGGCGCAGCACCTACCGCAGGCGCCAGCGATCGCGCAACTGGCGCGATTTGCCGATGGCTTCGTCAAGCTCGAGCAGCAGGGCGATGCGCTTTATCTCAGCGATCTGCGCATGGGAAGCGAAGGCCGCTACAGTTTTCGCTTCCGGCTGGGCAGTCTGGCAGAGATTGCCGCGGGCCAGGCCGGTGCCGAGCAGCAAGCCCTGGATTTTCCGGTGCGCGAAGCCCTGGTCGAGCTATGGCACCGTATCTGGCACAAGCCGGGCTGAGGCCGTGCAAGACGCATGCGCCGCTTCGCTGGCGGTAATTACGACAAATGGTCAGGTGATGGAGAGTGCGCGCCAACGATCGCTGGAATGAATTCCTGCGTCTCTGCCCCGTTGCTGTCCTCGGCATTGCTGTCGTCGTTGCGGTTGTCGTCGCCCTGGCTGACAGCATTCAAATCTTCATTTTCCTGTTCCTCTTCAGGACGGTATTCGTCGGGCGTGGTGAGTGTGTTCAGCACCACCTCTGCCGGCTGATCCAGATCGGCACCGATCGCTGCTTTGGCTGATTCCGTGGGGTGCTGCGCATTGTCCTGTTGTTCGCGGGCATCGCCATCGCCGTCAGAGGGTCGGCATTCAGCGGGATTGACTTGCTCGCTGCTGGTTGTTTCAAGGGGGCCGCTTTTCGCGGTTGGCGGATTTTCGGTTCCGGCTTCTGGTTGCTGAGCCTGATCCGATAGTTGCTGTTCCTGCTCGGTTGCAACCTGCCTCAGCTGGCTCTCCAGCTCTTGCTGGCGCTTCGACAGGTGGTCCAGTTGATAGGGCAGCCAGGTGTGCTGCACATAATCCAGGGCGCTCAGCGCCGAGAGGCCATGCTCCTGCTGCGCTTGCCGCATAAGCTGCAACAGATAGGGAAAATACTCACGCAGGTGGTTCAGCGTGTACATCAAATCTGGCTGTTTACGTAAAAACGCCATGTATTGCACGCCGTGCTCCAGCTTAGGGATCAGAGTCTGAACTGCCGATAAATCCTGCTCTATTTCTGCTGTGGTTGGCATAAGTTTTGGATCCTTGAATGAAAAGCTGATTGTATAGTAAATAGCTATTTATCATCAATCATTGAAAGATTCCAACTATCGTGCTGTGAATTTTGCCGCTTCGGCGGCAGACGTTTGTGCCTATGGGGGCGTGGCAGGTGCGGCGTTACGGCGGCAGACGTGGAGATTTCTCAATGCCCGATCTCGAACGCGCAGAGAAATCGGGAAACCATGTTGTAGGCACCAATGGTCGCCACCAGATCGACCTGGGCGCGGGCATCGAAATGCGTGCGCACCTGGGCGAACAGTGCGTCGGAGACGACGATGCTGCGCGTCATCGCATCGGTAAGCTGCAGGGCCATGCGTTCGGCCGCGGTCCATGGGGCGTCTGTCGCCAGCGTTTCGCTGCGTAGGGCTTCGATGGCTGCGGCGCTCTGGCCGGCGCGCTCGGCATGCGGCACATGGGCCTCGAACTCGTAGGGAGCGTTGTTGAGCACGGCGACACGCAGGATCACCAGCTCGCGCAGTCCCGCGTCCAGGCTGTTGCGGTTGCGCACGGCCGACAGCATCTGCTCCCAGCCATGGGCCATGGCCGGGCTGTTGAGCAGCACCTGGTACAGCGGTGAGATGCGGCCGCGCTCGGCAATGATCTGCGCTTCTTGCGCAGCGAGTTCGGGGCGCGTGCCGGGAAGAATGGGGGAGAGTCTCATGAAGCAACGATCTGCGGCAGGCGAAAGGGAAAACCATGTGGCTGCCCGCGGCCTGCCGGCGCGGGTGAACGGGCGCGCCACACGGCGCGGTCGGTTGGCTATCAGTCGGCGCGGATGCCGGCCTTGGCCACGATGTCTTTCCAGCGGTTCTGTTCGGCCTGGATGAAGGCCGCGAACTGCGCGGGCGTTTCGCCGCCGGCCACGGCATCTTCCTCCTTGAAGCGCGCCACCACGTCGGGCGACTTGAGGGCGGTCACGCAGGCTTCCTGCAGGCGCTGTACGACTTCGGGCGGCGTGCCCGCGGGTGCGAGCATGCCGTACCACTGTACCGACTCGAAGCCCGGGTAGCCCGATTCGGCCACGGTGGGCATGTCGGGCAGCGAGGGCAGGCGCTGCTTGGTGCCGGTCGCGATACCGCGCAGCGAACCTTTCTTGATGTGCTTGGCCAGCGCTGGCGTGCCGGCCGAGAACAGGTGAATGCGCCCGGCCAGAAGGTCGTTGAGCGCCGGGCCGGTGCCGCGGTAGGGAATGTGCGTGGCCTTGAGGCCCGTGGTCAGCTTGAGGTATTCAATGGCGAGATGGCCGGCGCTCGCATTGCCGGCCGAAGCGTAGTTCAGCATCGTCGGGTTCTGCTTGCTGTATTCGATCAGTTCCTTGAGGCTCTTGGCGGGCACGCTGGGGTGAGTCACGAACAGGCTGGGCACCTTGACGAACAGCGTCACCGGCACGAAGTCCTTGTTCACGTCGTAGCCCGGGTTGCTGTAGATGAACGGGTTCACGGCCATGGAGCCGACATGGGCCTGGATCAGCGTATAGCCATCGGCTGGCGAGCGCGCGACGTCGAGCATGGCCGGCACGCCGCCGCCGCCGGCCTTGTTCTCGACCATCACCGTGGTGCCGAAAATGCGCGTCAGTTCATGCGCCACCGTTCGACCGACGATGTCGGAGGTGCCGCCGGGCACGAACGGCACGATGAACTTGACGGTGCGGCCCTTGGAAGGCCAGTTCGGGTTCTGGGCGTGAACAATGGTCGCGGGCAGGGCGCAGGCCAGGCCCGCGCCCAGCAGGCTGCGGCGGTTCAGGGATGGAAGGGAATGGCTCATGGTGTCTCCTTGATTTGTTGTATGAGCATGAAGAAAGGGGTGGGGTCGGCTTTTCGGACGTGCGAATTCCCCCAGACCCGTTTTGCGGCGGGCCCGTTCGCGGGCGTCAAAGCGGGTGGCGGTTCAGTCGCAGCGCACGGACATGCCGCCGTCGACGATGATTTCGGTGCCGGTCACGAACCGGGATTCATCGCTGGCCAGGTACAGCGCGGCATTCGCGGTATCGCGGCCGTCGCCCATGAAGGGCAGGGGAATGCGCGACTGGCGCTGCTCAAGCAGTGCCTGCACATCGCCGCCCGCGCGCTGGCCGGCCAGGCGGATTTCCACCATCGGCGTATGCAGCTGGCCGGGCACCACGGTGTTCACGCGTATCGACTGCTTGGCGTATTGCACGGCCAGCACGCGCGACAGCTGGATCACGCCGGCCTTGGTCGCGGCATAGGCGATCTGCGCCGAGCCCGTCCAGCGTATGCCCGAAGTCGAGGCGATGTTGATGATGTTGCCGCTGCCCTGGGCCAGCATCAGGGGCAGCGCATGTTTGCAGGTCAGGAACACGCTCTTGAGGTTGTGGTCGACCTGGGCGTCCCAGACTTCCTCGCTCATTTCGACGGGCCCGCCCTTGGCCGAGCCGCCTACGTTGTTGACCAGTACATCGAGCCGGCCGAAACGTTCGTGGCAGGCGCTGATCGCCTGCTCGATCGAGGCGCTGCTGGTGACATCGCAGGTGCCGGCGACGAAGCTGCCGCCGATCTGTTCGATCATGGCGCGGGTCTCGACCAGGCGTTCGGCGTCGCGGTCGACGCCATAGACGTTGGCGCCCTCCTGCGCAAAGCGCAGCGCCATCGCGCGGCCGTTGCCCCAGCCCGGGCCGACCGAGCCGGCGCCGGTGATGAAGACAGTCTTGCCCGCGAGGCGGCCCTGCGGGTTCATGGGAGTGGAGGTGTCGAAGGTCATCGCGTAAGAAGCTCTGGAAGGGGCGGGAACTGATAAAGACGGGCGGGCGTGTCGACCAGCAGGTCCTGCAAGGCTGCGGCACTCGGCGCAATCTCGTCCAGGCTGCGGATCAGCTGCGCGTCGTCGGGCGTGTGGCTGTGGTTGGGATGGGGCCAGTCGGTGCCCCACAGGCATTGCCCGGAAAACTCGGCGAGCAGCTGGCGCGCCAGCGCAATGCCTGCGGCATATGGCGGTGTTGGATCGATGCGGTCGATGCCGCTGAGCTTCACGAAGACATGGGGCTGGCGCAACAGTGCGCGCAGAGCCTGGAAATGCGGGTGCCCCGCACCCAGTCGCGCGTCGACGCGCCCCATGTGGTCTATCACCACCGGCACGGCGCTGCGCGCCAGTGGCGCGGCCAGCTGCGCCAGCAGATCGCTTTCGCAGTGCAGCTGCAGATGCAGGCCCGCATGGGCCAGGCGCGGCGTCATGGCAATGGCGTCTTCCAGACTCGCGGCTGGCGGCAGATGGTGCATGAAGTTGAAGCGCACGGCGCGAAAGCGCGCATCCGCCAGCTGCGCCAGTTGCGCATCGGGCGCATCGGCGGGGGCCAGCGCCACGCCGACATACTGTCCGTCCGCGGCCTGCAGGGCCTGCGCCACCCAGTGGTTGTCAAAGCCGTAGGCCGTGGACTGCACCACCACGCAGCGGTCCATGCCCCAGTTCCGGTGCAATGCAAACAGCTGGTTGTGATCCTGGCCCGCAAGCGGGTGCATGTGCGATGCATGCCGCGGCTCATACACATGCACATGGCTGTCGCAAGCGCCTGGCGGCAACGGGCGAGCGCCCGAGGCGGTGGTCCGGGGCGAAAGGCGCGGGGCCGATGTAAAGGTGGAATTCATGGTCATGGGCTGCTGCCATTGTGGGTCGCAGGCATGGCATTTTGGTAGAAATGTATTGGATATCAGTTATCAGCAATACTTATGCGATTGCCCGCTACCAATTGGTGAACCCTCGATGGATCTGACGCGTCTTCGCTACTTTTCGGCCGTGGCCCAGGCGGGCAGTTTCAGCCGCGCGGCCGCGGCCTTGCACCTGTCGCAGCCGGCCTTGAGCCGCCAGGTGCTGCTGCTGGAAACCGAGCTGTGCCAGCGCCTGTTCGAGCGTACCGGGCGCGGCGCCCAGCTCACCGAATCGGGCGCGGCGCTGCTCGAGCATGCGAACGGCATCTTCGCGCTGGCCGCGCATGCCCAGTCCGACATGGCCGAGCGCTTGCGCAGCCCGCGCGGGCGCATCAGCATCGGCTTGCCGCCGCGCGTGGCGCATGTGATCGCGGCCGATCTGGTGCTGGCGTTTCGCCAGGAGTTTCCCGATGCGACGTTGTCCATCGAGGAGAACCTGAGCTTTCGCCTGCGCGAATGGCTGCTGGCCGGGCGCGTGGATCTGGCGCTGATGTTCGATCCGCCGCCGTCGCCCCAGCTGATGACCGAAACCCTGCTGCGCGAGCCCATGGTGTTCATCAGCACCCAGCCGCTGCCGGCCAAGATACGTCTGTCCCAGCTGGTGCAGCGCGAGCTGGTGGTGGCGCGCTCACCGAATGCGCTGCGTTCGCTGCTCGAAGCCCATACCGCGCCGCGCGGGCTGTCGCTGCGCCTCGTGGCTGAAGTGGATTCGGTGCAGACCGTGCTGTCGCTGGTGGCGCGCGGCGTGGGCGATACCCTGCTGCCGCTGAGCGGCACGATAGGCTGGAATTACCCGCATCCCCTGCATGTCGCGCATGTCGTGGCGCCGGCCATGCGCAACAACTTCGTGCTGGCCGTGCCGCGTGCCAAGCCGGCCACGCGGCTCACGCGCTTTGTCGAACAGCTGCTCAAGGACATGGTGGCGCGGCATTTCAGCGCCCTGGCCGTGCCGCGCAAGAGCACCTGATTCCGGCCCCATGAAAAAAGCCCGAAACCTTGCGGCTTCGGGCTTTGGTGGTGAGCATCACACCTCAGGGCTTGGTGCCTGTGGGGAAGGGCCATGCGGCTTGTGGGTTCAGTGCGGTCTGTGCCACTGGCGCGGCGGCGACGGCAGCGGGGGCTGCCGCGGCCTTGGCGGGCTTCTTTGCAGCAGCCTTCTTGGCAGGTGCAGCAGCCTTGGCAGGTGCAGCAGCCTTGGCGGGAGCGGCAGCCTTTGCGGGAGCAGCAGCCTTCTTCGCGGGCGCAGCAGCCTTGGCAGGTGCGGCGGCCTTTGCAGGTGCAGCAGCCTTCTTGGCGGGAGCGGCGGCCTTGGCTGGCGCAGCAGCCTTCTTGGCGGGAGCGGCAGCCTTCACAGAGGCGGCCTTTGCCGGAGCAGCAGCCTTCTTGGCAGGTGCAGCGGCCTTGGCAGGAGCAGCAGCCTTCTTCGCGGGTGCGGCAGCCTTGGCAGGAGCAGCAGCCTTCTTCGCTGGTGCGGCAGCCTTTGCCGGAGCAGCAGCCTTCTTGGCGGGCGCGGCAGCCTTGGCGGGAGCAGCAGCCTTCTTGGCGGGCGCGGCGGCCTTTGCCGGAGCAGCAGCCTTCTTCGCGGGCGCGGCAGCCTTGGCAGAGGCGGCCTTTGCCGGAGCAGCAGCCTTCTTTGCGGGCGCGGCGGCCTTTGCCGGTGCAGCAGCCTTCACAGAGGCGGCCTTTGCCGGTGCAGCGGCCTTGGGTGCAGCGGCCTTCTTGGCAGGTGCAGCAGCCTTGGGCGCAGCAGCCTTCTTCGCGGGAGCAGCAGCCTTGGCCGAAGCCGTGGACGGCTTGGTCACCGCGGCTTTGGTAGAGGTTGCGGCCGGCTTGGCGGCAGCGGTCTTAGGCGCTGCTACGGGCTTGGCCGCAACAGCTTTCTTCGCCGTTGCTGCCGGCTTGGCTGCGGCCTTGGGCGCAGCAGCTTTCTTGGGTGCCGCGGCCTTGGTCACGGTCGTGGCCTTGGCCGCCACTTTCGTGGCGGGTGCTGCCGCTTTTTTCACGGACTCTGCCTGGGTAGCAGTCGAGGCCTTTTTGTCGGCCGTTTTTTTCGCAGTTGCCATCATCTTCTCCTTGGTCGATTTGCACAAAACACTTCGACTGCACATGGGCAGGAAGCGATCCATAGCGATGTGGAGTGACGCATCGCAATGAACACGGAATCGCCCCGCGCAGCACCTTGACTCAAAGTGATTTGTTCGGGACGGTATATGTGTGCCATTGTGCCTGCTGGAGAGCGATTAATCCCAGGAAAGTGCGCCGCCGGTCTGATACTCGATCACTCGTGTCTCAAAGAAGTTACGTTCCTTCTTCAAATCGATCATCTCGCTCATCCAAGGGAACGGATTTTCTTCGCCGGGGAACAGTTCTTCCAGGCCGATTTGCGTGGCCCGGCGGTTGGCGATGTAGCGCAGGTAGCCCTTGAACATCGACGCGTTCATGCCCAGCACGCCGCGCGGCATGGTGTCTTCGGCATAGGCGTATTCGAGTTCGACGGCCTTGGTGAACAGCGCCTTGATTTCTTCCTTGAACTCGTTGGTCCAGAGGTGGGGATTTTCAAGCTTGAGCTGGTTGATCAGGTCGATGCCGAAGTTGCAGTGCATGGACTCGTCGCGCAGGATGTACTGGTACTGCTCGGCGGCGCCGGTCATCTTGTTCTGGCGGCCCAGCGCGAGGATCTGCGTGAAGCCGACGTAGAAGAACAGACCTTCCATCAGGCAGGCGAAAACGATCAGCGACTTGAGCAGCGTCTGGTCGGTTTCGGGCGTGCCGGTGTGGAAGTTGGGGTCCATGATCGCCTCGATGTACGGGATCAGGAACTCGTCCTTGTCGCGGATCGACTTGACTTCGTTATAGGCGTTGAAGATCTCGCCTTCTTCCAGGCCCAGCGACTCGACGATGTACTGGTAGGCGTGGGTGTGGATCGCTTCCTCGAAGGCCTGGCGCAGCAGGAACTGGCGGCATTCGGGCGCCGTGATGTGGCGGTAGGTGCCCAGCACGATGTTGTTCGCGGCCAGCGAGTCGGCCGTGACGAAGAAGCCCAGATTGCGCTTGACGATGCGGCGCTCGTCTTCGGTCAGGCCGTTCGGGTCTTTCCACAACGCGATGTCGCGCGTCATGTTCACTTCCTGCGGCATCCAGTGGTTGGCGCAGGTGGCGAGGTACTTTTCCCAGGCCCACTTGTACTTGAACGGCACCAGCTGGTTGACGTCGGTCTTGGCGTTGATGATGCGCTTGTCGGCGGCATTCACGCGCTTGAAGGTGGCGGGCGCGGCGGCCTGTGCTTCGTCGGCCGGGGCGTTGGAGGAGGTGTCGTCGTCGAAAGTCAGCATGGTGTATTCCTGAAAGAGGCTGCGATTGTGGGCAGCGTGGCCGGCATTGCGCGCGGATGTCCGTGGAGCGAGCCTGCGGATTCCGTGGGCCGGCGTTCGTCTTATTTTTGCAGAAAGCGAGCGCGGCCTGGTGCCGCGCTTTGCGCCACCCCACCGGCCGTGGCCGGGTGGGGTCAACGCCCGCAGGCGTTCAAGGGCTCTATAAGCGATGAGCGCTTATTGGCAAGCCTCGCAGCCTGGGTCGTCGATCGCACAGAACTTGATGTCCGTTGCGGGCGTGCTGGCCAGGGCCGCAGCGGCGGCCTTTTCGAGCGCGCTGGGCACCGCGGCAGCGGCAGCCGAAGCCACCGTCACGGCCGCTGTGGCCGCAGCCGCGGTTGCCGAAGACGACACGGCGTTGAGCGTGCGGCTTTGCACGGTCGACTTCTCGACCTGCGTGGCGCTCGTGGTGCGCAGATAGTAGGTGGTCTTCAGACCGCGCAGCCAGGCCAGCTTGTAGGTGTCGTCGAGCTTCTTGCCCGAGGCGCCGGCCATGTAGATGTTCAGGCTCTGGGCCTGGTCGATCCACTTCTGGCGACGCGACGCGGCTTCGACCAGCCATTCGGGCGAGACTTCGAAGGCCGTGGCGTACTGGTCCTTGATCTCCTGGGGAACGCGGTCGATGGGACGCAGCGAACCGTCGAAGTGCTTCAGGTCCATGACCATCACGTCATCCCACAGGCCCAGGCGCTTGAGGTCGCGCACCAGGTAGTTGTTGATGATGGTGAATTCACCCGACAGGTTGGACTTGACCGACAGGTTGCCGAACGAAGGCTCGATCGAGGCGTCCACGCCAACGATGTTGGAAATGGTTGCCGTGGGAGCGATGGCCACGCAGTTGGAGTTGCGCATGCCGTCGGCCGCGATCTTGTTGCGCAGGGCGTCCCAGTCGAGGCGGATCGAACGATCGACTTCGACGTAGCCGCCACGGGCCTTTTCCAGCAGGTCCAGCGTGTCCAGCGGCAGGATGCCACGGTCCCACAGCGAGCCCTTGAAGGTCGAGTAGGCGCCGCGTTCCTTGGACAGCTCGGTCGACGCCCAGTAGGCGTAGTAGCAGATGGCTTCCATCGACTGGTCGGCGAACTCCACGGCCTGCAGCGAGGCGTAGGGCATGCGCATTTCGTACAGCGCATCCTGGAAGCCCATCAGGCCCAGGCCCACGGGGCGGTGGCGCAGGTTCGAATCCTTGGCCTTCTGCACCGCGTAGTAGTTGATGTCGATCACGTTGTCGAGCATGCGCATCGCCGTGGTGATGGTCTTGCGCAGCTTTTCGTGGTCGAGTTGGCCGTTCTTGATGTGGCGCACCAGATTGACCGAGCCGAGGTTGCAGACCGCGGTTTCGGTGTCGCTGGTGTTGAGCGTGATCTCGGTGCACAGGTTGGACGAGTGCACCACGCCCACATGCTGCTGCGGCGAACGGATGTTGCAAGGGTCCTTGAACGTGATCCAGGGGTGGCCGGTTTCGAACAGCATCGACAGCATCTTGCGCCACAGGTCGGTGGCGGGCAGTGTCTTGTGCAGCTTGATTTCGCCGTTGGCGGCCTTGGTTTCGTAGGCGGTGTAGGCCTTCTCGAAATCGGTGCCGAACAGGTCATGCAGGTCGGGCACATCGGCGGGCGAGAACAGCGTCCAGGTGCCCTTTTCGATCACGCGGCGCATGAACAGATCGGGGATCCAGTTGGCGGTGTTCATGTCGTGCGTGCGGCGGCGGTCGTCGCCGGTGTTCTTGCGCAGTTCCAGGAACTCTTCGATGTCGAGGTGCCAGGTTTCCAGGTAGGTGCAGACCGCGCCCTTGCGCTTGCCGCCCTGGTTCACGGCCACGGCCGTGTCGTTGACCACCTTGAGGAAAGGCACGACGCCTTGCGATTCGCCGTTCGTGCCCTTGATGCGCGAACCCAGGGCGCGCACGCGCGTCCAGTCGTTGCCCAGGCCGCCCGCGAACTTCGACAGCAGTGCGTTTTCCTTGATCGCGTCGTAGATGCCTTCGAGGTGGTCGGGCACTGTGGTCAGGTAGCAGCTCGACAGCTGCGAACGCAGCGTGCCGCTGTTGAACAGCGTGGGCGTGCTGCTCATGAAGTCGAACGAGCTCAGCAGCTCATAGAACTCGATGGCGCGCGCATTGCGATCGGCTTCGCCCAGCGCCAGGCCCATGGACACGCGCATGAAGAACGACTGGGGCAGTTCGATGCGCGTCTTCTTGACGTGCAGGAAGTAGCGGTCATAAAGGGTCTGCAGGCCCAGGTAGTCGAACTGCTGGTCGCGTTCGGCCTTGAGGGCCTTGGCCAGGCGTGGCAGGTCGTAGTTGAGCAGCTCGGGGTTGAGCAGTTCGTTGTCGACGCCGTTTTGCACGAAGCCGGGGAAGTAGTCGACATAGGCGGCCGACATGTCGGCGGGCGCGACATCGCGGCCCATGACTTCGCGCACGATCGTGTGCAGCAGCAGGCGCGCGGTGGCGTAGGTGTAGTCGGGGTCTTTTTCGATCAGCGTGCGCGCGGCCAGGATGGCGGCCTTGAACACTTCGTCGATGGGCACGCCGTCATACAGGTTGCGCAGCGTTTCCTGAACGATGGGATCGGGCTTGATGTCGGCGTTCAGGCCCTTGCAGGCGGCTTCGATCAGCGCCAGCAGGGCTTCACGGTCGAGCGGCACGCGCTGGCCCTTGTCGGTCACGTGCAGGACGGGCGCGGGAGCGGCCGTGGCCTGGCCGGCCTTCTTCTGCTCGGCGCGTTCCTGGTTGCGGCGTTCGCGGTACAGCACGTAGGCGCGCGCGACTTCATGGTGGCCGCCGCGCATCAGGCCGAGTTCGACCTGGTCCTGGATGTCTTCGATGTGGAAGGTGCCGCCGCCCGGACGCGAGCGCACCAGCGCGCGCACCACGCCTTGCGTGAGCTCGTCCACCATTTCGCGCACGCTGGACGAGGCCGCGCCCTGGGCGCCGCGCACGGCCAGGAAGGCCTTGGTCACGGCGATGGCGATTTTCTGCGGCGTGAAGTCCACGACGTCGCCGCTGCGGCGCATGACGTGGTACTGCTCGGTGGCCGAGTGGTTCGCTGCATCGGCGGACGCAGTGGATACGGGGTTCAACGCTTCTTGCATGGATTCCTCTTGGGCGTTTAAGTGATGGCGCTGTAGTGGCGTATGGCCGGCAGCGCGGTGGCTTGTCCACAAGCCATGCACACGCTGTGCACAACTTTTTAACACTAAATGTAGTGCTTGTGGGTGGTGTCGACCACTACAGGTAGTGTCTTTGGTTCGGGTGCTAGTGTAGCGCGGAGCATCCGAAGAGGCTACGAATCGGCACGGAAAACCTTGTCCTGGCGCAGGAAAGCGGTGGCTGTCCGAGGCGTTGAGACGGGAGTGCGCAGCGCCAGGGCCAGCGCCCGCGCGGGCTCGCGACGAAGTGCCAGGCTGCCGATTGCGGCGAAATTTTTTTTGCGGGCGTGGCAAAAAACAGGTGGTTGCCAGACACCGATTGACGCTGTCGAAAAAACGCCTTATGCGCTCAAGGGCTACTGCGCTGGCGGCCAGTCCAGCGCGCCGGCCGCGAGCGCGCCGCGCAGCCGCGCCCACTCGAAGCCCGGCCCGGGATCGAGCTTGCGGCCCGGCGCGATATGTTCGTGGCCGGCGACATGGCGTATAGGGTAATGGGCCACGAGGTCGGCGCACAGCCGGGCCAGCGCCGCGTATTGCGCGGCTTCGAACGTCAGGCCTTCGAGGCCTTCGAGTTCTATGCCTATCGAGTCGTCGTTGCAGTTGTCGCGCCCGCGCCAGCGCGACGCGCCCGCGTGCCAGGCGCGTTGATCGCAGTCGACGAATTGCCAGATGACGCCCGCGCGCGTGATGAAGAAATGCGCCGAGACTTCGATGCCGCGTATGCCCTGGTAATAGGGATGGGCGTCCCAGTCGAGCTGGTTGGTGAACAGCTGCTGCACCGCGCCCGTGCCGTATTCGCCGGGCGGCAGGCTGATCGAATGCAGCACCAGCAGATCGATGCACGCACCTTCAGGCCGTGGGCCGAAGTTGGGCGAGGGCAGGCGCTGCGCTGGCTGGTACCAGCCGCCTTGCCAGCGGCTGGCGGTCCGGCGATCGCCGGACTCAGTCGGCCGGGGGGAGGGTGTCGGGGCTGTCGGAGGCGTCACTGTCATGGGGAGCGGTAATGTTCAGGCGTGCGATGCGGTAGCGGATCTGGCGCAGGCTGATGCCCAGCCGGGCCGCGGTCGCGGTGCGGTTGAAGCCCATTTCATGCAGGGCGCGCACCAGGATGTCGCGCTCCTGCTGGTCCAGCCAGGCCTGCAGGTCTTGCGGCAAAGGCGTGGCGCCGGGCGCCGCGCCGGCGTCGACGCTGGCCGCAGCCACGGGCGCGGGGGCCTGCGGCTCGGGCGTGTCGAGCGACAGCTGCTGGCCTTCGCTGAGCGTGAGCGCGCGGTGCAGCTGGTTTTCGAGTTCGCGCACATTGCCCGTGAGCGGCAGGCGCGCGAGCTGCTCGAAGAATTGCGGCGACAGCTGCGGCACGGCACAGCCGGTCTCGGCGGCAATGCGTCCGAGCAACACCTCGCACAGCGCCGGCAGGTCTTCGCGGCGTTCGCGCAGCGGCGGCAGGCGCATTTCGATGACGTTGAGCCGGTAGTACAGGTCCTGGCGAAAGCGCCCTTCGGGCACTTCCAGCGCCAGGTCGCGATGCGTGGCGCTGACGATCCGCACATCGACGCTCTCTTCCTGGGTCGAGCCCAGCGGGCGCACGCGCCGCTCCTGGATGGCGCGCAGCAGCTTGGCCTGCATGGCCAGCGGCAGATCGCCGATTTCGTCGAGGAACAGCGTGCCGCCGCGCGCGGCCTGGAAGTAGCCGTTGCGGTCGTGCGTGGCGCCGGTGTACGAGCCCTTGCGCGCGCCGAAGAACTCGGCTTCGAGCAGGTTGTCGGGAATCGCGCCGCAGTTGACCGCGATCAGCGGGCCGTCGGCGCGGTGGCTGCAGGCGTGCAGCGCGCGCGCGACCAGCTCCTTGCCCGTGCCCGATTCGCCCTGGACCAACACTGGCGCCATGCCTTTGGCGACCTTGAGAATGTTCTGCTTGACCGCGCGCATCGCGGGCGATTCACCGACCAGCTGGGCGAGCGTGCTCGCCGGGTCGGCCAGGCGTGTCTCGGCTTCGCGCCCGCCGCTGCCGCGCGCGCTGCGCCCGGGCGAGCCGCTGGCGGACGGCGCGGGCCGGTGCACGGCCGAGGCCACGACGGCGCGGAACTGCTTGAGGTCCACGGGCTTGCTCAGATAGTCGAAAGCACCGGCGCGCAGCGCTTCGACCGCGTTCTCGGCCGAGCTGTGGGCGGTGATGACCACGCAGCGCTCGGGGCGCTGCTGGGCGCGCAGCTCGTGCAGCAGGTCCAGGCCCAGGCCGTCGGGCAGGCGCATGTCGGTGAGCACGGCGTCGAAGCGCTGGGCCTGCAGCGCCGCGCGCGCTTCCTGCACGCTTTCGGCGGTTTCGACGCGGTAGCCTTCGCGCAGCAGCGTCAGCTCGTAGAGCGTGCGCAGGTCGGGCTCGTCATCGATGACCAGGATGGAGGCGGCTATGTCAGGCATGGGGCGGTCATACAACGATGGTGTCAAGGCGGGACGAAGGCGTGCCCAGCACGGCGGTGGGATAGAACACCAGAGTGAAGGCATTGCCTTCGATGCGGCCGCGCGCGGTGTGCCGCGCCAGCCGCTGGTAGCCCAGGCGCGCGCCATAGCGTTCGCACAGTTCCCTGCATATATAGAGGCCCAGGCCGGAGGACCGGCTCTGGGAAGAGAAGAACGGCTCGAACAGGTGGCGCTGCACCGACGCATCGAGCGGTGCGCCGTCGCTCCAGACCTGCAGCCAGACCTGGGTGCCGACAGGCGGTGCGATGCCGGGCAGGGGGGCCGTGCCCGCATGGCCGGTGTGCAACTGCAGGCCGTCGGCGGCGCCGCTGCGAAAACGCTGGGCGTTGTCCAGCAGGTTGACGAGCACGCGCCGCAGATGTTCGGCATCGAAGGCGACCAGCGCCTGGTCGGCCTGCAGCGTCACCACGGCCTGGCGCAGGCTGGCCTCGGCGCCTGGCGCGGCGACGGCCGGGCCCTGGGCACTCCACTCCTGCCAGATCGACTCGACCTGTTCGTCGAGCGGCAGCGCGCTGGCCTCGGCTGCATGGATCTGCTGCTGCACGCGCGCGATGTCGAGCACTTCCTCGGCGATGCGCGCCAGGCGCTGGGCGTTGTGCGCGACCATCTGGCTCAGGCGCTGCTGGCCCGGGTCGGTCAGGTCTTCGGCGAGCAGGGCGTTCGCCTGGCTGATGGCGGCCAGCGGATTGCGGATCTCATGCGCCACGGCGGCCGACATGCGGCCCATGGCCGCGAGTTTCTCGGTGCGCAGCCGCGCCTGCATCTCGCGCAGGTCGTGCAGGAACACCACGCACCACTGTGCCGACAGGTCGTCGTCGTCGAGCAGCGCCGCCGCGTCCAGCGGGCTGGTGAGCCAGGTGCGCACATGCAGGCCCAGGGGATTGTGGTCGGCATGCACCAGGTCCATGTCGGCGCTCAGCGCCGAGCCGCTGGCGAAAGTCTGTTCCACCAGCGTGGCCAGCGGGGCGTTGCCGGCGCTGGCCGTGAGCGCGAACGGCGGCTGCAGGCCCGCGGCGCAGTCGAGCAGCAGCCGGGCCGCGGGGTTGGCGGTATGCACCTGGCCCTGGCGATCGATGGCCAGCACGCCGTCGTCGAGGTGGTGGATGATGAGGTGATTGACCTGCTCCTGCAGATGGGCCGCCTGGCGGCTTTGCAATGAAAGCTGTTGTTCACGCTGCAGGCGCTGCGCCAGCTGGTGCGTGAGGTAGGCCATCAGAAAGTAGCCCGCACAGGTCAGCGCCGTCTGGAAGTACTGCTGCGTGAGGTCGGCCATGCCTTGGCGGCCGGTCCAGCCTGTCCAGCCGGTCCAGCCCAGCAGCAGCAAGGTGACGCCGGCGGTGGTGGCGAAGGCCAGCAGCAGCGTGCCCAGCGCGGAAGCCATCAGAATCGGCAGCGCGAGCAGCGGCGCGTAGTTCATCGGGCTGGTCTGCTGCAGCTGCAGCAGGCAGACCACGGCGATGTCGACGCCGATCAGCGGCAGCCAGTGCCAGCCGATCTGGGGCGGCGGCGGCGCGCGCCGCCCGGCGATGCGCGTGAACACGGTCAGCGCCAGATAAATCGCGCATACCGACCACAGCAGCGGCGATATCTGGCTCTGGACCGTGAGGCTCAGCCCCTGCAGCGCGAGCAGCACCACGGCCACCACCACGCGGCCGTTGAGAAAACCGTTCCACAGGCGCACGACCTGTGGCTCGGCCAGGAAGGGAGGGGGTGGGGCGATCGGGTGGGTCGAAACCATGGCCAGGGCGCAGCGCCGGCTCAGGCCGGGCCTTGCGCGCGGTGTTCGGCGCTGCAGTAGTAGACGGGGTGGGGCGCCGAGCCCAGCACCAGCGCATCGCTGCGCGGCAGGTGCAGCCCGCAATGCGCGCAGGCGACCATGTCCTGGGGCGGTTGCAGGCGGTTGTCAGCGCGCGCGGCGGGGCGCCGTGCTTCGAGGTTTTCGGCGCGGCGACGGCTGCGCCAGACGCCCACGGCGATCACGATCACCAGCAGGACCAATAGATACTTCATGCGAAACGTTCCAGCAGAACTTCCATTACAAAACGTGAGCCTGCATATGACAACAGCAGCAGCAGCGCGCCGGCGTACAGCACATGCACCGCATGGCGGCCGCGCCAGCCAAAGCGCGCGCGGCCTATCAGCAGCGTGGCAAAGGTGAGCCAGGCCAGCAGCGAGAAAATGGTCTTGTGGTCCCAGCGCCAGTCGCGGCCGTACAGCGTCTCGCCGAACAGCCAGCCCGCGAGCAGCGTCGCGGTGAGCAGCCAGAAGCCCGCGGCGACGAAGCGGAATGTGAGGCGTTCGAGCGTCAGCAGCGGAATGCCGCTGTCCTGGTCGGCCGCGAGACGTATGCGCTTTTCCGCATGGTTCATCAGCGTGGCGTGCACGACGGCGGCGGTGAACAGGCCGTAGGAGGCAATGCCCAGCGCCAGGTGCAGCGGCAGCCAGGCCGAGGCGTTGACCTGCAGCGGCTTGCCGGGAAACAGTGCGGCGAGCACCACCGAGGCCGCACCCAGCAGCCCGAGCAGCGCGCGCGTGCGCAGCTGTGGATACATCTGCTGTTCGACGCCGTAGACAGTGAGCATCAGCCAGGCGGTGATCGACAGCGCCGTGGCAAAGCCGAAATGCGGCGTCGCGCCCAATTGTCCCCAGGCGAGAAACGCCGCGTGCAGCGCCCAGGCAATGCCCAGCGCCGTGCGCGCGGCGGCTTCCCCGATGCGCAAGGCGGGAATCGCATAGGCGCAGGCCGCGGCCAGCGCCAGGAACCAGGTCAGGACCGGGGAAGGAGTATGCATGGAGGCAAAGGAAACCATCGTTCAATGATAGACCGGCGCAGGCCGAATCCGCGCCGCCACGCATTGCACTTGTGCGCGCACGGTGAAATCGCGCGCTGGCGGCATGCGCATCTCAGGATTGCGTCCAGGCGACCGTGCGGTTGCGGCCCTGGGATTTGGCGGTGTAGAGCAGGGCGTCGGCTTTTTGCAGCAGGCCGGTGGGCGTGATGTGCTCGAGCTGGCGCGCCACGACCAGGCCGCAGCTCACGGTGAGCGTGGGCCCGACCGATGAGTCGGCGTGGGCAATCGCCTGGGCGACGACCGCCTGGCGGAAATCCTCGATGCGCTGCACCAGCGATTCATCGCCGGGCATCAGCAACGTGAACTCTTCGCCGCCGATGCGCGCCGCGAGGTCGTCGGGGCGGCGCGCGTGGGCCTGCAGCGTCTGCGCCACGGCGCGCAGGGCTTCATCGCCCTGCACATGGCCGTAGCGGTCGTTGTATTGCTTGAAGTGGTCTATGTCCACCAGCGCCAGGCCCAGCGGGCAGCCCGTGCGCTCGCAGCGGCGCCAGGCGCGCTCGAACTGGGCGTCGAAATGGCGGCGATTGGCCAGCCCCGTGAGCCCGTCGATCTGTGCGAGCCGTTCGAGCGCGCGCCTTTGCAGCGCGAGATGGATCTGGTTGCGCACGCGCACCCGCACGATGGCCGGGCGTATGGGCTTGGAAACATAGTCGGCCGCGCCCAGGTTCAGCCCGTACTCTTCGGCCGCATCGTCGCTCTGGCCGGTGATGAAGATCACCGCAATGCCCGCGGTGCGTTCATCGGCGCGCAGCGCGCCCAGCACCTCATAGCCGCTCATGCCGGGCATGCTGACATCGAGCAGGATGAGCTGCAGCTGCGCGGCTTCGCGCTGCGCATGGACCAGCGCGCCCGGTCCGTCCTTGGCCAGCAGCACGCGGTATTCGAGGCCCAGCATCGCGGCCAGCGCGTTGCGGTTGAGGCGTTCATCGTCGACCACCAGAATGGTCGGACGGTCATCGTGGGGCAAATTCATGGCGCGCAATCCTGATCGGGAGAAGCCAGCCGTTGGGTGAGCGCATCGAGCGCGGCCAGGGCGGGGTCGGTTTCGAGGTCGTCCACATGATCCTGAATGGACGCGAGCAGCGCACGGTGGCGGGGCTGCAGCAGCTGCGAAAGCTGCTCGAGCTGGCCCACGGCCGCATAGTCGCCATGGGCGATCAAGCTGCGCAGCGCCGTGCAAAG
The DNA here is from genome assembly GCF_018413525.1 of Acidovorax sp. CCYZU-2555. Taxonomy (GTDB): domain Bacteria; phylum Pseudomonadota; class Gammaproteobacteria; order Burkholderiales; family Burkholderiaceae_C; genus Comamonas. Next base: position 49,482 of record NZ_JAHCDD010000032.1, read on the forward strand.
CGCGGCAATGTCGGCGTCGCTGCTGCCGGCGCAGGCGTTGTCGGGCGGCGGCGCGCCGCGGGCCGCGGTCTGCGCGACTTCCGCAAGCAGCTGCCGCAGCGCGCTGTTGAACGCGGGCAGCGCGCGCAGCAGCGTCTCGTGCTGGCGATCGTTGACCAGGTCTTCGAGCTCGCCGGCCTGGGCGAGCATCGCCTGGGCGCCCAGATAGCCCACCGCGCCCTTGAGCTGGTGGGCCAGCGCGCCGAGCGCGGCCCAGTCAGCCGATTGCGCCGCCTGCGCGAGCGCATCGGGCGCGCTGCCGAAGTCGCGCACGAAGCCCAGCAGCAGGCGCTGTATGCGCTCGGCGCTGCCCGCGAAGCGGGTGTGCACGGCCTGCCAGTCGAGCAGCGCGGTGTCGTCCTGTGGCGGCGCGGCGCGCGTGCCCGGCTGCAGCAACTGATCGAGCGTCGCATACAGCAGGTGCTCGTCGATGGGCTTGGTCAGGTGCGCATTCATGCCGGCGGCGGCGATTTCGCGCCGGTCTTCCTCACGCGCCTGCGCTGTCAGGGCGATGACCGGAAGGTGCCGCCAGCCAGGCTGGGCGCGGATCGCGCGCGTGGCCGCGAAGCCGTCCATGTCGGGCATGTGCACATCCATCAGCACGGCGTCGAAAGTCTCGCTGTGCAGCAGCTCGAGCGCGTGTCGGCCATTGTGGGCGCAGGTCACCTGCATGTTGACCAGCTGCAGAAAGTCGGCGGCCACCTCACGGTTGAGCGCGTTGTCATCGACCACCAGCACGCGCTTGCCGCCCAGCCGGCGCGCGAGGTCCGAGACCCGCAGCGCGGGCGCTGCGCAGGTGCGCGCGGGGGCTGTTGTGTCGTGCGTGTTGGCGGGCAGCGGCTGGAAGATGTGCTGGATGGTGTTGAACAGCACCGATTCGGTCACGGGCTTGATCAGCAGGCCCTGCACGCCCAGGGCCTCGGCGCGCTGCAGCACTTCCTCGCGCGCATAGGCGGTGACCATGAGCACCGCGGGCGTGGTGCTCAGGGAGGCGTGTTCACGGATGTGGCGCGTGACTTCGAGGCCGTCCATGCCGGGCATGCGCCAGTCGAGCAGCACCAATTGGTAGGGCCGGCCTTCGGCGGATGCCTGTCGCAGCTGCTGCAAGGCGGCTTCGCCCGAGGCCACGGCATCCGCAGTGATGCCGAAGCCGGTGAGCATTTCGGTCAGGATATGGCGCGCGCTGGCGTTGTCGTCGACGACCAGCGTGCGCTCGCACAGGGGCAGGCCATGGGCCGGGCGGTGCGCGGACGTGGCAGTCTGCGCGGCCGACAGGCCGACCGTGAAGCGAAAGCTGCTGCCTTCGCCCAGCGTGCTCTGCACGCTGATGCTGCCGCCCATGAGGGCGACCAGTTGCCGGCAGATGGCCAGCCCCAGGCCCGTGCCGCCATAGCGGCGCGTGGTCTGCGCATCGGCCTGGGAAAACGGACGAAACAGCTGCTGCATCTGCGCGGCTGTCATGCCTATGCCGGTATCGCTGACCTGCACTTCTAGCATCGATGGCTCGGTGTCGGGCGCCAGCCGCACCGAGACGGAGATTTCGCCTTCTTCGGTGAATTTGACGGCGTTGCCTATCAGGTTGGTGAGGATCTGGCCCAGGCGCAGCGGGTCGCCGCGCAGCCGCCGCGGCACGTCGGGGGCGATGCGGTAGATGATTTCCACGCCTTTTTCCTCGGCCCGCAGCGTGCTGATCGCCGAGACCGTTTCCAGGATGGTGTCGAGATCGAAATCGACTTCCTCCAGGCGCAGCATGCCGGCCTCGATCTTCGAGAAGTCGAGGATGTCGTTGATGATCGCCAGCAAGGCCTTGGCCGACAGCTCGACCTTGTCGAGGTAGCTGCGCTGCCGGGGCAGCAGCGGTGTCTGCAGCAGCAGACGGGTCATGCCTATGACGGTGTTCATGGGCGTGCGGATTTCATGGCTCATGGTCGCCAGAAAGTCCGATTTGACGCGCTCGGCCGTCTCGGCCGCGGCCTTGGCCAGCTGCAGCGAGTCGTAGCTGTGCTGCAGTTCCTCCCTGGCGTGCCGAACGTCGGTCATGTCCCGGGAGATGCCCAGCAGACCGATCAACGCGCCGTTTTCGTCGCGAAACGGGCTTTTGATGGTCTGGAAAATGCGCATCTGGCCCAGGTGCATGATGGGCTGGTCGGCCATGTGGGCGATGTTGGTCGTGAGCACCTGCTGGTCGCTGGCTTCGCATTCGGCCACGCCTTCGGGAAAGAATTCGGCATCGGTGCAGCCCAGGATCTGGTGCTTGGGGCGCGCGAAGAAGCGCATCGCGGCATCGTTGCAGAACAGGTAGCGGCCTTCGAGGTCCTTGAGGTAGATGATGTCCGGCGTGTCGCGCAGCACCGCATCGAGCAGGCGCGCCGTGTCTTTCCATTGGCGCGTGCTTTCCTGCACCTGGCGTTCGAGCTTGGTGTTGAGCGCGCGGATTTCGGCTTCGCGCCCGATGCGCTCGCTGGTGTCGCGCGACAGCGTGAAAAACCGCTTCTCCCCGTCCACGTGCTGGCAGGATATCTGCACTTCGACCGGCATCAGCGTGCCGTCACGTCGGCGCAGCTTGTCGAGCCAGCGCGTGGCCCGGCCCGGTTCCATGCGCTCCCAGAGCTGTTCGAGGGCCTGGGGCGCATGCGATGCCGACAGCTCGCTGACGTTCATCCGCAGCAGCTCGGCGTAGCTGTAGCCCAGGCTCAGGCAGGCCTGGGCGCCGACATCCAGGATACGGCCCCGGGCGTCATGCAGGATGAAGTCGTCGGCAATCTGGTCCAGATACTGGCGGTAAGGAATGTCGGACATGACAGCTCCAGAAAGCGTGGGGCGGCGAAGGCAGGGACGCACGGCAAAGCACGGGCTTGCTGTTACAAAGCTCGGCATCCCGCCTGTATCAAATCGTACACGCTTCGTTCGCGGCGGCAATGTCCGCGCGGCGCGTGCCGGCAGGGGCATGGCCCGCGCCGGCGAAGCGGTGCAGCGGGTAAAATTCAGCGCTTCACTCTTGCATGCTGCCGCCTTCGCGCGTCACGCGGCGCGGTCCTGCCCACGACCGGCCGTTCCTGGCCGGCCGCAGCAACCTACCGGAACTTCCTGCTTATGGCCTCCGCTCTTACCGAAAAACTCTCGCGCCTCGTCAAGGAGATGCGTGGCCAGGCCCGCATCACCGAATCCAACGTGCAGGACATGCTGCGCGAAGTGCGCATGGCCTTGCTCGAAGCCGACGTGGCCCTGCCCGTGGTGCGCGACTTCATTGCGCGCGTCAAGGAAAAGGCGCTGGGCCAGGAAGTGCTGTCTTCGCTGCAGCCCGGCCAGGTGCTGGTGTCCATCGTCAACGCCGAACTCTCCGCGACCATGGGCGAGGGCGTCAGCGACATCAATCTCAACGCCCAGCCGCCGGCCGTGATCCTGATGGCCGGCCTGCAGGGCGCGGGCAAGACCACGACCACGGCCAAGCTGGCCAAGCATCTGATCGAAAAGCGCAAGAAGAAGGTGCTCACGGTCTCGGGTGACGTCTACCGCCCCGCGGCCATCGAACAGCTCAAGACCGTGACCGCCCAGGCGGGCGCCGAATGGTTCCCGAGCACGCCCGACCAGAAGCCGCTGGATATCGCGCGCGCCGCGCTCGACTACGCCAAGCGCCACTTCTTCGACGTGCTGCTGGTCGATACCGCCGGCCGCCTGGCGATCGACGAAGTGCTGATGCGCGAAATCCAGGAGTTGCACGCCGCGCTCAAGCCCGTCGAGACGCTGTTCGTCGTCGATGCGATGCAGGGCCAGGATGCGATCAACACAGCCAAGGCCTTCAAGGAAGCGCTGCCGCTCACCGGCATCGTGCTGACCAAGCTCGACGGCGACTCGCGCGGCGGTGCGGCGCTGTCGGTGCGCCAGATCACGGGCGCGCCCATCAAGTTCGCGGGTGTCTCTGAAAAGCTCGACGGCCTCGAAGTGTTCGACGCGCAGCGCCATGCGGGCCGCGTGCTGGGCATGGGCGACATCGTCGCGCTGGTCGAGCAGGTCACGGCCGGTGTCGACATGGAGGCCGCGCAGCGCCTGGCCGCCAAGGTCAAGAGTGGCGACGGCTTCGATCTCAACGACTTCCTGGGCCAGATCCAGCAGATGAAGCAGATGGGCGGGCTGTCCAGCCTGATGGACAAGCTGCCCAGCCAGATGTCGGCCAAGGCCGGTCAGGTCGATATGGACAAGGCCGAGCGCGAAATGCGCCGCAAGGAAGGCATCATCTGCTCGATGACCGCCAAGGAGCGCAGCAAGCCCGAACTGATCAAGGCCACGCGCAAGAAGCGCATCGCCATGGGCGCGGGCGTGCAGGTGCAGGAAGTCAACCGTCTGCTCAAGGAATTCGAGCAGATGCAGGACATGATGAAGAAGATGAAGGGCGGCGGCCTGATGAAGATGATGAAGCGCATGGGCGGCATGAAGGCCATGAAGGGGATGATGGGCGGCGGCGGCGGTGGTGGCGGCATGCCCAAGCTGCCGTTCTGAGTTTTCCCCGACTCACCAAGAAAACCGGCCTGGCTTTATCGCGGGCCGGTTTTTCTTTTTTGAGGACAGGCGGTTCATCCTTCGACGCGGCCGGCCAGGCAGGCTCGCCACGAAAGGGGCAGTCTCTTTGCGCGGGAATTCAAACTGCGCGATTTGGTTCAATCCCGCCCCTTGCCGATAATGGCCGCATGCAAACGATGCCTGAGCCCTCCGCCGCGCAGCAGCGCCGACTCATTCTGTGCGCGGCGCTGGCCGCCGCGGCCGCGCTTGCGGGCTGCAGCTCCGCGCCTGCCAGGCGCAGCGCCGGCAGCGGCCCGCGCGGCACGCCGTCGCTGGCGATCGATGGCGGGCTGCGCGACGCGCTCTACGCGCGCACCATGCTCGTGGTCAACACACCCTATACCTATGGCGGCAATACGCCCGAAGGCGGCTTCGACTGCAGCGGCCTGGTGCAGTACGCGCTGCAGGGCATCACCGAGCAGCGCCTGCCGCGCAGCACCAGCCAATGGGCCACGGTGAGCAGCGCCATTGACCGCAGCGATCTGCGCCGCGGTGATTTCGTGTTCTTCAACACGTCGGGCGGACGCTACTCGCACATGGGCATCTATGTGGGCGGCGAGCGCTTCGTGCACGCGCCGTCGAGCGGCGGCATCGTGCGCGTGGTGGGCATGGACAACGTCTATTTCCGCAAGCGGTTCACCGAGGCGCGCACCGTCTTTGCGGGCTAGGCCCGGCGCTAGCTAGCGCTGTCTTTGGCGCGTGTTCAGTGCCGTACCAGCACTTCGCCGCGCAGCGTATAGGCCTTGGCTTCGGTGATCGTCACATCGATCATCTGGCCGATCAGCCGCTCCTGGCCCGCGAAGTTGACCACGCGGTTGCATTCGGTGCGGCCCATGAGTTCGCTGCCGTCGCGCTTGCTGATGCCTTCGACCAGCAGGCGCTGCACGGTGCCCACGCGCTCTTCGCTGATGTCCTTGATGTTGCGGTTGATCACGGCCTGCAGTTCCTGCAGGCGGCGCAGCTTGACTTCGTGCGGCGTGTCGTCGTGCAGGTTGGCGGCGGGCGTGCCGGGGCGCGGGCTGAAGATGAAGCTGAACGAGTTGTCGAAGCGCACGTCGGCGATCAGCTTCATCATCTTCTGGAAGTCTTCCTCGGTCTCGCCGGGAAAGCCGACGATGAAGTCGCTGCTCATCGCCATCTCGGGGCGGATGGCGCGCAGTTTGCGCACCGTGCTCTTGTATTCCATGGCCGTGTAGCCGCGCTTCATCGCCATCAGGATGCGGTCCGAACCATGCTGCACCGGCAGGTGCAGGTGGCTCACCAGCTTGGGCAGCTTGGCATAGGCTTCGATCAACCGCGGCGTAAACTCGTTGGGGTGGCTGGTGGTGTAGCGGATGCGTTCGATGCCGGGAATTTCGCTCACGTATTCGAGCAGCAGCGCGAAATCGGCGATTTCCTGGGTGTCGCCCATCTTGCCCAGATACGCGTTGACGTTCTGGCCCAGCAGCGTGACTTCCTTCACGCCCTGGTCGGCCAGGCCCGCGACTTCGACCAGCACGTCGTCAAATGGGCGGCTGACTTCCTCGCCGCGCGTATAGGGCACGACGCAGTAGCTGCAGTACTTGGAGCAGCCTTCCATGATCGACACGAAGGCCGAAGCGCCTTCGACGCGCGCCGGCGGCAGGTGGTCGAACTTCTCGATTTCGGGAAAGCTGATGTCGACCTGGGGCTTGGCCTTGGCGGCGCGCGCATTGAGCAGATCGGGCAGGCGGTGCAGCGTCTGCGGGCCGAAGACCACGTCGACATAGGGCGCGCGCTTGATGATTTCCGCGCCTTCCTGGCTCGCGACGCAGCCGCCCACGCCGATCAGCACGCCTTTTTCCTTCAGGTGCTTGATGCGGCCCAGGTCGCTGAACACTTTCTCCTGCGCCTTTTCGCGCACCGAGCAGGTGTTGAACAGGATCAGGTCGGCTTCATCGACGTTCTGCGTGGGCTCATAGCCTTGCGCGGCGTTGAGCACATCGGCCATCTTGTCCGAGTCGTACTCGTTCATCTGGCAGCCGAAGGTTTTGATAAATACTTTTTTGGACATCGTGGGACTCTCGGAAAGCGGTGTGCCTCTGCGCGGGCAGACAGCAACAAGGCAGCGCGCAGGCGCGGCCCGGGGATTCAGGGGCGCTTGAGCGCGGCTTCTTCAGGCGTAAGCACCCAGGCGGTATGCAACCACTGGGTGCTGGGTTCGATCACGTAGTTGACCAGCAGGTTCTGGCCGGCCACGGTATGCGCCATGACCAGCCGGCCTTCGGTGCTGAACAGCCGAAAGCCCGGCGTGGTGCGCATGGCTTTGCCGTTGAGCGTGACTTCGGGCATGGTGCCGATGACCAGCTTGCCGCGCAGGGCCGCGGGCGGGAAATTGCGCGTGCCGGCGGTGGTGGCCGTGACGGCGGGCGCGTTCTGGGCCTGGGCCGGCAGCACGGCGGCGCAGGCCAGCAGCGCGAAGCTGGCGGCGCGCGCGCGCAGGAAAGGGAAACGGAGGCAGCGGTGCATGGTGTATATCCAGTGGCTGAGGCCGCGATTCTACGGAGTTGGCCACGGCGCAGTGGCGCGCTGGGGCAATGCCGGACTATTTCGCGATCGGCAACTGGCCCGCGCCGGGCGCATAGAGAACGGCGCTGGGCGCGCGGCACAGGCCCCAGAAACGCAGTCCCGTGAGCTCGGCCATGCGCACGCCCATGGCCGTGGGCGCGGAAATCGTCGCCAGCGCGCCTATGCCCAGCTTGGCGCATTTGCGCACCAGTTCATGGCTGCCGCGGCTCGACAGCACGACAAAGCCCGGCTCGCCCAGCCGGCCGGTGCGCGCCAGCCGGCCCAGCAGCTTGTCGAGCGCGTTGTGCCTGCCCACGTCTTCGACCACATCGCACAGCTGGCCGTCGGCCAGCGCCCAGCCCGCCGCGTGGATGGCGCCCGCATGGGCGTTGAGCAGCTGCTTGTCGCGCAGCGACTCCATGGCGCGCAGCACCACCGGCAGATCGATGCCGGCGACCCAGTCGCGCGCGGGCAGGGGCGCGAACGACAGGTCGAGCGCCGCGAAGCTTTCAACGCCGCAGACGCCGCAGCCCGTGCGCCCGCTCATGCTGCGCCGGTGGTCCTTGAGGCGCGCAAAGCAGCGCGAGGAAATCTCGATCTGCACTTCCATGCCGTCCATGCCTTGGGGCAGGCCCGCGGCGCTGGCCGCGACCGGGGTGACTTCGACGCCGAAGCAGTCGGCCGCGCTGTCGATCAGGCCTTCGCTGAGCGCAAAGCCCAGCGCGAAGTCTTCGAGGTTCATGGGCGTGGCCAGCATCACCGCATGCGAAATGCCGTTGAAGACCAGCGCGATCGGCACTTCGCTGGCCAGCGTGCGCTGCTGGGCGAGGACTTGCACCGCGCTGCCGGTGTCGGCATCGGGCAGGCGGTGCAGCGCGACCGCGTGCTCGCTCAGCGGTGCGACGAAAGGCAGGGGGGAGGCAGCGGAAGACATGGCGCATTATCGGCCGGGGCGCCCGAGCCGGGGCATGATGGCGGCATGCAAGATCCGACTTCTTCCTTGTCGCTCGCGGCCGCGCTGGACCATGGCCCGGCTGACAAGCGCATTTCCATCCTGCGCCAGATCGGCGCCGGCGGCTCCATTTCCGAAGCCGCGCGCACCGTGGGCGTGAGCTACAAGGCCGCGTGGCAGGCGCTCGACTCGCTGACCAATCTCGCGGGCGTGC
>NZ_JAHCDD010000033.1 GCF_018413525.1 Acidovorax sp. CCYZU-2555
AGACAGCAGGGGCGCGTTTCTTTGCCTCCTTTCTTGTCGCGCGACAAGAAAGGAGGTCGGCTGCCGGGCCGAGACCCGGCTTCGAAAAGCCAAGTCACAGCAGCCGCTGGCACAGCCCCCAGCGAACAACGGCACAACCAAAGCGCCGTTTCCTGAACGCCGTTGAGCCCGCTCTTTCTGACCTGAGCGCCATGCAGCGCGGGCGCTACAGAATCGCTTCAATCAGCGTCGGCCCGGGCGTCGCATACGAGCGCAGCAGCGCCAGGCCCAGCGCCTGCAGATCGTCCACGCGCACGGCCGGCACGCCCATGCCCTTGGCCAGGCTGGACCAGTCGAGGTCGGGGCGCTGCAGCGACAACATGTCCTGGGCGCGCCTGCCCGGCGTGCCCGCGCCCACGGCGGCCAGCTCGCCGCGCAGAATGCCGTAGGCGCGGTTGACGAAGATCACCACCGTGACGTCGAGGTTCTCGCGCGCCATGGTCCACAGCGACTGCAGCGTATACATGCCGCTGCCGTCGCCTTCGAGCGCGAGCACGCGCCGCCCCGGCGCGGCCAGCGCCGCGCCCACGGCCGCGGGCAGCGCAAAGCCGATGGCACCGCCGCAGCTCGTGAGCCAGTCGTGCGGCGCGGCCTGGGCCGTGAGCGCGTCGAAGCCCCGGCCCGTGGTCATGGCCTCTTCGACGACGATGGCCTGGGCCGGCAAGGTGGCGGCGAGCGTGCGGCCTATGCCTTCGGGCGTGAGCGCGCCGCTGAGCAAGGGCTGCTCGCCTTGAACGGCCAGGGCCGGCAGCACCTTCTGCGCGCCCAGTGCTGCGCTGAGCGCCTGCAGCGCTTGCTGTGGCGCGTCTTCGGGCGTGGCCAGCGTGAGGAATTCACAGCCCGGCGCCGACAGCCGGCCCGGCTGGTCCGGGTAGGCAAAGAACGCCACGGGCGGCTTGGCGCCGACCAGAATGATGCGCTGGAAGCCGGCCAGCGCCGCCAGACCGGGCGCCACCGCGTACGGCAGGCGCGGCACGGCCACGCGCCCCGCGCCCCGCTCCAGGCGCGCGGTATAGAACTCGGCGCGCAGCGCGCAGCCCGTGGCCGCGGCGATGCGGCCCGCGATCTCGGTACAGGACGCGCGCAGCGCGCGGTCGCCCAGCAGCAGCAAGGTCGACCGGGGCTGGTCGCGCAATGCCTGGACTATGCGATCGAAATCGGGCACTTCCGTGTCGGCCGAGGGCGTCGCCACGGCCGCGGCCGGCGCAGGCGCGTCGGGCACTTCGGACCAGGCCACATTGGCCGGCAGTACCAGCGTCGCGATGCGCCCCGGGCGCGCATTCGCCTGGCGCACGGCCTCGGCGCCGTCGGCCGCGATGTCGGCCACGCCGGCGCTGGTGCGCACCCACTGCGACATGGGCGCCGCGACGCCATGGATGTCGGACGTCAGCGGCGCGTCGAGCTGCAGATGCGCCACCGCATGGTCGCCCACGATGTTGACGATGCCCGAGCGCGCCTTCTTCGCGTTGTGCAGATTGGCCAGGCCGTTGGCCAGGCCAGGGCCCAGATGCAGCAAGGTGGCGGCCGGCCGGTCGGCCATGCGGTAGTAGCCATCGGCCGCACCCGTGACCACGGTCTCGTGCAGACCCAGCACGCAGCGCATGCCGTCAGTCCTGTCGAGCGCGGCGACAAAGTGCATCTCCGAAGTGCCGGGGTTGGTGAAACACATATCGACCTGGTGGTCGAGCAGCGTGTGGACTAGCTTTTCTGCGCCGTTCATGGGAAATCCCGCTATGGAAAGTAAAACGCGGCCGCATGCGGCCGCGGGAAGATCGAGACGCCGAGCCAGGCTCAGAACACGTGGCGAATGCCCAGATCGAAGCCCGAGGCATTGCCGCCCAGCACCGGCACCGGCCCCTGCTCGGCGCCCGAGCTGACGGGCAGGCGCAGCGCGCCCTTGTTGGTCACATGCGCATAGGTGCCGTACAACGTGGTGCGCTTGGACAGCGGGTGCACATAGCCCAAGGCCAGCTTGCGCGCCGCGCTGTCGGCCGCGTCGTTGCGCTGCAGCTCCATGTAGCTCACGGGGATGTAGCCCGTGCCGACCGAGATCCACGCGCCCAGCTGCCAGAAGCGCCCACGGCTGGTGCCCGACAGCGCGGCGACGGGAAGGTCGGTGCGGTTCTGGCCGACCAGGGCCATCAGCCTGTGGCCCTGCCACTGGTAGGCGCCGCCGATATTGGTCTGCACGAAGTCGCCCACAGCCGCGTTCCTGGTCGTGGCCGATGCCACGGCGATGTCGAAGTTCGCGCCGCCATAGCCCAGGCGCCAGGCGTAGAGATTGCCGTCGCGCTTTGTCGCATCGCTGCCGGCGTTCTCGCCCGCGGCCAGCATGCCCTGGAAGAACAGGCCCTTGCACTGGAAGGTCGTGCAGCCCGGCGAGAAGTAGCCCAAGGAGTTCGACGCGCGAAAGCCCGTGGCCGTCGTGCCGTTGAGCACATGGCCGCTCATGCCCACGCCCACGCGAAACGGGTCGAAGGCGAACAGGTTCCAGAACGCGGGCGTGTAGTCGCGCCCCAGGCGCAGTTGGCCCCAGTCCCGGCCTTCGAGATAGACATAGGACTTGCGGTTGAACGTGATGCCGCCATTGGGATTCACCGCGCCCGAGGCCTGGTTGTTGGTGTTGCTCGCCTGGCCCGTGCCGGTGTCGGTATTGAGCCCCGACTCCAGTTCGAAGCCGGCCCACAGGCCACCGGCCAGCGCCTCGCGCCCCTTGAAGCCCAGGCGGCTGGCCTGGTTGCCGCTCGATGTGACCATCTGGCGCGAACCCGCGCCCTCGCCCCTGTACGACGACAGCGCCATGTCGACCACACCATAGACGCTGACGCCGGTTTGCCCCGCGCCGGTTTGCGCGAGCGCCAGCTGCGGCGCCAGGGCCAGCACGCTCCAGAGTATTTTCTTGTTCATCACCGTGGTCTCCGTTGGAATAATGATTGGCACGCGAACGCTGCGCCTGGGTTCACCCGAGGCGCGAAAAACAAAGGAAGGCCGGCTTTATTGCGGCTGGTAGTTGATCGACTTGAGCAGCGCGGCCTGCTGCTGGTGGGCCTGCTTGAGGTCAGCCATCAATTCATCCGACGTGGCGCTGCCCGGAGCGTCCATGCCCATCTCCCGCACACGCGCCTGCACGGCGGCTTGCTGGAAATGCTTGAGCGTCAGCTCGCGGATCTTCTGCTGCACTTCGGGCGGCGCATCGGGCCGCGACCAGACCGCGAACCAGCCGGCCTGCGCCAACTGCGGGTAGCCCAGCTCCTTGAACGTCGGCACCTGCGGCAACTCGGCGATGCGCGTCGGGTAGTTCACGGCAATCGCCTTGATCTTGCCGGCCTTGATCAGCGGCAGCGAGCTGGGCAGGCCGTCGAACATCAGCGGCACATGGCCGCCCATCAAGTCGGTGAGCCCCGGCGGCGAGCCTTTGTAGCCCACATGCTTCATCTCCACCTGGGCCAGCTGTCCCAGCAGCATGCCCGAGGTATGGCCCTTCATGCCGGTGGCGTAGGACGCGAAGTTGAGCCCCTCCTTTTGCGCCTTGGCGTAGGCCAGCAATTCCTGCAGGTTGGCCGCGGGCACCTCCTTGTTGGCGACCAGCACCAGTCCCGTGCGGCTGATCTGGGCCAGGGGTTTCAAGTCCTTGAACGGCTGGTAGTTGACCTTGTAGGCCAGCGGCGTCTCGCTCACGATGCCGCCCTGTATCACCAGAAAGGTATGGCCGTCCTTGCCGTTGGCCAGCAGATCATTGACCGCCAGCACGCCCGCGGCGCCCGGCTTCGATTCCACGATCACCGGCTTGCCCAGCTCGTGCTGCAGGCCCTCGGCCAGCAGCCGGGCCAGGGAGTCGGCGCTGCCGCCGGGCGGCGCACCGACCAGGAGGCGAATCGGCTTGGCCGGCCAGGCCGGCTGCGCCTGGGCCGTCAGCGCCGCGCCGAACAGGCCGACCGCCAACATCCCACCCCACCACCCTGCACTGCGTTGTTGTTTCATGCTTGTCTCCCCTGCGGTGTCAGTACGGCTTGTCGCCGATGATGGCCGCGCGCTCCATTTTGCGCGGCGCGGGCCAGTAATCCTGCACCGCGTAATGCTGGGTGCAGCGGTTGTCCCACATCGCCACGCTGTTGGGCTTCCAGCGAAAACGCACCTGGTACTCGGGGATGGCCGCCTGGCTGGTCAGGTAGTTGAGCAGCAGGCTCGCGCCCGGCGTCTTGTCCTGGCCGTAGCGCACGTTGTCGGGCGTGTGGAAGTTCGCGAAATGGGTGGTGAAGCTGCTCACGAACAGCACCTTCTCGCCGGTTTCGGGGTGGGTGCGCACCACGGGGTGCTCCACGGGCGGATGCTGGCGCCCCAGCGCCAGGCGCTGCTCCTCGGGCATCACGGCGCCGAAGCCATGCTCTATGCTGTTCTTGGCCTTGAGCCCGGCGATCTTCTTCTGGATGTCGCCCGGCAGGTTGCGGTAGGCCTCGGCCATGTTGACCCAGATGGTGTCGCCGCCCACGGGCGGGCATTCGATGCAGCGCAGCACGCAGCCCATGGTCGGCGTCTCGCGCCACTGCCCGTCGGTGTGGTAGCTGTTCTCGTAGTTCTCGCGCTTGTCGCTGCGGTAGATCTGCACCAGGCCGGGGTGGTCGGGATCGCTGCCCGCCACGGGATGGTCTTCGAGCTCGCCGAAATGGCGCGCGAACGCCACATGCTCGGCGCGCGTGATCTCCTGGTCGCGAAAGAACAGCACCTTGTGGCGCAGCAGCAAGGCCTTGATTTCATCGGCCAGGCCGGTATCGCGCGACGCATCGCCCAGGCCCACGCCCGATACTTCGGCACCGATGGTGCAGGTCAGTTGTTCGACTTTCATGGTCTGCTCCTTCTCAGATGGTGAAGACCGAAGCGCCCACGGTCTTGCGGGATTCGAGATCGCGGTGCGCCTGCGCGGCGTCGGCCAGCGCATAGCGCTTGTGGATGTCGATGCGTATGCGCCCGGCCGCCACATGGGCGAACAGCTCGGTCAGCAGGGCCTGCTTTTCCGCGGGGTCGGCGATGTAGTCGGCCAGCGCCGGGCGCGTGACGAACAGCGAGCCCTTGCGCCCCAGGATGGCCGGATCGAACGGTTCTATCTTTCCCGACGCCGTGCCCACGCAGACCAGCAGGCCGCGGCGCTGCAGGCAGTCGAGCGAGGCCATGAAGGTGTCCTTGCCCACGCTGTCGAACACCACGGCCACGCCCGCGCCGCCAGTGATTTCGCGCACCCGCGCCACCACGTCCTCGTGGCTGTAATTGATCACATGGTCGCAGCCGTGGGCGCGCGCCACCTCGGCCTTGGCTTCGGTCGACACCGTGCCAATCACCGTCAGTCCCAGCAGCTTGGCCCATTGCGTGAGGATCAGCCCGACGCCGCCGGCCGCGGCGTGCAGCATGATGGTCTCGTGGCCCTGGAACGGATAGATGCGGCGCATCAGGTAGGCCGAGGTCAGGCCGCGCATGGTGATGCAGGCCGCGGTCTCGAAATCGATTCCGTCGGGCAGCCGGATCAAGGGCGCGGCGGGAATCAGCCGCTCGCTGCTGTACGCGCCCAGCGTGTTGGTGAAGCCGGTATAGGTCACGCGGTCGCCCACGGCCACGTTGTCCACGCCCGCGCCCACCGCGGTCACCACGCCGGCCGCCTCCACCCCCATGCCGCTGGGCAGGGGCACGGGATAGATGCCGGTGCGGAAATAGGTGTCCGCGTAGTTCAGGCCCACGGCCTTTTGCTGCAGCCGCACCTGGCCCGGGCCGGGCTCGCCGACGCTCACCGTGTGCAACTCCAGGACCTCGGGGCCGCCGGTGCGGGCGAAAGTGATGATTTGTGCCATTTCTGTCTCCTTGAAGTTCGCCGCGGCAGGCATTCCAGGCCTTCACCCATTGCCCGCCGTCTGGAGAAAATTCTCGGATCTGAGCCCGGTCCGCGACTTGACCGATTGCGACAGGCAGTTGTCCTCTCGTGCGACCACGGGAAACTCCCCCCGGGGTCTTCCCGTAGCCCCGACAGCAGGGCCTCAAGGCCGGCGTTTCCACCATTGACCGGCCCCATCGATATTGATATACCTCAGCAAAACTCAAAGCAATGGCCTGGCAACCGCGTTGCCGGGTCAGTCCGTGCTTCCCAATGGCCTCAGTCCCCCACGCCCAAAGCACATGTCCGCCCTGTCCATGACGCCGCGCATCCGCAGCATCAGCCTGAACAAATATGCGCAAGTCGCGCAGGAATTCGGGCTGGACCCGCTGCGCATGCTCAGGCAGGCCGGGCTGGACCACAGCTGCCTGAACTCCCCCGACCTGCAGGTGCCCGAGACCGCGTTCGCCCAGATGCTGGAGACCTCTTCCGCGCATGCGGGCAATGCCGCGCTGGGCCTGCTCATGGGCGCGTACTGGAAGCTGTCCGACTTCGGCCCCATCAGCCTGCTGCTGCAGCACCAGGCCAGCCTGGCCGCGCTGCTGCAGACGCTCAAGGACTACCCGCACCTGATCAGCAGCACGATCACCACCGAGATCGTGACCCAGCAGCGGCTGTCCATCATCCAGCTGCACCTGCGCACCGAGCGCGACACGCCGGGCCGCCATCCCATGGAGCTGGGCATAGCGGCCCTGCTGAGCCTGTGCCGCCACCAGCTGGGCCGCGACTGGAACCCGGTCAGCGTGCACTTCACGCACAGCGCACCCGCGAGTTCGGCCCAGCACCGGCGCGTGCTGGGCTGCGAAACGGTGTTTGCCTCGCACTTCGACGGCATCGTGCTGAGCAACCAGGACCTGCAGCGGATCGACCCCGAATACGACCACCACATGGAAGGCCACGCGCGCCAGCTGATCGACGCGCATGCGCCGCGCCCCTCGTCACGCGAAGTCGAGCAGCGGGTGCAGAACACGCTGCAGTCGCTGCTGCCGCACGGGCGCCACGGCATCGCCCAGGTCGCAAGCGCGCTGGGCTGCACTTCGCGCTCGCTGCAACGCCAGCTCGAAGGCCGCAACACCAGCTTCCAGGAAACGCTGGACGCGGTGCGCAGCCAGGCCGCGGTGCGGGCGCTGAAGAACCCGCATCTGTCGGTCAGCGAAGCTGCGGCGCTGTCGGGCTTCGCCGAAAACAGCTCGTTCACGCGCTGGTTCAGCAAGCACTTCCAGCAAAGCCCCAGTCAGTGGCGCCTGCAGCATCTGTCCGGGCCGGGCTGAAACCCGGCCCCATCGCCGCCACCGCGTTTTAGCGGCTAAAAATCAGGCCAGCCCTTCAGGCGCCTGCTGCGCCGCCTGCTTTTTCCACTGCGAAGCGCTGCAGCCGAACAGGCTCTGGAACCAATGGCTGAAGCTGCTGGGGCGCGCGAAGCCCAGCAGCTCGGCGACTTCCGCCAGCGGCCGGTCGCTCTCGCGCAAATGGCGCCGGGCAAGATCGGCGCGCACCTGGTCGAGCAGGCCGCTGAATGTAAGCCCCTCGGCAAGCAGCCGGCGGTGCAGCGTGCGTCTGTCGATGTGCAGGAAGCGCGCCAGCTCGACCGCCGTGCAGCTGCCGCCAGGCAGCAGCGCGAGCATGATCTGACGACAGGTTTCCTGCGCGCTGTCGCCGCGCTCCACCAGCGCGGCTTCGAGGTGTTTGCGCGCAAAGCCCGCAGCCACCGGGTCGCCGGGCGCGCGCGGCTGCGCCAGGTCGCTGGCGCGGCAGACCAGGCCGTTGAACTCCTGATTGAACTTCACGCTGCGCCGAAAAAAGGCACGGTGCGCGGCTGCGTTGGCGGGCGGGCGGTGGGTGAAGAACACGTCGAGCGGCTGCCAGTGCGGCCCGGTCAATTCGCTGAGCATGCGGAACATGCCGCCGACCGCGAGTTCCACCGATTGGCGCATCTGCAGCCCGGGCGTGGGCAGCAGCTCTTCGCGTATGACCACCACGTTGTGCGCATCTTCGACATGAAGAATGAGCGACGCGTTCACCAGCTTCAGATAGCGGCACAGCGTGGCTAGCGCTTCCCTGGGCGTGGCCGCCTCGCGCAGCACCAGGCTGATCGGGCCCAGCGCCGAGAGCCGGCGCCGGGCCGCCAGGCGCAGCGCCAGGTCTTCGGTGTGCGTGGCGCGCGCCGTGATCTCCAGCAACTCGCGCGCCGCATCGCGCGGAATCAGCAGTTCGGGGTCGTCGAGAAACCGCGCCTGCAGGCCCACGCTGCGCAGGAACACATGCGGGTCGCGGCCCAGCGACTGCACCAGCTCGACATAGCCGTTGAGGCTGGCGCTGCGCACGAAATGCGAAATCTGTTTCATGTTCCTCGATGTGCGTGCGCCGCGGCGCTCGCGGCCTTTGTCCCGGATAAGCAATTCTACGTCCCATAAAAGCAAGTCCAAACGCAGGGCGCGCCAGACACTGGGTCACCGATTCACCAGGTTCCATTTCACTTCGGAGACCCCGCATGAACTTCCTCGACGGCCACCTCTACCCCGAAAACCAGCAGCCGCTGATCATCACCGCCGCGCCCTACGCGCCGGGCTGGATTCCCTCGGACTTCCCCGAAGACATTCCGGTCACCATGGAAGAGCAGATCCAGAAGGCCGTCGACTGCTACGAAGCCGGTGCCACCGTGCTGCACCTGCATGTGCGCGAAGCCGACGGCAAGGGCAGCAAGCGGCTGTCGATGTTCAACGAACTGATCGCCGGCGTGCGCGCGCGCGTGCCCGAAATGGTGATACAGGTCGGAGGCTCGATCAGCTTCGCGCCCGAAGACGACGGCTCGGCCGCCAAATGGCTGTCGGACGACACGCGCCACATGCTGGCCGAACTGAGCCCCAAGCCCGACCAGGTGACGGTGACCGTCAACACCACGCAGATGAACGTCACCGAGCACGCGGGCGAAGACGATTTCCGCGGCGTGTCGCGCGGCTTCCCGCATCTGTACAACACCTACAAGGACATGATCGTGCCCTCGAACCCGAGCTGGGCCGAGGAGCATGTGCGCCGCCTGTCTGCCGCGGGCATACAGAGCGCGTTCCAGTGCTACAACATCAACAGCTTCGAGACCATAGAGCGCATGATCCGCCGCGGCGTCTACAAGGGCCCGCTGGTGATGAACTGGGTGGCGATCAGCGGCGGCATGGACCAGGCCAACATCTACAACCTGGCCAACTTCCTGCGCGCCGCGCCCGACAACGCGGTGATCACCGTCGAAAGCTCGGTGCTCAACGTGCTGCCCATCAACATGATAGGCATGGCCCTGGGCCTGCATGTGCGCTGCGGCATCGAGGACGTGCTGTGGAACCAGCAGCGCACGGGCAAGATGAGTTCGGTCGAACAGATCAAGCAGCTGGTGCGCATCGCCGGCGAGTTCGGCCGCCCCATCGCCACCGCCCAGCAGGCACGCGACATCCTGCAGCTCGACGTGTTCTACGAGACCGCCGACGAGACCCTGGCCAGGAACGGCTTCGCGCCCAACCGCAAGGGCGGCAACCAGGGCTTTTTGCGCAAGCCGGATTGACGGTCTGCGGGCCTGCGGCGGCAGGAAATGGATGGGGAGACAAGCGTGCGCCAAGGTGCACGCCCACCTGGATCAAGGAATGCAAAAATGACGACTTTGAACCGCAGAGAAATCGTGCTGGGCGCCGCCGCAGCGCTGGCGGGCGGCCTGGCAGCCGCGGCCGAAAGCAGCAAAGACTGGCCGTCGCGTCCCGTGAAAGTGATCGTTCCCGGCGGCGCCGGCGGCATTCTCGACACCATGGCGCGCCAGCTCTATGCGCGCCTGCAGGAGACGTTGGGCCAGCCTTTCGTCATCGACAACCGCCCCGGCGCGAATGGCGTGATCGGCTCGTCGGTGGTGAAGAACGCCGCGCCCGACGGCTACACCATCTTGCACAGCACGGCCTCGTCCATGGTGATGGCCGAGGCGCTCAATCCCGCGCTGTCGATCAAGACCTTGCGTGATCTGGAGCCCGTGGCGCTGTCGTCCGTGGGCGGCGTGCTGCTGACCGTGCACTCTTCCGTGCCCGCGAAGACACTGCCTGAACTGGTGGCCCTGCTGCGCAAGGAGCCGCAGAAATACCAGTCGTATGGCTCCTGGGGCGTGGGCTCGAACGGCCACCTGACCATGGAGTGGATCAAGCAGCGCGAAGGCTTGTCGATAGAACATGTGCCCTACAAATCAACGCCCGCGCTGCTCACCGACATCGTTGCCGGCGTGATTCCCATAGGCTGGGTCGACGTGGTGTCGCCGCTGGGCTTCATCGCCCAGGGCAAGCTGCGCGGCATCGCCCTGACCGGCACCGTGCGCAGCCCCAAGCTGCCCGATGTGCAGGTGCTGTCGGAGCAAGGCTACCCGTTCACCGCCGCGGGCTGGCAAGGCGTTTTCGCGCCCAGGAACACGCCCCGCCCCATTCTCGAGCGCCTGCATGCCGCGATCAACGCGGAGGTGATCAAGCCCGCGTTCAAGGAAGCGCTGCGCCAGGCCAACATTCCGCCCGCGCCCGCGGTCAGTCGCGAAGTGTTTGTGCAGACGCTGACCGATGATCTCGCCGTCTGGCGCAAGGTGGTGGCCGACGGCAATATCCGCCCGGAGTGAAGCCGCCCCATGAAGATTGCTTCCCACGCCGACAAGATCCGCCGCCTGCTGCAGCTGCGCGAGCGCCTGGACCCGCTGCAGGATTTCGAGCTCTGGTATTGGAGCAGCCTGACCGCGGGCACCAATATCTGGAACGCGGCGCTGCACGCCTGCGGCCTGACCAGCGAGGACCGGGCCTTTTCCACCATTCCCGGCGTGCATGTGGTGCCGCAGGCCGACGGCGGCTGGCGGCGCGAACTGCGCGGCCCGGGCGATGTGAGCCATGTGGGCTGGCCCCAGATTCCCGGCGACATGCCCGCGCCCATTGAGCGCCTCGAAGCGGCCTTGCATGCGCTCGAGGAACACCGCGACCCTTGCCTGCGCGCGGAGCGCGTCCCCACGCCGGCGATCGTCGCCGAGTGCGAGCGCGCGCTGTCCCAGGCCATCGCCGTCTACCAGGCCCTGGTGCCGCAGGAGAAACAGCCATGACGCCCGAAAACCACCGCGACAAAGCTGAGCGCATAGAGCAGTCGCTGGCCAAGCTCAGCGACGCCGATTGGGAAATCCGCATCGAGGCCGCGATGCTGGCCGCAACGCACTGGGTCAACTTCATCCTGCACAGGACAGGCCTGAGCACGCCGGCCGAAGACATGGTCCATGCCTCCATGACCCTGGTCAGCGTGCTGCGCAAATACCGGCTCGCCGAGCCGGAACTGATGGACCAGCTCGAGGAAATCGAGGAGCTGCGGCCGCTGTTCGTGCGCGGCGACATGGACGGCGGCGTGCAGGCCGCGCAGCGCGCGCTGGAACTGCTGGCCGCCATGGGCGCGCGCGCACGGCAGCTGGGCTGAAGGGCTCAGGCGCTGCGCGCGAGCGTCGTGACGATCGAATAGCGATTTTCGGGATAGAGCGTGCTGGTCACGATCACCAGCGCGCGCGCCGCGTCGCGGTAATGTTTGAGCACGCGCAGCGCGGGCGTGCCGCGCGCCGCGCCCAGCGTCTGCGCCATGTCTTCGGTCACCGAGCAGCAAGACACCGTCTGCTCCACGCTTTCTATGCGCCGGCCGAACTCGGTCTCGATGATGTCGGCCAGCAGCTTGTCCGGCTGCTGCTCGGCCAGCGTGCCCACCTGGCGGTAATGCGGGTCGATGTAGGCGTCGGTCCAGCCCAGCGGCTTGGCCTTGCCGGGCACATTGCGCACCATGGACAGCCGATACCAGCGCGAGCCCGGCTGGCATTGCAGCGCCTTGGCCGTCGCCGTGTCGAGCACGACATCGGCCGAAGCCAGCAGCGTGCGCTGCGCCGTGCTGGCGAGCATGACCAGGTTGTCGAACGACAGCGATTGCGTGAACGTTGCCACGCCGCCGGGCAGCGCTTCGACCAGCGTTCCGCGGTTGCGCCGGCGCGAAATCAGGCCGCGCGCCTGCAGCTGCTGCAAGGCCATGCGCACGGTGTTGCGGCTGGTCTGGTAGGCCGCCATCAGTTCCATCTCGGTGGGCAGCAGCGCGCCCACGGGCAGGTCGCCGGCGCGGATCTGCTGTATCAATTCCTCGGCCATTTGCTGGTACTTTGCTACGGCCATCAGCGCACCTTTCCTGGGTTTGTACGGCATATGTACATCGGATATGTCCCTACATATCAAACATAGGGACAAATATACCATCCGGCATCTGCTTTCCAACCGAGGACCACCATGCGACGTAGAAGCCTGAACCTGTCCCTTGCCTGCTCGGCGCTTGCCGCGGCGCTGGCGCCCGTACCCGCCTGGAGCCAGGCCGCGCCGGCCAAGTACCCGGCCAAGCCGGTGACCATCATCGTGCCCTTCACCGCGGGCCAAAGCGGCGACGTGCTGGCGCGCGTGCTCGGCGATCCGCTGGGCAAGCTCTGGGGGCAGTCGCTGGTGGTCGACAACAAGGGCGGCGCGGGCGGCACCTTGGGCAGCAAGGCCGCGGCGGCCGCGCCCGCGGACGGCTACACGCTGCTGCTGGGCTCCAGCGGCCCGCTGGCCGCGGCCCCGCACCTGTACAAGAACGCGGGCTACGACCCGCGCGAACTCACGCCCATCATGAATGTCGCGGGCGTGGCCCAGGCACTGGTCGTGGCCGCCGATTCGCCGTACAAGACGCTGCAGGATCTGCTGGCCGCGACCAAGGCCGCGCCCGGCGCGCTGAGCTACGGCTCGGGCGGCGTGGGCTCGTTCCAGCACCTGACCTTCGAACTGCTCAAGCAGCGCACGGGCATGCAGATCAAGCACATTCCCTACCGCGGCAGCGCGCCCGCCTATACCGATCTGATCGGCGGCCAGTTGCAGGCCATGGTCGACTCGCTGCCGGGCGTGCTGCCCCATGTCAAGGGCGGCAAGATGCGCGTGCTCGCGGTCTCCACCCCCAAGCGCGTGCCGCAGCTGCCCGATGTGCCGACCATCGCCGAAAGCGGCGTTGCCGGGTTCGACGCGCTGGGCTGGCTGGGCATCGTCGGGCCCAAGGGCATAGACCCCGGTTTGCGCGATCGCATCAACGCCGACCTGAAGAAAGTGCTGACCGAAGAGTCGGTCAGGACCCGTCTGACCAACCTGGGAATGATCACCATCGCCAGCTCGGCGCCCGAGTTCGAGCAGTTCATCGCCAGCGAACTGGCGAAATGGGGCGGCGTGATCAAGACCGCCGGCATCCAACCCGAATAAGAACAGGAAGCACAGCATGCGCATCGTCGACATACGCGAAATCGCCGTCCCGCTGGAAGGCGCAGTCGCCAACGCAGTGGTCAATTTTTCCGAGCACACGGTCTCGCTGGTGGCGGTCGTCACCGACGTGGTGCGCAACGGCCAGCCGGTGATCGGCATAGGCTTCAACTCGATAGGCCGGTTCGCGCAAAGCGGCATCATTCAAACGCGCATGATTCCGCGCCTGCGCGCCGCCGCGCCGGCCTCGCTGCTCGCCGAAGGCGGGCGGCAATTCGACGCCGCCAAGGTGCTGGCCACAATTTTGCGCAACGAGAAACCCGGCGGCCATGGGGACCGCGCGGGCGCGGCCGCGGCGATAGAACTCGCGATCTGGGACCTGAACGCCAAGCTCGCCGACGAACCCGCCTACGCGACCATCGCGCGCGCTTTCGGCCGCACACCGCAGGTCGCGCCCGTCGAGGTCTACACGGGCGGCGGCTACTACTACGCGGCCGGCACCGGTCAATCGCTGCACGACGAATTCCAGGCCTACCGGGACATGGGCTTCGAAAGCTTCAAGATGAAGATCGGCGGCGCGCCGCTGGCCGAAGACATGCGGCGCGTCGAAGAAGCGCTCAAGGTGGCGGGCGGCCCGGCCCAGCTGATGGTCGACGCCAACGGCCGCTTCGACCTGGCCACGGCGCAGGCCTATGCCAGGGAACTCAAGCCGCTGGGACTGCGCTGGTTCGAGGAGATCGGCGATCCGCTCGACTTCCAGCTCAACCGCGAGGCGATAGAAGCGTATGGCGGGCCGGTCGCGACCGGCGAGAACCTGTTCTCGGCCATCGACACGCTGAACCTGGTGCGCTTCGGCGGAATGCGCCCCGGCCAGGACATCTTCCAGATGGACGCGGGCCTGAGCTACGGCCTGACCGAATACGCGCGCATGATAGACATTCTCGAGGCCCATGGCTTCGACCGGCGCCAGGCCGTGCCCCATGGCGGTCACCTGATCAATCTGCACATCGTCGTCGGCCTGGGCCTGGGCGCCTGCGAAGCCTACCCCGGCGTTTTCCAGCCGTTTGGCGGCTATTCGAGCGCCTGCGAGATCCGCAACGCCAAGGTGCGGCCCAGCGAAGCGCCGGGCTTCGGGCTGGAACAGAAGCAGGAGCTCGCGCCGCTGATACGCCAGCTCACGCGTTGAGAGGGCCGCGCGCCCGGTCTGCCCTTAGGCCGCGGGCGCGGCGTTCAGGAACGGCGCCTGCTGCAGCGCGCGCGCTATCCATTCCGTCGCCACCTTGACCTTGGCCGAAGTCTCCAGCCGCGCGGGGAACACCGCCCAGATATTGGCTTCCTGGCGGTACTTGGGCAGCACCTGCACCAGCTTGCCGGCGCGCAGCAGTTCCTGCACATCCCAGATGGAGCGCAGCACTATGCCCATGTCGTTGACCGCCCACTGCACCGCGATCTCGCCGTGGTTGGTCGACATCGGGCCGCGCACACGCACCGCGACTTCGCGCGTGCCGGAGCGCAGTTTCCACACGCCGAACGGGTGGTCGCGCTCGCGAATCACCAGGCAGCTGTGCTGGGCCAGATCGGCCAGCGTGCGCGGCCTGCCCTTGTCGCGCAGATAGCCGGGCGAGGCGCAAAGTATGCGGTGGTTGGCGGCAATGCGTTTGGCGATGTGGTGGGGCGCGATCTCGTCGCCCACGCGAATGTCCAGATCGAAACCTTCGGCGCCCACATCGACCAGCCGGTCGAACACTTCGAAGCGGATTTCGAGCGCGGGATAGGCCTGGGCCAGGCCAGCCAGTATCGGCCCCACGGCATTGCGGCCGAAGCCGAAGCTGCTCGATATGCGCAGCACGCCGCGCGGCGCCAGGCGCTTTTCGCGAATGTCTTCCAGCAGGTTGTCGACGTCGTCCAGAATGCGCTGGGCCCACACATAGGTGCGCTCGCCATCCTCGCTCAGGCTGACCTTGCGCGTGGAGCGGTGGAACAGCTGGGCGCCGAGCAGCGTTTCGAGGATCTTCACGCGCTTGGTGATGAACGACGCCGAAACGCCCAGGTCCTTCGCCGCCTGCGAGAAATTGGCGCTGCGCACCACCTGGACAAAGACTTCGAGGTCTTCGGGGCTGGGGAGATGATTATTCATGAAGTGTGCATTCTGATTTGACAGATCGATGGATTGTTTCCAATCGAGTCGCTGCCTATCATCAGCCATCCCAACCCGTCCGCAGAGATTTCCATGAAAAAGAACACTTATCGCATCGCCGCCATTCCCGGCGACGGCATAGGCAAGGAAGTGCTTCCCGAAGGCGTGCGCGTGCTGAGCGCCGCGGCCCAGACCTTCGGTTTCGACATCGAGTTCGTGCAGTTCGACTGGGCGTCGTGCGACTACTACGTGGCCCACGGCGCGATGATGCCCGACGACTGGAAGCAGACGCTCAGCGGCTTCGACGCCATCTTCTTCGGCGCTGTCGGCTGGCCCGAACTGGTGCCCGACCATGTGTCGCTGTGGGGCTCGCTGCTCAAGTTCCGGCGCGAATTCGACCAGTACATCAACTACCGTCCGGTGCGGCTGTTCGAAGGCGTTCCCAGCCCGCTGGCCGGGCGCAAGCCGGGCGACATCGACTACATCGTGATCCGCGAGAACACCGAAGGCGAGTACACCTCGGTCGGCGGCATCATGTTCGAAGGCACGCAGCGTGAAGTCGTCATGCAGGAAGCGGTCTTCTCGCGCCATGGCGCCGACCGCCTGCTGCGCTATGCATTCGATCTGGCCCAAAGCCGCCAACGCAAGCATGTGACCGTGGCCACCAAATCGAACGGCATCGCCGTGAGCATGCCCTGGTGGGACAAGCGCGCCGATGCGATCGCCAGCGAATACCCCGAAGTGGCGCTCGACAAGCAGCACATCGACATCCTGACCGCGCGCTTCGTGCTGCAGCCCGGGCGCTTCGACGTGGTGGCCGCGACCAACCTGTTCGGCGACATCCTGTCCGATCTCGGCCCCGCGACCACGGGCACGATAGGCCTGGCGCCATCGGCCAATCTGAACCCCGAACGCCTGTTCCCCTCGCTGTTCGAGCCCGTGCATGGCTCGGCGCCCGACATCTACGGCAAGAACATCGCCAACCCGATAGCGATGATCTGGTCGGGCGCGCTGATGCTCGACTTCCTCGGCGAGAAAGCCGCGCACGACCACATCATGGCGGCGATCGAAGACACGCTGCGCAGCGGCCCGCGCACACCCGACATGGGCGGCACGGCCAGCACGCCCGATGTCGGCGTGGCGATTGCCGAGCGCGTGCAGGCAGCCTGATCCGCGCCAGCCAGGCCCTGGGCATAGGAACGGCGCATGTCATCGCGATGACAAGACGGGCCCTGCGCGATCCCTAGACTGGGTCGAACAACTCAAGGAGACCGATCCATGGCCTGGCAAATCGAACCCATCAACGGCTGCGCGCTGGTGCGCATGAATACCAGCAAGGTGAATGTCCAGAACGCGCAGTTCTTCGGCGATCTGCATGCGGCGTTCGACCGGCTCGAACGCGATTTCAAGGAGCTGCCCGTGGTGCTCACGGGCCAGGGCAACGCCTTTTCCGCGGGCATAGACTTTCAGGCGAGCTTCGACATCTTCGGCAGCGGCGAGCCCGACCGCATCAAGGAGTGGTATCGCGCCTACCGCGAGACCAACCTGCGCATCTTTGCCTACCCACGGCCCACAGTCGCTGCGGTGAACGGCCATGCGATTGCGGGCGGTTTGATCACCGCCCTGGTCTGCGACTTCCGCGTCGCGGCGCGAACGCCGGCCAGGTTCGGCCTCAACGAAGTGCCCATAGGCATTCCCATGCCCGCGGCCTATGTCGAGATCATCAAGTACGCGCTGGGCGAACGGGTCGCGGCGCTGACCACGCTGCGCGGCCAGCTGTACGACCTCGAGCAGGCGCAAGCCCTGGGCTTCTTCCACGAAGTCGTGCAGCCCGACCAGCTCATCGCCACGGCGATCGACTACGCGCGCTGCATCACGCCCGATTGCAACGTGGCCTATGCGATGTCGAAGAAAGCCCTGCAGGACGGCGTGATGCGGCAAATTCACGAACGCACGGTGGCGCTGGACGCGCAATTGCCCGCGGGCATGAGCGATCCGGGCAATCGCCGCGCCCAGGATCAGCGGCGGCAGGAAATCATGCACAAGCGCTAGGCCTACACCCCGATGTTCAGGCGCCGTCCGTGCCTTGCGTCTCGGCCAGCACGTAGCGGCGCAGCGCGGGCACATGGGCGATCAGCAGGCCTTTCTTGGGCTCGGTCGCCACCATGCCCAGCTGCTTGAATTCCCCCAAGGCCAGATTCACCCGTTGCCGCGACAGCCCGCAGATCAGCGCCAGTTCGTGCTGGGAAATCGCCAGTTCCTGCGGGCCCGTCGCATGCGCGTCGGCCACCATCAGCAAGCCTCTGGCGACACGCAGCTCGGGCTTGAGCAGGCGCGCGGCAGCGAGCATGGTGACGAACGCGCCCATGCGCGCATTCATGATCTCGGTGAGGAAGTGATTGAACGCAATCGAGGCATTGCGCAGCGCTTCGAAAGTCTGCGCGGGAATCAGGCAGATATGCGCGGCCGTGAGCGCGCGCAGGTCATAGCGCCGCAACTCCTTTTTCAGCAGCGAGCCGTCGCCGCCCCACTCGTTTTCACGCATGCAGTAGAGCGTGGTTTCGCTGCCGTCGGCGCCCGCCACGTACATCTGCAGACAGCCTTTCATGACCCCGTACCAGTGCGTGCTGGGCAGGCCTTCGCGGGCAATGTATTCGCCGGCTTCGGCCGTTCGGGTGGTGGCGGTCTGCAGCGTCAGCAGGCGCAGCTCGGGCGAAAGCGCATGGAACCAGGCCCATTGCGCCAGGAAGTCGGCAAGGCCGTGGTTGGGATTGGACGCACGATTGGTCATGGCAAGAACAAGACATACCGCTCAAATCGGCGGCAACAACTCCCCATCCGGCAGGCGCACGAAAAACCGTTTGTCGATCAGCACGTTCCTTGCGGTTTCGACCACGATGGACGTGCCCTGATCGTCTTCGCCCGCGACATACGAAGCGTAGTACGCGATGTTGGGAATGGGCGGCGACGCGGGCAGGCAGCGCAGCTCGCCGCTGGCCAGGTGCTCGCGCAGCACCGGCAGGGGCAGCACCGCGATCGCATGGCCTTCGCGCACCAGGCGCAGCATCAGCGACAGCGAGTTGCAGGAATTGATGCCTTCGAACTCGACGTTGGCGCTGCGCAGCCATTGGTGAACGATGGAGTTGAGCGTCGATGGCGGCGAGTTGGTCACCAATGGCAGCTGGGCGGCGACTTTTGGCGTGAAGGGCGCGTCAGGCAGCTGCATCTCGCTGGCCGCGAACCAGGCGAAATCGACCCAGCCCAGCAGCTGGTCGACCACATGCGCGGCGGAGCTGGCGTAGGTGTGCAGCGCCACATCGATCTCGCGCTTGCGCAGCTTTTCGCGCAGCACGCTGCCCACGTCTATCGTGATCTCGACCACCAGCCGGGGATGGCGGCGCTTCAATTGCCGCAGGATTTCCGACAGCGCCACCATCGCCGTGGACTCGTCCGAGCCCAGGCGCAGCACGCCTTCGAGCGGCGGGCCCAGGCGGCCCATGCGTTCGAAATCCTGGGCCGCGCTGAGCACTCTTTCGGCCAGCGTCACCGCGTCGCGGCCTTCGTGCGTGAGCTGCACGCGCTGATTCTTGCGCGTGAAAAGCTGCACATTCAGCGCCGCTTCAAGCTCCTTGATGCGGCTGGAAATCGCCGGCTGGCTGAAGTTCAAATGCTCGGCCGCGGCATGGATGCTGCCCAGCTTGGCGGTCCAGAGAAATGCTTCGATTTGGCGAAGAGTGGTGCGCATCATCCAGAAATCTTATCAACTATTGCTCAAATAACGCGTTTTTCTTCCGAAAAGCCCGCTGATAGATTGGTGGCTCATTCAATTTTCTGAGCCAGCCATGTACGTACTCAATGCCCTGCCCAAGTCCATCGACCCCGATTTGCTGTCGTTGCTCGTACAGGCCGAGCCTGCGGTCATCGGCCACTTCCGCTACACCGGATTCGTCAGCCCGGCGATCAAGGCCCACTTCCAGGACCGCCGCGTCGCCGGCACCGCCGTCACGGTGTGCGCCCCGGGCATGGACGGCGCGATGGTGCACTACGCCGTCGGCCAGGCGCGGCCCGGCGACTTTCTGGTGATCGACCGCTGCGGCGACGAATCGATCGCCGCGCTGGGCGGCGCCGTCGCCTATGCGGCGCGCGCCGCGGGCGTGGTCGGCATCATCGTCGACGGCCTGGTGACCGACCTGGGCGAGCTGCGCCAGTACGGCGTGCCGGTCTGGTCGCGCGGCACTTCGGCCGTCACCGTCAAGACGCTGGGCCTGGGCGGCGAGTTCTGCGGGCACGTAAGTTGCGGTGGTGTGGGCGTGGTGCCCGGCGATGCCATCCTGGCCGATGAAAACGGCATTCTGGTGCTGCCCGCTGCCGACATCGAGTACAGCGCCAAGCGCGCGCTGCAGATGATGCAGGACGAAAAGAAGACGCTGGCGCGCATAGACGCCGGCGAGAAATACCCCGACATCATGGGTTCGACCCAGGTGATAGAGAAAGCCATTCAGGCGGCAAAGAGCGGCGCATAACGCCCACCGGCCATCACACGTTCCCCACAGACCGATTTTCCCCATCCCCCTCAGGAGCTCCACCATGTCGTCCATTCACTCCACCTCCGTCAAGAACGTCTGCCGCCGCAGCCTGCTGGCGCTGTCCCTGCTCGCCGTGGCCGGCTTCGCAAGCGCCCAGCAGCCCGCCTATCCCAAGGGTCCGGTGACCCTGGTCGTGCCGTTCCCGCCGGGCGGCAGCGTCGACATGGTGGCGCGCACCATTGGCAAGCAGCTGGGCGAAGCCCTGGGCCAGACGTTCCTGGTGGAAAACCGCCCCGGCGCTTCGGGCAATATCGGTGCGACGTCGGTGGCCCAGGCCAAGCCCGACGGCCAGACGCTGTTCGTGAGCAGCTCGGGCGTGCTGACCGCCAACCAGTTTCTCTACAAGCGTCCGGGCTTCGACTCGCAAAAGGATTTGACGCCCGTGATCCGCCTGGTCAATCAGCCCAACATCCTGCTGGTGCACCCGTCGCTGCCGGTCAACAGCGTGCAGGACCTGATCAAGCTCGCCAAGGCCCAGCCCGGCAAGATCATCATCGGCAACGCCGGCATCGGCACCGGCCAGGACATCGCCGCGCGCCAGTTCGCCTCGGCCTTCGATCTGAACATGCTGCATGTGCCCTACCGCGGCGGCGCGCCCGCAATGAATGACCTGCTGGGCGGCCAGATCCAGGTGATGTTCGAGACTTCGCCCACCGCCCTGCCCTATGCCAAGGAGCGCAACGGCAAGCTGCGCGCCGTCGCCATCACCAGCGCCACGCGCTCGCCGCTGGTGCCCGATCTGCCGACCGTGGCCGAGTCCGGCGTGCCCGGCTTCGACTCCATCACCTGGATCGGCCTCACGGCGCCGGCCGGCACGCCGCCCGCGATCATCACGCGCCTGAACGCCGAACTCAACAAGGCCCTCAAGGGCGAGATGGGCAAGAAGTTCGCCGAGTTCAGCCTCGACCCCATCGGCGGCACGCCGCAGGAAATGGCCGAAATGCTGCGCAAGGACTCCGCCAACTACGGCGCGATTCTCAAGGCCGCAGGCGTAGAGCCCCAGTAATCCCACAGTCCGGCGAGCAGTCAAGAAAGGCGCGCATGCAATACGTTCGTCTCGGCAACTCAGGCCTGGAAGTGTCGCGGATCTGCCTGGGTACGCTGAATTTCGGCTCGCCCGCGTGGCGCTCCTGGATTCTCGATGAAGAAGGTGCGCGCCCGCTGTTTCGCCAGGCCGTGGAGCTGGGCATCAACTTCTTTGACACCGCCGACACCTACTCGGGCGGCGAGTGCGAAGTGGTCACGGGAAAGCTGCTCGCGCAGTTCTTCCCGGGCAGCCGGCGCGAGGAGGCCGTGATCGCCACCAAGGTGTTCAACCCCGTGGACATCGCTTTCGAAGGCGATCGTGCGGCCGATTTTCGCCGCCGCCCCAACAAGGACGGGCTGGGCCGCAAGCGCATTCTGCATGCGGTCGATGCCTCGCTGCAGCGCCTGGGCGTGGACTACATCGACCTCTACCAGATCCACCGCTTCGACCCGCATACGCCGCTGGAGGAATCGCTCGAAGCCCTGCATGACGTGGTCAAGGCGGGCAAGGTGCGCTATCTGGGCGCGAGCAGCATGTGGGCCTGGCAGTTCGCCAAGATCCAGCAGCTCGCACGCGAGCACGGCTGGAGCCGCTGCATCAGCATGCAGAACCACTACAACCTGGTCTACCGCGAAGAAGAGCGCGAGATGATTCCGCTGTGCCAGGACCAGGGCGTGGCGCTGCTGCCCTGGAGTCCGCTGGCGCGCGGCTTTCTCGCCGCGCAGGGCGACGGCGCGGCCGCGTCGGCGCGCGCCGCCGCCGACCGGACCACGCAGCGCTTCTACGGCCGGCCCGAAGACCTCGCCACGCGCGCGCGCCTGCATGCGCTGGCCGCGGAAAAAGGCGTGAGCGCCGCGACGCTGGCCTATGCCTGGCTGCTGCACAAAGGCGTGACTTCGCCCATCGTCGGTGCCAGCAAGCCGCAGCAGATCGAGGAAGCCGTGCGCGCCGCATCGGTGACGCTCACGCCCCAGGAAATCGCCCAACTCGACAGCGGCTACGCCCCGCGCCCCGTGCTGGGGCACAGCTGACGCGCTGTTTTCATTTCGTTCATCAGGAGACAAAAAAACATGGCCAAGCCACACCATCTTCAAGGCATCTACTCCCCGGTGCTGACCCCGTTCAAGGCCGATCTGTCGCCCGACAGCGCCGAGTTCGTGCGCCATTGCCAATGGCTGCTGGGCCAGGACGTGGGCCTGGCGGTGTTCGGCACGAATTCCGAAGCCAACTCGCTGTCGGTGGGCGAACGCAAGCAACTGCTCGATGCGCTGCTCGAATCGGGTGCGCCGCCCGCGCGCCTGTTGCCCGGCACGGGCTGCTGCGCGCTGACCGACACCGTGGAACTCACGCGCCACGCGACGGCCGCGGGCGTGGGCGGCGTGCTGATGCTGCCGCCGTTCTATTACAAGGGCGTCTCGGACGACGGGCTGTTTCGCAGCTATGCCGAAGTGATCGAACGCGTGGGCGACAGCCGGCTGCGCGTCTATCTGTACCACATCCCTCCCGTGGCCCAGGTGTCCATCAGCCTGGCGCTGATCGAACGCCTGCTCAAGGCCTATCCCGGCACGATCGCCGGCATCAAGGACAGCTCGGGCGACTGGAACAACACCGAAGCCGTGCAGCGCGAATTCGGCGCCGAGGGCTTCGACGTATTCGCGGGCAGCGAAGTGTTTCTGCTGCGCACGCTGCGCGCGGGCGGCGCGGGCTGCATCACCGCCACGGGCAATGTGAACCCCGCGCCCATGGTCGAGCTGTACAACAGCTGGCAGCAAGAGGGCGCCGATGCCCAGCAGGCCGCGCTCGACGCCACGCGCGCCATCTTCCAGCAGCACAACATGATTCCGGCGATGAAGACCGCGGTCGCGCGCTTCAGCGGCGTCGATTCATGGCGCACGCTGCGCCCGCCACTGACATCGCTGTCCGCCGAACAGGAAAGCGCGCTCGCCGATGCGCTGGAAAATCACGGCTTTCAAATGGAAGGAATCAACGCATGAGCCAGGATCAACTTGCCGCCCTGCCCGTACACCAGCTGTCGCAGCTCATCGCGCAGCGCGAGATTTCGCCGGTGGAACTGGTGGATTCGTGCCTGCAGAACATCGCCCGGCGCGAACCCAAACTGCAGGCCTTTGTCGCCGTCCATGCCGATGAAGCCAGGCTTGCCGCGCAGGGTGCCGAAGCCGCGATACGCGCCGGCCAATCGGTGGGCCCACTGCACGGCATTCCGATCGCGCTCAAGGACCTGATCGAGGTCGAAGGCCGGGTCTTCACCGGCGGCAGCGAAGTCTGGAAAGACCGCCAGGCCACGCGCACCGCCACGCTCGCGCGCCGCTTGATGGCGCAAGGCGTGATCGTTCTGGGCAAGACCCATACCGTGGAATTCGCCATGGGCGGCTGGGGCACGAACACCCGCCGCGGCACGCCGTGGAACCCCTGGGACCTGCAGCAGCAGCGCACGCCCGGCGGCTCGAGCAACGGCTCGGCCGTGGCCGTCGCGGGCCGGCTCGTGCCCTGGGCCGTGGGCACCGATACCGGCGGCTCGATACGCATGCCCGCATCGTGGTGCGGCATCACGGGCTTGAAGACCACCATTGGCCGCATCAGCGGCTACGGCATACAGCCGCTGAGCCCCACGCTGGACACGCCCGGACCGATGGCGCGCTGCGTCGAAGACGTGGCCTTGCTCTACGCCGCGATGCAGGGCCAGGACCCGCTCGATGCGCTGACGACCGGGCTGTCCTATGTGGACCCCATGCCCGCGCTGCGCCGCGGCATTCGCGGCCTGAAGCTGGCGCGCATGCCCGAAAGCGAGCGCGCCTATTCCTCGGCCGAAGTGCTGCAGGCCTATGACGAATCGCTGCGCGTGCTGGCGTCGCTGGGCGCCGAGATCGTGACGCTGGAGCTGCCGTTTCGCTTCGAGGATGTGGCGGCGTTCAACATGCGCATCATGGCCGCCGAAAGCTATGCGCTCTACCATGCGCTGATCGACGACCCGGCCGCGCCGCTGGACCCCGATGTGCGCCCGCGCATCGCGGCCGGCAAAGACATCAGCGCGCGCGCCTATCTCGAAGCCATGCAGCAGCGCAATGTGATGAAGCAGCAGTTCGCGCTGGCCATGGACGGCATCGATGCACTTCTGACGCCCAGCACCATGACCACGGCCTTGCCGCTGACTGCGGTGGACCAGACCAAGGCGCCCGCGCACTACACGCGCTTTGGCAACTACCTCGATCTGTGCGGCCTGTCGCTGCCCAATGGCCTCGACTCCCAGGGCCTGCCCACCTCGCTGCAGATCGTGTGCCGCGGCCAGCAGGAAGACCTGGCGCTGCGCATAGGCTGGGCCTACGAGCAGGCCACCGACTGGCAGGCACGCCTGCCTTCGGGCCTGGCGTAAGCCGCGCCCCCCAGCGCGCCGGCGCTCAACGCGCCAGCCGCTGGTCGGCGATGCAATCCGGCGAGAACTCGAACACAATGCCGCGGTCGGGCTTGAGCAGCGCGCGGTCCTTGTCGGCGTATTCGAGCCGCGACAGGATGTCGCGTATCAGATTCAGCCGCGCCAGGCGCTTGTTGTCGGCGCGCACCACATGCCAGGGCGCGGCGGCCGTGTGCGTCTTCAGCAGCATCTCGTCGCGCGCCGTTGAATACGCTTTCCAGTGCTTGAGCGCCACGGCGTCGATCGCGCCTATCTTCCACTGCTTGAGCGGATCGCGGCGGCGGTCTTCGAGCCGCTCCTTCTGCTCGCTCTTGCTGATGTCGAGGTAGTACTTCAGCAGCTTGATGCCGGAGTTCACCAGCATCTCCTCGAACGGCCCCACCGAATGCATGAACTCCGCATGCTGGGCCTTGGTGCAAAAGCCCATGACCTTCTCGACACCCGCACGGTTGTACCAGCTGCGGTTGAACAGCACGAATTCCTGGGCCGTGG
Source organism: Acidovorax sp. CCYZU-2555 (assembly GCF_018413525.1). Lineage (GTDB taxonomy): Bacteria > Pseudomonadota > Gammaproteobacteria > Burkholderiales > Burkholderiaceae_C > Comamonas. The sequence goes on from NZ_JAHCDD010000033.1 coordinate 24,915, forward strand.
GCAGGTGGGCGACATAGCGCTGGAAATACCAGGCGCTGCGGTCGCGGTCCGAGGGCGCGCCCAGTGCCACGACGCGCGTTTCGCGCGGGCTCAGGTGCTCGATGATGCGCTTGATGCTGCCGTCTTTTCCGGCCGCGTCACGCCCTTCGATCACCACCAGGATCTTGTCGCCGCACTCGATGAAACGGCGTTGCAGCTTGACCAGTTCGATCTGCAGCAGCTCCAGCTGGGCTTCATAGTCGTCGGCCGAAATCGCATCGTCTTCGGGCGCCGGCACGGCATCTTTCAGGTCGCCGACCTTGGATTTGTCGGATTTCTTGTGGTCCTTTTTGCCCATGGAGTTCCCTGCACGTTGATTGCAAAATCACGACTCCACTATGACATGCGCAGCGCGTGCGCGGCGGCGCTAGTTGTCGCGCAGGCCTTCGTTCGACAGGCTGCGCGCATAGACCGCGAGCACGATGCGTTCGGAATGCGTCAGATATTCCTGCAAGGTATCGGCCGCCTTCGCGTAGTTGCCGGCTTCGGCGATTTCAAGGATTTGCCGGTTCATGTCGACATAGGGCGCATGCAGGAATTCGGCGTCCTTCATGAAGCCGAAAGCCAGCCGCAGCTCGGCCAGCACCGGCGCAAACATCTGGTTCAGGCGCTCGCTGTCGGCGAGTTCCACGATGGCCATGTGGAAGTCCATGTTGGCCGTGCCGACGACGGCCCAGTCGGACTGCGCGCGCCCGCGCACGCTGGCCTCGACCGCGGCGCGCATATGGCGTTTGGCCGGATGCAAGGGGTAGGCGTTGCGCAGCGCCTGGCATTCGATCAGGCGGCGCACGCGGTAGATGTCGATGATCGCGGCAATCGACGGCACCGACACGAACACGCCGCGGTTGGGCGTGTGCTTGACCAGGCCGTCCTTGGTCAGGATGCGAAAGGCTTCGCGCAGCGTGTTGCGCGAAACCGCGAGTTCGTCCGCCAGCGCCTGCTCCGACAAACGCATGCCGGGCGAGAGCTCGCCGTGCACGATCTTCAGGCGAAGCTGCTCGGCAATGCGATCGCTGAGGCTTTCGGAGGTCAATGGACGCGCAATGGACATGATGGGAAAAGAGTTTGAACCGCCTGAGTATCGGGTTTTTTCACGTTCCGGGATTTGTTCGCTCACCACAAGGCCTGCATTGATCAAATGCCAAGCGCTTGTTTGCACTTCGCAGCACAAACATTGTTGAACGAAATTACATATTCATGTTGGGAAATTGAGCCGCTAAACGGCTGCCTTGCGCCCCTGAATCCCATTGCAGCGCCATTCAATGCAGGCGGCGCGGGCTTGCAGCCCGCCACACGGCGAGGCGCTCAGACTTGCGCCAAGTTGGCGCAGGCGTATCGCGCATGCACAGCAAAGGCCGATATCCGCCCGATATTGGTGCCTTCGGCATCGGTATTTTTACCAGTGGTCACATGATTGTTCAACAAACTATAGTGGCATGTAATTTGCAATGCTACTTTTGTTCTCTTCTTTTATTCTCATGAACAGGGAGTTGGTATGTTGAAAAAGTGTCTGGTTACCGCAGTTTTCGCTGGCGTCGCAATCGGAGCGAGCGCCCAAACGAAGTGGGATCTGCCGTCGGCATATCCGGTCTCCAATTTCCACACCGAGAACCTGATCCAGTTTATCGCCGACGTCGACAAGAACAGCGCGGGCAAGTTGAAAATCCAGGCCCACCCCAATGCCTCGCTGTTCAAGGCGCCCGAAATCAAGCGCGCGGTGCAAAGCGGCCAGGTGCAAGCCGGCGAAGTCATCCTCAACAACTTCGAGAACGAGAATCCGCTGTTCGGTCTGGACGGCGTGCCTTTCCTGGCCACGAGCTACGGCGATGCATTCAAGCTGTACCAGGCGCAAAAGCCCGCGCTGGAAAAGCTGCTGGCCGCGAGCAACATCAAGCTGCTCTACACCGTGCCATGGCAGCCCCAGGGCATGTACGCCAACAAGCAGGTCAACGGCGCGGCCGACATGGTGGGCCTGAAGTGGCGCGCCTACAGCCCGGCCACGCTGCGCCTGGCCGAGCTGGCCAAGGCCCAGCCGGTGCAGATCCAGGCGGCCGAGCTGTCGCAGGCGCTGGCGACCGGCGTGGTCGACTCGTACATGTCGTCGAGCTCCACCGGCTATGACTCCAAGACCTACGAGCACATCAAGAACTTCTACAACGTCCAGGCCTGGCTGCCCAAGAACATGGTGATGGTCAACCTGCGCGCCTTCAACGGCCTCGACAAGCCCACACAGGAAGCCCTGCTCAAGGCCGCGGCCGCGGCGGAAGAGCGCGGCTGGAAGCTGAGCCAGGAGAAGAACGCCTGGTATCTGGACCAGCTCAAGGCGCGCGGCATGAACATCATCGAGCCCAGCGCGACGCTCAACGCCGACTTCCGCAAGATGGGCGACACCATGCTGGCCGACTGGCTCAAGAAGGCCGGCGCCGATGGCAAGGCCATCGTTGACGCCTACCGGAAATAAGCATGCGCCGCTTTCTTGATCGTCTGTTTGCGTCAGCCTGCGGGCTGGCGGCATTCTGCGTGTTCATGATCTTCGTGCTGATGATAGGCGCCTCCGTGGGCCGCATGCTGGGCTGGCGCGTGGGCGGCTTCAACGACGTCGTCGCCTGGCTCAGCGCGGGCGCGGCTTTCCTGTCCATGGCCTATGCCTTCAAGGAAGGCGATTTCGTGCGCGTCACCTTGCTGCTCGAAAAGCTCTCGCCGCCGCTGCGCCGCGGCTTCGAGCTGCTGTCGCTGTCCATCGCTTCGGTCTGCACCGGGTATCTGGCCTGGTGGGCGGCGGCGTCCGCCTGGGACAGCTATGTCTTCAACGACATGGCCGGCGGCCTGGTGGTGATTCCGCTGTGGATTCCGCAGCTGACGTTCGTCGTCGGCGCGGCGCTGCTGTGGCTGGCCGTGGTCGACGAACTGCAGCGCGTGGCGCGCGGTTTCAAGCCGCGCTACGTCACGGTGGTCGAGGAACGGCATGCGGCGGGTGACTTTTCCAGCGATGTATGAGGGCTCAGATGAACGCAAATAACTTCGCCGACACCGTCGGCCACGCAGGCCTGCCTGCGCTCGAAAGGACGGCCCTCAAATGCTGATTTCCATTGGCGCACTGCTGCTGGTCGCGATGCTGGTGCTGCTGGCCAGCGGCGTGTGGATAGGCATCACGCTGGGTCTCACGGGCTGGATAGGCCAGGCCTTCTTCACCAACACGCCGCCGGGCATGAACCTGTTCTCGGCGTTCTGGGAGTCCAACGTCTCCTGGGAACTCGCGGCGCTGCCGCTGTTCGTGTGGATGGGCGAGATCCTGTTTCGCACCAAGCTGTCGGAGCAGATGTTCTCGGGCCTGGCGCCGTGGCTCAACCGCGTTCCGGGCCGGCTGATGCACACCACCGTACTGGGCTGCGGCGTGTTCGGCTCGGTCTCGGGCTCCTCGGCCGCGACCTGCGCGACCATCAGCAAGGTGGCGCTGCCCGAACTCAAGCGCCGCGGCTACAACGAGCAGTTGGCGCTGGGTTCGCTGGCGACGGCGGGAACGCTGGGCATCCTGATTCCGCCGTCGATCACCATGGTGGTCTACGCGGTCGCGGCCGATGCCTCGATCATCCGCATCTTCCTGGCGGGCTTTCTGCCCAGCTTTTTGCTGATGGCGCTGTTTTGCGGCTACATCGCCTGGTGGAGCATTCGCAACAAGCACCTGATGCCGCCGCCCGAGCCCAAGACCACGTTCGCGCAGAAGATGCGCGCGAGTGCCTCGCTGATCCCCTGCGCGCTGCTGATCGTGTTCATCGTGTGGGTGCTGATCGCGGGCTGGGCCACGGCCACCGAGTGCGCGGCCTATGGCGTGCTCGGCTCGCTGGCCATCGCCGCCGCAGGCCGCAGCCTGACCTGGGCCAACTTCAAGGCCGGGCTGATGGGTGCGACGCGCCTTTCCTGCATGATCATGTTCATCCTGGCCGGGGCCGCGTTCCTGACCAAGACCATGGCCTTCACGGGCATTCCGCGCGCGCTGGCGGAGTGGGTCGATGCGATGCAGCTGAGCCCCTATGCGCTGATCGGCGCACTGGTCGTGATCTATCTGGTGCTGGGAACGGCGCTCGACGGCATCTCGATGATCGTGCTGACCAGCGCCGTGGTGCTGCCCATGATCCAGATGGCGGGTTTCGATCTGATCTGGTTCGGCATCTTCGTGGTGCTGCTGGTGGAGATCGCCGAGGTCACGCCGCCGGTGGGCTTCAACCTGTTCGTGCTGCAAAGTATGACCGGGAAGGACAGCAACACCATTGCGCGCGCCGCCATCCCGTTCTTCTTCTGCCTCATCGTCTGCGTGGTGCTGATCACGGTCTTTCCCGAGATCGTGACCTGGCTGCCGGACTACGTGATGGGGCCCGAGAAGAAGTAAGCGACTGCAGGCCACGCGCAGCGCAGCGCGTGGCCGGCCTCAATTTCCGGCGCCGAATACCGCCAGGTTGAGCACATGCGACTGCCCTATCCACAGCGCGCGGTCGCGGTGGTCGCGCAGGCTGTCGCCGGTGTTGGGATGAATGAACACATCGAGGCTGGCGTGATGGAGCGCCAACCAGCCCACCACCTGGGTGAAATCCTGGGGGCTGACGATCAGCTGGTAACTCCACATCGGATGCGGCCCCACGGGCTTCTCATGGAATCGCCCCATCACCATGCGCCCGGCGAGATCGCGCTCTATGGTTTCGCGCAATGCCCAGGCCGATGCGCGGCTCGCGGCATCGAAATACACATGGGCATGCCAGTCTTGGATCTGGGCTTGGCTGGGAGAGTTCATGGTTCTTGGGGGTTGAAACAGCGGCGCACGAACGCGCGCGCTGTCTCACATCATGGACCGGAGGCGGTGGCTGCGATTTTTAGCCGCTAAAAATTGCGGCATGCAGCCCCGCCGCCACGCATTGCAGCGCTCAGCGCGAACGCCCGCGTGCGGCCTCGGCGGCCAGCTCGGCCAGGTACGGACCGTCCTGGCGCGGCGCGGCAGACGGCTGCTCGATCAGGAACTGTTCGCGGTCCTTGCCGGCGATCCACGCGGGCGGCTTGCCGCGTCCGGACCAGGTCGCACCCGACTTGGGTTCGAGGTACTTGCCGGGGACATGCGCTTTCGGCGCCTTCCAGGGAAACACTTGCTGAGCGGTGAATCCGAACTCGGCGATCAAGGTATGAACCTGGCTCAGCGCCTGTGCAGCGGCGGCTTTCTTCTCCTGAACAATTGCTTCATCCAATGCTGCTCGTTCGGCAAGCAGTTCCTTCAAACTCTTCATATGGGCCCAGTTATCTGACAAAAAAAGGAAAGCGTAATTGGCTAGGGATATGGAAACACCACGGGCTTGTCTGCTTCGGGCCTCCGCCTGCGCTGCGGCGACCGCATCGCCAGGCGCTGGCGATGGCTTTGCAATGGCGCGCGTGGTGCCCGGGCGCCGGTTTTGGCGCAACCCGGGAAATGGCATTCCAGCCGTAATTGTGAGGCCTGTGGCATGCGCCTTTGCCGCGAGGGCAAATTTCTCACGCCTGCACGGCAGAATTCAAACGCAATTCTGCGGCGCACCCAGGCTCAGCGGCCCGCAAGAATCGTCGCCTCGAGCCGCGCCAGCGTCTCGGCATCGAGGCGCCCCTGCTCCTTGGCCAGGCGCAGCAGCCGCAGCGACACTTCGCGGTAAAGATGGATATTGTCGGCGTTCAGCGCCATGAGTTCGCGCATATGCAGCGCGACCACGTCGGCATCGCCGCGCGAGATCGGCCCGGCAATCGCCCCCGCCAGGCCCTTGGCCTGCGCGGTCTCCAGCGTGCCGCGCGCCAGGGGCAGCAGCGCGGCCAGGGCCTGCGCGTCGCTGACGCCGAAGCTGTTCCACAGATCGCAGGCCTCGCGCAGCAGCGACAGCAAAAAGCTGGCGCCATAGTTGGTCGCGCAGTGATAGCGCCCGCGCGCGCCGGCGGGCAGCTCTATCACGCGGTAGCCCACCGCTTGCGCCAGCTGCTGCAGCGAGGCTTGCAACGCGCCTTCGGCTTCGATCGCCACACTGCTGCCGGCCATGCAGCGCAGCGCGACGACCGGATCGGCGAAGAGCTGCAGCGGATGGAACCCGCCGATCACCGCGCCCTGGGCCGCGGCCGCACCCAGCGCGGACACTTCCGTGGCACCGCTGCAATGCACCACCGACTGCCCCGGCCGCCAGGCGATCTGGCCGGCGACATCGGCAATGGCGGCATCGCTCACGGCGATGAACACCAGATCTGCCATGTCTGCCGCCTGCTGCGCACTCACGCCTATCTGGCAACCGTCTATCGTCCGCAGAATCGACTCTGCCGGCACCAGGCTGCGCGCCGCAATGGCCGCCACCTCGAAGCCCGCCTGATGAAACGCCGGCGCCAAGGCCTGCACCAGGCGACCCGCGCCGATGAATGCGATCTTCAAGATGGCGCTCCTATGAATTGGGCGGCACCGCATAGGCGCTGCGGTCCTTGCCCACCAGCCACTTGGGCTCTCTGCCCCGGCCCGACCAGCCCGCACCCGTGAGCGGATTGCGGAACTTGACCTCGGCTTTCTGCTTCTCGCGCTTGACGGGCTCGGGCGTCCAGGGAAACACCTGCTGCGCGGTAAAGCCATGCTCGGCCACCAGCGCCATCACCTTGGCCAAGGCCGCATTGGCTTGCTCGTCGCGCGCCTGGCCGATTTGCTTGTTCAGCTTCTGCTGCTGGAGGAGTAGTTCTTTGTAGGTCGGCATGGCGAGAGCAGCGCATCGCTTTGCTGCCAGTTGGAAGTGCCTGCAGCTTAGCGCAGACCCGACCGGCTGCGGGCGATCCAGGGCCAGCGGCTCACGACAGCTTTTTCCAACTGCGGCCATCTGTCGTGCGATAGGTGCCGCCCGTGGCGCAACAGCCGCCGGCGCCAAACGCCATGCGGCCCAGCGTCACGGTCAAGGCGCCAGACTTGAACGACATGGACTCGCGTTGGCACACGGTCCAGAACGGGTAGAAATCCGGCGCAAGAACACTCTCCCAGTGGATCTGGCCCGCGCCCCGGCTTTCGACGCGATAGACCTCGCAGTCGTGCACCAGCAGGAACATCGACTCACCGCCCAGCTCCCCCTGAAAAACGAGCTCCGCGGGCGCGGCGCGCGTGGCGACGGCCTCCTTGCTCATCATCGGATCGAGCGGCTGGTCGCAGCCCGCAAGGCTGGCCAACACCAGCAGCAGACCCAGGGCACGCGTTAGTTTTGCGGTCATGGCGTGCAGTATGTCAGCTTTGGCGCCGTGCACAGGCTGCAGCCCGCCATGCACCGCGAGGCCAGGCAGCGCAGCTGCGCTTGCGAGCTGCCTGTGCCCCGGCCTATTGCGTCCAGCGAGTCACCCAATCCACGATGCGTTGAATCGCATCCATGCGCTGGCTGGGCCTGCCCTGGGCCGTGAATTGATGGCCGCACTGCGGGTAGATCACCATCTCGCAATCGCGATTGCCGCCGCGGCGCAGCGCCACAAACGCGGCTTCGGCCTGGGCGCGGGGGCAGCGCTCATCTTCGGCGCCCTGCAGCAGCAGCGTGGGAATGCGCGCCCCCCGCAGATACTCCAGCGGCGACAGGCGGCGCATCAGCGCCACATCCTGGTCGCTGCGCATGGCATAGGCGTCCGAATAGTAGCCGCTGTCTGAGCTTCCCCAATGGGCTTCGATCTGCGAAATGGGCGCGGCCGCCACGGCAGCGCGAAACACTTCGGTATGGCCTACGGCCCAGCAGGCGAGATAGCCGCCATAGGATTTTCCGGCCAGCGCCACGCGTTCGTCGGCCAGGCCCTCGCCCTGCAGCGTCTGCACGGCGCAAAGATGCTGCGGCAAATCCAGCTCGCCCCAGCGTCCGCGCAGGCGATCGCTGAATTCCCGGCCGTAGCTGGCCGAACCCACCGCATTGAGCGCCAGAACCGACCAGCCCTGGGACCACAGCATGGACCAATAGGCTATCGGCCCGTATGCAAAAGGTACAAAACCCGCGGGGCCGCCATGCACTTCCAGCAGCAGCGGTGTCGCCCCCTTCGCACCCGCAGGACGAATCAGCCAGCCGTCGATGACTTCCGTGCCGCCGCTGCCGTCGGGCACCTCGAACTGGCGCCGCTCAAAACTTGCGCGCGGGCGGTCCTGCCACCAGGCATTCAGGCTGCTGAGGCATTTCTCGTCGGAAGCATCGGCGCGGCAGCGGTGCACCTCCATCGGCTGCACCGGGCTGTGCGCCGCATACACCAGGAAATCGCGGGCGCACGCCAGTTGCGACAGCTGACGCTCACCGCCCATGCGCAGCGTGACCTGGCCCTCGGGCACGCTGATTTCCACGATTTCCTGGACCCCGCGCCGTGCCACGATGCCCAGCACGCGCGCGCTGTCCTGGCCGACAAACTGCAGGTTGTCGCCCTCGGTGGAGATTTCGATCGCATCGTCGCCCAGAGGCCGCACCTCACCCGACGCGGTCTCGATCAGCCAGGGCCGAACCTGCGCATCACCTTCGGCCAGCGTTCCGCAAAACACAATCCAGCGGCCATCGGGCGAAAACCGCGGGAACAGTACCTGCGCATGCGCATGCGTCAGTTGCCTGGCGCCCTGGCCGTCACCGTCCATGACCCAGACATCGCTGCGGTGCGCCTCATCCGCTTCGCGCGTGCGGCTGTAGACAATGCGCCGGCCATCCACCGAGGCATGGGCGCTGCGCACATTGAACGGCCCGTCGGTGAGTTGGCGGGCTTCACCGCTGGCCACATCGACCCGGAACAGATGGATTTCCCGGTCCAGCGTATAGCCCAAGCCGTCGGCCTTGTATCCCAGCCGCCAGATGACCTGCGGACCGTTCTCGGGGGGCAAGGCTGCGCCGGGCTGGGCGCGCGCGCCCCGCAGGTTGGGATCCACGCGCAGCGCAGCCGTGACCAAGACCGACTTGCCGTCGGCAGTCCATTCGAATCCTGCGGCCTGGCCGTCAATGCGCGACACCTGGCGCGCCTCGCCGCCAGCGCGGGCAATCACGAACACCTGGTTGTCGCCGGCACGATCGGAGATGAATGCCAGCTGCTGGCCATCGGGCGACCAGCGCGGACAGATATCGCTGGACACGCCGCGGGTCATCTGCCAGGCGGGGCTGCCGTCGGCAGGAAAGATCCAGAGGCTGCTGGTCGCGCTGTCCTGCTCGCGCTGCAGCGACGATACGCTGCACGCGGCCAGCCCCTCCTCATAGGAGCATTGGATGTCGCTGACGGTTTGATGCAGCAGAAGGTCTGTGGCTTCAAAAGCTTGGGGCATGGCGGGATGACTTCCTCTGTGCATGAAGGGGTGAACCGATGGGCCCTGAAATGGGCCCGGCGCGACAATGCGCGCCGGGAGGTCAAAGCTAAGGCAAGCGCACTCCCGCCTCCGGTCGGACAACATGCCGCCTTGCTGCAAGCGCGCCCAGGATCCACGGCCTGGGGCGCCAGGCCGCGCACTCAACGCCGCCGAGGGTGCTCCATGAAGAAGCGCAGCATCTCTTGCGAGGCGTTCACGCCGCGCGGGTCGGTATGGCTGCCGCGCGCATCGCCTCCGGCCCAGGCATGGCCGGCGCCGTGCAATATCCATTGCTCGACCACCGTATCGGAGCCCGAAGGCTGCGCATTTTCGGCGACATGAATCGTGCGCGTGTAGCGCTGACCCGCCGCCGATTGCCCGCTTTGCACCCGGCCCGAACCCTCGCCAAAAGGCAGGCCGCGCGCCGCGAGCGTGGCATCCGTCAATTGCTGGGCATTGCTCACATGCACGGTCCGGTCCGCATCGCCATGAAACACAATCAGCGCGGGCGGCGAGTCCCCGGCGCCCATCTGCGCCGCACGCGCCGGTGCCGGCACCTTGGCACCACTCTTCATGGCCGACAACGCGCCCATGACATCGCGCGCGGCGCCCGGCTGCAGGCCCGAATGCACGCCCACCGCCGCAAAAAGATCGGGATATTCACGCGCCAGCAGCGCCGCCATCGCGCCCCCGGCCGACAGGCCCGCGACATAGATGCGCTGCGCGTCGACCGGGTGGTGGCGCATCACGTCGCGCACCATGGCCACCAGCGTCGCGGGCTCGCCGCCGCCACGCGCCTGGTCCTGCGGGCGAAACCAGTTCCAGCAGCCCTTGGGATTGGCATCGTGCGATTGCGCGGGATAAAGCACCAGCGCGTTGACCGCCTGGGCCGCGGCATTCATTGCGGTGCCGGTAGCGAAGTCCTGCGGGTTCTGCGTGCAACCATGCAGCATCAGCACCAGCGGCAGGGGCCCCGCCCCGGGGCTTGCGGCGCCGGGCGGCACATAGAGCCAGTAATGGTTTTGCGCAGCGCCGGCAGGCGCCGAAAACGCGATGCGTTGAAAGCTGCCCGGGGCCTGCGCGTCAGACGCGGCAGGCGCACCCACCGCATCGGGCCGCGCGCGCGCCGCGCCGCGGTCGACAACTTCCACATCCTGCACGTCGGCCTGGTGGCCGGGCATGGCGTGCCATGCGCGCGTGGGGCGCGGGGTGGAAGCATTCGCTGCCGCAGGGCCCGCAGCCTCGGCCGAAGGCGTCTGCCGCTTCAAGGTCTTTGCGCCCAAGGCGCTCTGAATGGCTTGCGTGGCTTCCATCAGCGCGCCGCGCTGAATCAGCGGCGCCGTGGTCGCGATCATCTGCTTGAGGTCGATATTCCAGTCCATGGGAAATCCTTGGTCGGGCAAGGTGCCCGAATGAGTAAAGCAATTGCACAGGCCCATGCACCCTGAAAGCGAGTGCGCGGGATTGGCCCGGTAACCTTTTGCCGCGGTGGACTGGGCCGCTTGGCACGCATGACATTGAAATCCGCATGCCGTCTCCTGCTGGCAATGCTGTGGGCAAGACAGCAGCGCCTTATCGCTACGAAATAGTTCTCAATGGATGCGCCCCGCAAGCGCGGCCTTGACCGCGGCACTGGCCTGAAACGCGCCCAGCACGGTGACCGAGGCAATCGTCGCCTGCGCCAACTCCGCAGGCACATCGCCATCGATGGACGCCAGCCCCAACACGCGGATATCCAGTTGCTCGCCTGCGGCCTGCGCGGCCTCGAGCTCGGCGCGGCCAAAGCGCTGCAGCCCCAGAACAAGCATCTTGCGCGCCACCATCTGGCGCACGGTATCCGCCTGCGCCGTCAGCTGATTGCGTATCGCCGTACGAATGAAGTCGGTGCGGTTGGAGTACACGCCCTCGGCCACCAGCAAATCGATGTGGCCCAGATCCACAAAGCCCAGATTGATGGTGATCTTCTCGGAGTCCCCCCCCTTGGCGCGCAGCGCAGCCCCAGGCATCAAGTCGTTCATGGCAGTTTTCCTTGCATTAACCATCCACATGGATGGTATCTGGAGTTATTTTGCATGAATTCAAGGCTTGACCGCATTTTCCCGCTACGGGTTGTGGGGTTCGGCGGCATGCCGCCGGCGCATTTCTTTGTGCATTTCGGTCCATGGGTGACGGAAGCACCCGTGAGTGACGACGGATCGAGGATTGGCGCCGCTTGTCTCTTGGCGTGGGCTATTTTTGGAGTGACTCTTTCAAAACCCACGAATTAAATGTAACGCACCACAATGAGAGATATGATGCGTCAATAAATTGAAATTAGATAAAGCGAAGTATAAAAAGGCGGGGGAAAGCGGTGGATGGGTCCACAAGCGGAGCGTTTGCCAGCAGCGTTTAAAGGAGGAAAACCGGTGTCACGGCCCACCCTTAGCGGTGGTCCGGCACGGCTTGCTTTCTCGATAAATCAGGACTTATCTAGACAGAAGTGCGAGCACCCAACCTCATGCAAACCCCATTGCTGTGCCCTTCCAAGCGCTGGGCGGCGCGTAAAATGCTCCGTATTGGGGGTTCTTTAGGCTGCTACAGAGCATCGAAAGTGCTGCTTATCGCGAGCTATTTTGCATATCTATTGAGCGTCCGAGGTAGAGCTGCCGCTACGCCCGCTGCAACTGGGCTGCTACCCGTATCTCCGGACACCAAATCACCCTTTGTTTAGGAAATTTCTCAACTGCCTGAACTCGAGAGGCGAGCGGTATTTCAAGGCACTGTCCGGATGGTGTTCGTTGTAATGCTCGAAGGCGAGCCCCAGGTTGGCAATCGCCGTGCGCGCATCGGATTTGGGCATGAAGGCGATGTAATCGCGCTTTCACAAAAGATTCGGCCATCCGTTGCTCTGCGGTGAGCATACAGGCGTGGTAGAAGGCTCCAGGCCGATGTCCAGTGCAAAGGCTCGCGTACGCCGGGCGACGTAAGGTGCTCCGTTATCGGTCAACCACTCAATGGAACGCTTGTGCAGTGATTGACCGAACCGATGCTCCACGGCTGCCAGCGTTACGTTGCGCACTATGTCACCTGTCTGCGCTGCGGTGGTCGCAGCCCAACTCATCGCTTCGCGGTCATAGCAGTCCAGCGCGAACGTGGCGCGCACCGGCTCGCCGTTATCGCACCGGAACTCAAAGCCATCGGAGCACCATCGCAGGTTGCTCGCATCCACAACTACGCGGCCTTCATGGCAACGCTCCGGGCGCAGTGGCACTGGCTTAGGTGCCAAGAGTAGACCGTGCGTACGCATGACGCGGTACACCCGCTTTAGGTTAATCGCCGGGGCCTGGCGTGCCTCGCGCTGACGACGCAGTACGCCCCAGGCGCGTCGGTAGCCATAGCTCGGCAGATGAGCAACCGCCTCGCGCAGCTCGCCGACCAAGGCTTCATCGTGCGTGCGGCGCGTCGACCAGCCATCACGCCAGTGTGCAGGCCATGCACGCCGTGCCGTTGCTCCCGAGCGCGCTACGCCAAGGACTTCGCAGACCGGCTTCAACGGTCGTCCTCCGGCAACAAGGGCAAGCGTGCAATCCAATTTTTTGCTCGGCCGTACTCCACCGCTTCCTTCAAGATCTCGTTTTCCAGGGTCTTCTTGCCCAGCACTCGCTGCAAGGCCTTGATCTCCTGGAGCGCTTTCGCAAGCTCCGATGTGGGAACCACTGCCTCGCCTGCGGACACGGCAGACAGAGCGCCGGCCTGGTGCAGCTTGCGCTACAGGAACAGCTGATTCGGGTTCACTTCGTGGCGCCGGGCAACCATGGAAACAGAGTTACCCGGCTCATAGCTTTCGCGGACCATCTGCAGCTTGTCTTGCAGAGACCAGCGCCGACGCCGCTCTGGCCCGACCACCTCCGATGCACTCTCAGACTTCATGTTGGTCATAAATACAGTCATATGTCTACCTCTTATCTTAGGTGGGTGACTGTGTCCTGAGATTCAGGGGGCCGTTCCAGCCCCTTTTCAGCCGAACAATGCAGGCAGTGTTAGTGACCCCAGAGTAGTCTCTGCGAGCGCCCGCGGCACAGACTGCCCTAGTCTCAAACGTTGCCCCCGGTAGAGCAGTTTGAAATCGCACTGAAGCAATGCTGCTGCATGCCCTTCCGCACATTCATGCACTATAAACATAGTGATTTCATCAAGGATGCCTTGCACCCCCGTCAAAATCACGTGCGCTAAGTGTTTTTCCGGGGTAGTCGCGGATGAAGCATCATCTGTTAGAGTTGCGTTGGAGGAAAAGTGTGGCTTCAAATCATGAATATGCTGTTATAGGCCATAGCCGAGCTACGGTTGGCCGGTTTCTTGGAATAGTGGCGGGATTAGCCAGTTCGGCACTAGCCGTCTTAATCGCCACAGTAATCAGCTATGGAGAGCGCTGGGGGCTTTTGCAAGAACGTGCATACTGGACGCTCCCGCTCACGGCGGCAATTTTCTACACGCTGGGTCATCTGGCCTTTGATAAGTGGGCCTGGCGTACGTGGTTGGTTCATCTATTTTTGGATATTCCGGATTTGCGGGGTAAATGGGACTGTGCAGGTGAAACCATTGATGCCAGCACAGGCGAGGTGAAGTACAGATGGACTGCGGAGGTAACAATTTCGCAAGGCTGGGAGAAGATCAGGATCTATTCCAAGACGGAGCAATCGCGTTCACACAGCGTTGCTGCTTCCATCGTGCAGGAAGAAGACGTCGGCTACATCCTGATGTACAGCTACCGGAACGAGCCGCGCCACGGTGAACCTGAGCTGAAGGCACATTTTGGCTATGCGGAGTGGCGTATCGGGACGGATGGATCGTCCGCAGAGGCAACATATTTCAATGGTGGAGGCCGCTACACAGGCGGCCGCATGAAACTTACGAGAAAGACCCATGGCCACTGATTATTCAAATCGGATTGGTAGAGTAAACGCACGACGTAACAGCTCTGGTGTTACGAGGCGCAATGAGAGTGTCGATTTCGCTGCAAACAGCGCGATCCTTGATTCAGTAACTGAAGGCTATCGAAGCAAAACTAAGTCCAAGAATTTTCAGTATGCATTGGTGTCGATGCAGGAGGTAGATGCACAATACACTGCTATCAGCTACCGTGAGGCAGAAAGGGTCGCGAAGCAGATTGACTCAGGGCTTCAGAGGCGCGGGAAGTCAGTATTGATCGAGCTTCAAGGCTCGCTTCCACTAAATGTACATCTTAGGCGTGTCAGTGACGTTGATATGCTTGTTTGGCCACAGACATACTTTGTTTACGATAGTACCGGAGTTTCCGCCTACCGTTACTCGTCCAGCTCGAGCAATACAGTTACCGAAATCGTTACGTTGCGCTCAGAGTGCTGCTCGGTAATTCAAGCTGCTTTTCCTTCGGCGAAAATTGACGACTCGGGGGCAAAATGCATCACTGTGACGGAGGGTTCTCTTCTCCGCGATATTGATGTTGTTCCATCGGTTTTGTACAAGACAGCTGACTATCAACGAACGAACAATGCCGAGGACCGTGGAATCCAGGTGTACGATAAGAGGGCGTATGAGATCATCACGAACTATCCCTTCAAAGTGCGAGCCTTGATCAATGAGAAAGAGGCTCGTACGGGTGGAGGATGCAAGAAGGCTATTCGATTGCTCAAAAACATGAAGGAGGACTCCGATGCGCCGATCGCGCTGTCCAGCTTCAACATCATGTCGCTCGTCTATGCAATGCCAGATTCCGACCTAATCACTTCGCCCTACTACGAAGGGAAAATTCTGGCCGCCGTCCAAAACTGGTTTTACATGCTCTCGCACAACGAGGCTCGACTGAGAACTCTACACACCGTCGACGGCAGCCGAACGATCATTCAGTCTGCCGACGACGTCACGGCAGTAGCGCAGATGTCAGAGGAATTGAACATACTAGTTCTACGCATAGCCCAGGAATTGCAGCCTGACGTAGCTACCAGCTTCCCGGCATGGCGGGCTAAAGTTGAGAGCGAACTCTTGATTTAGCTGCGAATTGATTCGCAGCCCTTGAGTTTTTCCATCATTCACAAATAATTCTATGAAACATGTGGCCAATGGGCGACCTGAAAATCACACTAAAACTAGCCTGAACCTGTAAAAACTTCGCAGCCTTCGGCGACCCAGCATTAGAAGAACACGTCGACCTCGTGCTCAATGCGAGCGCCATCACTGCGCGCCTGAACGCCATATGCAATGGGAAGGCACTGCGCCAACTTCGCCATTGTTTATGCCGACACAAGCGTTTCGCGTTGCAGCTGGCTGGTGAGGCTGAGTTTTGCGCGTCCGACAGCCGCTGAGTTTAACCACCGCGTTCTTGCCATCGACCAACATACGCAGCGGGGCTGCATAAACTGATCCCATGCAAAGAAAATTTGGCCCCATAGTCGGCGCTGTGACATCACGAGACATCTTTGACGATCGCGATCAGATGCACTTGGGCAAAGGCATCGGCTGGGCTCAACTGCTTGAGTCTCAACGCATCCTGCTGATCTCCGAAGCCGGCAGCGGCAAGACCCACGAGTGCAAGGCACAAGCCAAACTGCTTTTCGAGGGCGGTGAGGCAGCGTTCTTCCTGCGTCTGGAGGAGGTTGCAGCCAGCGGCGTCCGCCTGTGTCTCTATGGCGACCACCAGAAGCGCTTCGACGATTGGCGAGCCTCCTCATCGCAAGCCGGCTACTTCTTTCTAGATTCCATCGACGAGCTGCAGCTGGCTCACGCGGACTTCCGCGACGCACTCGAACGTTTGCGGCATGATCTGGAAGGTGGTTGGGGACGAGCCACCATAGTGGTGACCTCGCGTCCCGTGGACATCGACCGCAAAGCGTTTGCGGAGCTGCTCCCTGTACCAAAGGCGGTGACCGACGGCGGCAATGAAGAAGAGTTCGTTCGCATCGCCATTGACGGCCCAGCCGCGGACGCCAAGAATCGGCCACCTCCGTTCAGGGAGGTCAGTCTGTTGGCACTGTCGGACGAAGACATCGTTGAGTTCTCCGGCGGCCAGGGCGTGGGCAAACCAGAAGAGCTGCTGGCGGCCATCCATGCCCGCCATGCAGGCGATTTTGCGCGCCGCCCGCAGGATCTAATAGAGTTATGCGACGACTGGCGGGATCACCATCAGATCCGAGCACATTTCGAACAGATTAAGAGTCACATCCACGCCCGCTTGGTAGCACGTGCGGACCGACAGGAGAAGGCAGACCTGACGCTGAACAAAGCCCGCGTGGGCGCGCAGCGGTTAGCGCTCGCAGCCATATTGAGCCGTCGCCTGACCATCCGGCACAGCGCAGGGGCGGACGTCGAAGGATCCGGCGACGTACCGCTGATTCCTAGCGAGTTGCTGTCGGACTGGACCGCAACCGAGATCGTGACCTTGCTGGAGCGGCCAATATTTGCAGAGGGCGGCTACGGACGCGTCCGTTTTCACCATAGGTCGGTGGTCGAGTTCTTGGCAGCCAGCCAGATCAACGACATGATCGAATGTGGCGCGCTAGCGGTGTCTGCGGCAAAGCGGATGCTCTTCAGCCTCTCCGACACCCAGGCCATACTGCCGAAGCCTTCAATGAGGCCTGTGGCGGGATGGCTTGCCCTGCTTCGCCAGGACGTATTCGATGCCGTGTTGGCAGTCGAGCCCGACACCCTGCTGACCTACGGCGACCCAGAGTCGCTGAGCGACCTTCAGTGCCGTCGCGCGCTGCAGGCGTTCGTCGAGCGCCATGGTGTCGGTGAGTGGCGCGGAATAGGCGTTCCTGATCTACAGCTTGACCGACTCGCGCGCAAGCCGCTTCAGGATGTCATTCTAACTGCGTGGTCGTCAGGTATCGAGAACCCGGAAGTGCGCACGATTCTCATCAAACTTGTCGCATTGGGACGGTACGCAAAGTGTGCCAATCTTGTGGTCACCATCGCAGGGGACGCGAAAGCCGGTGATCGCGAGCGCTTTGACGCTCTCGATGCCCTTATTGAACTTGGCGACTACCGTGTCGACGCCCTCCTCGATGCAGCCGTTTCACTTGCACCAGGCTGGAATGCCCGCATTGCACGCTGGATCGCCACTCATTTCTATCCTGAGCATGTCAACGAGGACCAGTTGATTGCTGTGTTGTCGCATGTGCAGACCAGCCAGCGTCGTGAGGACTTCTTCGCCAGCAACATGGCCCGGGTGATCGAGAAGGCCGATCTAAGCCTGGGCCGACTGGAGTCTTTGTTACCCGGTGTGCTGGCACTCACGCGCAGCTTGGTAGTTGTTGTTGCTGCGGACGATGCCTTGGGCGATCGCAAAGGGCGCATGCAGGCTTCCTATATCTTGAGAGCGCTGTGCGTGCGGCTGCTGGAGCACGGCAGCAAAGTACTTGATCTCATAGAAGCAGCCGTGCTGGCATACCGGGCAGCCGGCGATTCGTCACTAGATGATGAACGCAAGCTCCATCTCGCCAAGCTGCTCAACGCTTTGCCATTGGAGCGGCGACGTCTTGTGTTTGAAGCAGACTACGCCTGCATTGCTCGGTTGGTGCCGCGTCGCGAGCCTCAATCCATGGTCTGGCGGCTGCTGTTCCAGGGGCCTATCGAGTACAACCAGGACAAGGATCATCCGTGGATCGTGAAAGCGCTGGGTGAGATCAGCGCGGACGGCAAGCGCCGCACCGTATTGCTGCACATGAGTATATCCCTGATGCCAGCTGACGGCCCCAATAGCGTCATAGATTCCGTGCAGGCTGCGGTCGCCGATTCGCCCGCACTCACGAATAAACTTGCTGAGTACCTTAAGGCAAGGGGTCAGAAACCTGAAACCCTTCAAATGCTTGAGCAGCAGCGCAAGCGCAACGAGCGGCAACAACAGAAGCAAGCCCAGAACAAGAAGGATTGGACCGCCTTCTGGACTGAGCTCGCTACGCGACCCGCCTTGGCCTTGGCGCCGGGGCGAGTGGACACCACCATCCGGAACCTCTGGCAAGTGATGCGCAAAAAGTCTCACAACAACAATCAGGGCCGGTGGGACCGCGCATTCCTTGAGCAGTGTTTTTCTTCCGACGTTACAGACGCGCTGCGCCGCAGTTTGATGACCTATTGGCGTGGGATGAAGCCCACGCTGCGCGAGGAGCGCCAAGCGGCAGGGAAAAACACTTACCTAGTGGTGTGGTCGATCGGCCTGATGGGCCTGTATGCCGAAGCAGAAGATCCAAGATGGACTAAGACTCTCAGTGAGCGAGATGCCGAGTTGGCCGTCAGGTACGCGCTTCTGGAGCTCAACGGGCTGCCTGACTGGCTTGCAACACTGGCCGAAGGCTACGGCCCAGTCGTCGAACGTGTGCTCAGTGGCGAACTGAATGATGAGCTCAAGGAGCCCGGCGGTGATGCAGGATGGCACTCCATGCTGCTGCAAAGCTTGCGGTATGGGCGTCAGGAAATCGCTCGCGTTCTGCAACCTCGCCTGATCGAATGGCTTGCCGGACCTGGCATGACCCTAATGCGCAAATCGCAGAATCCAAGCGCAGAAGCTAAGCTTGACCAGGTCATCCGCGTACTCTTGACTCATGGGGACTCAGCGACCCGACGGTGGATCCAGGAGCTCGCCATTCGGCAGGTGAGTGCGGCGGGTCATACCCCTTTTCTTTTCTTCTGGCTGCCGGTGCTGTTCCACCTCGATCCTGCCCGTGGCACCGCCATGTTGCTGCACCATCTCGACACGTTGCCGGTGGAGGCCAATGGCATTGCCGTGAAGGTGATCGGAAGCCTCTTCAACGAGCGCGGCGTCGGAGGTAAGGCCAACTGGAGCAAGGCGCTCCCGCCAGACACGTTGCTTAGGCTCACCCGCGCGGTTTATCGGCACGTGAGGCCAGAGAATGACGAGCAGCATGAAGACGTCTATTCGCCGGGCTCACGCGACAACGCGGAAGATGGTCGACGTTATGTATTCGATGAACTGATCCAGGCCACGGGCGTAGATGCCTTCCAAGCCAAGTTGGAACTTGCCTCTGATCCGATGTTTGCCCATGCAAGATATCGCATCGCGGCCCTTGCACAGGAGCGCCTAGCTGAGGAAGCCGACGCCAGCGTGGCGACGATGGCAGAGCTTGCGATGCTCTACCGTGGCCTTGAACTTCCTCCGGCGACCAGCACCGACATGGCGCATGTACTGATGAATAGATTGGATGATCTTCAGGGTCTGATGCTTCAAGACACAGCTCCCAGGGCGGCATGGGCGATGGTCACCGACGAAAACTCATTGCGGCCGGCCATCGCGCACGAGTTAAATTTGATGGCCAGAGGCGCCTACACGGTCGACCAGGAATCCGTCACCGTTGACGGCAAGGAAACTGACATCAAGTTCCGGGCGCTATCGGGCTACCAGGCCACGATCGAGTTGAAGATCGGCGAGAAACCGCGTTCGGGCAGGGAGCTGCGTAACACCATTGAGGACCAGCTGATCAACAAGTACATGGCGGCTAGCAATGCCCGGACCGGATGTCTGGTGGTGACGATCGCCGATGCAAATAAGCGCTGGAAGCACCCCGACACAGGCGTGCTGATCGATAGGCATCAGCTCCAGCAAATGCTGAATGAGGCAGCTCAACTTGCACAACAGCGCCTTGGCGGTGACGCGCGCGTCATGGCTCGAGTGTTGGATCTCACGCCCAGGCTTGAGAAAGAGGCGGGCAGCGCTAAGGTGTCGGAACCAACAGCGTCGGGCACACCGGGCGTGAAGAGGAAAGCACCCAGCAAAGCAGCCGGCAAGGCGGAAAGACGAAATTGAACCTCGGTCTCGAGGCTCTACGACTACGATTAGCAATAGGTCATACTCGAAGGCGTTGACATTTCAATGATGCCGACAATGGTGGTCACACCATCGGACACGCCGTCTCGTAAGGGCAGCCACTGGAACCTTTATTCCTAGTCTTCATCCTGGGCAAGGTTACCGGCCAATACGTGTTTCCGTACCTCATCTGACAACGCCACGCGGTATCCGTCCGGCCATCCCATCTACCCTGAATGAGGACTTCCAAGCACCATCGTATCCACGTAAATGTGAACTGACCCCAAATAGTTGGACTCATCCGAGACACCAACTTGCAAAAATATTCAGAGCAGCAAAAGCTGGAAGCCGTCGAGACTTACCTTTCTGCCGATATACGGTAACAGCGCGACGATCCCATGTTGACCGCTGCCGGTCGCGCAATGTATTGGTCAGGCTCTCTCAGCCTGCCAGCGATGCGGCAGCAATTCTTGGACCCGGCTGGCTGGCCCGGTGCGTGGGCAGTATCGCAGGCGATGCGGTGCTGGCCCAGGCTATGCTCCTTGAGCCAGCGATGCAGCACATTGGCATTCATGCCGTGTGCACGCACCGTGGAGGCAAGCGATGCGCCGGGCTGCAGACACGCGGCGATCAGTTCGGCCTTGAACTGTGGTGCATAGGTGCGACGCGTGCGCGGCACCGAATAGCGAGGGGATTGAGAATCTTCGAGCATCGTGTGCACGGTTGTTTCGTGGACGCGATATTGCTCAAAGAGCTATTCAGCATAAAGATGGGATTATCGGACGCATACGTGAGGCGAAGTTCCAACGGGTTTCCAATGAACATTATTTTCGGGGCGGCTACCCAACCGAAAGATAGTCCCGTACTATCTTCGAAAAAGGGAGGGAAAGCATGTTCATCGAGACCATCCGTATCCACAATTTCCGACGCCTCAAGGACGTTCGCATAGATTTGGCATCGGACATTTCCATATTTGTCGGTGCCAACAACAGCGGCAAGACATCAGCGGCACATGCGCTCCAGTTGTTCACTTCGGCTGCGCGGGAGCGTTTTTCGCTTCACGATTTTAGTTCCGAGTGTTGGGACACCATCAATGCGTTTGGTGAGGGCGTTGAAGGTACCGAACTGCCGACCATTTCCATTGACATTTGGTTCAGCGTCAAACCGGTCGATTTGCACCGAGTTGTAGATTTGCTGCCAAACTTGGAATGGCAAGGCAGTCGAGTCGGGATTCGGGTCGAACTCGCTGCAATAGACGCCCAGACTCTTAAGGCCAGCTTTCGAGAAGCGCGTGCGTGCGCGCAACTCTTTTGTGCCCAACCCGCAGGCCAATCTCCAGCGGCTGCTGATGCTGGACCGGGCCAGCCTCAAGGTGGTGCGGGTTACGACCCGCAGCCGCGCACGCTGTGCGACTACTTGGCCGATGCGATCGGCGACCGTCTCCGGCGGGATTTCGAGCTGCGCTACTACGTTCTCGATAGTGCACAGTTCGACGCCAACTTGCACTCTGTCGAAGGTTACATACCATTGCGCTTGATGCCGGACAAAGGCCGCAGCGGCAGGGACGTGCTGGCCGGTCTCGTCAAGGTGGACTTTTTGCATGCCCAGCGCCACCTGTCCGATTCCAGTGGTGGCGCGAGATCTGAGGATCTATCACGTTGCCTTAGTCGCTTCTACGATCGGAACCTGGAAAAGAGGGGCGAGGACTATGATGCCCAGCGGGTATTGGCGCAGTCGGAGGCCTTACTGAACGAGCACTTGGAGCGTGTTTTTGGTCCCACGCTTGAACGGCTTGCGCAGCTTGGCTATCCCGGCGTTAATAACCCACGGCTTTTGATCAAGACCGCTCTCAACCCGGCAACGATCCTTAGCAGCCATGAAGGCGCTCGGGTCCACTACGTGGTCGGCGCGGTGAACGCGGCTGGTACACCAGCCACGTTGCCCGATCGGTACAACGGCCTTGGATTCAAAAATCTTATCTACATGGTCGTCGAGTTGTTGGACGTTCACGCCAGGTGGTTGGACATTGAGGAGAATCGTCCCCCCCTGCATCTGATATTCATTGAGGAGCCAGAAGCACACCTACATGCGCAATTGCAGCAAGTGTTCATCCGCAAGGTGCTAGACATTCTCACGGTCCCCAATGAGGATGCACCGTATTGCAGTAGCCAACTTGTTGTGTCGACGCACTCTCCGCATGTGTTATTTGAGCGGGGCTTTCGGCCGATCCGCTATTTCCGCCGCGTTGCCGACGCCGCTGTGCAGCAATCTCAGGTTCTGAGCATGGCAACCTTCTATGAGGCGGCCAACGATCCGGCCGATCCGCAAGATCGCACGAGAGATTTTCTTGAACGCTATCTGAGGATCACGCACTGCGACCTGTTCTTCGCCGATGCCGCAATCTTGGTGGAGGGTAATGTCGAACGGCTGCTGATGCCGCAGATGATCGCCAAGGCAGCGCCACGGCTGCAATCTCACTTCGTCAGTATCCTAGAGATTGGCGGCGCTTTCGGTCACCGGTTCAAGGGTCTCATCGACTTCCTGGGGCTGACAGCCTTGATCGTGACAGACATCGACAGTGTCTCGCCGCCGGCAGCCGGAGCTCAGCAAGCTGAAAACGAAAAACCGGTCGACGAAGACGACGCCAACGCGGATCCCGACGGCGACGAAGAGGCTGCGGTGGTTCGTCGCGGACGAAAGGCATGCATGGTTCACGAAGCGGGTGCGCTGACGTCGAATCAAACGCTGGTCAAGTGGCTTCCAGCATGCAACACCATCGCCGAATTGCTTGCTGCGACCGTCGATCAGCGAATCCAACCACGTGCTGCCACTGGCGACGCGCTTGTGCGCGTCTCCTATCAAACGCCCGTCGCGGTGCACTGGCGTGGGATGACGGAAGCCAAGACAGGCCGGACCTTGGAAGAGGCCTTCGCGTTGCAAAACTTGGCGTGGTGTCAGGATATCGAACGCAAGGAACTCGGTTTGCGCATCAAGGGCAGCAACAAGCTGGATATCGACGAAATCTCGCAGAGCCTGTACCACAAGGTCAAGAACGCGAGCTTCCACAAGACTGACTTCGCGCTTGCACTGCTGGCTGAAGATCCCACGACCTGGGTAGTACCAAGCTACATCTCGGAAGGACTTCAATGGCTTGAGAGTCAGGTCGATCCGCGGCCGCAGCCATTGTTGGCGCCGCTGCCTCCGCTGCCTCCGCTGCCTCCGCTGCCTCCGCTGGCTCCGCTGCCGCTGCCGCTACTGCCGCTCGGTGATAACGAGGCTACTGCAGCATGACGCGGCGCATCGGACAACCTGATACACAGGCAGACTTGGACCTGCGCGCCTGCTTGGATGAGCGTCCCCAGCGAAGTTTCGTAATGGTCGCGGGAGCCGGCTCCGGCAAGACGACTTCGCTTGTCAAGGCGCTCGCGCACCTTGGGCAGTCGCGGAGAACAGAACTCAAGGTCCGTGGCCAGCGGATCGCCTGCATCACCTACACCGAGGTGGCGGTCAAGGAAATCTGGGGAGACGTGGGAAACGATCTGCTCTTCCACGTTTCAACGATTCACAGCTTCTTGTGGACGGTGGTGCGGCCATTCCAGGTAAATCTGAAAGCTTGGGTTATCGAGCGCATTCACGAAAAGATCGCCAAAGCCCAGGAGCATCACGACAAGGGAAGGACGCGGCCAGCGACGCGCGAACGTCTTGTCGCAGAAATCGCCCGATACAGGCGTCAACTTGAGACTGTAGAGCATCGAGCCCACTTCACGTACGGTGCGGGCAGTGACTTCGCACGGGGCGTCCTTGGACACACTGAGGTCATTGCAGCGGCCGTCAAGCTGATCGAGCAGAGTCAGCTGCTCCGCGACATCATCGCGAGCCGGTATCCGGTCCTGTTCGTCGACGAGAGCCAGGACACTGGGCCGGATATTGTGGCTGCCTTTCGCCGCATAGCCGAGACCACGCCGGTCGAGTTCTGCTTGGGATTCTTCGGTGACCCAATGCAGAAGATCTACACGGACGGCGCTGGTGCGATTGATGCCCCCGCCGAATGGCGACCGATAACCAAACCGGAGAATTTCAGGTGTCCGCAGCGCGTGCTGCGCGTCGTGAATGCTATTCGTCAACCAGGCGATGGCTTGGTGCAGACGCGTGGCCGGATGGCCTTGATCGACGGTATTCTGGCCCCGGTCGAGGGCTCTGCTAGGATCTTTCTGCTCTCGGCCGACGAGCACCGTTCGGCGAAGCTAGCAAAGGTCCGGGAATGGCTTCGACAGGTTAACCAAGATGAGCATTGGGTAAGCGAGGACCGAACGGCAGACGTCCGGGCATTGGTGGTCGTGCACCGTATGGCAGCGACTCGACTCGGCTTCCCCAACCTGTATGCCGCTTTGAACGATAACTCTCCGTCCAGCATCAAGGAAGGCCTTAAGGACGGTAGTTCATGGCCGTTGCGGCCATTCTTGACCTACCTGTTGCCGTTGGCAACAGCAATGCACCAGAACCGCCAGTTCGACGTGATGACACTATTGCGTGGCGAATGTCCGCTGCTGAGTTCGGCTGGATTAGCAGGCGCCAATCCCCACGAAGTTTTAGAGGGACTGCAGGCGTCCACCACGGAACTGGCGCGACTCATGCAGTCGAAAGATGTGACGCTTCGAGATGTGCTCCTGTTTGCGTCGAAAGCCGAGATGCTGCAGCTCGACGAGACATGGGCCAAGTATCTCGGCGCAGATTCAGGTGAGCTTGTTGGCGACGACGACCCAGAAGTGTCACCCGTAATGGCATTTCTGAACTGCCTTGTCAGCGAGTTGGCCGGCTACCGCCACTACCTTGAAGACCTATCGCCGTTTGCCACCCAACAGGGTGTAAAGGGAGCTGAGTTCGAGCGAGTGCTCGTCCTTATTGACGATGAGGAGGGGCAAAAGCAGCGGCAGTTCTCATATGAAAAGTATTTCGGCATGGCTGCGCTGTCGGATACGGATAGAGAGAACATCGCGGGTGGCTTGGACAGCGTGGTTGATCGCACGAGGCGCCTCTTCTACGTGTGCTGCTCACGCGCTACGCGCGACCTCGCCGTAGTCATGTTTGTTGCCGATATTGCCGCAGCTCGCGCAAGGATTGAGGAAGCTGGCGTCTTTCTGCCTGATGACATCGTCGACGAAGCCACTCTTTACGCCACCCTCGTTTGAAATTGGTCTAGAGACGCAGTTGAGTGCTGGTCATGTGATTGCCAAGTTGAAGCAGCATAGTCTTATGCAAGCGTGGTGGGCGACGTCCCCCCACTTTCAGTAGCACTTAGCTTTGGACTGCATGTTCGACCGATTGAGGTGGTTCAGCGGTCGAAATCACCGGCCGCTTCGCCCCTGATTCAGATATGGGACGCTAGCCCACCCACATCCCCAGCCGGAGGCGGTGGAATGCGCACCCGCACCGCAATCAGCAATGCCGCGACCAGCATCAGAACACTGCCGGCGATGAACACGCCAGTGATGCCGCTGGCCCCGAACATCGCGCCACCCGCAGCCGCCCCGACTGCAATGGAGGATTGCACGGAGGCCACCACCATGCCGCCTGCGCTCTCGGCCTGATCGGGCACGGAGCGTGCGACCCAGCTTGACCAGGCCACCGGCACACCACCGAAGGCCAGGCCCCAGAACGCGACCAGCAGCGCCTGCCCTGCCAGAGAGGCTGGCAGCAGCACCAAAGACAATGCTGCAATGCCGACCAACGCGGGCATCAGCGCCAAGGTCATGCGCAGGCTGCGCTGCATCAGCCAACCCGCGAGCAGCGTGCCGACGAAGTTCGCCACGCCGAAACCCAGCAGCATCAGCGCGAGTCCGTCGGTATCCACGCCCGTGCTGCTTTCCAGGAAGGGGCGGATATAGGTGAACAGGGCGAAATGGCCGGTATGGGCCAGAATGCAGGCCAGCATGCCCATGGCGATGCCCGGGCGCAGCAGTACGTCGAGCATCGTCCTGAGCCGGACCACGCTGCGTGGCGCCATGCGCGGCAGCGTGAACCACTGGAAGATCAGCGTGATCAGCCCCACGGCGGCGGCCGCCACGAAGGCGCTGCGCCAGCCGTACAAACCACCCAGATAGCTGCCCAGCGGTACCGCCACCACCGTGCCCACCGCAATGCCGCTGAAGATGATCGACAAGGCGCGCGGCAGCAGCGCGGCCGGCACTAAACGCATGGCCACGGCGGTGGCCATGCTCCAGAAGCCGCCCAACGCGATGCCCAGCAATACGCGCATCACCAGCAGCACCGCCATGCTGGACGACAGCGCGACGAGCAGGTTGGAAGCGATCATCAGCGCGGAAAAGCCCAGCAGTACCACGCGCCGGTCCAGCCCGCGCGTCAGGCCGGGAACCAGCAAGCCGGCGAACAACGCCACCACGGCCGTGACGGTCACTGCCTGGCCCGCCAAGGCCTCCGACACGCCCAAGTCACCGGCCATGGGCGTCAGCAGACTGGCCGGCAGGTACTCCGCCGTCAACAAGCCGAAGACGCCCATCGCCAATGAGAACACCGCCATCCAGGCGGCCGAGGTCGGCGCCGCCAGGTCCGCCCTGCCCAGGTCGGCAGTGGCGTCACAAATGCAATCATTCATCACAAGATACCCTTAGAAAAACCATCGTGAGCCAAAGTCTAGGGCTTGTGTTCAGGATGATCTATGATGAAAAGTCTTGAATTTTTGATCAAAACACCTGGATGAATCTGCCGGAAAAATTTGCGCTCTCGTCCGATCTCATCAGCGAACTGCTGACGGGCATGCGTCTGCGCGGCGTCGAGTACCGACGCATCCAGGTCGGGCCCTCCTTCGGCTTTCACTTCGAGGCCAGGCCCGGTCGTGGCTACTTCCACTATCTGGCGGTGGGTTCCGCCGTGCTGCGCAGCGCCGACGGCACGCTGCATGAACTATCGGCGGGCAGCGCCGTGTTCATTCCCCAAGGAGCCGCGCATCAATTGCTCTCCAGCCCGGATGCGCCCACCCAGGACATCGACAGCTTCGAGGCAGCCCCGCTGGGCGACACGGTCAGCGCCGTGGATGCCTGTCCGAGCACCAGCGTGGTACCCAGCGCCATCCTGTTCTACGGATGCATGGAGTTCGATCTGGGCGGCATGCAGGGCCTGGGCCGGCTGATGCCGGGCCTGATGCTGGTCGATGCCGCCAGCCAGCGCTATCCCGGGCTGCTGCCCATACTGGCGGCGATGAAAGGCGAAATCTGCTCCGGGCGGGTCGGATTCGCCGGCATCCTGGCGCGCCTTGCCGAGGTGGTGGCGGCCATGATCGTGCGCGGCTGGGTTGAATGCGGCTGCGACAATGCCTCCGGCCTGGTGGCCGCGTTGCGCGATCCGCGGCTGGCGCGCGCCATTTTGGCCCTGCATCGGCAGCCCGGCCGCGATTGGACGGTGGCGGAACTGGCGGCCGAGTGCCATGTCTCGCGATCGGTCTTCGCGCAACGTTTCGAGCTAACCATCGGCTCGCCCCCCTTGCGCTACGCGACGGAGTTGCGCATGCGCCTGGCGCGCCAGTGGCTGGCCCAGGAAAGCATGTCCATCGACACCGCAGCAGAACGGCTGGGCTACTCGTCTCAGGCGGCCTTCAGCCGTGCTTTCAAACGCATCAACGGCCAGCCCCCAGGAGCGATCCGACAAGAGCGCCGGCGTGCGACGCGTGAGGCCCTTTGAGTGATCAGTCGATGACTGTTTCGTGCCGCCTTGGACTCCGATCCGTCAGGCCCCGAACCCTCCATCGATGGTGTGCATTGCACCAGTGACAAAACCCGCCTCTGGGCCTGCAAGCCAGGCGACCATTCCTGCGACTTCCTCGGCACGTCCATGTCGCTTGATCGCCATGAAGCTGTGCATCAGGTCCTTCATGGGGCCGTCTTCCGGGTTCATCTCGGTATCGATGGGGCCCGGCTGCACGATGTTGATGGTGATTCCACGTGGCCCGAAGTCGCGCGCCAGGCCCCGTGCCATGCCCTGCAACGCCGACTTGCTGAGCGCGTACGCGGCCAGTCCGGGAACCGGCATGCGGTCCCCGTTCACGGAGCCGATCACGATGATTCGCCCGCCCTGCGGCATCTTGCGCGCGGCTTCCACCGATGCGTGGTACGGCGACTGGACGTTGATGCGGAACAAGCGGTCTATGGCATCCGGGTCTTGATCCAATGCGTCGCCGAAGATCGCGACGCCGGCATTGACGATGAGCACATCCAGCGGTCCGCTGTCGCGCACCCGGGCGATCACCGCGTCGCGGTCGGAGCTGTCGGTCTGAAACGCCGTGCTGCCGGTTTCGCTGGCGAGATCACGTGCGGCGTCAGCCGACCCGGAATAGGTGAAGCTCACCTTGGCGCCATCGGCTGCGAAGCGACGCACAATGGCGGCGCCGATTCCCCGGCTCCCGCCCAGCACCAGAACCGACTTTTCCTTGAACGAAGACATGGTCACTCCTATGAATAATGTAGCTGCTATTACATAATTCATTCCATCGCTTTGTCAAGGATTTTGTAATCATGACTACAGAAATACCCAAAACCCGTGGCAGGCCACGCCGCTTCGACCCGGACCAAGCGCTGGCCGCCGCACAGCCGCTGTTCCATGCGCAAGGCTATGACGCAGTGAGCGTGGCCGACCTGACCAAGGCCCTGGGGATCAACCCTCCGAGCTTCTACGCCGCTTTCGGCAGCAAGGCCGAGCTCTACAGCCGCATCCTCGACCGGTATGCGGTGACAGGCGGCGTGCAGTTGCAGCACATCCTGCGGGCCGATCGGCCGGTGGGTGAATGTCTGTCGGAAGTGCTTGTCGTCGCCGCTCGCACCTATGCCAACCCCGAAGCTTCCGGCTGTATGGTGCTCGAAGGCACTCGCAGCAACGAAGCCCAGGCACGCGAGGCGGCCTGTGTGATTCACGTTGCCGCACAGGACGCCATCCGCCGCTTCATTGCCCAGCGCCACCCCGAAGACGCGGACCGGCTGACCGATTTCGTCTGCACCACCATGGCGGGCCTTTCCGCCAGCGCCCGCCATGGTCAATCGAAGGAGCGTCTTGAAGCCACCGCCCGCATCGCCGGGGCAGCGCTCATGCAAGCATGTGGGAGCTGATGGAGCCCGGACAGACCGTGTCCGGAGATTCAGGGTATCTCACGTTCCTGAGATGTATTGCGACAGCGGATTGCCGCCGAGAGGCAATCTCTGACGTAAGGGCTATCGACGGCCTTTCGCGCCCAACGCGAGAGCCACGACAGTGATACCGCCAGCAATGATGATCGCGTCTTCGATCAGGCCGCTGCGCGTCTGGCCGATGTGCTTCATGGCGCTTTTTCTTGCGTCCAGGGTCACATAGGCCAGCGGAACAGCGGTCGCAATGGCGGCCACCGCTCCGGCGCGCTCGCGGCCGTGGGGCGCCAGGGCCGCGCCTGCAATGCCGGCGCTGGCCACTCTGGCCAAAAGGCCCAGGAACACGGTTCTGTCAGGAGCCGTCTTCATCTTGTCGCCAGCCAGTTCACCCGCTCCCATGAACAGGGCGCCGAACTTGAACAACGGGCGATCGAGCAGTGCGAGCTTGCCCGGCGTCGAATGGCCCAGAAGCCGGGCTGCCGACAAGGTAGCCATCGGTGTCATGGAGCGTGCGCTGGCCACCGCGCCGATGAGGGCAGAGTAAAGAAGACCGACGTTTTTCATGATTGTTCCCTTTGCGAACCAAAGCGCCATCCTTGAATACGTGGCTCGGCTTGTCCATGCGATAACGCGCGACCGGGCGTAGGACAAAATCAGCTGCGCCGTGTCATGAAGCCAGCGCTCAGCGCTTGCGCCACACGCTCGCCAGCCAAGGCTGCTGTTCTATCGGCAGACCTGTGGGGCGATAGAAATGCTCCAGCTCCTCGAAGCCCGCGGACGTCATCAAGGCACGCCAGCTGGGCCAGTCGTGGAACACGCCATAGCGCTCGCCATTCCAGCCCTCCTGCCCTGCCCCGCGCGGGTTGGAGCTGAACAGCACTCCGCCCGGGCGCAGGCAGGCATGCAGTTGGCGCAGCACCTGGGGCAGCACCTGGCTGGGCACATGGAACAGCACGGCATTGGCAAACACTCCGTCGAAGCGCTGCGCGTGCAGATCGAGCTGCAGAAAGCTCTGCTCCAGCACCTCGCAGCCGCTGTGCGCGCGCGCCAGCGCCGCCGAACTGGGCGCGCCCTCCAGGCCCACGGCACGGTGGCCCATCTCCGTGAAAGTGCGCAGGTCGCGCCCCGGGCCGCAGCCGAAATCCAGCAGGTCAAAAGGTGCGGGCACGGCGATGTGCTTGAGCAGCGCGGCGATGTTCTGGCTCACATCGTGGTCGCGCGTGCCTTCCCAGAAGCTTTGGGCGTTTTGTTCATAGTGCGCCAGAGTGCGCGCGGCGATTTGTTGCAGGTCTTCGGAGCTCTGTGTCATGCCCAATCATTGCATACGGCAGGCACAGCGAAAACGGGCTGACAACTCTCCGTGTCGCATCCTTGATGGGCAGGAGCCGTGGCTGCCATCCACACATCGACTTCTGGACGGCGCAACCACCTACATCCACACGGGCGCTTGTTTCTTGGTTGGGCGGTCAAGCCAAGTCCACACTGAACGTCCAGTCGAAAGGCAGCCGGCACTACCTGGCGGCACTCGACGATAGGGGCATCCGGCGAACACGCCGATGGCTTTTCCTCCGTTTCTCAATCAGCCACAAGAGACAAACCATGCTCAAGAATTCGATCAAGACACTGTCACTGGGCGGCGCCGCACTGGCATTGGTTGCCACGGCTGCATTTGCGCAGACGCCGAACAGCACCGTCAACACCACCCAGACGCCGGCGACCATCGGCGTCACGCCACAAACCGCGAACGAAGCCAACCAGAAGGCCGTTCAACGCTCCGACACCGCCACGCTGGTGCGCACCGACGACACGGCGGCCCAGCAGGCGCGCGACGCCGCCAATCGGGCGCAAACCAACGCCACTCCCAACACCATGAGCAGCACCGCACCGGCCACACCTGCGCCGCGCCGCGCGGCCCGCGCAGACCGCAACTGAGTTGCGTGCCTGAGCGTTTGCACATATCTCTCCCATCACTGACCGTATAGGAAATCCCATGAACACCACCACCAACCTGCACACCGGCACCACCACCCACACCGCATCCGGCCCCCTGGTCACCGGTCTGTTTCGCGACCGCGACAGCGCGGAAGCGGCGTACAACGCGGCCTCGGCGCGCGGTTACTCCAAGGATGATGTGAACCTGGTGATGTCGGACGAAACGCGCACCCGCCATTTCGCCAACACCGATGTCGGCACTGTCGAAACCGAACTGGGCAACAAGGCCGCCGAAGGCGCCGGCATTGGCGGCGCCATCGGCGGCACGCTGGGTGCGATCGTCGCAGCCATCGCGGCCGTCGGCACCACGCTGGCGCTTCCAGGCATTGGCCTGGTGGTTGCCGGCCCGCTGGCCGCCGCCATTGCGGGCGCCGGCGCCGGCGCCGCCAGCGGCGGTGTGATTGGCGCGCTGATCGGCTGGAACATTCCTGAAGAGCGTGTGAAGCACTACGAACAAGGCATCCAGGAAGGCGGCATTCTGTTGGGCATGCGCACCAAGAACGAAGAAGATGCCACCTATCTGGAAAATGAGTGGAAGCAAAATCGTGGCGAGCACGTCTACCGTTAAGTTTGTTAACGCCGGGCTGACTGCCTGAGTTATCCGGAGCGGCCATTTCTGCGGAAATGGCCGTTTGCGTTTTGGCCCCCACCTGTTCTTCTCGAAGTCCTGCCGCCATGCCGTTATCCCTGCCGTTTCTGCCGACATGGCGCATGCCGCCGTCTTTTACCCGCGCCTTTGCGCGCATGGCCCTGGCGTTGTGCCTGGGCGCGGCAGCCGCTGCCAATGCGGGTCAAACAGGTGCACCGTCGCAACTCAGCGACGAGGCGCAGCAGGTTGCGCATTGGATTCTGAGCACGCAGGACAACCAGCGTCTGCCGTATGTGCTGATCGACAAGCGCGCCGCACGCGTGCATGTGTTCGATGCCGCGGGCAGGCTGCAGGCCTCTTCGGCGGTATTGCTGGGGCTGGCGCGCGGCGACCACTCGGTGCCCGGCATAGGCGAGCGCCCGATGTCGGCCATCGCTCCCCATGAGCGCACCACGCCTGCGGGCCGCTTTCTCTCCGAGCCGGGGCAAAACCTGCAAGGCGAGGACATCGTCTGGA
>NZ_JAHCDD010000034.1 GCF_018413525.1 Acidovorax sp. CCYZU-2555
CGCAGCGGCTTGAGCACCACGCCGTCCTGGCTGGGCCGGCGCGCGCCGAAGGCCTCGATCAGCGCCACGCCCACGCCCGCGCGCACCAGTCCCATGGCTTCGGGCGTGGAGCGAATCTCCACATCGGCGCGCAAGGCCAGGCCCGAGGCCGCGAAGAAATCCGCGGCCAGATTGCCGAACGGCGTGTCGCCGCCATAGCTGATGAACGTCTGGCCCACGAGATCGGCCGCGCCTATCGATTCGGCCTGGGCCAGCGGATGGCGCTCGGGCACGGCGCATTCGATGAAGCCATGGCCTATGGCGCGCGCCACCACATTGGCGCTCGACGGCGCGGGCATGGACGAGATTGCCAGATCGGCCTGGCCCAGCAGCACATGGGGCAGCAAGGCGTCGAACGGCAAGGGCCGGTATTTGATGCGCACTTCGGGAAAGCGCGCGCGAAAGCGGCGTATCGCGACCGGCATCAGCCATTCGGCATAGCTGGGGCTGGAGACCAGCGACAACTCGCCATGCGTGCCCACGGCCAGATCGCTGGCCAGCGCGTTGAAGCGGCGAACACCTTCGACAATGCTCTGCACTTCGGAAAACAGCCGCCGCGCTTCGGGCGTGGGCTGCAGGCGCCCGCGCACGCGCTCGAACATCAGCATGCGCAGCCGGCTCTCGGCCGTGGCCAGCATGCGGCTCACGGCCGGCGGCGACACGCACAGCATGCGCGCCGCGCCGCTGAGCGTGCCGGCCATCATGATGGCGTGAAAGACTTCGATCTGCCGCAGGTTCAGCGGCACGGGATGGGGCAAGGCGGTGGTGGTCATTGCGCTCGCAAGGTGACAGAGGGACTGCCACCGTGCAAGCAATTACCACGCCAGATGCCCCATTTCAGGGCATGGACCCGGCGCCGCGCGCGCTAAACCCAAGCTGGTGCGTCGGTTCCGGGCGGTACCGAAAGGCGCTCCCAGCCGGGCGCGCTGCGCGACAGCACGGCGCAATGGCGCACGGCGCGCAATGCGCCAAAGCCGCTGGCCGTGGTCTCGAGATAGGGCGTGATGTCGGGCTTGGGCTGGTCCCAGTCGCCGTGCGGCACCGCCACGGCGCCGAGTCCGCGCAACCAACGCGCCACGCCTGCAAGCGTCACGCGCACCTGCCAGCTGCCGCCTTCGCGCGCCTGGCGCAGCAGCGCGGCCTCTATGCCATAGGCGAGCAGATAGCCCGCGCTGTAGTCGAGGATCTGCATGGGCAGCGCGCGCGGCGCGGTCTGGCCGCGTGCCAGCGCTTCGTCGGCCTGCACGCCGGTCGCAGTCTGCACCAGCGAATCGAAACCGCGGCGCCCGGCCCAGGGGCCCTGCCAGCCATAGGCCGACAGCTCGGCGACGACCAGGCCCGGGCGCAGGCGCGCGAGTTCCTCGGCAGAAAACCCCTTGGCCGCGAGCGCGCCCGGCCGGTAGGCCTGCAAAAACACCTGCGACTGCGCCACGAGATCGCGCAGCGCCTGCTGGCCGCCGGCCGTGCGCAGATCGAGCTGCGCCGAGCGCTTGCCGCGGCTGGTGTCGGCAATGGCGTCGATGTTGGGCAGATGCGGGCCGTTGACCAGCATCACGTCCGCGCCATGCGCGGCCAGCGTGCGGCCCGCGACCGGCCCGGCGATGATGCGTGTGAGATCGAGCACACGCAGGCCGGCCAGCGGCTTGTCCTGTTCGGCCAGCGCGGGCCAGGGCAAGGGCGGCGCATCGCCGATTCGCTTAAGGGTCACCAGTTTCTGCTCGGCCAGCACGGCTTCATGGCCCAGCGCCTGCCATTGCGCGCTGCCGCGCACCGCCGCCACTGGCAGTCCCTTGGCCGCGGCCTGGGCTTCGAAGTCATCGGCACCCCACTGCCGCAAGGCCTGTTCCACGGCCGCGCGCTGCGTGTCGGCGCCCGTGGGCAGGCCCAGCAGCGCCAGCGCGCCATCGCGGTGGTGATCGAAATTCGCATGAATGCGCACCCAGCCCGGCGCGTCCGTCGCCGCGCCGCAGGCATAAAGCCCCGAGATCGGCGCCCAGGCATCGGGCTGCACGCCGTCAACCGTGAAATAGCCGCTGGTCTCGAACGCCGCGTGCTGGGCGTCGACGGTCACGCTCTGCGCCGGTCGGCCGGGCGCGCGCCAGCGCTCGATTTCGGTCGCGGCCAGCGCGGCCGCGCCAGCGCTGATCTGCGCCGCCGGCACAACGTTGAAGCAGCTGGCGAAACCCCGGGCCGCACCGGGGAAGGCGATGCGCGCGAGAGCATCTTCGGCCAGGCCGTGTTCAGACCAGAGCGCGGCCAGCGCCGGGTGAATCGATTCGGGGATGGGCAGCATGGGATCTTTCAGAGTCATGAACCAGGCGGCGCGGCGGGCGCATGACCCGCATCGCGCCACAGCTTGAGCATTTCGGTGAGCAGCTGGGGCCTGGCTTCGCGCTGGAACACCACGCCCAGCGGCGGCAAGGCGCACTGGAAACTGCCGGCCTGCAAGTCGAGCACCGCAAAGCGCGCGCCGCGGCCCTGGGGCTCGAGCCCGGCGACGATGCTGCGCGGCATCAAGGATACGGCCTGGGGCTGGCTCAGCAGGCCTTCAAGCACCGACAGCGACATGGTGGCCACGGGAAACCATTGCGCATCGGGCAGGCGGCTCAGGATGTCGCGCTCGAAGATATCGCGCACCGCGATGTTCGCCGAAGGCAGCACCCAGCGCGCGCAGTTCAGTTCCGCGAGCTGGAGCTGCGGCTGGCCCACGAGCGGGTGGGCATGCGAGGCGACGACCACGGCCTCGTCTTCGAGCAGCGGCTCGAAAGCGAACGCTTCGGGCAGCAGCCCGGGCTGGCGGCAAAACAGCGCGTCCAGCCCGCCGCTGATCAGCTGCGGCAGCAGCCGCGTGGCCGAGCCTTCCTGCACATCGATGTGCACCAGCGGGTGCTCGCAATAAAAGCGCGTCAGCAGCTGCGCCAGGATGGCCTGGGCGGCCGCGGGAATGGTGCCCAGGCGCAGCGCGGCCGACGCGCCCATACGTATCGCGGCCAGCGTCTGCGCGACTTCCTCGAGTTCGTTCATCACGCCGCGCGCGGCGTCGGTCAGCGCCTGGCCGGCCAGCGTGGGCCGCATGCCGCGCGCATGGCGCTCGAACAGCCGCACGTCGAGCACGCGTTCGAGTTCGGCCAGCGCCTGCGTGGCCGCCGACTGGCTCATGTGCAGGTGCGCGGCCGCGCGCACGATGGAGCCGCACTGGGCCAGCGCCAGCAGCAGCTGCAACTGGCGCAGCCGGCCATGCGTGGCGAGCCGGGAAAACAGCACTTTGCCTTCGGGGCAGTTCTCGGTGGGGAACACGGGGGAGGCGATCAGGAAGAGGAAGCGCCCATTTTGAGCCAAAGTCAGCGGCCGGCGCAATGCGAGCCATCGGCAATGCTTATGGCAGGCCCTTGATTCGGTGAGGCCGATGCAGCGCTTTTTTTCTATAGTGCCATGTCTTGCCTGCATGACCTCACTACTGGTTGTGCATGTTGCCGCGTTTCGCCCGTCCAAAGGAAAGTTCCATGAGCGCCCTGTCCCGCCCCACCCCACGCCTGTCGCTGCAATGCCTGGGCGCGGTCATCTTCACCACGCTGTGCGCCGCGCTGCCGCTGGGCGTGCAGGCGGCAGACAACTATCCGAGCAAGCCCATCAAGCTGATCGTGCCGTTCGCGGCCGGCGGCTCCACCGATATCGTCGCGCGCGTGCTGGCCGAAGGCATGCGCAGCACGCTGGGCCAGCCCGTGGTCGTCGACAACCGCGGCGGCGCGGGCGGGCTGATAGGCACGGAAGCCGTGGCCCAGGCGCCGGCCGATGGCTACACCGTGGGCATGGCCACCGTGAGCACCATGACCATCAACCCGCTGCTCTACACCCGCGCCCAGGGCCTGGGAGCGAAGCTGCTGCCCGTCGCCAATCTCGTGACCATGCCTTCGGTCTGGACCGCCCACCCCAACATGGGCGTCAACAACTTCGCCGACTTCCTCGCGAAGATCAAGGCCAAGCCCGGCGGTTTCAGCGCCGGCGTGCCCGGCGTGGGCACGCTGGGCCATCTGATGCTCGCGTCGTTCAACGACACCATGAAGACCGATATCCAGATCGTGCCCTACCGCGGCAACGGTCCGGCGCTCAACGACGCGCTCGCCGGCCAGGTGCAGGTGATGACCGATCAACTGCCTTCGGCCCTGCCGCAGATCAAGGGCGGCAAGCTGATTCCCGTCGCGCTGTCGGCCACGGCGCGCTCGCCCGATCTGCCCAATGTGCCCACGTTCAAGGAGCTGGGCTACGACGACCTCAACGCACTGGGCATCAGCTGGTTCGGCATCGTCGTGCCCAAGAACACGCCCGCTGCCACCGTGAAGAAGCTGCAGGACGCCGCCGTCAAGGCCGCCCACCTGCCCGAGGTGCAAAAGCGCCTGCAGGCGCTGGGCGCCCAGGCCACCGACATGGACCAGAGCAAGTTCCCCGCGCAGATCGCGGCCGACATCCAGCGCAACAAGGCCCAACTCGACAAGGCCGGAATCCAGCCCGAATGACGGCGTAGCGCCAGGAGACCACGCATATGAACGCAATAAACGAACTGCAGGATTTCTTCACGCGCGAGACGCCGCGCATGACCGCGCTCGCCGACCAGATCTGGTCGCTGGCCGAACTGCGCTACGCCGAGATGTCGTCGGCGCAGCTGCACATCGACGCGCTGGCGAGCGCGGGCTTTCGCATCACGCGCAATGTCGCCGGCATTCCCACGGCCTTCATGGCCGAATGGGGCGACGACGGCCCGGCCGTTGCGTTCCTGGGCGAATACGACGCGCTGTCGGGCCTGAACCAGCAAAGCGGCGCGCTGGTCTGCACGCCGTCGGTCGACAGCCCGGGCCTCGCGGGCCACGGCTGCGGCCACCATCTGCTGGGCACTTCGGCGCACTTCGCGGCGATCGCGCTGCAGGCCCACCTGCAGGCCAGCGGCCGGAAGGCGCGCATTCGCTACTACGGCTGCCCCGCCGAGGAAGGCGGCTCGGGCAAGACCTTCATGGCGCGCGCGGGCGTGTTCGATGATGTGGATGTCGCGCTCACCTGGCACCCCGCGAGCTTCACCGCGGTGTTCAGCCAGAACACGCTGGCCAACATCCAGGCCAAGTTCATCTTCCACGGCAAGGCCTCGCACGCCGCGCATTCGCCGCACCTGGGCCGCAGCGCGCTCGACGCCGTCGAGCTGATGAACGTGGGCGTCAACTACCTGCGCGAGCACATGCCTTCGGACGCGCGCGTGCACTACGCGGTCACCGACTCGGGCGGACTGTCGCCCAACGTCGTGCAGGCGCGCGCCGAAGTGCTCTATCTGATTCGCGCGGGCCGCAACCACGAGGCCGCCGAACTCTACGAACGCGTGAAGAACGTCGCGCGCGGCGCGGCGCTGATGACCGACTGCCGGCTCGAGATCGTGTTCGACAAGGCCTGCTCCAACCTGCTGCAGAACACCACACTCAACCAGGTGATGTATGCGCAGATGCAGGCGCTGGGCCAGCTGCGCCTCGACGCGCGCCAGCAGAAGCTCGCCAGCGACTTCCAGGCCACGCTGGACCCCAACGACCTCGACTCGGTCAGCCGCCCGCTGGCCGCGGTGCTGCGCGGCAAGGTGCCGGCCGTGTTCGAAGGCCTCGCGCCCTACGACCCCAAGGCGCAGGAAACCATGTTCGGCTCCACCGACGTCGCCGACGTCAGCTGGATCACGCCCACGGTGCAGGCCTGGGTCGCCTGCTATGCGTTCGGCACGCCGCTGCATTCGTGGCAAATGGTCTCGCAAGGCCAGTCGGGCCTGGCCCACGCCGGCATGGTGCACGCGGCCAAGGTGCTGACCGCGACGGCCGTGGAGCTGATCGCCAACCCGGCACTGATCGAAGCCGCGAAAGCCGAACTGCTGGAACGCCGCCAGGGCCAGCCCTATGCCTGCCCGATTCCGGCGGATGTGCCGCTGCCGTTCTTGCGCAAGTAAGCTGCACTTCTCCGCCCCGTTCGCCCTGAGCGATGTAAGCGAGACGGGGTCTCGCAAGGCGTTCAAAAGAACAGCGGGCTTCAAAATCCCCGTTCGCCCTGAGCCTGCCTCGCCGGCCGCGTCGAAGGGTGAACGGCCTGTGCTCAAGTCATGAGGACGGGCCGTTCATGGTGCGACGCGCCCGGCTAGGGAGGCTCACCACGAACGGGTCACTGTTTTGCCACTGTTTGCCAAAATCGACCACCTTCTAAGTCATTGATTTATTTGACAAAAAAGCTGTTTCTTGAGAGCTTGCCGAAGGATAGAAGGATGAACGCACAGCTTACAGATCCCCGCTGCCCCCCGTTTCGGCACAAAATGGCATTTTTCTTGCTTGTGCCAAGCCATGAGTCATCCCCTGCGCATCGTGGTCATCGTCCCGGATCTGGCCTTGCTGGACGAACAGGAAGAGCATGTGCGCCTGCAGCTCGAGCGCTCGCGCTCGTTGCGCGTGGGCTTGCTCGAAGCGCAATATGATATCGTCGCCACGCTGCCGGCCGATGTGTTTCTGAGCGAGCGCATCGCCCAGCTGCGCCCCGATCTGATCATTGTCGACGCCGAAAGCGAAGCGCGCGACGCGCTGGAACATGTGGTCATGGCCACGCGCGACGCGCGCCGGCCCATCGTGCTGTTCACCAACGACCCCGACACCACGCATGTGTCCGACGCCGTGGCGGCCGGGGTCTGCGCCTATATCGTCGAAGGCCTGGCGCCGCAGCGCATACGCCCCATCCTGCAGGTGGCGATGGCGCGTTTCAAGCATGAGGAGTCGCTGCGCGCCGAACTCCAGGATGCGCGCGACGAGCTCAAGGACCGCAAGACCATAGACCGCGCCAAGGGCATCCTGATGCAGCGCCAGTCGCTGACCGAAAAGGAAGCCTACGACCGGCTGCGCAAGCTCGCGATGGACAAGGGCATCAAGATGGTGCAAATCGCCCAGCGCATGATCGACGCGGCCGAACTTCTGGGCTGAACGCCCCGATTCAGCGCACGCGCACGGAAATGGCGCGCGATCGGGCGGCGCAAAACTGCCCCCCAGAGCCTGCGCGCAGCCGCTGCACAGGGAAAATGCAGCAACAAGCAACCTGGCACCGAAGTTGCTTAGCTAGAAGCGAGGTCAACGAAGACCCCACCGACAGGCACTCAACGACCGATCTGCCTGTCACCGGACAAAGGCGTCCCCATCACTGCACGACCAGCCCATGGCTTTCGCGCAGGATGCGGGCGCCTTTTTTTTTCGCCACTTTTTGCCGAGACTGCATATGCCCGACCTGATGAAAACCGGACTTCCGCGCCGCACCGTTCTGCAAGCCGCCGCCGTGGGGGTCGCCGGAATCTCCCCCGCCCTGCGCGCGCTGGTGCATGCCCAGGGCTCCGACGCGCCGGAGAAGAAGGAAGTGCGCATCGGCTTCATTCCGCTGACCGATTGCGCCAGCGTGGTGATGGCCTCGGTGCTGGGCATAGACAAGAAATACGGCATCAAGATCATTCCCACCAAGGAAGCGAGCTGGGCGGGCGTGCGCGACAAGCTGGTCAACGGCGAACTCGACTGCGCCCATGTGCTCTACGGCCTGGTCTACGGCGTGCACCTGGGCATCGGCGGCCCCAAGAAGGACATGGCCGTGCTCATGAACCTGAACAACAACGGCCAGGCGATCACGCTGGCCAAGAAGCTGGCCGACAAGGGCGCGGTCAACGGCGCAGGCCTGGCCAAGCTGATGGCCAGCGAAAAGCGCGAATACACCTTCGCCCAGACCTTTCCCACGGGCACGCACGCCATGTGGCTCTACTACTGGCTCGCCGCGAACGGCATCAACCCCATGAAGGATGCCAAGGTCATCACCGTGCCGCCGCCGCAGATGGTCGCGAACATGCGCGTGGGCAACATGGACGGCTTCTGCGTGGGCGAGCCCTGGAACCACCGCGCGATCATGGACGGCATAGGCGTGACCGCCGCCACCACCCAGGAAATCTGGAAGGACCACCCCGAGAAGGTGCTGGGCACCACGGCCGAGTTCGCGGACAAGTACCCGAACACCGCGCGCGCCGTCACGGCCGCCATTCTGGAAGCCGGCCGCTGGATCGATGCCAGCCTGGCCAACAAGAACCAGATGGCCGAAACCATTGCCGCCAAGTCCTATGTGAACACCAGCGTCGACGCGATCAACCAGCGCATCCTGGGCCGCTACCAGGACGGCATGGGCAAGACCTGGGACGACCCCAACCACATGAAGTTCTACAACGAAGGCGCGGTGAACTTCCCCTATCTGTCCGACGGCATGTGGTTCCTCACGCAGCACAAGCGCTGGGGCCTGCTCAAGGACCACCCCGACTACCTGGGCGTGGCCAAGGCGATCAACCGCATCGATCTCTACAAGCAGGCGGCAACCGCCTCCAAGACGCCGCTGCCCAAGAGCGAGATGCGCAGCAGCAAGCTCATCGACGGCGTCGTCTGGGACGGCGCGCAGCCGCAGAAGTACGCCGACAGCTTCAAGATCAAGGCCTGACGCTGACTCCCTGGTTTCAACGGAAGAACGCACGATGAACACACATACTTTGTCGCCCAACGCCCCGCTGCAAGCCCACGAGAGCGTGGAGTCCGTCGCGGAAGTCGCACTGCCGCTGGCCGGGCATGCGGCCCATGCCGCACCCGCCGCCACGGCCAGCGCCCGCCCGCGCGCGCCCAGCAAGCTGGTGCTGAGAATGCAGGAGCTGGTCAAGTCGGCCGTGCCGCCGCTGCTGGGCCTGGCGCTGCTGGTGCTGGCCTGGGCCGGCGTGTCCATGGCCACCGGCGGCAGCATTCCCGCGCCGGGCGCGACCTGGGAACAGGCGATCAAGCTGTTCAGCGACCCGTTCTACAGCAACGGCCCGAACGACCAGGGCGTGGGCTGGAACGTGCTGGCCTCGCTGGAACGCGTGGCCATAGGCTTCGGCCTGGCGGCGCTGGTCGGCATTCCCGCGGGCTTTCTGATCGGCCGCTTCAAGTTCCTGTCGAAGATGTTCAACCCCATCATCAGCCTGCTCAAGCCGGTGTCGCCGCTGGCCTGGCTGCCCATAGGCCTGCTGGTGTTCAAGGGCGCGAACCCCGCGGCCATCTGGACCATCTTCATCTGCTCGATCTGGCCCATGGTGATCAACACCGCGATCGGCGTGCAGCGCGTGCCCCAGGACTACATGAACGTGGCGCGCGTTCTCAATCTGTCCGAATGGAAGATCGCGACCAAGATCCTGCTGCCTTCGGTGCTGCCCTACATGCTCACCGGCGTGCGCCTGGCCGTGGGCACGGCCTGGCTGGTGATCGTCGCCGCAGAAATGCTGACCGGCGGCGTGGGCATAGGCTTCTGGGTCTGGGACGAGTGGAACAACCTCAACGTGATGAACATCATCATCGCCATCGGCGTGATCGGCATCGTGGGTCTGGCGCTGGAGCTGCTGCTGGTGCAGATCGCCAAGGCATTTACTTATGAAGAGGTGAAGTCATGAGCGACAAATTCATTGAACTCCAAGGCATCTCGCAGAGTTTCAAGACCGCCAAGGGCCTGTTCCTGGCGCTGGAGAACATCGATCTGCGCATCGCCAAGGGTGACTTCGTCGCGCTGATCGGCCACTCGGGCTGCGGCAAGTCGACGCTGCTCAATCTGATCGCCGGGCTCACCACGCCCAGCAACGGCGTGCTGCTGTGCGCCAACCGCGAAATCCAGGGCCCTTCGCCCGAGCGCGCCGTGGTGTTCCAGAACCATTCGCTGCTGCCCTGGCTCACCTGCTACGAGAACGTGCATCTGGCCGTGGAGCGCGTGTTCTCGCAGAAGGAAAGCAAGGCCCAGCTCAAGGAGCGCACCGACGCCGCGCTGGCCCTGGTCGGCCTGAGCCATGCGCGCGACAAGCGCCCGGGCGAAATTTCGGGCGGCATGAAGCAGCGCGTGGGCATTGCCCGGGCACTGTCGATGGAGCCCCAGGTGCTGCTGATGGACGAGCCGTTCGGCGCGCTCGACGCGCTCACGCGCGCCAAGCTGCAGGACGAGCTGCTGGAGATCGTCGCGCGCACGCGC
Organism: Acidovorax sp. CCYZU-2555; assembly: GCF_018413525.1. Classification (GTDB taxonomy): domain Bacteria; phylum Pseudomonadota; class Gammaproteobacteria; order Burkholderiales; family Burkholderiaceae_C; genus Comamonas. Next base: position 10,096 of record NZ_JAHCDD010000034.1, read on the forward strand.
AGCACCGTGGTCATGGTGACGCACGATGTCGACGAAGCCGTGCTGCTGTCGGACAAGATCGTGATGATGACCAACGGCCCGGCCGCGCGCATTGGCGAGATCCTGAGCGTTGACATCGAACGCCCGCGCAAGCGCGTCGAGCTGGCCAACGACCCCGAGTACCTGCGCTGCCGCAAGGCAGTGATGGATTTTCTCTACACGCGCCAGGCGCATGTCGAAAAAGCCGCCTGAAGCGCCGGAGCATCACGGGACGGCGGTATATTGGAGCTCAGGCCGCGCAGCGCCAGCTGCCCGGGCATCTTTGCAATTCGAGAACCGCTGATCCCATGAAAACCATTGACGAAATGCTGCACCTGGATCTGCTCACCCCCGAACAGCACCACGAGATCGGCGCCTGGATCGCCCAGGCCGATTCGCCCGAGGAAATCCTCAAGATGCCCGCGCAACTCTGGACCGCCATGGAGCGCGCCAGCGAAGTCATGGGAATCGACAAGGACCTGCTGCGCCCGCCGGCGCTGGATGCGATGGGGCTCTGATCCCGATTCAGACCTCCCGCGCCAAAATCGCCCGCCTCAGCCCATCGATCAAATCGACCTTGGGCGAATTGCGCAGCCAGGCCAGGCCCACGGGCGGCAGGCTCCAGGGCAGCGCCTGCTCCAGCACTTCGGCCGCGCCGCCCACGCACACCGCCTGGGCGATGTCGTCGGGCAGCACCGTGATGCCGCGCGGCAGATTGCGCAGCGCCGACGCGATGGTGCGCACCGCATAGGCTTCCAGCGTGGGCACGGGCACGCGCCGCCCGGCGGCCGAGAAGATCGCGTCGATCATGCCGCGAATCGGCGTGTCTGCAGGCGGAAAGATCCAGTCCATCTCCGACAGTTTGGCGATATCCACTTCGGGAAAGCGCTTGAGCAGCGCCGCGCTGGGCTGGGCCACGACCAGGCGCGGCTGCTGCTGATACAGCAGCACCTGCTCCATCGCCTCATCGCCCGGCGCGCCCTGGTCGTTCTGTGAAAAGCGGCAGATCGCGCAGTCGAGCGTGCGCGCGCGCAGCGCGGCGAACAGATTGCCCGTGACATCTTCCATCGACACCGTGGCGATCTTGGGCCGCAGCGAGAACAGGTACGACCAGGTGCTGTCGAGCACGCGCGTGGACGCATAGGGCAGCACGCCCACGCGCAGCCGGCCCTGGCGCCCGGCGCGCACGCCGTCGAGTTCGATCAGCAGCTCATCGTTCTCGGCGATCGCATACGCGGCGCGCGCGATCACGACGCGGCCCGCGGCCGTGGGCTCGAGTCCGCGCCCGGTTCTGTCAAACAGCACGGCGTTGAAGATTTCTTCGATATCGGCCAGCGCGCGCGTGACCGTGGGCTGGCTGCTGCCCAGGATTTCGGCGACGCGCGTGATCGAACGGTAGCGGTCGAGCGCGACCACCAGCCGGTAGTGGCGCAGCTTGAGGCGCGCGTCAATGGCGCGCTCGACTTCGGGCATCGAATGAGACATGGCGAACTATAGCCTGCAATGCATGGACTGATGCAAATACATTCACCCTGGCCTATTACGTGCTTCTATAGTTGGGCCCTCCTCCACTCGCACCAAAAGCAACCATGAGCGCTTTCACTACCCGTCCCGAGATCACTGGAACCTTCGGCGTGGTCTCCTCTACCCATTGGCTGGTGTCGCAGACCGCGATGGGTGTGCTCGAACGCGGCGGCAATGCGTTCGACGCCGCCGTGGCTGGCGGCTTTGTGCTGCAGGTGGTCGAGCCCCATCTCAACGGCCCGGGCGGCGAAGTGCCCATCCTGCTGTGGAGCGAGCGGCTGGGGCGCATCGAATCGATCAAGGGCCAGGGCGTGGCGCCCGCCGAGGCCGACGCCCAAGCGTTTCGCCGGCTGGGCTTCGAGCAGGTGCCCGGCATAGGCATGCTGCCCGCGACCGTGCCCGGCGCTTTCGGCGCGTGGATGACCATGCTGCGCGAACATGGCACCTGGTCGCTGGCCGATGTGCTCGCGCCGGCGATTGGCTATGCGCGCGACGGCTTCCCCCTGATCGCGCGCGCCGTGCAGGCCATCTATTCGGTGCAGGACCTGTTTCGCGAACAGTGGCCCAGCTCGGCGCAGGTCTGGCTGCCGGGCGGGCGCGTGCCCCAGCCCGGCGCGCTGTTCCAGTTGCCCAAGCTTGCCGACACCTTCGAGCGCCTGCTGCAGGAAACGCAGACCCGCGCCACGGGCCGCACCGAACAGATAGACGCGGCGATCGACATCTGGTATCGCGGCTTTGTCGCCCAGGAAATCGATCTCTACTACCGCACCGAAAAAGTGCAGGACACCAGCGGCGAGCGCCATGGCGGCCTGCTGCGCTACGACGACATGGCCAACTGGCAGGCCACGGTCGAAACCCCGCTGACGCTGGACTTCGGCCGCTACACGCTGGCCAAGTGCGGCTTCTGGAGCCAGGGCCCGGCCTTTTTACAGCAGATAGGCATGCTGCGCCACGCCGATCTGGGCCAGCACCCGCCCCACACCGCGGGCTTTGTGCACCGCATCGCCGAAGCCGCGAAGCTGGCCATGGCCGACCGCCTGGCCTGGTACGGCGACGCGCCCGGCGCCCAGCGCGCGGCGCAGATGGCCCTGCTGTCCGACGACTACCTGCGCGCGCGCTGGAGCGAGACCGGCGCACAGGCCTCGACCGAACTGCGCCCCGGAGCGCCCAGCGGCATCGCCCCGCGCCTGCCCGACCTGGGCGTGGCCGAACGCACGCTGCGCACGGCCGACACGCGCTTCGGCATAGGCGAGCCCACATTCGCCGCGCTGCCGCCGGTCGCCGAATGGGCCGAGCGAGAAGTCTTCGTGGGCGACACCTGCCATATCGATGTCATCGACCGCCACGGGAACATGGTCGCGGCCACGCCTTCGGGCGGCTGGCTGTCGTCCAGCCCGGTCGTTCCCGCGCTGGGCTTTGCGATCAACACCCGGCTGCAGATGACCTGGATGGACGAAGGCCTGGCCAACACCGTCACGCCGCGCGTCATGCCCTGCACCACCTTGTCGCCCTCGCTGGCTCTGCGCGACGGCCAGCCCTACATGGTGTTCGGCACGCCCGGCGGCGATCAGCAGGACCAATGGTCGCCGGCGTTCTTCCTGCGCCATGCGGTGCATGGCATGAACCTGCAGGAGGCCATCGATGCGCCCGCCTGGCATGTGGATCACTTCCCCGCGTCGTTCTGGCCGCGCCAGACCAAGCTCAATCAGCTGACCGTCGAATCGCGCTTCGCGCCCGAGGAAATCGCCGCGCTGCGCGCCGCGGGCCACACCGTCAAGGTGGGCGACGCCTGGTCCGAAAGCCGCATGTCGGCCTGCACGCGCGAGCACGACGCGCGCGGCCGACTGCTGCTGCGCGCCGCGGCGAATCCGCGCGGCATGCAGGGCTACGCCGTAGGCCGCTGACGCCCTCTTCACCCCTTTCAACCACTGGAGCTTCCATGATCTCTCACCGTATCCGCGCCCTGTGCGCCACCGCCTTGCTGGCCGTCGCCGGCGCCGCGTCGGCCAATTACCCCGACAAGCCCATTACGCTGATCGTTCCCTGGGCGCCCGGCGGCTCGACCGACATCCTCGCGCGCGCGCTGGGCGAGCGCATGTCGAAGTCGCTGGGCCAGACCGTGATCGTCGACAACCGCGCGGGCGCGTCGGGCAACATAGGCTCCAACATCGTCGCCAAGGCCAAGCCCGACGGCTACACGCTGCTCGTGGGCTCTATGAGCACGCACGCGATGAACCCCGCGCTGATGGCCAGCATGCCGTTCAAGGGCGTGGAAGACTTCACGCCCATCGCGCAACTGGCCAATGTGATCAACACCATGGTCGTGAGCAACTCGGTGCCCGCGAACAACCTCAAGGACTTCATCGCCTACGCCAAGGCCAATCCCGGCAAGCTCAACTACGCGACCGCGGGTCAGGGCTCGACCAACCACCTGAGCGCCGTGCTGTTCGAAAAGGCCGCGGGCATCACCATGGTGCACGTGCCCTACAAGGGCGGCGCGCCCGCCGTGGTCGACACCGTCGCCGACCAGACCCAGGTGCTGTTCTCGGCCGGCACGCAGACGCTGCCCCACGTCAAGACCGGCAAGCTCAAGCTGCTGGCCGTGACCGAAGCCAAGCGTTCGGCGCTGATGCCCGAAGGCGTGCCCACGGTCGGTGAAACGCTGCCCGGTTATGAGCTCGGTGTCTGGTACGGTCTGTTCGGCCCGGCCGGCATGCCCAAGGCCCTGGTCGACCAGTTGAACGCCGCCGCCAACGCCGCCATGGCCGACCCGGCAGTCAAGGCACGCATGGACAGCCTGGGCGTCGAAGTCGTCAAGGCCACGCCCGCGCAGTTCGCCACGGTGCTCAAGTCCGACGCCGACCGCTACGGCAAGATCATCCGCGAGCTGGGCATCAAGGGTGAGTGAAGCCACCCTGCTGACCCTGCCGCCCGCGGCCCGCAGCGCGCTGTTCGATGAACTGCCGCGCGCCGCGGATTTCTCCGCCGCGCTGCAGACCATAGAGCGCGTGCGCCAGGAACTGCTGGGCGACGGCCTGCTCACCGTGAACCATGTGCTGTGGCCCGCGCCAGCCGATGCCGCCGAGGTCATAGACCTGCAACGCATCTGGTCGTCGCGCCCCGCCGAGTACCCGGTCGCGGGCCGCAAGCGCAAGACCCTCACGCCCTGGACACGGCAGCTGCTGCTGTCGGGCGAGATCTTCCTGGGCGAAGGCCAGGCGGCGCTGGAGCAGGTGTTCGACGACAACCGGCTGATCCTGTCGATGGGCCTGCAATCGGTGATGAACGTGCCGCTGGTGCGTTCCGGCACCTGCTTTGCGACCTTCAACGTGCTGGGCACGCGCGCGCAGTGGAGCACGGCCCAGAAGCAGCAGATCGAGCTGCTGGCGGCGCTGGCCTTGCCTTGGGTGGCGGGGCATGTGGCTGCGTAGGATTTCGTTCGTACTGAGCAAAATAAGCGAGACAGCATCTCGCAATCCGCTGTAAATAAACAGCGGGCCTCACCTCCCCGTTCGCCCTGAGCGGGGTAAGCGTGACGGGGTCTCGCAAGGCGTCAAAAAGAAACAGCGGGCTTCAAAAACCCGTTCGTCCTGAGCCTGTCGAAGGATGAACGGCCTGCGCTCAAAGCATGAGGACGGGCCGTTCATGGTGCGACGCGCCCGGCCAGGGAGGCTCACCACGAACGGGTCACTGCTTTACCGCCGTTTGCCAAAATCGACCAACTTCTAGTCTTCGATTTATTTGACAACAAAAGCTGTATCTTGAGCGCCTGTCGAAGGATGAACGGCCTGCGCTCAAGTCATGAGGCCCCGGCCCTCCAGCCCCAAACACAGCCCCCTACCCCACCCCCCTCAAATGCAAATGCGAAGAGTTCTTCACCTCTTCCATCACCGCATAAGTGCGCGTCTCGCGCACGCCCGGCAGTTGCCACAGCACGTTGCCGGCGAACACCCGGTAGGCGTTCATGTCGGCGCTGCGCGTCTTGAGCAGGTAGTCGAAGCCGCCGGCCACCATGTGGCATTCCATGATTTCGGGCTGCAGCTGCACCGCCACCTTGAACTCCTCGAACACATTGGGCGTGGTGCGGTCCAGCAGCACTTCGACGAAGACCAGCATGCCCGCATCGAGCTTGATCGGATTGAGCCGCGCCTCGTAGCCCAGGATGAAGCCTTCGCGCGTGAGCCGCTGCACGCGCGCCAGCGTGGCCGTGGGTGAAAGGCTGATGGCTTCGGCGAGCTTGAGGTTGGTCAGGCGGCCGTCGGACTGCAGCAGCGACAGAATGCGCAGATCCATGCGATCGAGCCGTTCTTGTGCGTTATCGGAATCCATAAACTAGTTTTTTATTCTGCAGCATCGAAATATTTCGAACAAATATTCTAGCAATGCCGATGCACCATTGCCACATCAACTAACCCTGTTTCCCATGTCCATCCTTGCTGCCCCGGCCTCCCTTCCCGCTTTTGTCGACGGCCCCACGCAACACCGCGGCGCGCTGCGCGACGCCATCACGGCCGCGACGCGGCGGCCTGAACCCGAGGCCGTGATGGCCGCGCTGATGGAACTCGCGCGCCCGCGCACCGACGACGCCCGGGCCGCGAATGCACTCGCTCTGCAACTCGCACGCGGGCTGCGCGAGCGCAAGAGCGCCAGCGGCCGCGCGGGCATGGTGCAAGGCCTTCTGCAGGAGTATTCGCTATCGTCGAACGAAGGCGTGGCGCTGATGTGCCTGGCCGAAGCGCTGCTGCGCATTCCCGACGCCGCGACGCGCGACGCGCTGATACGCGACAAGATCGCCGACGGCGACTGGCGCCAGCATCTGGGCCAGAGCCCGTCGCTGTTCGTCAACGCCGCCACCTGGGGCCTGCTGCTCACGGGCCGGCTGGTCGCGACGCACAGCGAGACCGGGCTGTCGACCACGCTGGGGCGCATCATCGGCAAGGGCGGCGAGCCGCTGATTCGCAAGGGCGTAGACATGGCGATGCGCATGATGGGCGAACAGTTCGTCGCTGGCGAAACGATTGCCGACGCCTTGCAGCATGCCAAGGGCCTCGAAGCCCAGGGCTTTCGCTATTCGTACGACATGCTGGGCGAAGCCGCGCTGACCGAAAGCGATGCCCGGCGCTATCTGGCCGACTACCAGCAGGCCATCGATGCGATCGGCCAGGCCGCCAAAGGCGCGGGCGTGCAAGCCGGCCCGGGCATCTCGATCAAGCTGTCGGCGCTGCACCCGCGCTACAGCCGCGCGCAGTACACGCGCGTGATGCAGGAGCTCTACCCGCGCGTGCTCGCGCTGGCCGTGCAGGCCAAGGGCCATGACATCGGCCTGAACATCGATGCCGAGGAGGCCGACCGGCTCGAGCTGTCGCTGGACCTGCTCGAACGCCTGTGCTTCGAGCCCGCGCTGGCCGGCTGGAACGGCATAGGTTTTGTGATCCAGGCCTACCAGAAGCGCTGCCCGGCGGTGATCGACTTCCTGGTGGATCTCGCGCGCCGCAGCGGCCACCGGCTGATGGTGCGCCTGGTCAAGGGCGCGTACTGGGACAGCGAAATCAAGCGCGCCCAGGTCGACGGCCAGCAAGGCTACCCGGTCTACACGCGCAAGCCCCACACCGACGTCGCCTACCTCGCCTGCGCGCGCAAGCTGCTCGAAGCGCCCGACGCGGTGTTTCCACAATTCGCCACGCACAACGCGCACACGGTCGCGGCCATTCACGAGATGGCCGACCCCGCGATCTACACGCCCGGCCAATACGAGTTCCAATGCCTGCACGGCATGGGCGAGCCGCTGTACGAGCAAGTGGTGTCGGCGCTGGGCCGGCCCTGCCGCATCTACGCGCCTGTGGGCACGCATGAAACGCTGCTCGCCTACCTGGTGCGCCGGCTGCTCGAAAACGGCGCCAACACCTCGTTCGTGAACCGCATCGCCGACCCCTCCATTGCGCTCGAAACGCTGGTCGAAGACCCGGTGCAGACCGTGGAGCGCATGGCAGCGCAGGACGGCCAATATGGCCTGCCCCATGCGGCGATCGCGCTGCCCGTCGCGCTTTATGGCGCGGCGCGCGCGAATTCGCTGGGCCTCGATCTGTCGAACGAGCACATGCTGCAGGCCATCGGCGAAGCCATGCAGGCGCCGGCCGACTGGTCCGCCGCGCCCCTGCTCGCGCCAGGCGACCATGAGACGGCTGCGCTCCAGGCATTCGACGGCGCCGACGTAGAGATCCGCAACCCCGCGAATCTGCAGGACCTCGTGGGCCGGGTGCGCGAAGCCTCGTCGCAGGACGTGGAGTCCGCGCTCGCCGCCGCGCTCGCCGCCGACCGCTGGGCCGACACGCCGCCCGCGGTGCGCGCCGCCGCGCTCGACGCGGCCGCCAATCTGCTCGAAGCCGATCTGCCGCAGCTCATGGGCCTGCTGGCGCGCGAAGCCGGCAAGACCGCGGCCAACGCCATCGCCGAAGTGCGCGAAGCCGTCGACTTCCTGCGCTTTTACGCGGCCCAGGCGCGCGCCGATTTCGCGGTGGACACCCACCGCCCGCTGGGCCCCGTGGTCTGCATCAGCCCCTGGAATTTCCCGCTGGCGATCTTCATAGGCCAGGTCAGCGCCGCGATTGCCGCGGGCAACCCGGTGCTGGCCAAGCCCGCAGAACAGACGCCGCTGATTGCCGCCCATGCCGTGCGCCGCCTGTGGCAGGCCGGCGTGCCGCGCGACGTGGTGCAGCTGCTGCCCGGCCAGGGCGAAACCGTGGGCGCGGCGCTGGTCGGCGACGCACGCGTGCAAGGCGTGCTGTTCACGGGCTCCACCGATGTCGCGCGCATTCTGCAGCGCGCGCTGGCCCAGCGCCTGGGCCGCAACGGCCAGCCCGTGCCGCTGGTCGCCGAAACCGGCGGCCAGAACGCGATGATCGTCGACTCGTCGGCGCTCGCGGAACAGGTGGTCGCCGATGTCGTCGCCTCGGCGTTCGACAGCGCGGGCCAGCGCTGCTCGGCGCTGCGCGTGCTGTGCCTGCAGGACGACTGCGCCGACCGCGTGATCGAAATGCTCGAAGGCGCGATCGCGCAAAGCCGCATAGGCGACCCGGCGCAACTGGCCGTCGATATCGGCCCGGTGATCGATGCGCCGGCACGCGACGGCATAGAGGCCCATATCGAACAGATGCGGGCCAAGGGCCGCAAGGTGGTGCGCACGGCCTGGAACGCCGACGACGCGGTGCTGGCCCGGGGCACGTTCGTGCTGCCTACACTCATCACGCTCGACAGCATCGCCGAACTGCAGCGCGAAATCTTCGGCCCGGTGCTGCACATCGTGCGCTACCGCCGCAAGGACCTGGCCCATCTGCTCGCGCAGATCAACGCCACGGGCTACGGCCTCACGCTGGGCCTGCACACGCGCATAGACGAAACCATCGCCCAGGTGGTGGGCGCGGCGCATGCGGGCAATGTCTACGTGAACCGCAACATGGTCGGCGCGGTGGTGGGCGTTCAGCCTTTCGGCGGCGAAGGCCTGTCGGGCACCGGCCCCAAGGCCGGCGGCCCGCTATACCTCTACCGCCTGCTGTCGCAGCGCCCCGACGATGTGCTGCAGCGCGCGCTGCCGGCCAGGGCAGAGACGGCGCCAGCACCGCAGCGCTGGCATGCGGAATCGGCGCTGGCGCAGTTGCACCAATGGGCCGCGCAGTCCGGCCGGCCGCAGTTGGTCACCGCCTGCACCCATTTGCAGGCGCTGGCCCATGGCCAGGACGCCTGGGAACTGCAAGGCCCCACGGGCGAGCGCAATGTCTACACGCTCGCGCCGCGCGTGGCCGTGCTGTGCCTGGCGGCGAACGACGAAGACCGGCTGACCCAGCTCGCCGCCGTGCTGGCCGTGGGCAGCCGCGCGGTCTGGCCCGCCAGCGCCCTGGCGCTGCACGCGCGCCTGCCGCTGGCCGTGCAACAGGCGATCGATCTGGTGCGCGACTGGTCGACCGACAGCCTGGCCTTCGACGCCGTGCTCCACCATGGCGACACGGCATCGCTGCGCCAGGCCAGCCAGGCGCTCGCGGCGCGGCCCGGGCCCATCGTGGGCATAGCCCATGCCGCCAGCGGCTCCATCGCCGTGCCGCTGGAGCGCCTGGTGATGGAACGCGCGCTGAGCGTCAACACCGCGGCCGCGGGCGGCAATGCGAGCCTGATGACCATCGCCTGAAAGCCCGGCCGTCGCACCGCGATTGCCCGCCCGGCCGGTGTCTGCACCCGAATGCAGCAGCCGGCTCACCATCTCAGTGCATGACCCGCCAGGCAGTGGCTGGCGGCAAGGCTGCACCAGGCTGGCCCGCAAATTGCTTGAACCCTTGCGTGGCCACTGAAGGTCACAAAGGTTTCGGTCCGACGATGGGCCCAAACCCATGACAAAGGCGTCTTTCCCTACAGCCAGGCTGTGCAGGGACAGACGCTTTTGCGCTTTCAGAACTGGCAATGAAGGACATAGAGATGAAGAAATCCAGACTGGTCATGATAGGCAACGGGATGGCAGGCGTGCGCGCGCTGGAGGAGTTGCTCAAGCTGGCGCCGGATCTGTATGACATCACCGTGTTCGGCAGGGAGCCCCATCCCAACTACAACCGCATCATGCTGTCGCCGCTGCTCGCCGGCGAACAGACGCTGGAACAGATCGTTCTCAACGACTGGAGCTGGTACACCGACAACGGCATCACGCTACATGCGGGCTATACGGTCACGTCCATCGATCGCCAGTCGCGCACCGTGCATGCGGTCAACGCCGCGGGCGAGGCGCTGAGCGCGCCTTACGACCGGCTGATCATGGCCACGGGTTCCAACCCCTTCATCCTGCCCGTTCCCGGCAATCAACTCGAAGGCGTGCTGGGCTACCGCGACATCGCCGACACCCAGGCGATGATCGACGCCGCCACGCAGTACCGCCATGCGGTGGTCATAGGCGGCGGCCTGCTGGGCCTCGAAGCCGCGAACGGCCTGATCAAGCGCGGCATGCAGGTCACCGTGGTGCATGTCAACGACTGGCTGCTGGAGCGCCAGCTCGACGAAGTCGCCTCGCAGCTGCTGCGCAAATCGCTGCACGACCGCGGCATGCAATTCCTGATGGGTGCGCAGACGCAGGAGCTGCTGGCCAACGAGGCCGGCCGCGTGCGCGCCGTGCGCTTCAAGGACGGCAGCGAAGTGCCGGCCGACCTGGTCGTGATGGCCGTGGGCATACGCCCCAACACCGCGCTGGCCGAAGCCGCCTACCTGCAGGTGAACCGCGGCATCGTGGTGCACGACACGCTGCAGACCACGACCGACCCGCGCATCTACGCCGTGGGCGAATGCGCGGCCCACCGCGGCATTGCCTATGGCCTGGTCGCGCCGCTGTTCGAACAGGGCAAGGTGCTGGCCAACCACCTTGCGGAGCTGGGCATCAGCCGCTACCAGGGCTCGGTCACCTCGACCAAGCTCAAGGTCACGGGCATCAATCTGTTCTCGGCCGGCGACTTCAAGGGCTCGGACATCACCGAGGAAATCGTGCTCAGCGACCCGATCAGCGGCGTCTACAAGAAGCTGGTGATCGCCGACGACAAGCTGGTCGGCGCCTGCCTCTACGGCGACACCATCGACGGCAGCTGGTACTTCAAGCTGTTGCGCGAAGGCAGCAGCATCGCCGACATCCGCGACCGTTTGATGTTCGGCGAAACCCCGCTCGCCGACAGCGCCGCCGAAGACCAGAACAAGCCCGCCTGAAGCGCGCGCTGCCCCCTCTTTCGCCCCCACATTCAAAAATCCCCATGACCGCCTCCCCTGTCACGCAAACGCGCTCCACCTGCCCCTACTGCGGCGTTGGTTGCGGAGTGATCATCGAAGCACAGGACGGCCAGATCACCGGAGTCCAGGGTGATCCGCTGCACCCCGCGAACTTCGGCAAGCTCTGCACCAAGGGCAGCACGCTGCACCTCACGGCCTCGGCCGCGGTCACGCGCCAGACCCGGCTGCTGCAGCCGCTGCAACGCCTGCAGCGCGACGGCCCCGCTGTGCCCGTGGCCTGGGACAGCGCGCTCGACACCGCCAGCGACCAGCTCGCGCGCATCATCACCGCACACGGCCCCGACGCCGTGGGCTTCTACCTCAGCGGCCAGTTGCTGACCGAAGACTATTACGCGTTCAACAAGCTGGTCAAAGGCCTGATAGGCAGCAACAACCTCGACACCAACTCGCGCCTTTGCATGAGCAGCGCCGTCGCGGGCTACAAGGCCACGCTGGGCGCGGACGCGCCGCCCGCCTGCTACGAAGACCTCGAAAAGGCGCAATGCGTGTTCCTGGTCGGCAGCAACGCGGCCTGGGCCCACCCCATTCTGTTTCGCCGCCTCGAAGCCGCGAAAGCCGCGAACCCGGCGCTCAAGGTGATCGTCGCCGACCCGCGCCGCACCGACACCGCCAGCCTGGCCGATCTGTTCCTGCCGATCGCGCCCGGCACCGACGTGCTGCTGTTCCAGGGCATGCTGCACCTGATGCTGGCCCGGGGCTGGGTGGACCGCGCCTATATCGCCGCCCACACCACAGGCTTCGACACGCTCGAAAGCCTGGTGGCGACAGCCACGCCGGCACGCGTGTCGCAGGAATGCGGCATCAGCGAACAAGACCTGCTGCAGGCCGCGCAATGGTTTGCGCAATCGCCGGCCACGCTGAGCCTCTATTGCCAAGGCCTCAACCAGAGCAGCAGCGGCACGGCGAAGAACGCCGCGCTGATCAATCTGCACCTGGCCACGGGCCAGATCGGCAAGCCCGGCGCGGGCCCGCTGTCGCTCACGGGCCAGCCCAACGCCATGGGCGGGCGCGAAGTCGGCGGCATGGCCAACCTGCTCAGCGGCCACCGCGATCTGGGCAATGCCGCCCACCGCGCCGAAGTCGCCGCGCTGTGGGGCGTGACCGATGTTCCGGCCAAGCCCGGCAAGACCGCCGTCGAAATGTTCGAAGCCGCGGCCGATGGCGAAATCAAGGCGCTGTGGATTGCCTGCACCAACCCCGCGCAAAGCATGCCAGACCAGCGCACGGTGCAGCGCGCGCTCGAACGCGCCGAACTGGTCGTGGTGCAGGAAGCCTTCACCACCACCGAGACCGCGCGCCACGCCCATATCCTGCTGCCCGCGACGACCTGGGGCGAGAAAGTGGGCACGGTCACCAACAGCGAACGCCGCATCTCGCGCGTGCGCGCCGCCGTGCCGGCCTCGGGCGCGGCGCGCCACGACTGGCAGATCGCCGTGCAGCTCGCCCACCGGCTTGAAGCCCGGCTGCGCCCCGGCCAGCCCACGCTGTTCCCCTATCCCGTGGAGCCGGCCGACGCCGGCGCGCAGGCGCTGTGGGAAGAACACCGCGCGAGCACCGCGGGCCGCGATCTCGACATCACGGGCCTGTCCTGGGCGCAGCTGGAGCAAGCCCCGCAGCAATGGCCCCTGCCCGCGGGCGCGGCGCAGGGCAAGGCGCGGCTCTATGAAGACGGCGTCTTCCCCACCGCCGACGGCAAGGCGCGCTTTCATGCCGCGCCCTACCAGCCGCTGGCCGAACCCGTCGACGCCGAATTTCCGTTCGCGCTCACCACGGGCCGGCTGCGCGACCAATGGCATGGCATGAGCCGCACCGGCACGCTGGGCCGGCTGTTCAGCCACGCGGCAGAACCGCGGCTGCACATGCACCCGCAAGACATGGCGCAGCAAGACCTGGGCGAAGGCGAACTGGTGCAGCTCACCAGCCGCCGCGGCACGCTCATGGTGGCGCTGCAGTCCGACGCCCAGCTCGCGCCCACGCGCATGTTCATGCCCATGCACTGGGGCAGCGAGTTCCTGAGCGGCCGCGCCGCCGACGGCCAGCGCCTGCTGGGCATCAACGCGCTGACCCAGCCCGCGTTCTGCCCCGTGTCCAAACAGCCCGAACTCAAGCACACGGCCGTCACCGTGCGCAAGGTCGCCTTGCCCTGGTCGCTGCTGGCCATGGCCTGGCTGCCCGCGGAACGCGTGCTCGAAGTGCGCCAGGCGCTGTCGGCGCTGATGGGCCATTTCGAATTCGCGACCTGCGTGCCGTTCAGCAACCAGGTGCCGCTGAGCGCGGCCGCGCAAACGCGCAGCGGCGTGCTGCTGCGCGCCTGCGCACACCAGCCGCCGGCCGCCGAAGTGCTGCAGCAGATCGAACAATTGTTGGGGCTTGCGGGCGACCAGGTGATCCGCTACAACGACCGCCGCCGCCAACAGACCCGCGCCTTGCAGGTGGTGCGCGGCGACCAGGATGCGCTGCGCCTGGAAGCCATGCTGCTCACGGGCGACACCAGCGCGGGCGCCTGGCTGTCGCAGCTGCTGGCCCAGGAAATGGACCCGCCCCAGCCTTCGCACCTGATGCTGACCCAGGGCGCGACGCCGCCGACAGGCACCAAGGCGCGCAGCCCCCAGGTCTGCAGTTGCATGAACGTGACGCTCGACAGCATCGTGCAGACGCTCAGCCAATGCCCGGGCAACGACGGCGAACGCCTGCTGCAGCTGCAGCAACGCCTGGGCTGCGGCACGCAATGCGGCTCCTGCATTCCCGAACTCAAACGCCATGTGCAGACCACGGCCGTGGTCCGCTTCCATGAACCCTTGAACGCCTGAGGCCCACCATGACTCTTCTCAAGAACTCCGTGCCCATGGGCCGCTGCACACTGGTAGGCGCCGGCCCCGGCGACCCGGACCTGCTGACCCTCAAGGCCCTCAAGGCCATCCAGGCCGCGACCGTGCTGCTGATCGACGACCTGGTCAGCGACGCCATCGTCGCGCTGGCCCCGCCTACCGCGCGCCTGATCGCCGTGGGCAAGCGCGGCGGCTGCCAGAGCACGCCCCAGGCCTTCATTGAAAAGCTCATCCTGACCAATGTGCTCGAAGGCGAAAACGTCGTGCGCCTCAAGGGCGGCGACCCGTTCATCTTCGGCCGCGGCGGCGAGGAAGCCGACCACCTGCGCGCCGCGGGCGTGGAAGTCGATATCGTCAACGGCATTACCGCAGGCCTTGCGGGCATGACGCAGATCGGCGCGCCGCTGACCCACCGCGATCATGCGCATGGCGTGCTGTTCATCACCGGCCATACCCGCCCCGGTGCCGAACCCATCGCCTGGCCCCAGCTCGCCGCCACCGCGCATGCGGCGCGGCTCACGCTGGTGATCTACATGGGAATGAAAGGCGTGGCCGATATCGCCCAGGGCCTGCTGCAAGGCCTGCCCCGCGACACGCCCGTGGCCGTGATCCAGAACGCGTCCCAGCCCCACCAGCGCCATGCGATTGCACGGCTGGATGAACTCGTTGCGGTCGTTGCCCAGGAAAAACTGGGCAGCCCCAGCGTGGTGGTCGTCGGCGAAGTCGTGCGCTGTGCGAGCAGCTTTGCGCAGTGGATGGAGAGTGCGGAGTTGGATCAGGCCAGGGCTTGATTGGGGCACCCCTCGGGGTTCATCCTTCGGGCCGAGACGCCTTCGACAAGCCCTCAAGAAAAAGCTTTCCCCCACCAAATCAATGACTTAGAAAGTGAGCGATTAGGCAAGCGGCGGCGAAACCGTGACCCGTTCGTGGTGAGCCTGCCTTGCCGGCCGCGTCGAACCATGAACGGCCCGTCCTCATGACTTGAGCACAGGCCGTTCATCCTTCGACGGGCTCAGGACGAACGGGGGGTGAAGCCCGCTGTTTCTTTTTGACGCCTTGCGAGACCTTTGCTCGCTTACATCGCTCAAGGCGAACGGCCATTCGCTATTCGTGCTGAGCCTGGCCCCATCTCCCCAAAGCCTCCTTACCGCTCCACAATCCCCAGCTGCTCCAGTTGTGCTTCCAGCACCTTGCGCCGACGCACGGCCTTGGCCGCGGTCTCGCTCGCCAACTGAATCGCCCGCGGCCCCTTGGCCGCAACCACGCGCACCAGTTGCTCCTTTTGCTGGGCCTCGGCCGCCGCCTTGCGGTAACGGTTCAACAGATCATCATGGGCCGGATTGTTCATGCATACCTCGATTCTTTGAAACCGCCATTTTCGCGCCATCGAAGGGCATGCCGGCCCAGTTTTGGCCGTACTCCGCAATGCACTCGATGGCCAAGCAAGTTCTCAATGCGGGGCGCTGACGGCTTCAGGCTGAGAACTGACGCAGGCGCTTCAACATCGAATGTCGGCGACCACCCCGGCCCGGCCCCTTGACGACGATTCGCCGTGCCTTCAGGCAAAATCCAGAGGATCGGGGCAAGCCTGGCGTCAGGTCTGCCGGGAAGCCCACCTTGAAGAATGGAACAACATCAATGGCACTGACGAAGAAGGGCGAGTTCTGGTACGGGACGACGTCCGGCGACACCCAAGCCGAGCTGCGCAGCTACAGCGTTGCGAATCGCCATGAGGCCGTCCGGTTTGCCTCGTCCAAATGCGATTGCGGGTGCCGGACTTTTGCGCTGCAGACAGATGAAGAAGCCGGCGTGGCAATCCGCACCTGCACCGACTGCGGGCAGGAACACCTGATGGGCGACAGCGCGGACCACGTGGAAGAGGCTGCCCCCGAGGCGCACGAGTGCGTGTGCGAGAACGAGGCGTTCGAGCTGGTGTCCGGCGTCTGTGTGTACGAGGGCACACATGACGTGCGCTGGTATTACATCGCTTGCCGCTGCGTGGAATGCAATCTGGTTGGGGTCTTCGCAGACTGGAAGTGTGAAGCGGGTGATGCGGCGGCCTTCCTCGCCAAGGTATGAGCGCGCGCTCTCTGGACGCCCTCTTCCCCCTTGAAGCCGCCCACGCGACTCGCCACGCACAGGACCGAACGATCCTTTCTGCGCGCAGCCGCCAAAAGCGCTGTTATTTGGACTTATCCCGCAGCCCTTCGCGCCAGCGCCCCATCCAGCCCGAAGCCGTCATCAAGGCCTGACTGCCCTTGCCCAGCAGCGAAGACAGCTCGGCCTCGGCGCGTTCGCGCAGTGTTTCCTCGTTTTCCGGCAGCGGCGGCAGCACATGGGCGTAGTAGCTGCTGCCCAGCAGGCGATGCAGCAGGCGCTCGCCCGGAAAAGGCGCGTTGTTGTTCAGCGCCCGCGCGCCTTTGAGGATGTTGCGGATGTCGTACTGCGTGGGGCTGATGTCGGGCACCTGCTTGGGCAGGCCCAGCAGCGTGTAGACACCGATGCGCGCCGTGCGCACCGAACTCTCCATCGTGAAGATCACATCGTTGCTGGTCTCGACGAACTGGCCCAGCAAGGCCAGATTGGTGCAGCCTTGCGGCACCACATGGGGTCGGTCGCCCGCCGCGCGCGGCATGAACTGGGCGGTGATGTAGGGCATCAGCGCCAGGCGCACCTTGGTGTTGGCGGCCACGGCGTCGAATTCTTCGGAAATGCCCAGATGGTGGCACAGCTCGGCAAGGATCTCGCGCCCGGTGCACTCCGGCATGGGCTTCTTGATATGGTTGCCGTCCTTGTCCATCAGCAGTGCATAGACCCACAGCACCAGCACATCGCCGGGCTGTTCGGGAAAGTGCGGCTGGCGGTTGCAGGTGAAGCTCATCACCCAGTTGGAATCGGTGAAGGTGATGACGCCGCCGGTGACGGTCTTGCCCGAGTACGGGTCATTGACCGCCAGCTCCCTGAGCTTGTCGATCAACGGCGAAGGTTTGCAGGTCAGCGTGGCCGACTCCCACATCGAGCGCGCGACATCGCCGCAGAACTTATCGGGCTTGCCGAAGACCGGCGATTTCTTCGCCAGGTTCCGCCACAGCGTCCAGTCGCTGTCCTCGCCCGGATCGGCGTTGGCACGCGCGAGTACCGGCACGGTATCCATGTCGCCATAGGCCGTGCCTTCGGTCATCGAGCCGGTGAGCGCAAACACCACGTCGTCGGCGCCGACGGCGATGGTCTGCTCGCGCCCCTCCACCTTGCAGCGGATCGCGGTCACGGTGCGCTCGCCGCCCTCCTCACGCAAGTCCAGATCGTGGGCGCGGGTGTCGAACTGCACGCGCACGCCCTGCTCCTGCAGCATGCGCGTCAGCGGCACGACAAAGCTGTCGTATTGGTTGTACTTGGGGAACACCAGGGCCGACATGTCGGTGAGGCCGTCGA
The DNA here is from genome assembly GCF_018413525.1 of Acidovorax sp. CCYZU-2555. Classification (GTDB taxonomy): domain Bacteria; phylum Pseudomonadota; class Gammaproteobacteria; order Burkholderiales; family Burkholderiaceae_C; genus Comamonas. The sequence goes on from NZ_JAHCDD010000034.1 coordinate 27,705, forward strand.
TGGCATCGAGGAAACGATGCATGTACAGCTTCATTTCCAGCAGGCTTTGCCAGTTCTCGAAAGCGAACATCGAACGCCACAGATACCAGAAGTTGGTCTCGAGGAAGCTCTTGCTGAAGTACTCCTCGATGGTGACATCGTCCAGGTCTTCCTTGCGCTTGAGCAGCAGCTTGACGACCTCCCACTGGTGCGCCTTGCTCAAACCCAGCGTCGCGAAATCGCGCAGCTGGCCTTGCTTGTGCATCAGCCTGGCCTTGGACCAGTTGGGATCGTTGTCGTTGACCCAGCGGTACTCGTCCAGCACGCTGTAGCCTGCAGGCAGCTCCAGCGCCGGCACGTCCTGGAACAGGTCCCAGAAGTTGTCGTAGTTCCAGTTCATCTCGCGGCCGCCGCGCACGATATAGCCGTCCTCGGCATTGCCCGCGCCATCGAGCGAGCCGCCCGTGACGCGCAGGCCGTCGAGGATGGTGATGTCATCCCCCTTCATGCCGCCGTCGCGGATGAGGTAGAAAGCCGCCGCCATTCCGGCAATGCCGCTGCCGATGATCCACGCCTTGCGTCCCGGCACCGGCATTCCCGGCACCGGGCGATTGCGCATGTACGGGCCGACCATGTCCGGCGGGGGCAAGGTGTCCTTGGCGCTCTTGCGCCAGAAGCTCTCGCCGACATTCGCCTCCACGCGAACAGAAGCCCGGGACTGGCTGTTGGAGTCTGCACGGTTCATGGTCTTGCCTTTCATGGATATCACTGACGATCACGCCCAAGATATACCAGCAGAGCCCCGAGTGCCACTTGACATGGGACAAGAGCATGTCCACCAGCCCTGCCTCGAAAACTTGACGGAATCATCGCGCGCGAAAGGCACGCCGTTTGTCAACGGGTCAGTAAGCGCCCATGTAGTCGCGCTTGCCGATCTCCACGCCGTTGTGGCGCAGGATGGCATAGGCCGTGGTCACATGGAAGAAGAACTGCGGCAGACCGTAGTGCAGCAGGTAGGCGCTCGCAGCCAGCTTCTTTTCCTTGGGCGTGCCGGGGCGCAGAACGATTTCGCGGGTTTCGCTGAGGTCGAATTGTTCGGGCGTGAAGGATTCGATGTGGGCCAGGGCCTTGGCGATCAGCGCCTGCAGGTCGGCGAAGCTGGCTTCGGTATCGGGCCAAGATGGGACTTCAGCGCCGGCCAGGCGGGAAGTGATGCCCTTGGAGAAGTCGGCGGCAATCTGTACCTGACGGGCCAGCGGGAACATGTCGGGGAACAGTCGTGCCTGCAGCAGCGCATTGGGCTCGATGTTCTTTTGCGTCGCGTGGTCTTCGGCTTTTTTCAGCACGTCGGACAGGGCGCGCAGCATCTGCTGCAGGACGGGAACGGAAGCGTTGTACAGCGGGCTGGTCATGGTGGGTTCACTTAAAAATGGGGGGACGATGGTCGTCGCTGGCATGGCCTGCGCCTTGCCGGCCATGGCAGGCTAACAGCAAAAGCCGACCCGCGAAGAAAGTGCGGCGCGATTGCGCCGTGCGTTCACGAACGGTGGCTGGCGAACACCTTGGTGCTCACATCGCTGCCCATCAGATTCTTCGTGACCAGCAGCACCTCGTACGGATCCTTGCGGCCGCCGTATTCGGGGCCGTCCATGCCGGGGCTGCCCACGGGCATGCCGGGAACGGCCAGGCCCAGCGCCTTGGGCTTTTCCTTGAGCAGGCGGCGCACGTCGGCGGCCGGCACATGGCCTTCGAGCAGATAGCCGCCGACCAGGGCCGTGTGACAGGAGCCCAGGCGCTGCGGCAGGCCCAGCTTGGCGCGCACGGCGTTGTTGCCGGTGTCGTGCACGGTCACGGCAAAGCCGGCCTTTTCCATCAGCGCGATCCAATCCTTGCAGCAGCCGCAGTTCGGGTCCTTCCAGACTTCCATCGCGGTCTTGGCCGGGGCCGCGGCCAGCGCAGGCAGACAGGCCGTGGCGGCCAGCATGGCCAGCAGACCCAGGGAATGGCGGCGGTTGGGGCGCAGATTCATTGTTTATTCCTTTTCAAGAGAAGGCCAGCGGGCCCAGCATCCTGCCTATCGCTTGCGCGATAAGCGCACCGGACTTAGGTGCTTGGCTGCTGTTGTATCAGTGGCCGGGCTTGCACTATTGTCCCTGCGTCCACACGCGTCTCCATTGGTGACCCTAATCCAGCGCAACAAAAGGTAAGGACCTGACTGTCCTACACCCGCCAAATCCTCAGAGGTCCAAAGTAAAGCTTCAGTGGCAGCCGATCACTGAGTACCGTTACCGACACCTCAAGGAGTATGGAAATGACACAGCAAGACCAGAGCCAGAACGCCAACAATAACCAGAACAATCCAGGCCAGCAGCAGCAAAACGACCCCAACCGCCAGGGGCAGCAGCAACAGCAGAACAATCCCAACCAGCAACCCGGCAACCCGCAAAACCCGGGCCAGCAGCAACAGACCAATCCCGGTCAGCAGCAACCAGGCAGCCCTACCCATCCGGGTCAGCAGCAGCAGAACAATCCGGGCCAGCAACAGCAACCGGGCAGTGGCAACAACCCTTCCCAGCAGCGTACGCCGCAATAAGCATGGGCTGAAATGCACCGGTCAGCCGTCTGCGTGACGGCTGCAACGACCAGGGCCTCAGGGCCCTTTTTTCATGCCACCCCTCTTCAGCGGCGCGTTTCGCCGGGGCCAGGTAGCATGATCGAGCGCTCCCGCAAGATCTTCGAGGTATCGCCGGGCGCGACCCCGACTTGCGCAAGCACCGCTTCGAGATCGACGGCTTGCGCCATTGCGCGGTTGCCCTCGTCGCCAGGGTGCAGGCGGTCGCCGGAATCAAAGCGCGCGGCCATCCGGGTGGGATGCTCAGGATCGCGCAGCGCGGCATCGAAGTCGATCACCGCATCAAACACGCCGCTGCCGCGAATCCAGTCGTTCACCCGCTGGCGCAGGACCTCCTTGTCGCGCTGGTAGTAGTTGCTCAGAGGCGTGCCGGGCAAAGCGCCCTCAAATGGCGTCAGCGTGGCGCCGATCACGCGCACGCCGCGCGCATGGGCCTGTGCGACCAGTTGCCGGTAGCCCGCCGTCAACGCATCCAGCGTCGGGCGTGCAGCATTGGGCGCGAACACCGTGCCCGGCCAGGCAATATCGTTGATGCCCAGCAGCACGATGACGCTGCTTGCGCCCGGCTGGGCCAGCACGTCGCGCTCCAGGCGCGCCAGGGCATTGACCCCCATGCCGTCGGACAGCAGTCGCGCGCCCGAAATGCCCGCATTGACGACCGCCACCCCATGCGCAGCCAGCCGGGCCGCCAGGAAATCGGGCCAGCGGCGGTCCCTGTCGAGGCTGGCGCTCGCGCCGTCGGTGATGGAGTCGCCCAGAACCACGACGGCCCGCGCGACCGTTGCGGTTTCCACCTGGATTCCCGTCAGCAGCGGGCGGGCCGTGGTGTTCTGCAGGGCATCACCTGCCTTCGCCGGCGCGGCGCTGGCCGTCTGGTCCCCGGGCGCGATCCAGGCCGTCTGGCGGCCGTCCCAGTGAAAAGTGCTTACGGCCGTCGCATTCGGCAAATGGATGCTCACCGCCACCTGTGCCAGTGCCGGAACGTCCAAGTCCACGGGATCACTGACCAACGTTGCGCCGGGAAGCAGCGTTGCCTCATTCTTCCCGCCAAATGTCAGCGACCGCAGGCTGTCGACTGCAACCGCCCCGCTGCCTATAGGCCGGGCGATGGTGGTCTTGCCCACGACGATGGGCTCGGCGCCATAAGCGTTGGACAACACGATGCGCAGGCGTTGTCCCCCCAGGCTGACGCGCGCGACCTGGCGCACGGTCTGGTCGTACAGCACGGGTGGGACATTGGCAGGAAACAGGAAGTCGTCTCCCCAGGTGGCTTGCGGACTGGCCTGCCAGGTTGCGACCCACGCGCAGGCGATTGCGGGCGTGGCCGACAAGGCCGTGGCTGCCGCAAGCGCCACGCTGAGCATGGCTGCCACCGAAGCCTTGGAAACTGTTGTCATGGATTTTCTTTGTTGATGAATTGAAAGACCTTCTAGAGAAAAATTATGAATTCAAAGATCACTTCGGAATAGACTGTTCCGAGGAACATCATTTATGCGTTGATTTCATCAAGGAGGCAGCTGTGGCGCGGCTGGACGTGAACCGATCCGGCGAACTGGAAGTGTTTGTTCGGGTCATCGAACTGGGCGGTTTTTCCGCCGCCGCCCGCGTGTGCGGCATGACGCCTTCGGCGGTCAGCAAGCTGGTTGCCCGACTGGAACAACGCCTGGGCGCGCGGCTGGTGAATCGCTCCACCCGCCAATTGCAGATCACCGCCGAAGGCTGCGCGTTCTACGAGCGCGGTGTGCGCATCCTGGCCGATCTGGAAGAAGCCGAACGCTGCGCCAACGAGCACAGCACGCCGCGCGGCCGCTTGCGCGTCAATGCCAACGTGCCGTTCGGGCATCACTTCCTGCTGCCGCTGGCACCGGAGTTTCTGGCGCAGCATCCAGACGTGACCTTGGACATCGTGCTGACCGACGAAGTCATCGACATCCTGGAGCAGCGCACCGACGTGGCGGTGCGTGCCGGCCCGCTGAAAAGCTCGAATCTGGTGGCGCGCAAGCTCGGCGCCACGCGCATGATGATTGTCGCAACGCCCAGCTACCTGGCTCGCCACGGCACGCCCACTACACCGGAACAATTGCTGGCGCACAACCGCTTGGGGCCCAACCATGTGCGGGCCCAGCCCGGCTGGCCGCTGCGCCATGCGGGTGAAGATGTCGTACTGCCGGTCACCGGCAACGCCCAGGCCAGTGATGGCGAGGCCTTGCACCGGCTGGCCCTCGCAGGACTGGGGCTGGCACGCCTGGCGGCTTTCCAGGTGCGCGAAGACATTGCCGCCGGCCGCCTGCGGCCCGTGCTTGAAGACTGCAATCCCGGCGATATCGAGGAAGTCCACGCCGTGTATGTCGGTCAAGGCGGATACCTGCCCCTGCGCGTGCGTGCATTTCTGGATTTCCTGGCCGAACGGGTGGACCTCGGGCAGGGGTGAAGCGAGCGCTGGAGGCGTTGCGTCGGCATGTGCCACCCGCTGCAGCAGCGCTTCGCGGATCGGCGTCTGGCTTCTGACCCGTATTCCCATGAAGGTCAACGCCACGGATGGTCCGAATACACCGAACCAAAGCACCTGGGTTTTGGCCGGCAGTGACCGGCACTTCCAATAAGCATGCGAGTCAATGCGGCGGCATCCTACCCGGGCGCGAGCGGCCCGGACTTATGGTCAACCCAGGGTCGCATCCCGAGGGCGGGAGGGGGCCTCAAACGCTCCCTTCCAGTCGCCGCAGATGAGATGCGCGCTTGAAGCGATCGCTTATTAACCAAACAGAAAAGAGTTGACCATGGCCATCAGCACCATCCTTTTGATCATCCTTATTCTGCTGCTCGTCGGAGCACTGCCGTCCTGGCCGCACAGCCGCAGTTGGGGCTATGCACCCAGCGGCGTTCTGGGCCTGGTGGTGGTCGTCCTGATTGTGCTTCTGCTCATGGGCCGCTTGTAGGCCTCCGGCCAGTGCCGATTGAAAGTCCACCGGTTGCCCTGCAGCCGGTGGACTTTTTCCATTCGGCGCGGCCCGCGCTCAATGCATGTGCGAGAGCTGACTCCTGCGCGCCTGCTTGACTTGATACATGGCCGCGTCGGCGGCCTGCAGCGCCTGCATCGCATTCTGGCTGCCCGGCGCCACGCCCAGCACGCCCACGCTCGCGCCGTCGTAATGCATCTGCAACGCGCCCAGTTGGTACTCGCCACGCGTTGCCTGGAACACTCTTTGCGCGAATGCCTGCTCGGCATCGGCCAGCATGTCGAGCCGTTCGGGGCCCAGCGCGATGACCACGAACTCGTCTCCGCCCAGGCGCGCTGCAAGATCTTCGGCGCGCAGCAAATTGCGCAGGCGCTCGGCCAGTGCAATCAGAAACTGGTCTCCTACATCATGGCCATAAGTGTCGTTAATGGCCTTGAAGCCATCGAGATCGATGAACGCCACCAGCACCCCAATGCCGCGCCGCGCGCCCTGCTCCAGCAGGCGGGTCAGCGCCTGGTGCAGCGCGCGCCGGTTCGCCAGCGCGGTCAGCGGGTCGGTGTTCGCATAGGTGCTCAGACGGGAATTGGCCTCCATCAGCCGGCGCACCAGCAACTCGCGCTCCACCTGCTGGGCGATCAACGTTGCGAAAAGCGACAGAAGATGCCGCGCCTGCTCGGGCAGTTCGCGCCGTGCCGAACTGGCAGCGCACAGCGTGCCGTACAAGGCGCCGTCGGCCAGGCGCACGGGAGTGCTCAGATAGGTCTGGATCTGCAGCGCGCGCGCGGCGTCCGAATCGCCCCAGCGCAGGCCGACATCGTCGGCAAACGGCTGCTCTTCATCGAGCGCGCGCTTGCACAGCGTGTCTTCCCAGGGAACCGACAAGCCCTCGGGAATCTGCATCTCGCTGGTATTGCGCGCAAACAGCACATGCTGCAGGTTGTGCTGCAGATCGATGGTCGTCAGATAGGTGGATTCCATGCCGGTGACGGACACCAGCATTTCCAGCAAGGGACGCGACAGCTCTTCCAACGTTTTGGCCGAGCTGACGGTCTCGGACAGATGATCTAGTAATGGCTCCATGCCGCCATTATTGCCCTGTGGCCGACACCGCCGCGGTAACAGCTGTCAGCCGATGCTGCAGCGCCTGCGCCCGGGGCGCAGGCACCACAACAAGCGCGTCAGGCGCCGCGCACCATCGCCATGATCTTGGCGGTGTTCAGACCGCGCGCGGTCTCCTGCATCTGCGGCAGATAGCGCGCCTGCAGCTCACGGCCGTCCTTCATCACATGCTGATAGGCGTCCTTGAGCATGTCGGTCGACAGCGTACGGCCGCCCGCATAGTACTGATTGGCCACATGACCCAGCGCATAGGTCGAAGCGAAACTCATGCCGCTGCTCACCGCCTGGCGTCCCACGCCACCGAAGAAGCCCTTGCCGGCCTTGCCCAGCAAGCCGCTGAGCAGCTTGCGTCCGGCCTCTTCGAGGTACTGCGAAGTCAGGCCCACGCCCAGCGCCGCCAGCAGATCCTTGATGTGGCCGCGATCGAGTTCATAGCCATAGCTCTGGCCGATCTGATAGACCAGGCGCATCTGCAAGGGAATGATGGCCAGCGTCGACAGGTTCTCGGGCAGCAGTTCGATGGCGCCATTCATGATCGACGACTTCAGGATCTTGCTGTCCATGTCGGCAGCCGACAGAGTGCCCGGCCGGCGCTGCGCCGCCGTCGACGGCAAGGCGTCCACGGCGGCCGGGTGCGGCACGGCCACGCCCTGGGGCAGCGCCGCTTCGGCCAGCGCAGTGCCCGCCACGGCGGTCTTCAGCGGCGCATCGGCCACGGCGCGGGCCTGGGCATCGAAGCTTTCATCGCCACGCCCCCAGTCGCTGCCCACCGCAGCCGCAGCAGCCGGCGCAGCGGCCGCGCCGCCCATGCCCCAGGCCTGGCGCACCTGCGCGAGAAACGCTTCTTCCTTGGGGCTGGTCTGGCCGTCGGCATCGCAGACGCAGACCGCCATCTCATAGGCCAACTGGCGCGAGTCCGTGCTGGTCAACTGCGCCAGCACGTCCTGCAACTGAACGCGGCGCAGCAGCACGTCCTGGTACAAGCCGGGCAGATTGATGGCCTGGTCTCCCGCCAGCCCTTGCGCCACCTGGCGGATCTGCTCGCGTTCACGGTCATGCTTTTCTCCATCGGCAAACGAGGCCAGCAGGCACAGGGTCAGAGTCGCGCGGATTTCGTCGTGTGTCATGGATGCTTCAGCTCCTGAATGGATAACAAATGGGTTGGAGCCCAAAACGGGCGCGGGGTTCCGGAAATTGGAAGCCATGGGCAAAGATTCAAGGCATGCGACCTGAAAAAACGGTCACGCGGGGATGGAACTGAAAGTGCGGCGGCGTGACGAAATCCCCATGGCAGCACCGGCCAGGCGACCATTGCGTCGCGCCGGCAGCCCTCGCTTGTACCGTTGCGGAGACCAGACCAATGACAGCACAGGACATAAGACGCGCGAAATTCGAGGAATGGGTGGCGCAGAACCACCCCGCTGCGCCGCTGGACCGAATTCCGTCTCGACCCGACGAATACGACGGCATTCTTGCCGCCTGGACCTGGGCTGCCTGGCAGGCCGCCAGTACCCTGCCCCCGGCGCTGGCCGAACCCGTCGCCTGCATTTACAAGGTCCGCGCCTTGATGCCCCAAAGCTTCACCGTCACGCATGTCGAGCTGTACCGCCCATTGGCCGCAGGCACGCTGCTTTACGCCGCTGGGCCTGCGTCCTCTTCGGCGACACCATCAGACTTGGCTGACGATATGGATCTGGCCTGCGCGCGCGGCGGCGCGGCTTACTGGCAATCGCCCTGTGACGCGCCGCGGTGAGCGAGGCGGCGCGCCGTTTTTACCAGGGAACAAACATCGCGATCACCAAGAACGCGAGAATCACGCCAAAGATGAGGAGCGCGCGGGAGGTGAAAAAGCTGCTGCGAAAAGATGCATCGCGTTTGGCCTGGGTTTTGTCGGGGGGTGTATTCATAGGTCAACCTTGGGTAGCTTGCGATCTGGGCGCCTAGGAATCGGGCGCCGTTGAAACAAAAATGCCCCCGCAGCATGCGCAACGGGGGCCTGGGCTGGTCCGGCATGCCGGACCCTGCGCCGTTATTTCTTGGCCAGGTCCTTGGCGACTTCCTTCACATCGCCGACGGCCTTCTGCGTCTGGCCTTCGACCTGCTTGGCAACGCCCTTGGCCTGTTGCTCTGGGCTGTTGATCACTTCACCCGCCTTTTGCTGAACCTTGCCAGCTGCGTCCTTGAGCGTACCCTTGATTTGATCGGTGTTCATAGTGTTCCCTTGTGGCTGGACCGTCTTGACGGCCCTTGGTTGAAGTACGCCTCAAGGATGCATCACCGCCGGGCGGATGGCGGTAGGCGCAAAAGAGGATGAACCGTGGGCATTGGCTTACATCCTCGCGCAGTTCAGCGCATCACCAGCCCGCCGTCGACAAACAGCACCTGCCCCGTCATGAAGCCGCTGAGTTCCGACGCCAGAAACAGCACCGGCCCGGCCACGTCTTCGGGGCTGGCGAGCCGGCGCAGCGGCGTGGCCGCGATCAACGACTCGCGAAACGATTCCTTGGTGTTGCGCGTGCCCTGCGTGGGGTAGACCAGACCGGGCGCGACGCAGTTGACGCGAATGCCCACGGGCCCCAATTCGCTCGCCAGATTGCGGCTGAACGCCACCAGTGCCGACTTGGCCGTGGTGTAGTCGTGGTACGGCACGACCGGGTGCTCGACCAGATTGCTCACGATATTGACAATGCTGCCGCGCGCGCGCTGGCGCATCTGCGGCAGCACGGCGCTGCAGACATTGAAGGCCGCGCCCACGGCGCCGTCGAACTGCGCCTGGTAGTCGCTCCATTCGAGCGCATCGAAATGGCTGCGGCGCTCGGGGTCGAACGCATAGGGGCGAAAAGCGTTGTTGACCACGATGTCGATGGCCCCGGCTTCGCCCACGATGGCGTCGACCATGGCCTGCACCGCGGGCTTGGAGCCCACATCGGCCTTGACGGCCCAGGCGTCGCCGCCCACCGCCGTGCAGGCCGCCGCCGTCTGCGCCGCGGCCGCGTCGTTGGACAGGTGATTGATGGCCACGGTCGCGCCCTGGCGCGCAAAGGCGACGGCGATGGCCGCGCCTATGCCACGGCTCGCGCCCGTGACCAGCACCACCTTGCCGCGCAGCCCCATTGCCGAATCCTGCACCATCTCAAGCCCCTGGAATCAAGCTGCTGTCCACCACATCGGACATCTTGAGCTGCTTTTGCACCAGCCCCAGCGCGCGGTAGGTGTCGGCGCCCTTTTGCAGCGCCGCGAGATCGAAACTGCCCAGGCGCGGCGCCGCGCCCTTGGCCTGCGCCGTGGGCAGCGAGGACGCATTGCGCAGGCGTATCACGTCGAGATTGATCTCGCGGTTCGTGCCGTCGATCGCGTGCTTGCCGGCCAGCTGCGCGGCTTCTTCGGGGTTGGCGATCATCCAGGCCGCGCTGTCGCGGTAGCCCTGCAGGAACGCCTTGAGCAGATCCTTCTTCTGGCGCAGCACTTCCTCGCGCACCACGAACATGTCGCTGGAGATGTTGAGGTGGTCGCGCACCTGCATGATGTTGACTTCGCCAATGCCCTTGCGCAGGCCCACGGCCAGCCCGGTGTCGGTCGCTGCCGTGGCATCGACCTGGCCTTGCATCAGCGGCGCGAAGTTCAGCAGGCCGGTGACGACAATCTGCACATCCGACTCCTTGAGGCCGGCCTGGTGCAGCATCACCAGCAGGTTCTGGCGCGTGCCGCTGGCCAGGCTGTAGACGCCGATCTTCTTGCCCTTGAGGTCGGCCGGCTTCTGTATGCCCGACGACTTGAGCGAGACCACGTTGAACACGTTCTGCGGGTAGATGTCGTAGATCGCGACCAGCTTCTCGCCCTTGTCGAGCGCCATGAAGAACGAGCCGGGATCGGTGAACGCCACATCGCCCTGGCCGCTGAGAATGTTGCGGATCGCGTCGCCGCCGCCCGCGCCCGGCAGATAGGTCAGCTCCACGCCTTGCGCCTTGAAGAAGCCCTTGTCGGGTTCGGCCAGGATATTGGTGATCTCGCTGATGGGCTTGCTCCAGCCCGCGAGGCGGATCTTGCCCTGCACGTTGGCGGCGCCGGCGGTGCCCGCCAAGGTCAGGCCGGCCAGGCCGCCCAGCAGGCTGCGGCGGGAGATGAACGAAGACGGGTGGTGCATTGCAGTCATGGCGATCAGGATTTTTCAGCGCGCGCGCGCAGTGGACGAAAGAGGAAAGGCGTGGGAGCGCAGCAGCCGGCGCTCGAGCAGCATGCAGGCCTGGTACAGCAGCAGGCCTATGGCCGCGATGATGACCAGGGCCGCGAACATCAAGGTGGTGTCCATCATTCCCTGGGCAGCGATGACCACGGCGCCCAGGCCGCGGCTCGCGCCCATGAATTCGGCCACCACCACGCCGACCAGCGCCAGCACCACGGCCACGCGCAGGCCCGCAAGAATCGCCGGCAGGCCCGTGGGCAGCTTGAGGCGCAGCAGCGTCTGCAGGCGCGTCGCGCCCAGCATGCGAAACAGCTGCAGCCGCTGGGCATCGACCTGGCGCAGGCCGGTGAGCGTGTTTTCCATCAGCGGAAAAAAGCAGATCAGCGCGGTGATCAGCACCGTGGGCAGCAGGCCGAAGCCGAACCACAGCACGAACAGCGGCGCGAGCGCGAGCTTGGGAACGACCTGGCTCACCACCACATAGGGCTTGAGCACGCTCTCGAGCAGCGCCGACTCCGCCAGCGCCATGCCCGCGAACAGGCCGAACAGCCCGCCCGCTGCCAAGCCCAGCAACAGCGCCTGCAGCGTGGCGGCGATATGCGGCCAGAAATAGCCCGAAGCCAGGCCCGTCCACAGCGCCGCCGCCACGGCCGAAGGCGCGGGCAGCACCAGCGCCGACAGGCCAGACTGGCGCACGATCAGCTCCCACAGGCCCAGCAAAATCAACAGCAGCGCCGCGGCCATGAGCCGCGCCTGCAATGGCGTCGGGTTCATGCGGCGGTCCTGTCCATGGCGGCGCGCACGCGCGCGCAATATTCGTTGAATTCAGGACCATGGCGCATGGCCTGGGTGCGCGGCGCGGGCAGCTTGATTTCGATGTCGTCGACGATGCGCCCGCCGTGCATCAGCGCGATGCGGTCGCCCACATACACGGCCTCGTTGATGTCATGCGTCACGAACAGCACCGTGGTGCCCAGCGCGCGGCAGGTGCGCAGCAGATCGTCCTGCAGCTCGGCGCGCGTGATCGCGTCCAGCGCCGCGAACGGCTCGTCGAGCAGCAGCAGCGGCGGCTCGAGCATCAGCGCGCGCGCCAGCGCCACGCGGCTTTGCTGGCCGCCCGAAAGCTGGCGCGGATAGTCGTGTGCATGGTCGGCAAGACCCAGCTGCGCCAGCAGCTGCAGCGCGCGCGCTTGGTCTTGCGGCGTGGGCTTGCGCTGCAGCGACACCGGCAGCAGCACATTGCCCAGCACCTGGTGCCAGTCGAGCAGCGTGGGCGCCTGGAACATGAAGCCCAGCTGCGGGCCGGGCGCGGCGAGTTCACCGCCGTTGAGCAGAATATGCCCCGACTGCGGGCGCAACAGGCCCGCGGCCAGCTGCAGCAGCGTGGTCTTGCCGCAGCCGCTGCGGCCCAGCAGGCAGTGGAAATCACCGGCCTGCATGCGCCAGTCGACGCCGTTGACCACGGGCGCGCGGCCCGGGTAGGTGAACACCACCTTCTGGATATCAAGAAACGCCATGGTCAATCCGCATAGGGCGCAAACGGCTGGGCCGCGATTTCGGCCGACTGCTCGATCTCGGTCATGCGCACCAGGTCGAGCAGATTGAAACGCCCGTCGTGGTGCCAGCCGGCCTCGGGCATGCTCATCGCGCCAATGGCGCTGATGCGCGTGACGCCCGCCGCGCCCAGCAGGCCCGCGAGACGGTACAACGTCTCGGGCGCGGCCGCGATGCCCGCGGTCTGCAGGAATTCGCGCTGCGCCGCGACCACGGGCACCACGGCATCGAGCGAATCGACGCCCACCACGGCAATCGTGCGGTACAGCGCCGTGGGCGCCAGGGGCTGCAGGCTGTCGCTGTACGCCACGCTCCACGGCGCATCGGCCGGGCCTATCAGCAGGTCTTCGCCGTCACCCGCAGGCGCGCGCCACTCCACGGACTGCTGCCATTTGGCGACGGCCGCGCCCTCTTCCAGATCGAGCGCGCGGCGCGCGAAGCGCCGCTGCAGGTTGGCGAGTTCGGCCGCGAGATAGTCGGCAAACGCGCGCGGCGACACCGGCGCGCCGCGCTCCACATAGAACACATGCGGCGAGTAGCAGCCCTGTTGGTCGTAGCGCATCACATCCCAGGCCGCGAGCCGCGCCACGGCCGGCGCCTTGAGCGCGTCCAGCGCCTGGGCGCCCACCAGGCCGAAGCCCAGCTTGTGGCCATGGGGCAGAAAGCGCGTGGTCACGGGCAGGCGACGGCGCAGCGCATCGAGCGAGGCATTGCCGCCATAGGCCAGCACCGTGTCGGCCTGGGCATAAAGCGCGGCCGCGCCTTCGGCGCCCAGGCCGGTCTCGCCGCCCGCGCCGCTCCACCAGACCACGGCCAGGCAATCGGCCAGCGGCGGATGCACTTCGGCCAGCAGCCGTGCGAACCAGCCCGCGAACAGCGGCTCGGCGCTGGCCAGCTTGCCTATGCTGGGCGCCTTGACCAGCAGGCCGCACAGCAGGCTCCACAGCGACAGCGCGGGCACATTGCCGGCCCAGCTGTGCACCAGCAGATCGGGCCCGAAAGCGCGCACCGCCCCGCCCTTGGGCGCGGGCTCAAAGCCGTCGAGCACGCCGGGGTTGGCGAAGTCTTCGGCGACGAAGCGGCGCAGCTGGGCGGCGCGAAACGTCTTGAAGAATCCCGAGAGGCCCAGCCGCACCATGTCGGCGTCGTAGCCGCTGACCACGGGCAGCCAGGTTTCGGCATCACGGCGATACGCATCATTGCGGTCCAGCAGACGCGCGATCGCGCGGTCTATCGCGTCGATGATTTCGGCCACGGGCATGGCCCGCAGCTGCAAGTCGGCGGCCGCGCGCACGCGCTCGACAAGCGCCTGCATCTGCGCGGCCGTCAGCACCGGCACCGCGACTTCGAGCCGCTGGCTGCCCTGCGCGAACGCCAGCACATGCCACTGCACTTCGTCGTCGCGCAGGCCCGGCAGATAGCCCGCGGTGATGCGCGTGATGGTCATGCCGTCGCGGCCTTGACGAACTCGTCAACGGCCAGCGAGCAGCCCTTGGCCGCAGCGCCTTCGGCGCGGCCCAGCAGCAGGAAGCCGCCGTCGGCCCAGAGGCCTACGTCTTCGGTCAGAATGGTCGTGACCGCGTTGTAGTTGGCCAGATCGCAATGCACCAGAATGCCGCGCTCGCCGGCCGCGACGCTGCGCCCCGTGACGGGCTCGACCAGGCGCGAGCGAATCCAGTGCGGGCCCGACTTCACCGACGGCAGCGTCGCATTGCCCGCGTCATAGAACTGCGTGCTCAGCTCGGTCATGCCATACATGTTGATGCACTGGGTGCGCGGCACGCCGAACAGCGCCGACAGATCGGCATAGAAGTCTTCCAGCGGCAGCTCGCGCGACTGGCCCTTGTAGCCGCCGGTGTCGAGAATGCGGCTGCCCGCGGGCAGGCGAAAGCTGCGGCCCTGGGCGCGCAAGGCGTCCATCACATGCACCAGGCTGAAGCTCGCGCCCAGCAGCGCATAGGGCAGTCCGCTGCGCTCGGACGCTTCCAGTGCGGCGCACAAGCCCGGCATGTCGAGGCCTTCGGGCGTCAGAAAGTAGCGGCTGTCGGGCGTGCCAAACTCAGACTTGGCCAGCGCCAGGTAGTGCGCCAGCGACGAGTTGGGCATGGCCTGCTCGTCGGGAAACAGAATGCCCATGGGCAGGCGCGCCTGGCCCTGCATGAAGCGCTGGGCGAAGTTGCGCGTCATCGACAGATCGTAGACATCGAGCTGCGGGTGAAAGTGCCGCCCGCGCGCCGCGCGGCCCGTGGTGCCGCTGGTCATGAACACGCGCTCGTCGGCCGATGCCGGCGCGCTGCGCAGCTCCATGGCCTTGAACGCATCGATGGGCACGGCCGGCATGTCGCTCCAGGTCTTCACATTGCGCAGCGTCGCGCCGCGCCGCTGGCAGAAACTGCGAAACGGCGCATTCGATTCGTATTGGTAGGCGAACAGGCGCAGCGCGAGTTGATCGAACTGGTCGTCGGTGCACCCATCGAGCGCGATGAATGCAAGCAGATCTGCGACCAGCGAGGCGGCCTTGTCCATGGAAATCCTTCGAGAGCGTAAAACGAATGCTCCGAAGGCCCCTCGCCCGTGCGCGCGGCAAGGCGCAGCCACGTCAGGGTGCAAGCTCTTCTTACGCCGGAATGACCCGGGTCAAGTTCTCGGGTGTAGATCTCAGCACTGGCGTGCACCCCGGAGCGAGGCGCTATCTTAGCGCAGCCGATCAGCGAACGTGCCAGCGCTCTTTATCCTTCTTCTACACGCGCGTATGATGTACTTAACTTTGTACAAATTTCAAGGCAGCCATGGCTATTTCCGCTGGGGACGTGATTCCACTATCGCAAGCCCGTGCCAATCTCTCGGAATTGGCCGATCAGGTCAAGGCGGGCGCCGAGAAGATCATCACCAAGAATGGCGAAAGCTATGTAGCCCTGATCGATGCCAGGCGGCTGGACTACTACCACCAGTTGGAGCGCGAACGCATCCATCTGCTGGTGATCGAGGACGCCAGTCGCGGATTGGCGGATGTCGCTGCCGGTGAGGTCAAAGACGCGCGTGAAACCATTTCGGCCATCCAGCGCAGGCGCGCCACCAAGGCAGGCAAGTGACCGGCAACCCCATACCGTGACCACCCAATACAGCATCCAGGCGACCGCGAATTTCGAGCGCAATCTCGAAGAGCTGGAGAGCTTTCTGATAGACGCGGGCGCTGGGCACGCGTTTGACGCGCTGTTGGCAGAACTGGCAGATACCGTCATTTCCAACCTCGAGCGTTTCCCTGCCATGGGCCGCTTGTTCCTCGAACGCCCGACACGGTCAGTCGAAGCGGCCAACGGCATTGATCGTCTGACCCGGCAACTCGCCGCGCTCGCGCCCGATGCGGAATTGCGCGAGTACGTCATGGCGCATTACCTGCTGCTGTATGCACGCTTCAACGGCTGCAGCTACCTGCTTTCCATTCGCCACCAGCGACAGCTTTCCTTTGATTTGCCGAGAACCTGGCCTGCATGACTTGATCATTCAGGTTTGTTCGAGAATTTGAGAATTTACAGCGGTGCATGCAAACCCCCGTCCTACATCCAGCCGGCAATCTTTGGCCGAGACTGAAGATTCTGCTCAAAGAAGAAGGATTGAAATGATTGCAAGCACCATTCGTCGCCGCGCCGTTCTGGCCACTGTCATTTCCGCCGCGGCGCTGCTCGCCGCCTGCGCCCAGTCGCAACGCGTGCCTGCGCCCCAGGCCCACGCCATTGTCGGCACCGTGAACCTGGCCGAGCCTGTAGACGCGCCGCTGCAATCCACGTTGATCGTCGAGTTGCATGAAATCGCCAGCGCCGCAGCGCCTGCCAAGGTGGTGGGCCAGACCGCGATCCAGATCGAAAACCTCAAGCCGCCCTACAAGTTCATGCTGCCCACCGACACCACCCCGATCAACAGCGCCGCTGAGTACCGGGTCAACGCGCGCATCACCGTCGGCAACCAGACAACCTACGCCAGCGACACCGCCTACCCCGTGCTCACGCGCGGCGCCGGCAGGACCGCCGACCTGACGCTGGTGCGCGTGGCCCCATAAGCGGCCCGGCTCCCGAGCTCAAGCCCGCTGGCACCACCAGCGGGCTTTTTCTATGCCTCGCACCGGGCCTGCATGCAAGGCCATTTCCCAGGGAATTACCAAGGGTAAACCCTTAACAAATTAGAATTCGCGCAGTTGCCTGGACGGTCGCGCCAAGACGCCAAGAAATGCCCGCCACGCAATCTTTTCCCACTCTCTGGAATAGCGGCTCCCCACGATGTCTTCCCCCGATTCCCTCTCTCGCCGACAAGCCTTGCTCGGTGCGGCGGCAGCGATGCTGACGGCTTATGCAGGCCCATTGCAATCTTCCGCGCTGGCCGGTGCCGGCACCGCGGCTTCCGGCTCCGCCGCCGCGACCTCGCCTTTCATGAGCCTGTCGCAGATGCTGGTCAACCACGGCCTGAATGCGGCCGCGGGCGCCAAGATGGAAGCCTATGCGCGCGCGAACTTCGCGGATTTCGCGGACAGCTCCGCCGCCATCCTGCAACTCGCGCAGGAGCGCAAGGCGACGGCGGTCGAAGATTTCTACGACGATATTCCCGAAGGCCCGCAGCGCAAGTTGGCCCAATGGATCATTTTTGCCTGGTACAGCGGCATGGCCGGCGCCGGCAAGGCAGACGCCATGTTCACTTACGAGCATGCGCTGACGTTCCAGGTCACCCGCGATGTGGTGGCGATTCCGTCGTATGGGTTCACCGCGCCGAATGCGTGGGAGCAACTCGACAACGCGCCGCTGCTGCCCATCCCGCAATTCTGAGAAACCGCGTGCCGGCCCTGCGCGCTGGCCGTTGACGCCAGCGTGCGCCACGCGCGCGCAAAAAACATTCCCACCATGAACAAGAATACTTCCGCCGATGTGGTCATCATCGGCACCGGCGTCGTCGGCCTCACGATCGCCGAGCAAATGATCGATGCCGGCATCAGCGTGCTGATGCTCGAAGCCGGCCCGCGTGTCTACCGCAATGAGATCGTGGAAAACTTCCGCAACATGCCGCTGTCGAACAAAGGCAGCGCCAACTCGATCTACCCGCCGCGCGACTGGGCGCCCCACCCCATGCCCGGCGATGACTACCTGCAGCTCTCCGGCCCCGACAGCTACGATCAGACCTATATCCGCTACGCCGGCGGCTCGACCTGGCACTGGGCCGGCACCAGCTGGCGCCTGACGCCCGAAGACATGCGCCTGCAATCGCTCTATGGCGTGGGCCGCGACTGGGCCTTCGAATACGACGTGCTCGAGCCCTACTACGTGCGTGCCGAACACGCGATCGGCATCTGCGGCCCCTCGGACCCCGAGCAGCAATGGCCGCGCCTGCCGCGCTCCGCGCCCTACCCCATGCCGGCCCTGCCGCTGTCGCCGGGCGAGAAGAAGTTCACCGAAGTCGTCAAGTCGCAGCTGGGCCTGTCGAACATCCACGTTTCGCAGGCACGCAACAGCGGCATGCCTTACGACGGCCGCCCGGCTTGCTGCGCCAACAACAACTGCGTTCCGGTCTGCCCCATCGGCGCCAAGTACGACGGCGAAACCGCGCTGCTGCGCCTGGAGCGCAAAGGCGTGAAGATCCTTTATGACGCCGTGGCCTGCAGGATCGAATCGGGCGAAGGCAACCGCATCACCGCGGTCCACTACATGGACCCGAACAAGCAGACCCACCGTGTCACCGGCGGGCATTTCGTCGCGGCCTGCAACGGCCTGGAAACGCCCAAGCTGCTGCTGATGTCGGCCGACGAACGCAACCCGAACGGCATTGCGAACAACAGCTCCGACCAGGTCGGCCGCAACATGATGGACCACCCGCAAAAGGGCTTCACCATCACCACCACCGAGCCGTACTGGACCGGTGCGGGCCCGGTCGTGAACTCCGGCATCATGGAAACCTCGCAGGGCGATTTCCGCTCGCGCCATGCGGGTGCCTACTTCCGCCTGAACAACTTCGGCCGCAACCGCTTTGTGACCTTCAACGCGCTCAAGACCGGCAAGGTCGGCCGCGCGCTCGACGAGGAAATCCGCCGCGAAGCCGGCTGCACCACCAACGTGGTGATCGCCTTCGAAACCCTGGCCAACCCCGAGAACCGCCTGACGCTGTCGGACAAGAAAGACTGGCTGGGCCTGGCCAAGCCGGCCATCCATTACGACGTGGGCGACTACACGCGCCGCTCGGCCGACGAATATGGCGTGCCGCTGCTGCACAAGATTGCGCAAGCCATGGGCGCCGTGAAGATACAGGAACCCAAGGGCTTCGCGCAGAGCAAGCACATCATGGGCGGCACCATCATGGGCAACGACGCCAGCACCTCCGTGGTGGACGCCGACTGCCGTTCGCACGACCACGCCAACCTGTTCATTCCGGGCGGCGGCGCGATGGCCAGCACGGCCTGCGGCAACTCGACCATCACCATGGTCGCACTGGCCATCAAGGCCGCCGATGCCTTGCAAGCGCAAGTGCGCAAAGCATGAGCGAGGGCAAGACCACTATGCAACACACCACTTCCCTGCGCCACCGCGTGAGCGCGGCCCGCACCGCCGCCGTTCTGGCTTTCGGCACGCTGGCCGTGGCCGGCGCCGCCATGGCGCAGAACTATTCGCCCGAACTGATCGAAAAAGGCCGATACCTGGCCACGGCATCGGACTGCATCGCCTGCCACACCGCCACCAAGACCAAGCCCATGGCGGGCGGGCATTCGATTTCGTCGCCCGTGGGCGATATCGTCGCCACCAACATCACGCCGTCGAAAAGCCACGGCATAGGCAACTACAGCGAGCAGCAATTCGCCGACGCGCTGCGCAAGGGCGTGCGCGCCGACGGTGCGCAGCTGTACCCGGCCATGCCCTACACCGCGTTCTCGCTCTTCACGAACGAGGATGTGCACGCCATGTACGCCTACTTCATGGAAGGCGTGAAGCCCGTCGATGAAGCACCCAAGGCCACCACCTCGCTGCCGTTTCCGATGAACGTGCGCGCGTCGATGATCGGCTGGAACCTGCTGTTCGCCAACGACAAGCCGTTCGAGCCCGATCCTGCGCAGACACCGGAATGGAACCGCGGCGCCTACCTGGCCCTGGGCGCGGGCCATTGCGTCACCTGCCACACGCCCCGCGGCGCGATGATGCAGGAGTTGGCCAGCAAGAGCATGAGCGGCGCGCAGATCGGCGCCTGGTATGCGCCCGATATCACCAACAGCAAGACGCACGGCATAGGCAGCTGGTCAGTCGACGAGTTGACCACTTACCTGACCACCGGCCATCTGCCGGGCAAATCGCAGGCCGCAGGGCCCATGGCCGAGGCGATCACGCACAGCTTCAGCCAGTTGAACGAAACCGACCTGCGCGCCATCTCGACCTACATCCTGTCGGTGCCCAGCCACAAGCCCGAAGACCCGGCCCAGCGCAACCGCTTCGCCCACGGTCAGGCCACAGACGCCACCGCAGGTTTTCGCGGCACGTCCTTTGCCGAAGGCATGAAGCAAAGCGGCACGGCGCTGGGAGCGCAGATCTTCACCGCCAACTGCGCGTCGTGCCACGGCGCATCGGGCCAGGGCACGCAAGACAGCTACTACCCCGCGCTGTTTGGCAAGTCGATCACCGGCGAAGCCAATCCGTCGAACCTGATCGCCGCCATTCTCAACGGCGTGGACCGTGAAACGCCCAAGGGCGGCCATGTGTTCATGCCGCCGTTTGGCGACCAGACCAACGCGATGGTGCCGCTGAAGAACGAAGAAGTGGCCGCGCTGTCGAACTTCCTGCTGACCAGCTATGGCAATTCCGCTGTGTCCGTCACCGCGGACCAGGTGCAGGTCATACGCGAAGGCGGCGCCAAATCCAGCCTGGTTTTGCTGGCGCGCGTGGGCATGGCCGTTGGCGCGGTCGTGGTGCTGTTGCTGTTGGTCCTGCTGGCCAAGAAGCGCGGCCGGGCACGCCGCCGTTAAGTCGCGCTGACCCAACCGTTCGTGGTGAGCCTGCCTGCGCGGCCCGGTCGAACCATGAACGGCCTGCTCTCATGCCTTGAGGGTCGGCCGTTCACCCTTCGACAGGCTCAGGGCGAACGGCAGGGATAGGCATAGCGCCTAAAAGCCGTTCGTGGTGAGCCTGCCTGCGCGGCCCGGTCGAACCATGAACGGCCTGTCCTAGGAACAAGTCCCCCGCTGTTCGAGGCGCTCACTCCGCCTTGATATTGTTGTCCTTGACCACCTTGCCCCACAGCTGGGTTTCGGAGCGCATCCATTCCGTGATCTGCTGACGCGTCATCGCCGAAGGCTCGGAGCCCAGTTCCTGCAGATGCTTGGCAAACTCGGGCTTGGCGACGATGCGCTGGATCGCATCCTGCAACTTGTCCAATATCGGCGCCGGAGTGTTGGCCGGCGCCAGCACGCCCTGCCAGGAACCCGTCACAAAGTTGGGAATCTGCGATGCGATCGTGGGCACGCCTGGCGTGGCCGCAAACGGCTTGGCGCTGGTGACCGCCACGGCCTTGATCCTGCCGGCCTGCACCAGGGCCTTGGTCGCGACGACGCTGGCCATGGCGCTGTCGATCTGGCCGCCGGCCAGGTCGGCCAGGGCCTGGGCCCCGCCCTTGTAGCCAATCACGTTGAACTCGAATCCCCGGTCCTGGGCAATCAGAATGCCGGCGAGCTGGCTGATGGACGCCAATGGCGTGCCGAAGCTGATCGGCGTGCCGCTCTTCTTGGCAAAGGCCGTCAGTTCATCGAGATTCTTGGCCGGCAAGTCGTTGCGCACCACCAGAAGGTGGGGCGAATACGCCGGGATCGCAATCGGCGTCAATTCCTTTTGCGGGTTGTAGCTGAGCTTGGGCACCACGCTGGGGCCTATGGTCAGCACACTCAGATCCAGCAGCAGCAGGTTGTAGCCATCGGGCGCCGACTTGGCCACGTAGGAGGCGCCGATGTGGCCGTTGCCGCCCGCCTTGTTCTCGACAATCACGGTCTGCTTGAACATCTCGCCCAGATCCTTGGCCAGCAAGCGGGCCAGAATGTCGGACGTGCCGCCCGCCGGGTTGGGCACGGTGATGCGTATCGGCTTGCTGGGATAGCTGGCCGCGGGCTCCTGGGCGAAGGCGGGCGCGGCCGCCACGCACAGCAGCGTGGAAGCCGCCAGGCCCAGCACGGCGCGCCGGGATTTGCCGAGGGTCAGAGCGGGGGGAAAAGTCGAAGTGTGCATTTTTTGTCTCCTGTCTATCGAATCGATTCAAGCGTGATGCGTGCCGTCTTACTGCGGCGATCGAATGACGTTGAGCAGCGGCTGGCCTTCGTGCAGGCGCAGGATGTTCTTCGCCATGAAGCTGTAGCGCCGCTCCAGCAAGGCCGGCGTCATGGCCGAGATGTGGGGCGTGGCGCGCACATTGGGCAGTTCATGCAAGGGCCAGCGCGAAGGCGGCACCGACGGCTGCCCTTTCTTGGGGTACTGGTACCAGACGTCCAGCACCGCCCTGCCCAGCCGCTGATCGCGCAAGGCTTCGTACAGCGCCTGCTCCTCCACCACTTCGGCCCGGGCCACGTTGACCAGCAGCGCCTGCGGCGGCAGCAAGGCCAGTTCGCGGGCGCCGATCAGGCCGCGTGTGCTGTCGTCCAGAGGGCAGCACAGCACCAGGGCGCGCGCACGTGGCAGCACCGAATCCAGCGCGGACACCGCGACAAACTCATCGGCCAGGTCGGGCGCAGTCGGCTTGCCGCTGCGCGTGACGGCCACGACATGCATGCCCAAGGCCTTGGCACGCCGAGCGATTTCCTGGCCGATATGACCAAAGCCCACGATGGCCAGCGTCTTGCCATAGGCCTCGTCGTGCTGGGCACGGCTGGCATAGGCCTCGGCCCAGGCCTGGGCATCGAGCCGCGCCGGGTATTGCCACAGCTGCACGAAATGCTCCAGCACCGCGTGAATGGTGAACTCGGCGATCGGCACCTCATGGCCGTGGACATTGCTGACGGTGGTCGCGCCTGGCAGGGCTTCGCTGGCGATCTGCTCCGAGCCCGCGCCCGGAACCTGCAGCAGCCGGCACTCGATGCGCGCGGCTTCATCGGCGCTGACGCTGTTGCTGATGATCACATCGGCGCGAATGGGCCCGTCTTTGGGGAAGGCGTCGAGGGCCTCCACTTCGTGTGCGACGCCCAGCAGCGCGCGCAGGCGCGGGGCATTGGGCGCGTGCAGCCCGACAATCTTGATATGCATGGCAGTTCTCTCAAAAATGAATGTGGCGATCAGCGCGTCTCGCGCACGATGAGATCGGTACGGTGCTTGAAGCTGTCCTGCAGGCGCGTGCCCAGACCCGACTTCGTCGTGGGCTGGGCCATGCCGGCCTGGATCACGGGCAGATCCGTGACGATGTCGCGGTACCAGGTGGCCAACGTGGCGCGCACCACTTCCTGGTAGATGGCCGTGGGCGCATGCAAGGCCATCTGCAGACCGGCCATCAGCGTCACGGGGCCGGTGCAGTCGTGCGGCGCCAGCGGCCGGTTGTAGGCCTGGGCCAGCGCCGCGATCTTGCGGCCCTCGGTGAAGCCACCGCACCAGGCCAAATCAAGCATCACCACATCCAGCGCATCGGCGGCCAGCAGATCGCGGAACGGCCGCAGGCCGCCCAAGGTCTCGCTGCCGCAGATCTGCACGCGTGTGCGGCGGCGCAAATCGGACAAGCTCGCGGCGTCGTCCATCTTGCACAGCGGATCCTCGACCCAGAACACCTGGTAGTCTTCGAGCGCCTGGCAGATGCGCAGCGCCGAGTGATTGCCGAACAGGCTGTGCAGTTCGCACATCACTTCGATGCGATTGCCCACGGCTTCGCGGATCTTTCTGAACGGCTCCAGCCCCTTCTCCAAATCTGGCAGGCTGATGAGCTGCCCCTGGCTGGCTGGCGCATAGATGTCGAACGGCCAGATCTTCATGGCCTTGTAGCCCTCGTCGAGCAGGCTGGTAGCCAGCGCGCCCGCATCGCGCATGAAGGCCACCTGGTCGTCGTATGGGCCTTGCGACTCGTCGTCCGAACCGATGTCGCGGCGCTTGCCGCTGGTGTTGAAGCTGTAGCCGGCGCAGGTGTTGTAGACCGGAACGCTGGGGCGTGCCGCGCCGCCCAGGGCTTCGTGGATGGGCACGCCCTGGCGTTGGCCGGCGAGATCCCACAGCGCGATGTCGACCGCGCTGGCCGAGCGAACCTCCACCCCCGAGCTGTTGTAGCCCACATAAGGCGACAGCAGATGGCGCGAGATGCCTTCGATCTGGCGCGAATCGCGCCCGAGCAGCCAGGGCGCGAGCTCTTCGTGCAGACAGGTCTCCACCGACACCGCGCCGCGAAAGGTTTCACCCAGGCCGACCAGGCCGTCGCTGGTTTCCACCTCGAGCCAGATCAAGCTGGGCCGGTCGGGCACACGGTAGGTACGAAGGGATCGTATGATTGACATGATTTACAGCTTTTTATAACTTTGAAGAAAAATCGCGCTCCAAAGAGCAGATGACGCATTCTGATTTGGAAAATACCCTGCGTCTTCACCCGTATACCCTGTCAATAGCTGTCACATGCCAAACACCTATTCCCCGTCGGAACACACCGCTACCTCCAGCGAACGGCTGTTGGGCGACAAGGTCTATGAAGACCTCCTGCAACTGCTGGGCACACCCGGTTTCGAGCCGCGCGCGCGCATGCCCGGAGAGACCGCGCTGTCGCAGCGCCTGGGGGTGTCACGGCCCGTGCTGCGCCAGGCACTGGCCCGCTTGCGCGACGAAGGCCGCATCTACGCGCGCAAGGGTTCGGGCACCTTCGTCACCGACGCCATGCCGCAGGCACGCCCGGTCTCGGTCGACACCTTGAAGAACATCGCCGACATCCGCGACTTTCTGGAGTTCCGCCTGTTCATCGAAGGCGAAGCCGCGGCCCAGGCAGCGCGCAAGCGAACGGCAGAACAAATGCACCACATCAGGCGCTGCAGGGAACGCTTCGATCAGGCGCTGGCCGAAGGCAGTGAAGCGGTGGAGGAAGACGTGGCCTTCCACGACGCCGTTGCCCAGGCCTGCGGCAATCGCTTCTTCAGCATGACGATGACCGCGCTGGCACCGCAGACGCGCTTCAGCATAGGCCTCTCACGCAGCCTCGCCGGACGACCCCAAGGCGAGCGGCGCGACAGCGTATGCCATGAGCACGCGGCCGTGGAACTGGCCATCGAAAGGGGCGATGCCGGTGCCGCACGCCAGGCGATGGAGAAGCATTTGCGCGGCGGCATCGATAGACTTTTCGGGCATGCGGTGTGAGCGTGAAATACGGCGGTCCGTGTCTGCGTTCGGATGACCCATAGCCTCAGGTACGGTTCAAGACCCCGCCGAAACAGAAAAGCCTGCTAGCCAACGCCAGCAGGCTTTTTCGTTTGCGAAAAGTGAACTGAAACATAGCCAATGCCACATAAACGCTGTCACTGCGGTGCATATCGTCGACTTTGAGTTCGTTGCATGTGGCTCGGGTCGAACCCCAGCGGAACAGAAAAGTGAAATGCGGCCACCGCAATCCATGCTGCTCATCATGAGCAAGATGTCTGTGTAACGAGATGTTGACCTACGAGGAGATCATGTCCAAGCGTCAAGAATAGTTCCCACTGGTCACATGCCAGTCATGAAAGCCGTTATGAGCAACAAGCACGCTTCTCTCAACCCATCGCCGCAAGGCGCTCCGCTGGAGTGGGCCAAGGCCCAGACCAGCGCACGCATCTCGTACCCCGACGGCGTCCCCGACCGCCTGAGCTGGCGAGCGCGCGAAACGTACACCGGCAGCGAGCTCTCCTATCGCAGCCGACAGGCCAGAACGATCATCTCGTTGACCAGCAAGTAACGGCGAAATTTTCAACCCCGACTGCGTGCCCTTGCGGCACGCATCCACAGAACTCGATGGTTCCAGCCATGAAAATCCTGTTTTATCTTTTGTTATGGGTTTCGTTTATGACGTTTGGCTTTGTGGCGGCGATTGCCACCAAAAGCCAGATGCTGCATCTCATTTGATTTGAGCGGTTCCGCTTGCCCAATCAAACAAGCGAAAGTCGCAGCAGCAGATCACTGGTCATTTCTGGTTGACGATGCAATAACATTGCGCAAATTTGGTCGCAGACAGGCGTCCAGCAATGCAGCGACATCGGCATAGATGCCCGGGCATTTCTCTTCGCGCGGCCCGGCCACATTGAGCACGCCGAAATTCCCATCTGTGAGCCACACCCTGATTTCCTGGATCACGCTATCCAAACTAAACGCATCAAGTTGAGCAACCAGATGCGGTTTTCCCAAGGTGCGTGCAAAACGCACTGTCTGAAGCGTTCCGCCCGCCAACATTCCAGTATTGAAAATCAAAGTGGCGTCGCTGTCGCGAATGTTCAATTTGGTGCGCTGGCGGTAACCCGTCGAATCTGTTTCGCGAAGCTGGTAATGCGCAGCCAGCGGCCCGTCCGCCGCCAAACGACCTTTCGGACACCACCCTCCATGGGGCACTGTGCGTCGGCGCGCCCAATCAAGCGCTGCACGATCGACACCCGTCTGGCCTCCGGACGCGATCTCGGCGACCAGCCATTGTTCGGTGCCAGCGGCAGCGATCAGCGCATGCATCCTCAAAACACCCCGTAGCGGTAAGCGAAGTACGCCGCAGCCAGAACGCCAATGAGGGCGAGGATGGTCATGATTCTTGGCATATGCGCTCCGGTGATTGAAGGGACTGAGCGCCGCCCCATTGCTTGGGTTGCACGGCAGCCTCCACGCCTAAGGCGGCCGCCACTCATACAAACAAGTTAAACATCAATAGCCATCCATGTCGCGAGACAGCGTCCAGATTCCCCAAACGACCAACCCCACCAGCACGACAATGCCGATGCCGATAATCCAGGCGATCATTTCTTCCCTCCGTTACGAACCAGCCACTGCAGGAGCGCGGCCACCTTTTTTTTGCGTCGATCTCATCGCAAGCTGCATCGACACCGGGAGTGTGCCCGAGCGGGGCCTTCTTGTAGCAGGGAGCGCGCTTGGCGCATCACATTTTTTGGACTGGGGCGTCTTGCACGAGTGATGAGGCAGCTACGTGGACCAACCGATAGGCTGCCAAGTAGCCGAAAAAAGACAGTCAACCAGCCGAGGCAATGAGAGCCGCCTGACGAATCGCGACGGAAAGTGCTGCCGACGACGTCCCCCCAGATTTGAGTAGCAGAAGGACTTGGAGTCCAATCCCAAACGACAGGAGATTGGATGTGAAAAAGCGATTTAGCGAAGAACAGATCATTGGCTTCCTGAGGGAAGCTGAATCAGGGCTGCCGGTGGCAGAGTTGTGCCGCAGGCATGGCTTCTCGGAAGCCAGCTACTACCTGTGGCGCAGCAAGTTTGGCGGCATGACGGTCTCGGATGCCAAACGACTCAAGGAGCTGGAAACCGAGAATGCTCGACTCAAGCGCCTGCTGGCCGACGCCATGTTGGAGAACGAGGTCACGAAAGAGGCCTTGCGAAAAAAGTGGTGAGCGCATCCGCAAGGCGGGAACTGGTGCGCCACATGAACGGCCAAGGGCTAAGCGAACGACGAGCACTGCGCGTCGTTGGCATGAGCCCCAGCGCCTACCGCTATCAACCAGTGACGGATCGCAACTGCGTCCTCAGGCAGAAGATCATCGCCTTGGCGCAACGCCATCGACGTTACGGCGCCGGCATGATCTATCTGAAGCTGCGCCAAGCCGGCGAGCTGGTGAACCACAAGCGCGTGGATCGCCTGTATACCCAGGCGGGCCTGCAAGTGAAGAAGCGCAAGCGCAAAAAGATCCCGCTGGCCCAGCGGCACCCTTTGGAGCGCCCGACTGCGGCCAACCAGGTGTGGTCCATGGACTTCGTGTTCGACCGCACGGCCGAAGGGCGCAGTATCAAGAGCTTGACCGTGATTGATGACGCTACGCACGAGGCGGTAGCCATCGTGCCGGAGCGTGCACTGAGTGGCAACCAACTGGTGCGTATCTTGGAGCAGTTGGCCAGTACGCGGGGGCTGCCCAAGGCGATCCGAACCGACAACGGCAAGGAGTTCTGCGGCCGCGCGATGGTGAGTTGGGCGCATGCACGGGGTGTGCAACTGTTCCTGATCGAACCGGGCAAGCCCAACCAGAACGCTTACGTCGAATCATTCAACGGGAGGTTCCGCGATGAATGCCTGAATGAGCATTGGTTCACGAGCCTGGCGCACGCCCGGGTGATCGTAGAAGCCTGGCGCCGGGAATACAACGAGGAGCGTCCCAAGAAGGTACTTGGCGGGTTGACCCCAGCGGCCTATGCCCAGAGGCTGATCCAAAACCAGTTAAATTAACCCCGGACTCCAAAGCCAAGCGCTACTGAAAATGGGGGACGTCGCTGCTACCGCAAATCTTCGATTCGTTGGGTAGTGTTGGGGTTCTGAACTACGCGAAGGCCCTTGTGCTGGTCCTAATGCTGATCGTGCGTCGCAGAAGTTGAAGGCCTCCGGTGCGGGGCTGGCGCCAGTTCCATTTGCTCGATGTGCTGCAGCTGGGTGCGACGTCGCTGTGAACCTAGGTGTTGCCTACCAATGGAAGGTGCTGCATTGTGTTGTTGGAATTCGATTTTCAAAAAATTTCGATTTCCTGATTTTTGAGAGCAATTAGTCATGATTGCTAGGCACGGGTAACAGTGGGATCACCGTAAGAGTTGACTTAAACTTTTTCACTGTAGGAGATGGCGCGGCTTATTTTGGAAATTTGTCTTATCCAAAAAAATTCATTGAATTAGTATCATGAAGAAAACCCGGAGGGATCATGAAAACAAATTCCATGAAAAATCGGATGGATTTTTATGCGAGGCCATTTACTCTACTATGGTTCTTTATGGCAGGAATTTCACCTTTGAATGCCCAAGATCTACCGGTGGTGACCGTGACAGGCGGCTATGATAATTATTCAGGTTTCGGAATGTCGGGTGGATTGGAGTTTTCGCATGGGGCTGGAGAACCATTTAGTGGCTACGGCAGAATGATGGCTTCGTTAAACGCCATAAAATTAATGGAAGATGTGCGTTGTATTAATAAGGGTTTTGAGAATACTACGTCCCACTCCCCGGAAATCGATCGATGGATTGCGGCGGAAGCTGTCTACAGGCGAGTTTCAAGCGGCAGAACCTTATTTGAAAAACTTTTTGGGGCAGACCCAACCCCAAAAGGAACTAATTTTCTGACAGTTACATATGCCGATGGAGGGACAGAAAATTGGTGGATAGTTGCTCCGCAGTTTTCTACCGCACTTTCGCCATCACCCGTTGCTGGCTCTCTGAAGCAGGGAAGTGGGATTCCTCAGCCGCACCCAGTGTGCAGAAAGTCTTGAAATGAAAATACAATATAAATATATTATTACCATAACTATTTTTTTAATCCTTTTTTCTTCATTGATTTATTGGCGGGGGGAGCGTGGACAAGAAAATACGGC
>NZ_JAHCDD010000035.1 GCF_018413525.1 Acidovorax sp. CCYZU-2555
CCTGAAAGCAGCGCACTGACCGGTGTGCCGCCGACCACGGGCCTGCTTCTGACCGGCGGCGGCGCCCGCGCCGCCTATCAGGTGGGCGTGCTCGAAGCCATTGCCCATATCCGCCGCAGCTGCGGGCATGGCCATGACCCCAACCCTTTTCCCATCCTGACCGGCACCTCGGCGGGCGCGCTCAATGCGGCGGCGCTGGCCTGCGGCGCCGACCATTTCGATCTCACGGTGCGCAGAATGGCCCATCTCTGGAGCCATCTGCATGCCGAGGACGTCTACCACGCCGATGCGCTGAGCATGCTGCGCAGCGGCGCGCGCTGGCTGAGCCTGCTGTCGCTGGGCTGGGCGCTGACGCGCCTGCGCACCATGCGCCCGCGCTCGCTGCTCGACAACGCGCCGCTGGGCCGGCTGCTGCAGACCGATCTGGTGCCGCTGGAACGCCTGCCCGAAGTCATCGCCGGCGGGCATCTGCGCGCGCTGGCCGTCACCGCGTCCAGCTATTCGTCGGGCGAGCATGTGACCTTCTACGAAACCCATGCCCAGCTCCAGCCCTGGGTGCGCTCGCAGCGCCGCGCCGTCGGCGGCCACATCACCCACGCCCATCTGCTGGCCT
The DNA here is from genome assembly GCF_018413525.1 of Acidovorax sp. CCYZU-2555. Lineage (GTDB taxonomy): Bacteria > Pseudomonadota > Gammaproteobacteria > Burkholderiales > Burkholderiaceae_C > Comamonas. The sequence continues at coordinate 614 of NZ_JAHCDD010000035.1, forward strand.
CTTCGGCCATTCCCTTCATCTTCCCCGCGACCGCGCTGGAGATGGGCGAGCACACCGAATACTTCGGCGACGGCTCCATGCGCCAGACCGCGCCGCTGGCCCCGGCCATCCATCTGGGCGCCGACCGCGTGCTGGTGATAGGCGCGGGGCGCATGCACGGCCCGCAGGAAAGCCCGCCGCCCAGCGCCACGGCCAGCTATCCCACGCTGGCGCAGATCGCCGGCCATACGCTGTCGAACATCTTTCTCGATGCGCTGGCGCTGGACATCGAGCGCGCCCGGCGCATCAATGGCACGCTGGCGCTGATTCCGCCCGACGTGCGCGCGCGCAGCAACCTGCGACCGCTCGATCTGCTGGTGATTGCGCCTTCGCAGCGGCTGGATGCGATTGCCGCGCGCCATGTCGGCGATCTGCCGCGCAGCATGCGCAGCCTGCTGGGCGCTCTGGGCGTGACCACCGATGCCAACGACGCGCGCGGCGCGGGCCTGGCGAGCTACCTGCTGTTCGAGCCCGGCTACATCCGCGAGCTGATGGCGCTGGGCCGCAAGGACACCCTGGCGCAGCGCGAGGAAGTCGTGCAATTCTTCCAATGGAACCAGGCCGCCAAGGCGCCCGCGGCCAGCCCGCGGGAAGCGGCCTGGGCCTAGGCCGCGCAACCCCACTTCAGCCACGGACCGCGCAAGCCTCTAAAATCACGGGTTCCCCTAGAGAAAGCCGCTTCCGATGTCTGCACGCAAGATCTTCGCCACCACAGCCCTGCCCTACGCCAACGGCAACTTCCATATCGGCCACATCATGGAGTACATCCAGGCCGACATCTGGGTGCGTTTCCAGCGAATGCAGGGCAACGACGTGAATTTCGTCGGTGCCGACGACGCCCATGGCGCGCCCATCATGATCGCCGCCGAGAAGGCCGGCGTCACGCCCCAGCAGTTCGTCGCCAACATCGCTGCAGGCCGCAAGCAGTACCTCGACGGCTTTCACATCCAGTTCGACAACTGGCACAACACCGATGGCGAGGAAAACCATGTGCTCGCCAAAGAGATTTATCTGGACCTGAAAAAGGCCGGATTCATCGACACCAAGGTCATCGAGCAGTTCTTCGATCCCGAGAAGAACATGTTCCTGCCCGACCGCTTCATCAAGGGCGAATGCCCCAAGTGCCACGCCAAGGACCAGTACGGCGACAACTGCGAAGTCTGCAGCGCCGTCTACGCGCCCACCGACCTGATCAACCCCTACTCGGCACTGTCCGGCGCCCAGCCCGTGCTCAAGAGCTCGGAGCATTTCTTCTTCCGCCTGTCGGACCCGCGCTGCGTGGAGTTCCTGCAGGAATGGACGCAGAACGGCAAGCATGTGCAGCCCGAGGTGGCCAACAAGGTCAAGGAATGGTTCAGCGTGCGCACCAATCCTGACGGCTCGACCAGCGAAGGCCTGGGCGACTGGGACATCTCGCGCGATGCGCCCTATTTCGGCATTGAAATTCCCGATGCGCCGGGCAAGTACTTCTACGTGTGGCTGGATGCGCCCGTGGGCTACCTGGCCTCGCTGAAGAACCTGCTGGACCGCCGCGGCGAAGACTACGCGGCCTACATGGCCGACGAAAAGCTCGAGCAGTACCACTTCATCGGCAAGGACATCGTGACTTTCCACACGCTGTTCTGGCCCGCGATGCTCAAGTTCAGCGGCCGCAAGACGCCCACGCAAATCTTCGTGCACGGCTTCCTCACCGTGAACAACGGCGAGAAGATGAGCAAGAGCCGCGGCACGGGCCTGGACCCGCTCAAGTACCTGAGCCTGGCGATGAACCCCGAATGGCTGCGCTACTACCTCGCCGCCAAGCTCAACGGCCGCAACGAAGACATAGACTTCAACCGCGAAGACTTCATGGCGCGCGTCAACAGCGACCTGATCGGCAAGTTCGTCAACATCGCTTCGCGCGCCGCGGGCTTCCTGTCCAAGCGCTTCGAAGGCAAGCTCGCCGCCCTGGGCGCCGAAGGCCAGGCGCTGCTGGAGCAGCTGCGCACCCAGGCGCCGGCGATCGCCGACGCATTCGAGAAGCGCGACACCGCGCGCGCCGTGCGCGAAATCATGCAGCTGTGCGACCGCGTCAACGCCTACGTCGATGCCAACAAGCCCTGGGAGCTCGCCAAACAGGAAGGCATGGACGCACGCCTGCAGGAAGTCTGCACGACCTGCATCGAAGCTTTCCGCCTGCTCGCCGTGTACATCAAGCCGGTGCTGCCGGCGGTCGCGCAACAGGTCGAGGTCTTCCTCAATGTCGCGCCGCTGGGCTTTGCCGACGCACAGAACCTGCTGGGTGCAGGCCATGCGATCGGCAGGTACGAGCATCTGCTGCAGCGCGTCGATGTGAAGCAGCTCGACGCGCTGTTCGAAGCACCGCCCGCGCCGGTCGTGGAAAAAGTGCTGCCCGGCGGTGAAGAGATCGCGCAAACGATTGGCATCGATGACTTCACCAAGGTCGACCTGCGCATCGCGAAGATCGTCAACTGCGAAGCCGTCGAAGGCTCGACCAAGCTGCTGCGCCTCACGCTCGACGCGGGCGAAGGCCGCATGCGCAATGTGTTCAGCGGCATCGCCAGCCACTACCAGCCTGCCGACCTGATTGGCAAGCACACGGTGCTGGTCGCCAACCTCGCGCCACGCAAGATGAAGTTCGGCGTTTCCGAAGGCATGGTGCTCGCCGCGAGCCATGCCGACGAAAAGGCCCAGCCCGGCATCTACGTGCTCGAGCCCGTGGCCGGCGCCACGCCCGGCATGCGTATCAACTGAGACAGCCCACCATGGCCTGGCTGCCGCAATGGCGCTGGCTGCTCGCGGCCGGCGCGCTGAGCCTGCTCGGCGGCTGCGCCGTCGTTGCCGTGACTTCGGCGGCCGTGAGCGTCACGGCCGGCGTGGTGGGCCTGGCGGCCGATGCCGCCATAGGCACGGCCCGCATCGCGGGCAAGGGAATCGGCAAGGCGGCCGACGCGATGATGGGCGACGATGCGCCCGCGGCTGCGGACAACAGCGGTGTGAACGTCAAGTACAACATTGCACCTGCGCCCTGAACTTTGACGGCACAGCGTGCTCCAAAGCTGCTGCGCTTCGACAGGCTCAGCGCGAACGGAGAGGGAGGTTGTGCCTTCTTCCCCGTTCGCCCTGAGCCTGCCTCGCCGGCCGCGTCGAAGGGTGAACGGCCTGCCCTATAAATTCCTTCAAGGCCCATCGCGCTGCACCAGGCTGCGCCCGGTGCGCAGCACCCGCCCATCCGTGCCGAACGTCACGGTGAACAGCATCTCCGTGGTCGGCGGATCGATAAAGCGCCAGTCCCACTCGGTCTCCTGCTTGCGTTCATAGGTCATGCGCTTGGCGGGCTTGCCCAGCATGCGGCGCACTTCCTGTTCGGTCATTCCCGCGCGCACCTGCTCGAACGTGTGCGGCGCCACCACCTGGCGCAGTGCCGTCATCTTGCCGTTGGGGCCTATGGTGATCATGTAGTTCTGGTGGCCCGCCGGCTGGCGGTTGTACTCGAAGGTGCGCGCGCCATCGGCTTCCTGCCAGATGTTTTCGGGCTCGCCGAAGCGGTCGCGCACATCGACTTCGGTCGATACATCCTCTTCGAGTTCGGCGATGCGCTGCGGGTCGCAAGCCGCCAGCGAAAGCAGGCCAAAAGCCGCGCCCAGACTCCAGATCCAGCGATAGATTGGTCGCATAGCTCCATGTCCCGTAAAATCATGTATTCCTACGAGGTTAACAGTCCATGTCTTTTTTCGCCCGCCCCGATTACAAATCCGACACCACCCAGTTCATCGAGCAGTTGCGCGCGCAAAAGCCCGATCTCGAGGCACGCCAGCTGGAGGGCCGCGCCCTTCTGTGGGACAAGAACGTGGACAGCGAGATCTGGCAAGACTACCGTGCCGGCCGCGTGGAACAAAAGCCCTACGTTTACCAGACCAAGGCCTGAGCCTGACGACCGCCAGGCGCCCGCCTGCTGAGTCATGAGTGGCCCGACAGACGCAGCGCTCGCCATAGCCCCGGGCGAAGCACTCGCGCCCGACGGCCTGGTCGACATCGTCGACCGGGTGGCTTTGGCGCGCCTGTATGGCGAGCCGCTGTTCGCGCTGCCCAACGACCTCTATATTCCGCCCGACGCGCTCGAAGTCTTCCTCGAAGCCTTTGAAGGCCCGCTCGACTTGCTGCTCTACCTGATCCGCAAGCAGAACTTCAACATTCTCGACATTCCGATGCTGAGCGTCACGCGCCAGTATCTGCGCTATGTCGACGAGATCCGCAGCCGCAACCTCGAACTGGCCGCCGAATACCTGCTGATGGCCGCGATGCTGATCGAGATCAAGTCGCGCATGCTGCTGCCGCCCAAGAAGTCGGCCGACGCGCTCGAAGCCGAGGACCCGCGCGCCGAGCTGGTGCGCCGGCTGCTCGAGTACGAGCAGATCAAGCTGTCGGCCGCACGCCTGGGCCAGTTGCCCCAGCATGGCCGCGACTTCCTCAAGGCCCAGGTGCATATCGAGCAAAGCCTGCAGCCGCGCTTTCCCGACCTGGTGCCGGGCGAGCTGCAGCAGGCCTGGCAGGACATCCTCAAGCGCGCCACGCTGATCCAGCACCACCGCATCACGCGCGAGGAACTGAGCGTGCGCGAATACATGAGCCAGATCCTCAAATCGCTGCAGGGCAAGCGCTTCGTGCCGTTCGAAGACCTTTTCCAGCCCGCGCGCGGCTCCACCGTGCTGGTCGTGACTTTCATCGCCCTGCTCGAGCTGGCCAAGGAAACGCTGATCGAGATCACCCAGGCCGAAGCCTTCGCACCGATTTACGTGCGACTGGCCTACACACCGCTCTAGGGCTGGCTTGCCCTGAGCTGACCGTCATCCTTCCACGGACGTTTCACCATGGCATTGCACGATTTCGACGTACTCATTGTGGGCAGCGGCCTGGCCGGCCTCACGGCCGCGCTGGAACTCGCGCCCACGCTCCGCGTCGCGGTGCTGACCAAGCGCAGCCTCGACGACGGCGCGAGCAACCAGGCCCAGGGCGGCATTGCCGCCGTGCTCGCCGAAGACGACAGCTTCGACGCCCATATCAACGACACGCTGATCGCGGGCGCGGGCCTGAGCGACCTGCCCGCGACGCGCCAGGTGGTCGAGAACGCGCCCGCGGCGATTGCCTGGCTGCAGTCGCTGGGCGTGCCGTTTTCAGAAGAGAACGGCGAGCTGCACCTCACGCGCGAAGGCGGGCACAGCGCGCGGCGCATCGTGCACGCGACCGACGCCACGGGCGCGGCCGTGCAGCGCCAGCTGATAGACACCGTGCGCCGCACGCCGGGCATCACCGTGCTCGAAGACCACACGCTGGTCGACGTGATCACGTCCAAGCGCCTGGGTCTGGGCGGCGCGCCGCGCTGCCTGGGCCTGTATGCGCTCAACGGCACGACCGACGAAGTCGACACCTTCCGCGCACCCCACACCATCCTGGCCACGGGCGGCGCGGGCAAGGTCTACCTCTACACCACCAATCCCGACACCGCGACCGGCGACGGCATCGCGGCCGCCTGGCGCGCGGGCTGCCGCGTGGCCAATCTGGAATTCATCCAGTTCCACCCGACCTGCCTCTACCATCCGCACGCCAAGTCGTTCCTGATCAGCGAAGCCGTGCGCGGTGAAGGCGGGCGGCTCTTGCTGCCGGCCGCGCTCGGCGGCCAGCGCTTCATGGACGCGCATGACGAACGCGCCGAACTCGCGCCGCGCGACATCGTCGCGCGCGCCATCGACTTCGAGATGAAGAAGCACGGGCTCGACTGCGTCTACCTCGACATCTCGCACCAGAGCCCCGAGTTCCTGCAGGCCCACTTCCCCAATATCCTGGCCAAGTGCCTGGAACTGGGCATAGACATCACGCGCGAGCCGATTCCTGTCGTGCCCGCGGCGCACTACACCTGCGGCGGCGTGCTCACCGACCTTGCCGGGCGCACCGATGTCACCGGCCTGATGGCGATAGGCGAAGCCGCCTGCACGGGCCTGCACGGCGCCAACCGCCTGGCGAGCAACTCACTGCTCGAATGCATGGTGTTCGCGCGCAGCGCCGCCGACGCGATCCGCGCCGCGGCGCCCGCCGAGACCGGCGCCCTGCCTGACTGGGACGACAGCCAGGTCACCGACGCCGATGAAGCCGTGGTGATCGCGCACAACTGGGACGAGCTGCGCCGCTTCATGTGGAACTACGTGGGCATAGTGCGCAGCAACAAGCGCCTGGAGCGCGCGGCGCGGCGCATCGCCTTGCTCACGGCCGAAATCGACGAGTTCTATGCGCGCTTTCATGTCACGCGCGACCTGCTCGAGCTGCGCAACCTGGTGCAGGTGGCCGAACTCATCGTGCGCTCGGCGCAGATGCGCCACGAAAGCCGCGGCCTGCATTACAGCCGCGACTACCCCGCGCTGGCCGCGCCCAGCGCCCCGACCATCCTGGTGCCGCCGGCCCCCCGCTGAGCGCGCACCGCCCCTTTTTTTACCGAGGAGACTTCCATGCCCCATCTTTACGTCGAATACAGCGCCAACCTGGCCGACCTGCCCGAACAGCAGTTGCTCACCGAACTGGTGAACTCCGTCTGCGGCCACCCCTCCATCATCGATGAGTTCGATGTCAAGGGCCGCATCACCAAGACGCAGCAATACGTGATCGGCAATGTGGCGGGCGCGCGCGGCTTCATCCATGCCGAACTGAAGCTGCTGTCGGGCCGCACGCCCGAAGCCAAGAAGGAGCTGTCGGACGGCATTGGCGAAATACTGCGCCGCCTCACGCCCCACCCCGAAGGCATGCTGGTCCAGGTGAGCGTCGAGATCAGCGACATGGACCGCGGCAGCTACCACAAGAGCAAGCTGTAAGCGCTGTTGGCGCGGCGCGGACCGGACAGCCAGGCAGGCCCACGGCCTACAGCGCCCGCCGCGACCGCGCCACATAGTGTGGAGCTACCCTCAAAAGGAGCCCACGATGCCACGACAGCCTGCCAAGTCCAAGCCCGCCAAAAACAGCGAATCTGCCTCCAGAGGCCAGGGGGGTGAACTCCAGCAGCAGGCTGGCGGCACCCACCCCGTGCTGACCACCCAGCAGGGCATTGCCGTTCCGGACAACCAGAACTCGCTGCGCAGCACGCCGCGCGGGCCTACCCTGCTCGAAGACTTCATCCTGCGGGAGAAGATCACCCATTTCGACCATGAGCGCATTCCAGAGCGCGTGGTGCACGCGCGCGGCAGCGGCGCGCATGGCTTCTTTGAACTCACGCATTCGCTGGCCGAACACACGACCGCCAAGGTGCTGTCCGAAAAAGGCCTGCGCGTGCCCGTGTTCTGTCGCTTCTCCACTGTGGCGGGCGGCGCGGGCTCGGTCGATACGCCGCGCGACGTGCGCGGCTTCGCCGTCAAGTTCTACACGCCCGAAGGCAACTGGGACCTCGTGGGCAACAATATTCCGGTGTTTTTCATCCAGGACGCGATGAAGTTTCCCGACCTGGTGCATGCCGTGAAGATGGAACCCGACCGCGCATTCCCCCAGGCCGCGAGCGCGCACGACACGTTCTGGGACTTCATCTCGCTGATGCCCGAATCCATGCACATGGTGATGTGGATCATGAGCGACCGCACCATTCCGCGCAGCCTGCGCATGATCGAAGGCTTTGGCGTGCACAGCTTCCGCCTGGTCAACGCCCAAGGCAAGAGCACCTTCGTCAAGTTCCACTGGCGCCCGGTGCTGGGACTGCAGTCGACGGTCTGGGACGAAGCCGTCAAGCTGCAGGCCGCCGACAACGACTTCCACCGGCGCGACCTGTTCGAATCCATCAGCGCGGGCAACTTCCCCGCCTGGGATCTGGCCGTGCAGCTGTTCTCCGAGGAAGAAGCCGACGCCTTCGACTTCGACCACCTCGACGCGACCAAGCTGGTGCCCGAGGAGCTGGTGCCGCTGCAGGTCATTGGCCGCATGACGCTGGACCGCTGGCCCGACAACTTCTTCGCCGAGACCGAACAGGTCGCGTTCTGCCCGGCCAATGTGCCGCCGGGCATCGATTTCTCCAACGACCCGCTGCTGCAGGGCCGGCTGTTCTCCTATCTCGACACCCAGCTTTCGCGCCTGGGCAGCGCCAACTTCACGCAGATTCCGATAAACGCGCCCCAATGCCCGTTCGCCCACAACCAGCGCGACGGCCATATGCAGATGCAGCGCCCCAAAGGCCGCGTCGCCTATGAGCCTTCGAGCCTGCAGGCCGACAGCCCGCGCGCCAGCGCTGCCACCGGCATGCGCCATTTCGCCGAAGCGCCCGACGACGGCGTCAAGGGCCGGGTGCGCGCCGAGAGCTTTGCCGACCATTTCAGCCAGGCGCGCATGTTCTTCCAGAGCCAGGGCCACATCGAGCAGGCGCACATGGCGTCGGCGCTGGTGTTCGAGCTGTCCAAGGTGGAAACGCCCGCGGTGCGCGAAGCCGTGGTCGGCCAGCTGCAGCATATCGACAAGGGCCTGGCCGAACGCGTGGCCAAGGGCCTGGGCATGGCCAAGCTGCCGGCGCCGCCGCCCGCGGCCCAGCCTGCCAAGGAGATGCCGGTCTCGCCGGCGTTGCGCTTGATCGACCGCATGAAACCGACGCTGGCCGGCCGCTGCATAGGGCTGCTGGTCGCCGACGGCTCGAATGCCGAATCGATCGCCAAGATACGCAAGGCCGTCGAAGCCGCGGGCGCGACGCTCAAGGTGGTCGCACCCAAGATACAGGTGCAGCTCAGCGACGGCAGCACGCTCGCCGCCGACGGGCAACTCGCGGGCACGCCTTCGGTGCTGTTCGACGCCGTGGCTTCGGTGATTCCGCTGGAGCAGGGCTCGCTGCTGTCGCACGAGGCCGCGGCCGTCGACTGGTTCCGTGACGCGTTCGGCCACCTCAAGGCGATTGCCGCGTGCAAGGGCACGCGGCAGATTCTCTCGGCCGGCGGCATCGAGCCCGACGCGGGCGTGTTCACTCCCGACCAGATCGCGGAGTTCCTCAAAGCCGCGCAGACCCGTCAGTGGGTGCGCGAACCCAAGCTGCGCTCGCTGGCCTGAACGACTACGCCCCAAGATGCAGCGGCCCTCGTGCGCGGGCCGCTGCACAGGCCGGCGATTGACGTTACAGTCTGCGGCCTATGTCGACTCCCGATTCCCTCTCTTCCCTGTCGACCGCCTCCAGCGATCGCCAGCGGAAAATCCTGCTGGCGCTGAGCCTTCTGCTGATCGCCTGCAATCTGCGTCCCGTGTTTGGCAGCCTCTCCGTGGTGCTGCCCGAAATCATGCGCGACACCGGCCTGAGCGCTGCGGGCGCGAGCCTGCTGACCACGCTGCCCATCCTGTGCCTGGGCCTGTTCTCCGCGCCCACACCCTGGCTGTCGCGCCGCTTTGGTGCCGAGCGCGTGCTGCTGCTGGCCTTGCTGCTGATAGGCACGGGCACCTTGCTGCGCGCCGCGGGCAGCCTGCCCTTTCTGTTTGCATCCGCCGTGCTGGCCGGCGCGGGCATCGCCATGGGCAACGTGCTGCTGCCCAGCCTGGTCAAGCGCCATTTCGCACGGCATGCGGCGCTGATGACCGGCATGTACATCCTGGCGATCTGCATTGGCGCGACGATCGCCACCGCATCGACCGTGCCGCTGGCCACCAACCTGTTCGATGGCGCCTGGCCCTATGCGCTCGCGGTCTGGGCCCTGCCCGCGCTGCTGGTGCTGGCGCTGTGGCTGCCCCAGGCGCTGCGCATGCACACCGAGCCCACCGATGCGGCCGCGCGCGCCGGCAGCCTGGGGCGCGACCCGCTGGCCTGGCAGGTCACGGCCTTCATGGGCCTGCAGTCTTCGCTGGCCTATATCGTCATCGGCTGGCTTGCGCCCATCCTGCGCGAGCGCGGCCTCGAAAGCGACATGGCCGGCTATGTGGTGGCCATCACCACGCTGTCGCAGCTCGTGACGTCGCTGGTCGTGCCTTCGATCGCCGCGCGCTGCCGCGACCAGCGCGCGCTGGCCGTGGGCCTCACGGCGCTGGCCTTCGCGGCGCTGATGGGCTTGATCCTCGCGCCGCTGGCTTCGGTCTGGCTCTGGGCGCTGCTGCTGGGCTGCGGCCAGGGCGGTTTGTTCGCGCTCGCGCTGAGCCTGATCGTGATGCGCAGCGGCAATGCCCAGGTCACGGCCCAGCTGTCGGCCATGGCCCAGGGCTGGGGCTATATGCTCGCGGCGTTCGGACCGCTGCTCACGGGCCTGCTGCACCAATGGACAGGCAGCTTTGCGTCGAGCATCTGGCTGATCGCGCTGCTGTCGGCCGCCATGGCCTGGAGCGGCTGGGGCGCGGGCCGCAATCTGCTGGTCCGGCCCGGCACGCGATGAACGCCGCCGCCGGCCGCGCGCTGTGCACGCGCTGCGCGCGGCCGCAGCGCAACTGCATCTGCGCGCTGGCGCAGCGCGTCGACTGCGGCCCGCAAGTGCTGATACTGCAGCACCCGCTTGAAGTGAATGAAGCCAAGGGCACGGCGCGGCTGCTGCATCTGTGCCTGGCGCGCAGCCGGCTGGAAATCGGCGAGCAGTTCGATGCGCAATCGCTTGAAAACTGGCTGACGCAGGACTGGCACGGCGGCCCTGGCACAGCGCGCAGCGTGCTGCTCTACCCCGAGTCAGCTCCCGACCCGGCGCTGCCGCTCATACCTGCGCCGCCGCTGCCCGAAGAATGGCTGCAGGCACCTGAGCGCCTGCGCCTGGTGGTGATCGACGGCACCTGGCGCAAGAGCCGCAAGATGCTTTATCTCAATCCGCTGCTGCAGCAGCTGCCGCGCCTGACGCTGCACGATCTGCCCGCCTCGCGCTATGCGATACGCCGTGCGCACCGGCCGGGCCAGTTGTCGACGCTCGAAGCCACAGCCTGCGCGCTGGCGCAGCTGGCACCGGACAATCAACAGATCGACCAACTGCTGCTGGCCATGGACGCGCTGGTGCGGCGCGAGCAGCAGTGGCGGCCTCAGGCCTGAGGCGCTGACGCCAGTTCGGCCGCGAGCCAGCCGCGCAGGCTGTTGAGAAATGCCCAGGCCTGCACGCGCGGCAGGTCGTCCAGATGCAGCACGGCTTCGCTCACACGCCCTGCCTGCAAGGCCATGGCCCGGCCCACGCCGGGCAGCAGGCCGCAGGCCACGGGCGGCGTGATCCAGCGGCCATCGATCAGCGCCGCGATATTGCCGCGCGTGCATTCGGTGATCTGGCGCTGTTCGTTGAACAGCAGGGTATCGAAGACCAAGGGATCGGACGGCGCGAACGCGTCGTAATGCGCGCGGCGCGTGGTCTTGTGGCGCACGAACTGGCCATGGGCCCAGCGGTCTTCGAGCGGCGCCGCGGCCAGCTGCAAGCGCACGGGCGCTGGCGTGGGCGCGCAGGCAAACGCTTCGGCGACAGCCTCGCCCTGCGCATCGAGCTGCAGCCGCACGCGCCACAGCCCGTTCGGGTGCGCGGCGGCAACGGCTGCCAGACTTTGCGCCACGCGCCCCGACCAGGGATAGGAAAAATGCGCGGCCGTGGCCTGCAGGCGCTGCAGATGCTCGGGCAGATGGCGCCAGGCGCCGTCTTCCAGCGCCAGCGTTTCGAGCAGCGCGAAAGGCGCGCTCGCGCGCTCGACGAAGGCGCTCTTGTGCAGCCATTCACGCCATTCGCCATCGGCCTGTGCGCCCGAAGTAATGCCGCTGCCAATGCCGCAGACCGCCTGCACGCCGCGCAGCACCACGGTGCGAATCGGCACATTGAACGTCGCGTGCATGCCGCCCGCGCCCGTGGGCCGCAGCACGCCCAGCGCGCCGCAATAGACGCCGCGCGACTGCGGTTCGAGCGCGTGAATCATCTGCATCGCCGCGACCTTGGGCGCGCCCGTGATCGAGCCGCAGGGAAACAGCGCGGCGAACACATCGGCGAGGCGCGTTCCGGCGCGCGTCGTGGCCTGCACATCGGAAGTCATCTGCCAGACGCTGGGCAGGGCCTGCGTGTGGAACAGCCGCGGCACCTTGACGCTGAACGGCTGGGCAATGCGCGACAAGTCGTTGCGCAGCAGGTCTACGACCATCACGTTCTCGGCACGCTCCTTGGGCGCGCTGCGCAGGGCCTGGGCCAGCGCAGCGTCCTGTTCGGGCGTTTCGCCGCGCGGCGCCGTGCCTTTCATGGGCCGGGCGAGAATGCGCTCGCCGTCCCAGTCGAAGAACAGCTCAGGCGAGACCGACAACACCTGTTCTTCGCCCGTGTCCACGCATGCCGCATAGCCTTGGGGCTGGGCGCGCAGCAGCGCATCGAACAGCGCTTCGGGCGTACCCTGCAACAGCTCGCCGTGCAACGGCGCCGTGTAGTTGACTTGATAGAACGCGCCGTTCGCGATCGCTTCATGGATCTGCGCCATCGCCGCGTCGAACGCCGGGCGCTTGAGCGTGCTGCGCCAGTCGATGCGCGCCGCTTCACTGGCATGCGGCGCAGCGTCGTCATCCCAGGGCAAGGCCTCGGAATAGGCCGCGAACCAGGCCAGCGGCCCATCGGCGGCATGGGTCACAAGCGCCGGATCGAATGCCGCGGCGGCTTCATAGCGCACAAAGCCCACGCACCAGGCGCCGGCGCGCGCGGCGTTCTCGGCCGCGTCGAGCACGGCGCGCACTTCGCCGGGCGCATGCGCCACCCACACCTGGTGCGGTGCGCCGAAACGCCGGCGCAGGCGCGCATCGGCCGCGCCCTGCGGCAAGGTGAAATCAATCCGAGTGTCCATGGTCCAATGCGCTTTCAACGCCCGCGAAGCCGGCGCGGGCCGCCATCAAACCGGCATTATCCCGCCCGGACTCAGGCTGCGCCCAGATGCGGCACCAAGCCCGCAATCGGCGCTCCGCTCTTGAGCGCAGCGGTGAACGCCAGCATGCGGTCTATGGGCTGGCGCGCGCGCGGAATCAACGCGGGATCGACATGGATCGCATTGCGCCCGGTCTCGAGAATGTCGACCAGGCCGGCCAGGCCGTTCATCGCCATCCAGGGGCAGTGGGCGCAGCTCTTGCAGGTGGCGCTGTTGCCCGCCGTGGGCGCCTCGATGAAGCGCTTGTGCGGAAACAGCGTGCGCAGCTTGTGCAGCATGCCGTTGTCGGTGGCGACGATGAACTCGCTGGCGTCCATGTCGCGCGCGGCGTTCAGGATGCCCGACGTCGAGCCCACGGCGTCGGCCAGCGCGACCACATCGGCCGGGCTTTCGGGGTGGACCAGCACCTTGGCGCCGGGATGCTCGCGCTTGAGCGCTTCGAGCTCGAAGGCCTTGAATTCGTCGTGCACGATGCAGGCACCGTTCCACATCACCATGTCGGCGCCGGTCTCGCGCTGGATGTAGCCGCCCAGGTGGCGGTCGGGCGCCCAGAGGATCTTCTGGCCGTCGGCCTTGAGCGCGCGCACGATGTCGAGCGCGCAGCTCGAAGTCACGACCCAGTCGGCGCGCGCCTTCACGGCGGCGCTGGTGTTCGCATAGACCACGACCGTGCGATCGGGGTGCTGGTCGCAGAACGCGCTGAACGCATCGACGGGGCAGCCCAGGTCGAGCGAGCAGGTCGCGTCGAGGTCGGGCATCAGCACGGTCTTGTGGGGCGACAGGATCTTGGACGTCTCGCCCATGAATTTGACGCCCGACACCACCAGCGTCTGCGCCGCGTGGTCGCGGCCAAAGCGCGCCATTTCGAGCGAATCGCTGACCAGGCCGCCGGTTTCCTCGGCCAGATCCTGCAGGTCGGGGTGCACGTAGAAGTGCGACACCATGACCGCGTTCTTTTCCTTGAGCAGCGCGCGGATGCGCTCCTTGAGCGCCACGCGCTCGGTGGGCGAAGGCTCGGCCGGCACGCGCGCCCAGGCATGGCGCGTGGCGCAGACCCCAGCGTCGCTCAGCGGCTGCTCATATTCCACGTCCAGACGCGGATCGGCAACAAGTGAAGTCATCACAGCTCCTCCATGCGCATCGAGAAGTCGGTCGCACGCACATCCTTGGTCAGGCCGCCTATCGAAATGCGGTCCACGCCGGTTTCGGCCAGCGCGCGCAGGCCGTCGAGCGTCACGCCGCCCGAGATTTCGAGCACCGCGCGCCCGGCGTTGATTTCCACGGCCGTGCGCAGCATGTCGAGCGGCATGTTGTCGAGCAACACCATCTTCGCGCCCGCATCGAGCGCCTCGTGCAGCTCGTCGAGGTTCTCGACTTCGATCTCGATGAATGCGGCGGTGCTGGCCACGGCCTGGGCCGCGCCCAGCACGGCGGCGATGCCGCCTGCGGCCGCGATGTGGTTTTCCTTGATCAGCACGGCGTCGTGCAGGCCTATGCGGTGGTTGGTGCCGCCGCCGCTGTGCACCGCGTACTTCTGCGCCAGCCGCAGGCCGGGCAGCGTCTTGCGCGTATCGACAATCTTGGCGCGCGTGCCCGCGACCACAGCCACATACTCGGCGGTCTTGGTCGCCACGCCCGACAGCAGCTGCAGGAAGTTCAAGGCCGTACGTTCGGCCGACAGCAGCGCGCGCGCCTGGCCTTCGGCTTCGAGCACCAGCGCATTGGCCGCGAGCCGCTGGCCTTCGTGCGCATGCCAGGTGATCTTCACGCCCGGATCGAGCGCGCGCAGCGCCTCCTCGAGCCAGGGGCCGCCGCACAGAACGGCGCTTTCGCGCACGATCACGCGCGCGCGCGCCCGGCGTGCCGGGTCTATCAGTGCAGCCGTGAGATCGCCTGCGCCCACATCTTCTTGCAGCGCCAGCGCCACATCGTGGCGGGCCAATGCGCGGATGGCCTCTTTGTCGGTCCAGTCATTCATGGGCCCGAAGTCTAGACGCATAGCGCGCGCAGCGAACAGGAAATTGTGACCATTTCCAAGCCCGTGGGCAGGCCGCAACGTTGCACTCTGTCAGCCGACAGGCGATAGCCGGCGCGCCAGGGCCGCGGCCTCGTCCTGCAAGGCTTGGAGCAGCGGCTGCACTTCGGGCAGCGCGGGCCGGTGCAGCGGCAGCAGCGCATGCACGCGAAACGGAATCGAGAACGCCAGCGGCCGCCACAGCAGGCGCTCGCTGGCGCAGGCCAGGGCCGTGAGCGGATTGACGATGGCCAGCCCCAGCCCCTGCTCGACCATGGCGCAGACCGCGACCGCATTGTGCGTCTGCACGCGCAGATCGCGCGCCACCCCGGCCTGCGCGAACACCGCGTCGATCTGCCGGCGATAGGGGTCGTCGGCCGACAGGCTCACGAACGGCTGGCCGGCGAAATCCTCGGCACGCAGCAGCGCACGCGACGCCAATGCATGGCCCGCGGGCAGCACGCAGACTTCGTCGAGCGCGAGCAGCGGCAAGGCTTGCGTGCCCGCGGGCGCGGTTTCGTGCTCGCTCAGGCCCAGGTCGAAGCGCTGCGCGGCCATCCATTCCTCGAGCAGCGGCGACTCCTGCGGCGTGACCGCGAGCCGCGCCTGCGGATAGCGGGCGAGCAGCCGCGCGGCGGCGCCGGGCAGCAGCGCATGGCTCAGCGCGGGCAGGCACAGCACGCTGATCTGCGCCTCTTCGGCCCGGCCCAGCGCCAGCGCCTTGTCGACCACGCGCTCCAGCCCCTGCCACGAGCGCTGCACTTCATCCCACAGCGCCAGCGCGCGCGCATTGGGCCGCAGCCGGCCCTGGCTGCGCGCGAACAGCGCATAGCCCAGCAGCTGCTCCAGGCGCGCGAGCTCGCGGCTCACCGTGGGCTGGGAGCTCGCGAGCAGCGTCGCCGCGCCCGTGGCGCTGCCCGTGGTCATGACGGCGCGAAACACTTCGATATGGCGGTGGGTGATACGGGAAATCATCGCCAAAGCATATCGAAAATGAATGACATGGGAAAAACAAAGCATTGGACGGCATGAACAGACGCGCGCATGATGGCGGCCATTTCGCGGGCAACCTGGCCCGCGCCCTTCCCCCTTTTCGCCTCTGGCCGCACTGCAATGACCTGCCCTTTCACTTCCGCCCAACTGTGGTCGCTGGCCGACCAATTCGGCACGCCGCTGTGGGTGTATGACGCCGCGACCATACGCGCGCGCATCGCCGAGCTGGCGCGCTTCGACACCATCCGCTTCGCGCAGAAGGCCTGCTCCAACATCCACATCCTCAAGCTGATGCGCGAACAGGGCGTGAAGGTCGACGCGGTCTCGCGCGGCGAAATCGAGCGCGCGCTGGCCGCGGGCTACCAGCCCGGCGGCGCCCACGCCGAAATCGTCTTCACGGCCGACGTGATGGACGAAGCCACGCTGGCCACCGTGGTCGAACACAAGGTGCCGGTCAACGCCGGCTCGATCGACATGCTGCACCAGCTGGCCGAGGCTTCGCCGGGCCACGCGGTCTGGCTGCGCATCAACCCCGGTTTCGGCCACGGCCACAGCAACAAGACCAATACGGGCGGCGAGCACAGCAAGCACGGCATCTGGCACACCGACCTGCTCGAAGCGCTGGCCGCGATTCGCAGCGGCGGCCTGCACCTGGCCGGCCTGCACATGCACATCGGTTCGGGCGTGGATTACAGCCATCTGTCGGAAGTCTGCGGCGCCATGGTCCAGCTGGTGCAGACCACCAAGGACGCAGGCCACGACCTCGAAGCGATTTCGGCCGGCGGCGGCCTGTCGATCCCCTACCGCGCAGGCGAGCCGGTGATCGACACCGCCCACTACCACGGCCTCTGGGACGCGGCGCGCAAGCAGGCCGAAGCCATCGTGGGCCATGCGCTGGGCCTCGAAATCGAACCCGGCCGCTTCCTGGTCGCCGAATCGGGCGTGCTGCTGGGCACGGTGCGCGCCACCAAGAACGCGGGCAACAACCACTTCGTGCTGGTCGACACGGGTTTCAACGAACTCATGCGCCCGTCGATGTACGGCAGCTTCCACGCGATGCACATCGAGCGCCGCGACGGCGCGAGCCTGCCCGCGCGCGACAGCGTGGTCGCGGGCCCGCTGTGCGAGTCGGGCGACGTGTTCACCCAGGGCGATGGCGGCGTGGTGCTGCCGCGCTCGCTGGCGGGCGCGACCGTGGGTGATCTGCTCGTGATCCACGACACCGGCGCCTATGGCGCGTCCATGTCGAGCAACTACAACACCCGCCCCCTGGCCGCCGAGGTGCTGGTCGACGGCGAACGCGTGCAGCTGATCCGCCGTCGGCAGACGGTGGAACAGTTGCTGGCGTTGGAATTGGGGCTTTGAGTCCAGCCTTGGAAAATACGTGACCCCAAACGCATGCAGCGACCTGTATAGCAGAGCGTCTCGGGAGCGCGAGCGAGCCGCCGCCGGGCCGCCCCAAGGCGGCGAGGGCCCCCTTGGGGGGCAGCGCAGCCACGCGCAGCGAGCAAGCGTGGGGGCGATTTATTCTTCGCGCGGGTCCCGCGCCATCAACGACTGCACGGCTTCGCTCACATGCAGCCGGCCGTCGAGCAAGGCCACCACGGTTTCCGTGATCGGCATGTCGACACCCACAAGCTGCGCGCGCCGCAGCACGGTGCGCGCGCTGTAGACGCCTTCGGCCACATGGCCCAGCGATTGCACGGCCTGGTCCAGCGTCTGGCCCTGGGCCAGCAGCAGGCCGACCTTGCGGTTGCGTGACAGATCGCCCGTGGCCGTGAGCACCAGGTCGCCCAGGCCCGACAAACCCATGAAGGTTTTTTCGGTCGCGCCCAGCGCCAGGCCCAGCCGCGTCATTTCGGCCAGGCCGCGCGTGATGAGGGCCGCGCGCGCATTGAGCCCGAGCTGCAGGCCGTCGCACAGACCGGTGGCGATCGCCAGCACGTTCTTCACCGCGCCGCCGACTTCGACACCGACGATGTCGGTGCTCGCATAGACACGCACATGGCTGCTGTGGAAAGCCGCAACCAGCGCTTCGCTGACCTGCGGATGGCTGCTCGCCGCGACCAGCGCCGTCGGCTGCTGGCGCGCGACTTCGAGCGCAAAGCTAGGGCCGCTGAACACGCCGGCGCGCAATTGAGGCGCGACGGCGGCGCAGACTTCATGCGCCATCAGGCCGGCAGCGCCGGTCTGGGCCGCCGCTTCGAAGCCCTTGCTGAGCCAGGCCACGGGCGCGCGGCTCTGGGCCAGGCGCTGCAGCCATTCGCGCAGCGCCGCCATGGGCGTGGCGACAATGATCAATTCTGCCTGGGCTGCAGCGGCCGTGATGTCGCCATCGATGACCGTGAGACCAGGGGGGAAGGCAATGCCCGCGAGATAGCGCGAGTTTTCGCGCGCCGCGCGCATGGCCTGGGCCTGGGTCGCATCGCGCGCCCAGAGCTGGACCGCATGGCCCGCGGGATGCG
Organism: Acidovorax sp. CCYZU-2555; assembly: GCF_018413525.1. Classification (GTDB taxonomy): domain Bacteria; phylum Pseudomonadota; class Gammaproteobacteria; order Burkholderiales; family Burkholderiaceae_C; genus Comamonas. The sequence continues at coordinate 18,956 of NZ_JAHCDD010000035.1, forward strand.
CCGCAGCGCTCATGGCCAGCGCCGTGCCCCAGGCTCCGGCACCGATGACGAGAATGTTCATGGTGTGCAGCGAGGGTCGCGCGGCGCAGCGCCGCGCGCCCCCGAAAGCCGGCTTATTGCAGGGCGGGGTTGGGATTGGCGTCAGCGCCGCCCTGGGCAGCCGCGGCCTGGGCCTGCTGCTGCTCGTACATCGCCTGGAAGTTGATTTCGGCGAGGTGCACGGGCGGGAAGCCGGCGCGGGTCACCACGTCGGCCACATTGCCGCGCAGGTAGGGATAGATGATCTGTGGGCAGGCGATGCCGATCACGGCGCCCATCTGGTCTTCAGGCAGGTTGCGGATCTCGAAGATGCCGGCTTGCTTGGCTTCGACCAGGAAGACAGTCTTGTCGTTGATCTTGGTCTGCACGGTCGCGGTCACGGCGACTTCGTAGACGCCTTCGGCCACGGGAGTGGCTTCGACACCCAGCTGGATGTCGACGCTGGGCTGTTCCTGCTCGAGCAGGATCGCGGGCGAATTGGGCTGCTCCAGCGACAAATCCTTGAGGTAAACGCGCTGAATCTGGAATACGGGATTTTCTTGGTCGGCCATGGCGTCGGTCTTTCTCACTTAAACGAACCGGAATCAAAACAAAGCCCGCCCGGGAGACGCTCCCGCAGCAGGCACTTGGGAAAAGCATTATGCAGCCGCGGACAGCGCCGCGGCCAATCTGCGCAGGCGATCAGGCCGCGAGCAGGGGCTGCAGGCCGCCCTGCGCGTCGAGCGCGATCAGGTCGTCACAGCCGCCCACATGGGTCTCGCCGATGAAGATCTGCGGCACCGTTCGACGGCCCGTGGTCTGCATCATGTGGTCACGCGCGACCGGGTCCATGTCGATGCGGATTTCCTCGATCTGCTCCACGCCCTTGGACTTCAGAATCTGCTTTGCACGGATGCAATAAGGGCAGACGGCGGTGGTGTACATCTTCACAGCTTGCATCAGGAGTTCTTTCTTCAAAGCGGGACAATGCCCGTAGATGGGGCTGGTTCAGCCTTTTTCAATCGGAAGATTGGCTTCGCGCCAGGCCTTGATGCCGCCGGCGAGCGCCTGGGCACGGGGATAGCCGAGCTTGCGCGCAATGCCTTCGGCGCGCTGTGCGCGCGGGCCCTTGGAGCACACCAGGATCACCGGCAAGGCCTTGTTCTTCACGATGCTGGGCAGGCGGTCCTGCAGCTCGCCCAGAGGCACGTTGCGCGCGCCGTTCACATGGCCCGCGGCAAATTCCTCGGGCTCGCACACGTCGATCACCACGGCCTTCTCGCGGTTGATCAGCTGTACCGCATTCGCGGCCGACAGCGTGCCGCCCGTGCTTCCTTTGAGCAAGGGCACAAGCAGCATGCCGCCGGAAACCAGCGCCAGCAAAATTAAATACCAGTTATCGATGATGAAATTCACGTCATTCCTTGGGTTGGCAAACCGGTCAATTTTAGAATGGCAGACTTTGACCTCCGGTCATCTCCTGCTTTGTCGTCTTAAGGGACCCCATGTTCAAGCTCGTTCTGATACGCCACGGTGAATCCACCTGGAACCTCGAAAACCGCTTCACCGGCTGGACCGATGTGGATTTGACCCCCACCGGCGTGGAACAGGCGAAGAACGCCGGCCGCCTGCTCAAGGCCGAAGGCTATGACTTCGATGTCGCCTACACCAGCGTGCTCAAGCGTGCCACGCGCACCCTCTGGCACACGCTGGACGAAATGGACCGCACCTGGCTGCCCGTGGTTCACAGCTGGCGCCTCAACGAACGCCATTATGGCGGCCTGCAAGGCCTCAACAAGGCCGACATGGCCAAGCAATACGGCGACGCGCAGGTGCTGCAATGGCGCCGCAGCTACGACATTCCGCCACCGGCGCTCGAGCCCACCGACGAACGCAGCGAACGCGGCGATCTGCGCTACGCGAAGCTGCAGCCCGAGCAGATTCCGCTGACCGAATGCCTCAAGGACACCGTGGCCCGCGTCATTCCGTTCTGGAACGAAGCCATGGCGCCTGCCATCCTGGCCGGCAAACGCGTCGTGGTCGCCGCGCACGGCAACTCGATCCGCGCATTGATCAAGTACCTGGACAACATCTCCGATGACGAAATCGTCGGCGTGAATGTGCCCAACGGCATCCCGCTGGTGTATGAGCTCGATGACAACCTCAAGCCCCTGCGCAAGTACTATCTGGGCGATGCCGAAGCCGCCGCCAAGGCCGCTGCGGCCGTCGCCGCGCAAGGTAAAGCCTGATTCAGACGTCATACGTCCGGCACGGCATTAAACAAGACGGCACAATAGAGCATCGGTGCGTCATGCGCCGGTGTCTCAAGGCTGCCCCGGTCAACCGCGTGGGGCAGACACCTGTCAGGTGTATATTGAAGCGGTAAAGGTGTTTTATGGGCCAAAAACTCAAAATTGCTGGATGGGTCTCCGCGGGCGTTCTTGCCGGTGCATTGACCACGGTATCCCTGCAAACCATGGCCCGTGGCGCCATGGCTCCCCTTCCACTGGAAGAAATCCAGCAGTTGTCGGCGGTATTCGGTCTGATCAAGACCGACTACGTCGAGCCTGTGGATGACAAGAAGCTCATCACCGATGCCATCTCCGGCATGGTGGCCAGCCTTGACCCGCATTCCCAGTATTTCGACAAGAAATCCTTCAAGGAATTCAAGGAAGGCACGTCCGGTCGATTCGTGGGCGTTGGCATAGAGATCACGCAGGAAGACGGCCTGATCAAGGTGGTTTCGCCCATCGAAGGCTCGCCCGCGTTTCGCGCCGGCCTCAAGACCAACGACTTGATCACCAAGATCGATGACACGGCCGTCAAGGGCCTGTCGCTCAACGATGCCGTCAAACGCATGCGTGGCGAACCCAATACCAAGGTGTTGCTGACCATCCTGCGCAAGGACGAAAGCCGCAGCTTCCCGGTCACGATCACGCGCGAGGAAATCAAGACCCAGTCCGTCAAGGGCAAGGTCATCGAGCCCGGCTATGCATGGATTCGCCTGAGCCAGTTCCAGGAACGCACGGTCGACGACTTCGTGCGCAAGGTCGAGGAAATCTACGCCAAGGACCCCGGACTCAAGGGCCTGGTGCTCGATTTGCGCAACGATCCGGGCGGCCTGCTCGACGCGGCTGTCGCCATCTCGGCGGCCTTCCTGCCCGATGGCGTGACCGTGGTCTCGACCAACGGCCAGCTCGAGGAAAGCAAGGCGACCTACAAGGCCGCACCCGAGTTCTACCTGCGCCGCGGCCAGGGCGACCCGCTGCAACGCCTGCCCGCGGCCCTCAAGAAGGTGCCTGTGGTGGTGCTGGTCAACGAAGGCTCGGCCTCGGCCAGCGAAATCGTTGCCGGCGCGCTGCAGGACCACAAGCGCGCCACGGTGCTCGGCAGCCAGACTTTCGGCAAGGGCTCGGTGCAGACCGTGCGTCCGCTGGGGCCCGACACCGGCATCAAGCTGACCACCGCGCGCTACTACACGCCCAGCGGCAAATCGATCCAGGCCAAGGGCATCGTGCCCGACGTGATGGTCGATGAAACCGCCGAAGGCGACATGTTCGCCGCGCTGCGCATGCGTGAAGCCGACCTGGACAAGCACCTGGGCAGCGGCCAGGGCGACGAAAAGGCGGCCGAAGTGGCGCGCGAAAAGGCGCGCGAGGAAGCCCGCAAGCGCCTCGAAGCCGAAACCAAGAAGCCCGCGGCCGACCGCAAGCTGCCCGAATACGGCACGGCCGAAGACTTCCGCCTGCAGCAGGCCCTGCGCCAGCTCAAGGGCGAGACCGTGGTCGTCAGCAAGACGCTGACCGAGCGGGAGCTCGAAAAGAAGGAAGAGTAAGCCGCCCGCTGCCCTCGGGGCAGACTGAGCGCACCGGCCGGGCAGCATGCCCGGCCTTTTTCATGGACCCTCGCATACCCACACCGCCATGACTGATGACCAGCTGCTGCGCTACTCGCGGCACATCCTGCTCGACGAGATCGGCATCGAAGGCCAGGAGCGCATTCTTGCCGCCCATGCCGTGATCATCGGCGCCGGCGGTCTGGGCTCGCCCGCGGCCCTGTACCTCGGCGCCGCAGGTGTGGGCCATATCACCGTGATCGACGACGACAGCGTCGATCTGACCAATCTGCAGCGCCAGATCGCCCACACCAGCGACCGCGTGGGCAGTCCCAAGGTGGAGTCGATACGCGCCGCGGTGCATGCCATCAATCCTGAAGTGCGCATCACGGCGCTGCAGCAGCGCGCCGATGCCGAGTTGCTCGATCGCCTGCTGCCGACCGCGACCGTCGTGCTCGACTGCTGCGACAACTACCGCACGCGCCACCTGGTCAACGCGGCCTGCGTGCGCCACGGCATACCGCTGGTGGCCGCCGCGGCACTGCGCTTCGATGGCCAGTTGATGGTCATAGACCCGAACGAGAAGGACGCGCCCTGCTATGCCTGCGTGTTTCCGCCCGAAGCCGATTTCGAGGAAGAACAATGTTCGACCATGGGGGTATTTGCGCCCTTGGTCGGCACCATGGGCAGCCTGCAGGCGGCCGAAGCGCTCAAATTGATCTCCGGCTGTGGCCCGTCCGCCACGGGGCGATTGATGATGTTCGACATCCGACGCATGGATTGGTCGAGCATGCAAGTCACCAGAATGACCCTTTGCCCTGTTTGTGGTAACCATTCGTAGGAATCGGCCTACTTTTGCAGCGTGCAGTCGCTGGCAAAATGATTCGATGGACGTCCAAGCGAAATGCGGGCTGCCACGCCTGTCGCAGTGTCCCGAAGCTGCGCCAGCCGCCTATTACCTGGACACCACCGTGAAATTGCGTACGTATATTGTTGAAGACAATGCCACCATCCGTGAGAACCTGATTGCCACGCTCGAAGAGCTGGCCGAGATCGAGTCCGTAGGCATCGCCGAAACAGAATTCGAAGGCACTGACTGGCTCACGCGCCACACCGCGCAATGGGATGTAGCGATTCTTGACCTGTTCCTGCGCCAGGGAAGCGGTCTGGGCGTGCTGGCTGCCTGCAGCAAACGCCTTGCGCACCAAAAAATCGTGGTGCTCAGCAACTACGCGACGCCCGACGTGCGCACGCGCTGTGCACAACTGGGCGTCGACGCAGTCTTCGACAAATCCAACGAAATCGACGCCTTGGTCGACTACTGTGTCGAGCTCAGCGCCCAACACAAAGCCAACAAGCTCAATCGATCAGCCGATTCTTGAGCGCGTAATAGGTCAGATCGCTGTTCGACGACAGCGCCATCTTCTCCATCAGCCGCGTGCGGTAGGTGCTGACCGTCTTCACGCTCAGCGACAACGACTTGGCGATATCGCCCGCGGTTTCGCCGCGCGCAAGCTTGAGAAACACCTGGAACTCGCGCTCCGAGAGTTGCTCATGCGCAGGCGCATCGTCCTTGCGGTTGAGTTGCTGGGCCAGCAGGTCGGCGACTGCCGGCGTCAAATAACGCCGTCCCAGCGCGATCGTGCGAATCGCTTCGGCGATCTCCTGGGGATCGCATTCCTTGTTGAGATAGCCGCTTGCGCCCTGACGAATCAGGTTGATCGCGTAATGCTCTTCAGGGTAGCCACTGAGAATCAGAATCCCCATTTCGGGCGCCTTGGCGCGCAGCATGGCAAGTGCATCCAGCCCGCTTTGGCCGGGCATCGACAAGTCCATCAACAGCACATCGATTTCCTGCTCACGCACCAGATCGATGGCTTCACGGCCATTCGAGGCCTCTCCCACTACGCGCAAATCAACATGTTCCGACAAAAATTGGCGCAGGCCGGAACGAACGATGGCGTGGTCATCCACAATGCCTATCTTGATCATTGAAGTCTTTCTCCCTAAGACGGGCGACTGCCCTTCAGTTACCACAAAGTGAACACTTAGTTACGACACACGCATTGCAAATGCGGTGTATCGACGTGTCTTGATTATGCAGAATATCTCGCTGAAACTCCTCAGCAGGAGGAACAACATGCGTTGGTCACAATTACGCAGGCTCGCAATCAGCTTGCCACTCGCCATTCTCGCGGCTGTTTTGCTGGTCGGCATCAACGAGGCAGGTTACAAGCGTTCGCGCGATGCGCTGGACAACTTGTCACACATTCACAACGCCCGCGCCTCGCTCAGCATGCTGCTGCAGAACATGCTCGATGCCGAAACCGGCATGCGCGGCTACCTGCTCACCAACGATGAGCGCTACCTCGAGCCTTACGAAAAAGCCGTGGCGTCGGTCAACGGCAACCTCGACAACCTGCGCAACATCTTCATGACGTCGCGCCCGGACCTCGACTCCTTCGCTCCGCTGTCACGCCAGGTCGCGCGCAAGCTCTCGGAAATGGAGTTGAGTCTGCGCCTGTACCGCCAGGGCAACGAGGAGGCCTGGCGCTTCGTGCTGTTCACCGACCTGGGCAAGGAGAACATGGACGCGATCCGCGCCTATAGCCGGACCTTGATGGAAAGCACCACCGAACGCAGCCGCGTGAGCCAGTCCGACATCGAGCAATCGCTGCTGCTGTCGCGCATAGGCATCGCGACCGTGACGGTGATCGGCCTGCTGGCGTTCTACATGTATCTGCGCCAGGCCCACAGCCTGCAGGCCTCGAACGAGCGCGAGCAGGCGCTGCAGCATGACGAACGCATGCGCCTCGAAGAACTGGTGCGCGAACGCACGTCCACGCTGACCGAACTCGCCAACCATCTGCAACAGGTGCGCGAGGATGAGCGCGGCCACCTGGCGCGCGAACTCCACGACGAGCTCGGCGCGCTGCTGACCGCGGCCAAGCTCGATGTCGCGCGGCTGAAGTCGCGCATCGACATGAGCTCGCCGGAAATCTCCGAGCGCGTGCAGCATCTGATCGAAGCGCTCAACAGCGGCATTGCGCTCAAGCGCCGCATCATCGAAGACCTGCGCCCTTCGTCGCAGGCCAACCTGGGGCTGATCACTTCGCTCGAAATCCTGACGCGCGAATTCGCCAACCGCAGCAACATCGAAGTCGAAGCCAACCTCGAAGCCGTGGTGCTGTCGGAGACCACCCAGCTCACGGTCTACCGCATCGTTCAGGAGTCCCTGACCAACATCGGCAAGTACGCCAAGGCCAGCCATGCGGTGGTCACGGTGCACAACTACCCGACCTATGTCGCCGTGCAGATTCAGGACGACGGCGAAGGCTTCGATACCGCCACGGTACGCCTGAACTCCCACGGTCTGGCGGGTATGCGCCACCGCGTTGAAGCCGCAGGCGGGCGCCTGACCGTATCTTCCGAAGTGGGCAAGGGCACGACCATTTCGGCGGTGATTCCGCTGACCACGGCGACGCCCGGAATCGCCTGAAATCCTCCGCCAGGCATGGGCCTGGCAGCATGGCGCGGCGTTGTAGGAGCAGGACCACTCAGGCAACCACCATAAGGCTGACGAGGTCGCCCGTTGGACACTGGCAGCGCGGCGCCGGTCCGACTCCTACAGTAGTTGTTACAGCAACGCCTGCAGCAAGCACTCTTTCAAGCTTGCCGGTGCGGGCTTCTAAGGAGAATTGCATGTTGCATTACGCCGTCGTTTTTCTGGTCATCGCCCTGATTGCAGCCATTTTTGGCTTTGGCGGTATCGCCGCAGGCGCAGTGGGCATTGCCAAGATCCTGTTCTACATCTTCGTGATCATGGCCGTCGTCACGTTCGTGCTGAGCCTGTTGAAAAAACGCTGAGCCTGAACACCACGCTGCCAAGACCGTAATTTATTAGGAGGAATCCATGAGCTCGAACACCCCTGCAGACAACGCCCAAAAAGCCGCTGACGCCACCAAGGATCTGGTCAACAACGCCGCGGAAGCCGCCAAGGAAGGCGTGAACGCCACGCGCAAGGTTGCCTCCGAAGCCGTCGACAAGGCCCAGGAAGGTCTCGAAGCCGCTCAAAAGCAGATCAACCCCGTGATTGACGACCTCGCCGCTCGCGCCCAGGAACTCGCCAACCGCAGCATTCACTTCTGCGCCGACAGCTCCGAGCGTGCGCGCCGCCAGATCCAGTCGGCCGCCGAAGCCACCAACCGCTATGTGGTTGACCAGCCGGCCAAATCTCTGATGCTTGCCGCCGCCGCCGGCGCAGCCGTCGCGACTGCCCTGCTGTGGGGCTCGCGTTCACGCCATTGAGCCTGCACGCTCACTCGTTTCCCTCTAGGCCCAGCGCCTACCAATTCTAAAAACGCTTTTATCCACCTCGAAGGAAGACACCATGAAATTCACCCGCGCCATTGCTTTCGCTGTAGTTACCGGTGCCACCCTGGTTGCCGCCACCGGCTGTTCCGTGTTCCGTGACCAGCAGTCTGTCGGTTCCTATGTGGACGACGCCGGCATCACTACCGCGGTCAAGGCCAAGATGGCCGAAGACAAGTCGGTGTCGGCCACTTCGATCAGCGTCGAAACGCTCAACGGCACGGTGCAGCTGTCCGGCTTTGCCAAGTCGCAAACCGAAAAGAGCCGTGCGGAACAAATCGCACGCTCGACCAATCACGTGCGTGAAGTGCGTAACAGCATCGTGGTTCGCCCCTGATTTCTCGGGCCTGGCAACAGGCCCGACATCGCCCTACAAAAAGGGCCGGAAGCGATTCCGGCCCTTTTTGTCGTTAGAGTAGGCCCATGCAGGTATTCAATTGCGACCAATGCGGTCATCTGGTTTTTTTTGACAGCGTTCAGTGCCTGCACTGCGGAGCGGCGCTCGCGTTCCTGCCGCAATCACTCGAAATGGTGGCCATGAAGCCGCTTGATGGCGGCTGGTGGCAGCGGGCCTCGCCCAAGGACACGGGCAAGGCCGAAATCTTCCGCTTCTGCCGCAACCGCACGCTGTACGACAGCTGCAACTTCACGGTGGTCGGCGGCGATGCCCACGCCCAGTGCGTTTCCTGCCGCCAGACACGCTGGCTGCCCGACCTGTCCGATCTGTCCAATCTGCGCCGCTGGAAGCAGATCGAGGCCGCCAAACGCCATCTCTATTACTGTCTTGCACGGCTGGGTCTGCAGCCCGGCCAGGGCGAGCGCGCGCCGCAATACGATCTGCTGGAAGAAGTTCCGGGCCAGCCCCCGGTGATGACCGGACACGCGAGCGGCACGATCACGCTGAATGTGGCCGAAGCCGATGACGAAGAACGCGCGCGCCGGCGCCTGGCATTGAATGAGCCCTACCGCACGCTGATCGGCCATCTGCGCCACGAGTGCGGGCATTTCTTCTGGGACCTGCTGGTGCGCGACAGCGCGCATCTCGAAGGCTTTCGCGCGCTTTTCGGAGATGAGCGCGAGGACTACGAGCAGGCACTGCAGAACTATTACGCCAAGCAGGACAAGCTGGTCGGCTGGCAGGAGAAGTTCATCAGCAGCTATGCCCAGTCCCATCCTTGGGAAGACTGGGCCGAGACCTGGGCGCACTATCTGCACATGGTCGACCTGCTCGAGACGGCGGCCAGCTACCAGACCCATGTGACCGTGCCCGACCCCTCACAGCCGCATGACCAGTTGGTGCAGGACCCGTTTGGCACCACCCCGCCTGACTTCAACGCCATGCTGGAGCAATGGGTGCCGCTGACGCTGTTGCTCAACAGCCTCAATCGCAGCCTTGGCCACCAGGACGCCTACCCGTTTGCGCTTTCGGCAGGCGCAAGGCGCAAGCTGCTGTGGGTGCATGAACTGCTGCAGCAACGACTGCTGCAGCGACAGCCGCAGCCTTTGGCCCGGTCCGAATAATTGCCGCTCAGGGGCCAGCAGGGCCGGAGACTTTCTGGCGCAGGCGCGCGTAGACGTCGGCCGACACAAACTTGTCGACTTCACCGCCCAGGGTGGCGATCTCGCGCACAAAGGTGCTGCTGATGAACTGGAACTTGTCGCTGGGCGTGAGGAACACCGTCTCGACTTCGGGCATCAGCGTGCGGTTCATTCCCGCGAGCTGGAATTCGTAGTCGAAGTCGGTGACCGCGCGCAGGCCGCGCACCATGGCCTTGCCGCCGCGCTGCACGACAAAGTCACGCAGCAGGCCCGAAAAGCTTTCGACCGTCACCTGGGGATAGGGCTTGACCGCTTCGCGCACCATGGCGATGCGCTCGTCCAGACTGAACATGGTCTTCTTGTGGTGGCCCGCGGCCACGGCGACGATCACCCGCCCGAAGAGCTGGGTCGCGCGGCGCACCACATCTTCATGGCCCAGGGTGATCGGATCGAAAGTGCCGGGATAGACGGCGAGCACGTTTTCGGCCATGGCGTGGGAGTCTCCAAAGTAGCAAAAGGGTGGCGCTGCACCCCTTAGGTGCAGGCCTTGCGCGCATTATGCCCAAGCGCTGCGCGCGTGCTCAGTCGGCGGCTGCAGACGCTTCGTCGACTGCTTCGGCAGCCGCCACGACCGGCCCCTTGCGCAGCAAATGCGCATGCACCGCTCCGGCCTTGAGATAGCGCTGGCGCGTGAGGCCCAGCGGCGCAAGCGCGGCCTCGCCCCACTCCGCGGGCGCTTCGAGGTAGACCCAGCCGTCGGCGCCGATGGCGCTGCGCGCGGCGCGCAACGCCGGCAGGAACAGCGCGTTCTCGGTGAACGGCGGATCGATCAGCACCAGGTCCAGGCTGTCGGCCGTGATCTGCTGCAGAATGCTCAGCCCGTCGCCGCGCTGCACCTTGACGGCGGTCGCGCCCAGGCGCTGCTGCAGGGTACGCAGCTGCGCGACCAGGCCGGCATCGAGCTCGACCATGCTCACGTCCTTGGCGCCGCGCGATGCGGCCTCGAAGCCGAGCACGCCCGTGCCCGCGAACGCATCGATGCAGCGCCAGCCCGTGAGGTCCTGGCCCAGCCAGTTGAACAGCGTTTCGCGCACACGGTCGGGCGTGGGCCGCAGTCCGGGGCGCTGGGCCACGGACAGGCGCGTGCGCCGCCACTGGCCGCCGATGATGCGGATCTCGCCCGAGCCGCCGGTCGTGCCGGCCTTGGCCGCGGCTTCGGCCTTGGCGGCTTTCAACGCCTTGCCCTTGAGCGGCGCGGGCGCTTCGACGACTTCGGGCAGGTCACGCGTGCGCACGCGTGTCTTGTGTTCGAGTGCCTTGATCGCATCGGCCACGGCCATGGATTGCACATCGATATGAATACGGGAACGGCTCATGGTTTGCTTCCTCCGACCACCACAGTCACCATGCGATCGGGCTGGAGCATGCGGGCCATCGCGGCACGCACCTCGTTGGCGGTCAGAGCCTCGACGCGTTTTGTCCAATGCTCGAGGTAATCGAGCGGTAAATCATTCCAGGCGATGTTCGCCACGTTCGACAGCAGCTTGCGGTTGCTGTCGATGCGCAGCGCGAAACCGCCGATCAGGTTGTCCTTGGCCGCGCGCAGTTCTGCGTCGGTCGGGCCCTTGGCGACGAACTCGGCCAGCACCTGCTGCGAAACCTTGACGGCTTCGGGTGCCTGGTCGCCGCGGGTCTGCAGGCCGATCTGGAACGCGCCCGCATGCAGGCCGGGCGCGAAGCCGCTGTACACGCTGTAGCTGAGCCCGCGCTTTTCACGCACCTGGGCCATCAGCCGCGACGTGAAGCCGCCGCCGCCCAGAATGTGGTTGCCGACCATGACGGCCAGAAAGTCAGGATTGCGCCGCGTGATGCCGGGCTGGCCGATCAGCACATGGGCCTGGGCCGAAGCGAAGGGGATATCGATGGTGCGTGCCGCCGAGAGTGCCGCCACTTCGGGCAGCGCGGGCTGCTGCGGGCAGGCCGAACCCGCGGGTCGCGCAGCGGCATCATGCGCCTGCAAAGGCGCGAGCAGCTGGGTGACCAGCGCATCGGCCTGGGCGCGATCAAGCGCTCCGACGATGCTCACGCGCGCGCCGCAGGCGTTGATCAGCTTGCGGTGGAAAGCCTGCATGGCGCTCACATCAATGCGCGCCAGCGTGGCTTCGGACGTCTGTTGGCCATAGGGATGACCGCCGTAGACGGCCGCGGAAAAGGCCTTGGCGGCGACCGTCGCGGGGCGGGTATCGGCCTCCTTGAGCGCCGCGCTCCAGCGCGCGCGGTCGCGCTGCCAGATGTCCTGCGGCCAGCTGGGCTCGGCGATCTGGCGTGCGGCCAGGCGCGTGGCCTTGGCCAGCAGGTCGGGCTCGGTCAGCGAGCGCAGCAGATAGCTGAAGCCGTCATCGTCGGCGCCCGCGCCGAAGTTTGCGCCCAGATCGGCCCAGGCTTCGCCCAGCGCGTTCTCGTCCTGGGCAGGAGCGTCGCCGCTGGCGCGCACGCCCTTGGACGCCATCAAGGCCACGGCCGCGGCCAGGCCCGATTGATCGGCGGGATCACGGCGGTTGCCGGCGTCGAATGCCACCTGGACATCGACCATGGGAATGCCCGGGCTGTCGACCAGCCAGACCTGGGCGCCGCTGGGCTGGGTCCAGTGCTGGATAGGCAGCAAGGCCCAGGCCGGCTGGGCAGCCATCAGGCCGCCCGTGAGTGCCAGCAGCAAGCTGGCGGTGCGTGTGGGAAAAGCTTTCATGCGTTCACTCCGAAGCAGGCTCAATGCAGGGGCTGCTCGGAGGCAGACTCGGGACGGCGGGGCTTGGCCGGATCAAGGGGCTGCGGCTCCAGCGTGGCGATGGTCAGTTGGTCGTCGCCGAAATAGCGCGCGGCGACGTCCTGGACCTGGGCCGACGTGATCTGTTTCAACTGCTGCAGCAAGCGCTCCTCGGCATCGACCGGCATGCCCATGCTCCAGTAGCTGCCCAGCGTCTGTGCCTGGCTGAACACCGAATCGCGCTCATAGACCGTACCCGCAACCCATTGCGTCTTGACGCGCGCGAGTTCGGTCGCATCGACGCCTTCGCGCGCCACGCGCTGCACTTCGGCACGCAGCGCGGTTTCGACTTCGGCGACCGTCTTGCCGGCCGCGGGAATGCCCGTCAGCATGAACATGCTGGGACCGCGGCCCAGCAACGACGCCGAGCTGCTGGCAGAATCGGCGACCCGCTGCGGGCCCTGCTCCAGCGCGCGCTCCAGGCGTGCGCCGCTGTAGCCGCTAAGCACTTCCGACAGCATCATGAGCGCCAGCGCGTCCTTGTCCTGCGGACCCAGATTCTCGAGCCGCGAAATGCCCGGAACCTTGAAGCCCAGCGTCACGAAAGCCTGTTCGGCCGGCAGCTTGAGCGCCACGCGGCGCAGGCCCTTTTGTTCGGGCTCGACCTGGGGCTTGCGCGCCGGCGTGGCCTTGGCGGGAATGCTGCCGTAGTACTTCTCGGCCAGGCGCCTGACCTTGGCGACATCGACATCGCCGGCCACGACCACCACCGCGTTAGAGGGTACATACCACTTGCGAAAGAATGCGCGCGCGTCATCGGGCGTCATCGCTTCGAGATCGCTCATCCAGCCGACCACGGGCCGGCGATAGGGCGAAGCCGTATAGGCCGTGGCATAGAGCTGCTCGAACAGCGCGGCGCGCGGCTGGTCGTCGGTGCGCATGCGCCGCTCTTCCTTGACCACTTCGAGTTCCTTGCGGAATTCCTCGTCGGGCCACTGGTTGTGGGCAAAGCGATCCGATTCGAGGCGCATCACATCTTCAAGGCGCTGCGACGGAATCTGCTGGTAGTAGCCGGTGTAGTCGCGGCTGGTGAACGCGTTGTCGCGCCCGCCCAGCGCCGCCACGCGGCGCGAGAACTCGCCCGCGGGCAAGGCCTTGGAACCCTTGAACATCATGTGCTCGAGCACATGGGCCACGCCCGAAGTGCCGTCGACCTCGTCCATGGAGCCCACCCGCACCCAGACCATGTGCACGGCCGTGGGCGCGCGTCGGTCGGGCTGCACGATCAGCTGCATGCCGTTGGCCAGCGTGAATTGCTGGGCCTTGGACGCTGCGGCCGCAGCGGATTGAGGGCTCGAAGAGGCGGATTTTTGCGGGCTCGCAGGGGGCAAATTTTGCGCCCCGGCGCTCAGGCAGGCCACGAGGCCCAGGAGGGTAAGAGCACGTTTCATAGAATGCTCAGATTCTACGAACCCGCCAATGTTCAGTTTTTTCAAAAAAAAGCCCCTTCCTTCCGCCGTACCACCCGCCGATGAGCCGGTGAGTACGCCCGCGTCCGCGCCTATTGAGCACGAGCATGTTCCGGAAATTGTTCCGGACATTATCCCGGAGTCTGCCGCCAGCGCGTCGGATACGGGCACCGCGCCAGGTCCGCAGGAGATTTCCGCGCCACCGGCCGAGCCCGCGCCGGGGGCCATGAACCGCCTGCGGCAGATGTTCGGCGCGGCCAAACCCGTGCAGCCCGAGACGCCGGTCGCGGCGCCCCCAGTCGTTGCCGCCCCGGCACCGGCTGCGCCGCCTGTCGTGGTCAACACGCCGGCTGCGCCTGCCCAGGCCCTTCCCGCGCAGGAGCGCGCCAACTGGCTGGGCCGGCTCAAGGCCGGGCTGCGCAAGACCGGCAACAACATCTCCACGGTGTTCACCGGCACCAAGATCGACGAAGCGCTGTATGAAGAGCTCGAAGATGCGCTGCTGATGGCCGATACGGGCGTCAAGGCCACGCAGCATCTGCTCGCCGACCTCAAGCGCCGCGTCAAGGAGACCAAGGCCACCGAGCCGTCGGCCGTCAAGGAGCTGCTGGCCCAGTCGCTGGCCGACCTGCTGCAGCCGCTGGAGAAACCGCTGGTCATAGGCCAGTTCACGCCCACCGTGATCATGGTCGCGGGCGTCAACGGCGCGGGCAAGACCACCTCCATAGGCAAGCTCACCAAGCACCTCGCCGATGAAGGCGCCAGCGTGCTGCTGGCCGCGGCCGACACCTACCGTGCGGCCGCGCGCGAGCAGTTGGGCGTCTGGGCCACGCGCAACACCGTCGAAATCGTGAGCCAGCAAGGCGGCGACCCGGCGGCCGTGAGCTTCGATGCCGTGACCGCGGGCAAGGCGCGCAAGAAGGACGTGGTGCTGGTCGATACCGCGGGTCGCCTGCCCACGCAGCTGCATCTGATGGAAGAACTCAAGAAGATTCGCCGCGTGGTCACCAAGGCCGACGCCACGGCACCGCATGAAGTGCTGCTGGTGATCGACGGCAACACCGGCCAGAACGCGCTGGCCCAGGTGCGCTCGTTCGACGACGCACTGCAGCTGACCGGCCTGATCGTGACCAAGCTCGACGGCACGGCCAAGGGCGGCGTGCTGGCAGCCATTGCCCAGGAACGCCCCATTCCGGTGTATTTCATCGGCGTGGGCGAGAAGCTCGAAGACCTCGAAACCTTCAATGCCAAGGAATTCGCCCAGGCCTTGCTGAGCTGAGGCGCGGCCTCAGCTGTCGACGCCGTCGCGCACCCACTGCGCGTAATCGGCCAGGCACTGCTCGGTGCGCACCAGCAACTGCGGCACTTCGTAGGGATGCTCGGCGCGCAGGCGCTGGGTCAGCCCCTGCAAGGCGTCGGGCAAGGTCTTGAACACCACGCGCCATTCACGGTCTTCATGCAGCGCCTGCTGCCAGACGTAATGGGATGTAACGATTTCGGTCTGGGCGCAGGCCGCGAGCCGCGCCTGCACCAGGCTGCTGGCCAATCGCTGCGCGTCTTCTGCACTGGCTACCGTGGTGGTCACGACGCAGATCGCGATCCAGGAGTATTCTGCTGACATACATGCAGTCTAGGACAGCGCCAAGCCACGCTGCAAGCAGGGTTGGCACAAGTTGTCAATGGTTAAGGAACTTCTGCCTTAGCACTCTCTCCAATAGACTGCTAATATGAAGATATGGAAGAAAGGACTTCAATGACCTCCACATCCGCAAACATTGCGACGACCACGCTGGCTCCCACCAATCCCTGGGCGCTGGTACCTCCGCTGGGCAACCTGGACGCCTACATCACGGCAGTCAATCGTCTTCCCATGCTCACGCTGGAAGAAGAGCAGGACTACGCGCGTCGCCTCAAGAATGACAGCGACCTCGATGCAGCCGGCCGCCTGGTGATGTCGCACCTGCGCCTGGTGGTGGCCATCTCGCGCCAGTACCTGGGCTATGGCCTGCCGCATGGCGACCTGATCCAGGAAGGCAACGTGGGCCTGATGAAAGCCGTCAAGCGCTTCGATCCCGAACAGGGCGTGCGCCTGGTGAGCTACGCCATGCACTGGATCAAGGCCGAGATCCACGAATACATCCTGAAGAACTGGCGCATGGTCAAGCTGGCCACGACCAAGGCCCAGCGCAAGCTGTTCTTCAACCTGCGCTCCATGAAGCAAGGGCTCAAGGCCGATGCCGCGGCGCTCGACGAGAGCACCCACCGCGACACGCTGAGCCCGCATGAGATCGACACCGTCGCGCAAAAGCTCAACGTCAAGCGCGAAGAAGTCATCGAAATGGAAACCCGCATGTCGGGCGGCGACGTGCTGCTCGATCCGTCTCCTTCCGATGACGGCGAGAACGCTTTCGGGCCCATCGCCTACCTCGCCGATGGTTCGCATGAACCCACGGCGATGATCGAGTCGCGCCAGCGCGACGCGCTGGCCACCGACGGCATCAGCCTGGCGCTGGGCGGTCTGGATGAGCGCAGCCGACGCATCGTCGAGGAGCGCTGGCTCAAGGTCAATGACGACGGCTCGGGTGGCATGACGCTGCACGAACTCGCCGCGGTCTATGGCGTCAGCGCCGAGCGCATCCGCCAGATCGAATCGGCGGCGATGAAGAAGATGAAGAAGACGCTGGCCGAATACGCTTAAGTCTCGCGGCTGGGATAATCGGCGCACCGCCTTTGCAGGCGGTGCGCTTTTTTCATGGCGCGTCGCCTGCACAAGACCCTGTATTTCAATAATGATGATCCGAGGAGCACGCATGATTTCGAGATTGACCCGCCGCACGCTGCTGGCATCGGCAGCCAGCGCCGCGGCTGCCGCCTGCGTCCCCGCCCTGGCGGCCGGCCCGGCCGCCTGGCCCACGCGCCCGGTCAAGCTGATCGTCGGCTTTCCTGGCGGATCGTCGCCCGACCTGGTCGCACGCACGCTGGCCGAGCCGCTGGCCAAGATGCTGGGCCAGCCGGTGGTGGTCGAGAACAAGGTGGGCGCCGGGGGCAACATCGGCGCCGATGCCGTTGCCCACGCGACCGACGACCATACGCTGGGCCTGATGATCAACGGCAACATGACCATTGCCAAGCTGATCAATCCCAAGGCGACTTACGACCCGCTCAAGGACCTGCAGCCCGTGAGCCTGATCGCCACCGCGCCGCTGGCGCTGGCCGCTTCGGCCCAGGCCCCGGGCAGCACGGCCGCCGAATTCTTCGCGGCTGCGCGCGCCAGCGGCGACAAATGGAGCTACGGCAGCCCGGGCATAGGCACGGTCGCGCATATCGGCATGGAGCTGCTCAAGGCACGCGCGGGCATCGCGCCGGTGCATGTGCCCTACCCCGGCAACCCGCAGGTCATCAACGCCATCATCGGCGAGCAGGTGCAGCTCGCACTGCTGCCCCCGGCCATGGCCGCGGCCCAGGCACGCGCGGGCAAGCTGCGCGTGATCGGCGTGACATCGACCAGCCGCTCGTCGCTGGTGCCTGAATATCCCAGCCTGTCGGAAGCCGGCATTGCCAACTACCAGATGGAAATCTGGAACGCGGTCGCCGCGCCGCGCTCCATGCCCCAGTCCATCGTCGAACGCCTTGGCACGCTGCTGAGCGAAATCGCGCGCCACCCCGACATCCGCGCCAAGCTGTTCGCCCAGGGCTGGCAGGTTGCTGGCACGTCGTCAGAAGGCCTGGCCAACCGCATTCGCACCGATGCCAAGGTCATGGGCGACATCATTCGCAGTCAGAAGATAACCGCGCAATGACCTGATCAGGCCTTTTCCGCGAGCAGCATGCGCACGTCGGCGGTCAGGCCCTGAGGGCCTGTGCCATAGCGCTCGTAGACGCGCAGGCGGCCTGCGGGGTCGTAGACATAGCTGCCGGCCGAATGGTCCAGCGTATAGCTCTCCGGGGTCGGGCCGTCGACCTTCTTGTAGAAGATCTTGAAGTCCTTGGCGATCGCCGCGGTCTGCTCGGGCGTGCCGCGCAGCGCGACAAAGCCGGGGTCGAAGCTTTCCATGTAGGCCTTGAGCATTTCGGGCTTGTCGCGCTCGGGGTCCAGCGTGACGAAAATGCCCTGCAGGCGCTCGCCGTCGGCGCCCAGCAGCTTCTTGACTTCGGCCAGTTCCTGCAGCGAGGTCGGGCAGACATCGGGGCATTGGGTATAGCCGAAGAACACCACCACCACCTTGCCCGCGAAGTCCTTGAGGCTGCGCTGCTGGCCCGAGGCATCGGGCAAGGAGAAGTCGCGCGCGTATTCAGCGCCGGTCACGTCCACGCCCTGGAAGCTGGCCTTGGGTTCGCGGCTGCAGCCCGCGAGCAGGCCCGCCGTCCCGGTGCCGACCGCCGAGGCCAGCAACAACTTCAATACACGTCGTTTATCCATAGTCGTTCAAAAAATATAGTGATCCGCCAATAGTGCAGCGAACAGCAGGCTCAGGTGGATCAGCGAAAACCGGAAGGTCTTGCGGGCCAGGGCGTCGGAGTAATTGCGCCACAGCCGAAAGCCATACGCACAGAACCCCAGGCCCAGCACCACGGCCGCCACCAGGTAGAGCCAGGAACTCATGCCGAAGACGAACGGCAGGAGGCATCCGGCAAACAATACCAGCGTATAGAGAAACACCTGCAAACGGGTGAATTCATTGCCGTGCGTCACGGGCAGCATGGGCAGGCCGGCCTGGCGGTAATCCTCGACACGGTACAGCGCCAGCGCCCAGAAATGCGGCGGCGTCCAGAGGAAGATGATCAGGAACAGGATCAGCGACTCGGGCGTGACCTGGCCGGTCACCGCGGCCCAGCCCAGCACCGGCGGCATCGCGCCCGAGGCGCCGCCGATCACGATGTTCTGCGGCGTCAGCGGCTTGAGGATCAGCGTATAGACCACGGCATAGCCGACAAAGGTCGCGAGCGTGAGCCACATGGTCAGCGGATTAACCCAGACATAGAGAACCGCCGAGCCCGCCGCGCACAGCAGCGTGGAAAACGCCAGCGCCTGGCCGTCAGACAGCTGGCCCTTGGCCGTGGGCCGCCAGGCCGTGCGCTTCATCTTGGCGTCTATGCCTTTTTCGACCAGGCAGTTGAACGCCGCGGCCGCGCCCGCAACCAGCCAGATGCCGGCGCAGGCCACGGCCATCAACGCCAGCTGGTCCAGTGCCGGCCAGCCGGGTATGGCCAGCACCATGCCGATCAGCGCACAGAAAACAATCAATTGCACCACGCGCGGCTTGGTCAGCGCGTAGAACTGCGCAAAGCGCGAAGGAACGGAAACGGAGGCAGCGAGGCTCATGCGGGAACTCGAATGGAAAACTCAGCGGGTCGGGGCAGCAGCATCGGGGCGACCCGCCGTGTCCCAGGACGAAGCCGCGCGCAGCAGGCGGTCGAGGTCGCGCTTGGCCTTGGCGGCGGTCGATTTGTCCAGCGATGCGGGCATGCGCATCATCCAGTGGCCCATGGGATCGACGAGATAGAGGTGGTCTTCAATGCGCTGGCCTGGCGCGGGCTCTAGCCAGCCGGCCAGCGCCTGGCCATCGACGCGCAGCACCTGGCCCTGGGCCATGGCCGGCGCCAGCGCGGCAGGCGGCTGGGCGGCGTCGTTGACGAGCCAGACCCAGTCGAGCCTGTCCTTCTCGCGGCCCAGGCTTTCGCGCAGCTGGCGCTGCAGATACAGGTGTTCCTCGCAGGCCGCATTGCATTGCCCACCCGCGACGCTGACCAGCAGCCATTGCCCCTTGAGCGATGCCAGCGGCACGGACGCACCAGCGAGCGTGCGCGCCTGCACATCGGGCAATGCACGCTGCGGCTGTATCAGCTCGCCGAAGTTGCGCCGGCCTTCGGGCCGGACCACGTAGTAGGTGAAGTAGGAGGCAATGACCGGCGCCGCGCAGACCAGCAGCACGCCTATCATCTGCCAGCGCCCGGAGCGCGTGCGCTGCACGGCCTGCATCGCCTCGCCTGCCGCGGGCAGGCCATGCACGCTCAGGCCCAGCGGCTCGGCAGCGGCGCGCTCAGGCGGCGGGCTGCTGGCGCGGGCGAATGAAGCGTCGGAAGAGTTGAAACCAGACATAGAGAACCGCCATCAGGAGACTGATACCAAACCATTGAAATGCATAGCCGTAATGCTTGTCCACTCCCGCGTCGATGCGGGGCCAGTCGCGCTGCAGGCCTTCGCTGTCCGCGCCTGTCTGCAGCACGCTCATCGCGAGCACGGGCAGACCGGTTTGCGCGCGGAAATGGGCCATGTCGAGATTCTGTCGGATAGGCGACGTTTCGGAAACAGGGTCTGCACCGGGTGCCATTTCGTACAGCCGCGCGGGCGCGAGCGCGAGCAGGCCGGCGACGGCCACCGGGCCCGCGGGCGTGGCTACCGGAGCCAGCGCCGTGCGGTCCTGGAAGTTTCGGGGTATCCAGCCGCGCTGCACCAGCACCACCGCGGGCGTGGGCCCGTCGAGGGCCAGAGGCGTCAGCACGAAGAAGCCGGGACGACCATGCATCTGCCGGTTGTCGAGGTAGACAGTATGCGGCGCGAGCCAGCGGCCCTGCAGCGTCACAGGGCGGTGGACCAGATCGGCCGCCGGCGCTTTCTGCAATGCCTGTTCAAGTGCCGGCCCATCGAGCGGTGCCTGCTGGCCACGCGCTTCAATGGCCGCGGCCAGCGCCTGCTTCTGCGCCGCGCGGTCGAGCTGCCAGCGGCCCAGCGCGGCGGTGCCGACGATTGCCAACACCGCGGCCAAGGTGATCACCCAGAAGCGCGCGCCTACTGGCGAACCCGCTGGCCTTGTGCTTTTACTCACCGGATAATGGTCTCCATGAAAATCTTCATCGCCTTGGCCTTTCTGGGCATTCTCGCCAGCCTGGGCAGCGCCTTGTTCTTCATGATGCGCCGGCCGCGCGAGGGTGTCGAGGATAACCGCCGCCGCAGCCAGCATATGGCGCGTGCGCTGGCGCTGCGCGTGGGCTTGTCGGTGCTGTTGTTCCTGTGCCTGCTGATCAGCTGGAAGCTGGGGTATATCCAGCCGACGGGGCTGCCGGTGGGACGCTGAAGCGGCAGAGCCGGCGCAAGGCCGGCTCTTGCAACATGGTGGCCGAGGCCACCGCCATCTGTTCACATCCAGTAGACCAACACGTAAAGACCCAGCCACACCACGTCAACGAAGTGCCAGTACCAGGCCGCGCCTTCGAAGCCGAAGTGCTTTTCGGCCGTGAAGTGGCCTTTTTGCAGCCGCAGCGTGATGAAGAACAGCATCAGCATGCCGACGAACACGTGGAAGCCGTGAAAGCCCGTGAGCATGTAGAAGGTCGAGCCGAAGATGCCCGACGACAGCTTGAGGTTCAGGTCGGTGTAGAGGTGGTAGTACTCGTAGCCCTGCACGCACAGGAAGATGAAGCCCAGCACCACGGTGGCCCACATGAAGGCGATGGTGCGACCACGGTGGCTTTCGCGCAACGCGTGGTGGGCGATGGTCAGCGTGACGCCCGAGGTCAGCAGCAGCGCGGTGTTGATGGTTGGCAGCCAGAACGGGCCCACGGTCTGGAACGGCTCCACGGTGCCCGCGGGCGAGGCCGTGGCACCGGCCGCCATGCTGGGCCAGACGGCCTTGAAGTCGGGCCACAGCAAGGCGTTCTCTATGCCGCCCAGCGTGGGCACCGAATGCGCGCGGCCCCACCACAGCGCGGTGAAGAACGCGCCGAACAGCATCACTTCGGAGAAGATGAACCAGCTCATGCTCCAGCGGAACGACAGGTCGATCTTGCGGCCGTAGAGCCCGCTTTCGCTTTCATGGATCGCGTCGCGGAACCATTGGTAGAGCACGACCAGCCACCAGGCCAGGCCGAAGAACAGACTCCATTTGCCCCACTCGTGGCCGTTGATCCATTGCCCCGCGCCGAGGATCACGAAGAACAGGCCCGCGGCCGCCATGATCGGATGGCGCGATTCACCGGGCACGTAGTAGTAGGGCGTTGCGCCTTGGGTAGTTCCACTCATTTCCTGCTCCTGACTCTCTAGGTCCTTGCGTCCGTCTGTAGCTTGGCGCTCAGACGATCCAGTTCACAATCAAGATCAAGCCTGCGACCAATACGACAATGGCCACCAGCCCCCCCACCACCACCTGCAGCGCAGTGATGCTTTCAACGTCTTTCTGGTATTCGCTGCCCTTGCGCACGCCCAGCAATGCCCACAGCATGGTGCGCGCCGTGCGCAGCGCCGAGGCTTTCTTCTTTTCCTGCGGGCCGGTCACAGCGTGGGCTCCTGAACGCCGGGTGCCGCGGCCTGGCGCGCCACCGGTTGCTTGAGGCCGCCCGCGGGTGCGGGCGGCGTCTTGCCGCCGACTTCGAAGAAGGTGTACGACAGCGTGATGGTCGTGACGTCCTTGGAAATCTTCGGATCGATCACGAAGGCCACGGGCCATTCCTTTTTCTCACCGGGCTCCAGCGTGTACTGGTTGAAGCAAAAGCACTCGAGCTTGATGAAATGCGCGGCCGCCTGGTGCGGCGCGTAGCTGGGAATCGCCTGCGCGGCCATGCGGCGGTTCTGCACGTTCTGGAATTCGTACTCGACCACCGTGAGCTCGCCCGGATGCACCTGCACAGAGCGCTGGCGCGGCTTGAAGTCCCAGGGGCCGCGCGCATTCGCGTCGAACTCGACGGTGATGGTGCGGCTCATGTCGACCTGGGAGTTGGCCGGCAGCTTGGCGTTGGGACCGATCTGGCCGTTGCCCGGCACCTGGCGCTCGGAGATCGCGAGGATGTTGATGCCCAGCGCTTCGCAGACATGCTTGTAGATGGGAATCAGCGCATAGCCGAAGGCGAACATGCCGACGGCGATCACCGCCAGCTTGCCGACCATCTTCGTGTTTTCCTGGCGCATTCCCACGGCTATCCTTTTACTGCGCACCCAGCCACAGCATCTTGGCCACGAAGCCCGCCAGGAAGACGGCGGCGATCGAGGCCAGGATCAGTGCGAGGCGCAGATTGCTTTTGCGTTGTTCGGGCGACATTGCCATGTTCTCATCCAATCACGCGGGTTGCGGTCGGGTCGAGCTTGGGAGGGTTCTCGAACGTGTGGAACGGTGCGGGCGAAGGCACTTCCCATTCCAGACCCTCGGCGCCTTCCCAGGGGCGCTGCGGCGCTTTCTCGCCCTTGCCGCGCATCGCGGGCACGACCACGAACAGGAAGAAATACACCTGGATCAGGCCGAAGCCGAACGCACCGATGGACGCCAGCATGTTGAAGTCGGCGAACTGCATCGGGTAGTCGGCATAGCGGCGCGGCATGCCCGCCAGGCCCAGGAAGTGCATGGGGAAGAACGTGATGTTGAAGAACACCAGCGAGCCCCAGAAATGGATGCGGCCGCGGGTTTCGGAATACATCACGCCGGTCCACTTGGGCGCCCAGTAGTAATAGGCGGCAAACATCGAGAACAGCGAGCCCGCGACCAGCACGTAGTGGAAGTGGGCGACGACGTAATAGGTGTCCTGCAGCTGGATGTCGATGGGCGCCATCGCGAGG
Organism: Acidovorax sp. CCYZU-2555; assembly: GCF_018413525.1. Taxonomy (GTDB): domain Bacteria; phylum Pseudomonadota; class Gammaproteobacteria; order Burkholderiales; family Burkholderiaceae_C; genus Comamonas. The sequence goes on from NZ_JAHCDD010000035.1 coordinate 42,497, forward strand.
ATCAGACCCGTGAAGCCGCCCATGGTGAACACGAAGATGAAGCCCACCGCGAACAGCATGGGCGTCTCGAAGGTCATGGAGCCGCGCCACATGGTCGCGATCCAGTTGAACACCTTCACGGCCGTGGGCACCGAGATCAGCATGGTCGCGTACATGAAGAACAGCTGGCCTGTGACCGGCATGCCCGTGGTGAACATGTGGTGCGCCCAGACGATGAACGACAGGATGGCGATGGACGCGGTCGCGTAGACCATGGACGCATAGCCGAACAGCCGCTTGCGCGCGAACGCGGGAACGATCTGGCTCACGATGCCGAAGGCCGGCAGGATCATGATGTAGACCTCGGGGTGACCGAAGAACCAGAAGATGTGCTGGTACATCACCGGGTCGCCGCCGCCCGCGGGGTTGAAGAAGCTGGTGCCGAAGTGGCGGTCGGTGAGCGTCATGGTGATCGCGCCGGCGAGCACGGGCATCACGGCGATCAGCAGGTAGGCGGTGATCAGCCAGGTCCAGGCGAACATCGGCATCTTCATCAGCGTCATGCCGGGCGCGCGCATGTTGAGGATGGTGACGATGATGTTGATCGAGCCCATGATGGACGAGGCGCCGAGCACGTGCATCGCGAAGATGCTGGTGTCCATCGACGGGCCCATCTGCAGCGTCAGCGGTGCATAGAGCGTCCAGCCGGCGGCGGGCGCGCCGCCGGGCATGAAGAACGAGCCGACCAGCATCGCGCCCGCGGGCACCATCAGCCAGAAGCTGAAGTTGTTCATGCGCGCGAAGGCCATGTCGGACGCGCCGATCTGCAGCGGAATCATCCAGTTGGCGAAGCCCACGAACGCCGGCATGATGGCGCCGAACACCATGATCAGGCCGTGCATGGTGGTCAGCTGGTTGAACAGCTCGGGGTTCACGAGCTGCAGCCCGGGCTGGAACAGCTCGGCGCGGATCAGCAGCGCGAGCACGCCGCCCACCATCAGCATGGTGAACGCGAACAGCAGGTACAGCGTGCCGATGTCCTTGTGGTTGGTCGCGTACATCCAGCGGCGCCAGCCGGTCGGCGGCGCGTGGTGGTGATCGTGGTGGTCGTCGTGGCCCGCGTGGTCCGCATGGCCTGCTGCCGGCCCGTGGTTGTCAATTACTGCGCTCATCTTCGATTCCTCGGTACGTTGGGGCCGGCTTACTTGCTGCGCTCAGCGACGATTTCGGACGGCTGCACCATCTGCCCGGTCTTGTTGGACCAGGCGTTCTTGGTGTAGCTCGCGACGGCTGCGAGGTCGGTATCGCTGAGCTGCTTCCACGACGGCATGGCACCGTTGGCAGCGCCCTGGAGCAGGATGCGGATCTGCTGGACATGGTCGGTGTTGAGCACCACGGCCGAGCCGTCGAGCGGCTTGATGGGGCCCGCGCCCTTGCCGTTGGCCTGGTGGCAGGCCGCGCAGTTGGCTGCGTAGACCTTCTCGCCGCGCGCCAGCAGCGGCGCGAGTTCCCAGACGCGCGTCGGGTCGTCGAGCTTGGCGGCCGCGAGCTTGCGCTGGCCTTCGACCCATTGCGTGTATTCCGCCGAATTGACCACCTTCACGTGGATGGGCATGTAGGCATGCTCCTTGCCGCACAGCTCGGCGCACTGGCCGTAGAAGTCGCCGACCTTCTCCGCACGGAACCAGGTGTCGCGCACGAAGCCCGGAATCGCATCCTGCTTGATGCCGAAGGCCGGCACCATGAACGAGTGGATCACGTCGTTGGCGGTGGTGATCACGCGCACTTTCTTGCCGACCGGAACCACCATCGGGTTGTCGACCTTGAACAGATAATCGGCGGGGGCGTTGCGCACATCGCCGCTGTCGGACATCGCGCGGTGGCTGCTGTCGAGCGTGGACACGAAGCCCAGGCCTTCGCCTTCACCGTTGATGTAGTCGTAGCCCCACTTCCACTGGTAGCCCGTGACCTTGATGGTCAGGTCGGCATTGGTCGTGTCTTTCTGCGCCACCAGCACCTTGGTGGCCGGCAGGGCGATCACGATCACGATGAGGAAAGGCACGATGGTCCAGATGACTTCGACCGTGACCGACTCGTGGAAATTCGCGGCCTTGGCGCCGCGGGATTTGCGATGCTTCCAGATCGAATAGAACATCACGCCGAACACGGCGACGAAGATAAACGTGCAGATGCCCAGCATCATCCAATGCAGGTATTGCTGCTCCTGTGCGATGCGCGTCACCGCGGGGTGCAGGTTGAGCTGATTGACGGCCGGGCCGCCCGGCAGGTCCTGGACGGCGTGGGCCGCCGTTCCCATCCCTATGCCTGCCATCGCGACAAATGCTTCCAGCTTGGAGGAAATGCTTTTCATAGTTCTCACTTGCTTCTAAGCCTCAAGTTATCCCGGGTACCGCGTGGGTCGGCCCCCTGGTCCGCACCTTGCGCTGGCGCACGGCAACGGCTGCGCCGCGCCTGGAAGACGCCCGCTTGAAAAAAGGAAGTCTGGCGCGTGTAAGGGAGCTTCTGCACGAATCGAGCGGCAAGTGTGCGCTGCGGATCAGGATGGGATGCTAGGCGCAAACCGCAGCGATAGCGGTAGCTATCGCGAGGATTTGCAACGACGCAGACCGCCTGAGGCCGCAGATGCACACGGCGCGATGATTCGTGCAGAAGCTCCTTAGCATGCGCCGTGGATTGCAGACAATGCAGCGGCCGCGTTGTCCTGGCGACAACCGCGACGCAGCGTTTCAAACGAAATTCATCCCATGCGCGAGCCAGTCGCCCGTCAACCCGCTGGCCCGTCCCCGTGGCAAAGCGAAACACCAATTTTTTCTCCCATCGTGGCAGCAACGCCGAGGGTTCCTTCCCTGCCATGAAGTGAGGTCCGCAGGGAAAGCTCTTTCACGTGATCAACCTGGGCGACTTGCTCGCCCCGGTGATCCGCTCTTATGTGTCATTGCAAAAATTGTATGTCGGGAAGCTGCCAAAGCAATGACCGGAAAGTGACATTCGGACTAGCGCAAACCCGGGTTGCGCCCGCCACGCAACATGGAGCGCATGTCTTCGAGCGACACCGCGCTGCTTTCACTGACTTTCAGGCGCGGCGTGGGCTTGTAGGCATGGCCATACACAATTTCAAAAGTCAGCGCCAACTGACCATCGTGCGCGGGCGATGCCAGCCGCTGCTGCAGCGCCTCTTCGAGCTGGCGGCGCCACTGGCGTCCGCGCAGCCCCTGGAAGCGCGCCGGGTGCAGGTTGCAGCCGAGTTCGCGCAGCTCCTGCAGCAGGCGCTGCGGCGTGGCGAAGGTCAGTGTGATGTGCTCCATGTCCATCACCGGCTCGGCGAAACCGGCTTGCACCAGCATGTCGCCCCAGTCATGCATGTCGGTGAACGCATGGCCGGGAACGGGCCAGCCCAGGTCGGCATAGACCGCGTGCAGCTCGCGCAGCGTGTCGGGGCCCAGGCAGGAGAACATCACGTAGCCGTCGACCGCGAGCGCCTGGTGCCACTGGGCGATCAAGCCCTGCGGGTCGGCTGCCGTGTGCAGCGCCATATTGGCCCAGAGCATGTCGACGCTGGCCGCTGCGGGCGGGCCGAACTGCACGGCACCGCCGAGCCAGCGCGCGGGCTGCCACCAGCGCTTGCCCAGCTGTTCCTGGGCCTGGGCCATGCGCCGCGGCGCGCCTTCGTGCACCTGCACGCCGGCCTGCGGGTAGCGTGCGGCAAGCAGACCGTGGGCCTGCAGACCGCCACGCACCGGCTCCCAATGGCACCAGTTCTTGGGCGCCTGCACGATCCACTCGAGCCGCTCGTCCATGCGCCGCGCGATCTCCTCATGCAGCCAGGGCGACAAGGGCGGCGCGGCCTGATGCCAGCGCGCGGCGGCCACGGGATCGATGGTGGGAGGAAGCAGATCGGAGGACATACAGACAGGAAGAGCAGGCCACAGGAACGTTTTTTGGGCAGCGCTCGCGCATGCCCCTGCCGCCATTGGGCCACAGCGCGAAAAAACACGTCGGACGCACGGTGGCGGCGTATAGTTTTGGCCATGTTTTTTCGCCCCGGCACATGGCTGCTCCAGGGCCTGGCGCAGGCGCGGCAGGCCCTGCCCAGCGAATGCGGCATCTGCGGGCGCTGGCCCAGCCAGCGCGTGTGCGCCGACTGCGCGGCGCGCTGGGCCGAAGTGCAGCCGCGCTGCAAGCATTGCGCGCTGGCCCTGCCCGGCGGCGCGAGCGAATGCGGCGCCTGCCTGCGCGCGCCGCCGGCGTTCGACGCGGCCTGGGCGGCGGTGGACTACGGCTACCCCTGGTCGCTGCTGCTCGCCCAACTCAAGTTCCAGCAGGACCCGGGCGCGGCCTGGGCGCTGGCGCAGTTGCTGGCGCGCGCGCCCGGCGTGGCGGCGGCGCTGGCCTCGGCCCGCTGGATCATTCCCGTGCCGCTGTCGGCCCAGCGGCTGCGCGAGCGCGGCTTCAACCAGGCCGCGCTGCTGGCCGGTGCGCTGGCGCGCTCGCCGAACGCGGGCGATTACGCCCATCTGCTGGTGCGCACGCGCCACACGCCGGCGCAAAGCGGCCTGCACCGCGACCTGCGGCTGCGCAATCTGCGCGGGGCCTTCGAAGTGCCGGCGCGGCAGGCCGCGCGCATCGCAGGCCGGCGCGTGGTTCTGGTCGACGACATCATGACCACGGGCGCGACGCTCGATGCCGCCGCGCAGGCGCTGCGGCGCGCGGGTGCAATCCACATTTGCGCCATGGTTGTCGCGCGCACCCAGCGCCTGCACCGACAATAGGGGCATGTTTCATATCGTTCTGGTCGAGCCCGAAATCCCCCCGAACACGGGCAATGTCATCCGGCTCGCGGCCAACACCGGCTGCACCCTGCACCTGATAGAGCCGCTGGGCTTTTCGATGGAGGACCGCCTCATGCGCCGCGCGGGGCTCGACTACCACGAGTACACCCAGGTCAAGCGCCATGCGGGCTGGACCGTTTTCCTGCGCGATGAACAGCCCGACCCGGGCCGCATGTTCGCGATGACATCGCACGGCAGCAGCCCGCTGCATTCCGCGCAGTTCGAAGCCGGCGACTGGCTGATCTTCGGCTCGGAAACGCGCGGCCTGCCCGTGGCCTTGCGCGAAAGCTTTGCACCGGGCCAGCGCCTGCGCCTGCCCATGCTGCCCGGCCAGCGCAGCCTCAACCTGTCGAATGCCGTGGCCGTGAGCGTCTTCGAAGCCTGGCGCCAGCTGGAATTTCCGGGCGCAAAGCTCGACTAGACGCCGCGCATCAAGCCGGCGCGCCGTAGCTGTGGATCAGTGATTCCGCGACACAGACCGGGCGCTCGCCGCCTTCGCGCTCCACCGTCACCGCCCAGGTCATCTGCAGGCCGTCGGGCTCTATGCGCTCGGCCTGCTGCAGCGTCAGCCGCGCGCGCAGCCGGCTGCCCACGGGCACGGGCGCGGGAAAGCGCACGCGGTTGAGCCCATAGTTCACTCCCATGCGCGCGCCCGCAAACGCGAACGCGCTTTCAAAGAAGCGCGGCAGCAGCGACAGCGTCAGAAAGCCATGCGCGATCGGCGTGCCGAACGGCCCGGCCGCCGCACGCGCTGGATCGACGTGTATCCATTGCTGGTCGCCCGTGGCATCGGCGAACTGCTGGATCTGCTGCTGGGTGACCGTGATCCAGTCGGTCACAGCGACTTCCTGGCCAAGGCAGGACAGCACTTCGGAATAGGAGGTAAAGGTACGCATGCGACCCACTGTAGTGGGCGCGCGGCCCGGCCGTTGTCTGGCAGGCGACAAGGCCGCGAAACCCCTTACTGCGCGCTGCGCTGCACGAAGAACAGGCCGCAGCCCACGGCCATCAGCAGGCCGCCGAACACCCGGTTCTGGATGCGCAGCGCGCGCGGGCTGCGCATCAGCCGACGCAAGGCGCTGGCGCCAGCCGCATAGCCGTGCATCACCGTGGCGTCGACCGCGAGCATGGTCACGGCGAGGATCAGCAGCTGCGACCACAGCGGGCGGCTGGGCGTCATGAACTGCGGCAGCACCGCGACCATGAAGATGATGCCCTTGGGATTGGTGGCGTTGGTCAGAAAACCGGTCAGCAGGCGGCTGCGCAGGCTCAGCGCGATCGCTGGCGCGCTGTCTTCGGTCAGCGGGCCGGTGCTCGATCGCCACTGCGAAAAGCCCAGATAGATCAGGTAGAGCGCGCCCACCACCTTGACGATGTTGAACGCCCAGGCCGAGGCCGCGAGCAGCGAACCCACGCCCACGCCCGCCACCACGAGCACCAGCAGCAGACCCAACTGCAGCCCCCAGATGGTCGGGCTCGCGTGGCGCAGGCCGTAGCGCAGGCCATGGCTCATGGACAGCACCGCGCCCGAGCCCGGAGACACCGCGATGATCCACGCGGCAAGGAAAAAGGCCAACCAGGTCTGCAGGTCCATGAATCGGAAACGTGATGCGAAAAAACCGTTGATTTTAGGCGCGGTGCTCCAACCCGCGCCCACCGGGGGCTAGCCCCCCGTGCTACGCTGCGCGCCATCATGTTCAACCCATCCCAAGCCGATGTCCGGCGCTTTTTCTGCGGAGTCCGCGCCAAGATGCTCGCCGACGCGCCGATGGAAGCCATCGAAACCCTGGCCAGCCTCTGGATCGCCGAGCACCCCGAGTACTTTGCCGACCTTGCCGACGCCGATGCAGCCGTGGCGCGCAACTACGAAGACCCGCCGGGCCAGACCAACCCCTTCCTGCACCTGTCGATGCACCTGTCGATCAGCGAACAGTGCAGCATCGACCAGCCGCGCGGCATACGCCAGGCCGTCGAGCTGCTCACGCGCCGGCTCGACTCTCTGCACGAAGCCCACCACGCGGCGATGGAGTGCCTGGGCCAGATGCTCTGGGAAAGCCAGCGCGCGGGCCGGCCGCCGGATGGGGATGGGTATATCGCCTGCGTGCAGCGCAGGGCAACCAAAGACTGAAGCCAGCACGCACCCTTCGACGCTTTCGGCGCTGGGCCTGTCGAAGGGCTGCTATCTACCAGTAGCTCAGCGGAACTTCGACTGCGGCACCGTCTTCAGATCGCCATCCAGACGCCCGATGTAGCCCGCGAGCTGCTTGAGTTCCTGGTTGGTGAATTGCTGGGCAATGCCGGCCATGACGCCGTTGGTGCGGCCGACCTGGGGGTTCTTGTCGATCTTGTACGACTTGAGCGCGACATAGAGGTAGTCGGCATGCTGGCCCGCGATCTTGGGGTAGCTCGGGTCTATGGGCTTGGCGAAGTTGTCGCCGTGGCAGGAGATGCAGGCGCCGCGCTTGAGCAGTTCGGCCACCTGCACGCTGGGCTCGCGCACGGGCTTGGCGGCGGCGCTGGCCGGAACCTGCTTTTCATAGAATGCCGAGACATCGGCGATGTCCTGGTCGGTCAGCGAATTGGCGATGCTGCGCATGGTCGGGTGCTTGCGCTCGCCCTTCTGGTAGGCGACCAGCGCGGCGGCGATATAGCCCGCGCCCTGGCCAGAGATCATGGGCACCTTGTGCACTTCGGGAAAGCTGGCCTGGTACCCTTCGATGCCATGGCAGCCTATGCACATGGCCACCTTGGAAGCTCCGGCTTTCGCATCGCCCCGAACCTCCTGCGCCTGGGCCGTGCCGGTCACGCAGGCGACAGTCAAGGCAAATATCGTGGTCAAAGTCTGATTCATTTTGCGAGCACAATCCTTTGGAAGTTCTGCTTTGCCTCGTGGAGCGAAATGATTATAGGCAGCAACCGTCAAACTACCCCATCAATACTTACGCTGATATACCGCCATGAAATTTCAAGGTTCACAAAATTACGTAGCGACCCAGGATCTGATGCTGGCGGTGAACGCAGCCGCTACCTTGCAGCGGCCGCTGCTGGTCAAGGGCGAGCCCGGCACGGGCAAGACCATGCTCGCCGAGGAAGTGGCGCAGGCGCTCGATCTGCCGCTGTTGCAGTGGCACATCAAGTCGACGACCAAGGCCCAGCAGGGGCTGTATGAATACGATGCCGTGAGCCGCCTGCGCGACAGCCAACTGGGCGATGAACGCGTCAAGGACATTCACAACTACATCATTAAGGGCGTGTTGTGGCAGGCATTTACCGCCGACCACCCCGTGGCATTACTGATTGACGAAATCGACAAAGCGGATATTGAATTTCCCAACGATTTGCTGCGCGAAATCGACCGCATGGAGTTTTACTGCTACGAAACCCGGGAAATGATCCGCGCCAAGCACCGTCCGCTGGTTTTCATCACCTCGAACAACGAGAAGGAGCTGCCCGACGCCTTCCTGCGCCGCTGCTTCTTCCACTACATCAAGTTCCCCGACGCCGACACCATGCGCCAGATCGTCGGCGTGCACTTCCCCAAGCTGCAGGCCGAACTGCTGTCGGCCGCGATGAAGACGTTCTACGACGTGCGCAATCTGCCCGGACTGAAGAAAAAGCCTTCGACCAGCGAGCTGATCGACTGGCTCAAGTTGCTGGTGGCCGAAGATATCCCTCTCGAGGCGCTGCAAAGCAGCGACAACAAGGTCAGCGTGCCGCCGCTGGTGGGCGCGCTTCTGAAGAACGAACAGGACGTGAGCCTGTTCGAAAAGCTGGTCGCGATGAACCAGCGCAACCGCTGAAGAAGGATACGCATGACGAATGTTCGACAACTGCTGGTGGAAGGCCTGTCCGATGCCGCCGGCTTCGTGGTCGGTGCGCTGCTCGGCTACGGCCTGGGCCGGCTGCTGGGCCTGGACCTGTTCGCGTCCGGCTACGGACCATCGACGCTGGCTGCGATCGTGCTGATCGGCCTGTTCGGCGGCGGCGGCCTGCAGGCCGCGCGCATCTGGCGCACCGAACGCAACAAGCCCGAATCGAAATGACCGCGCCCTTCGCCTCCCCCGTGCTGCTGCAAGGCCATGGCCTGCGGCTGGAACCGCTGGGCCTGCAGCATGAAACCGGACTGCGCGCCGCCGCGGCCGACGGCGAGCTGTGGAACCTGCGCGTGACCTCGGTGCCGCGGCCCGAAGACACCGCGGCCTATATCACCCTGGCGCTCGACATGCAGGCGCGCGGCGAGCGCCTGCCCTGGGCCGTGCTCGACGCCAACACCGGCCGGGTCATAGGCTGCACCAGCTACCACGACATTGTCGCCGCCGTGCGCCGCGTGGAGATCGGCTGGACCTGGTATGCGCGCAGCGTGCAGCGCAGCCATGTGAACACCGCCGCCAAGCTGCTGCTGATGACGCATGCGTTCGAGACGCTCAACTGCACGGTCGTCGGCTGGCGCACCGACATCCTCAACCACACAAGCCAGCGCGCGATCGAGCGCCTGGGCGCGCAGCGCGACGGCGTGCTGCGCTCGCATGCGCTGCGCCGCGACGGCAGCATCCGCGACACCGTCATGTACAGCCTGCTCGCCAGCGAATGGCCCGACGTGCGTGCACGCCTGAGCACGCGCCTGCAGGCCCCTTCAGCGCCCCTGCCCGCCGGAGACTGATCCATGCTGATTGACTTCTTCTACACGTTGCGCGCAGCCAAGCTGCCGGTGTCGGTCAAGGAATATCTGAGCCTGCTGGAAGCGCTCGAGGCCGGCGTGGTCGGCCCCAAGAGCGCCGACGGCTGGAGCCTCGATGATTTCTACCATCTGAGCCGCACGGTACTGGTCAAGGACGAGAAGCACTACGACAAGTTCGACCGCGCGTTCGCCGCCTATTTCAAGGGCGTGGAGATGGTCGCCGACCTGACGCGCGAACTGCCCCAGGAATGGCTGCGCAAGCTGCTCGAGCGCGAACTGAGCCCCGAAGACAAGGCCGCGATCGAAGCGATGGGCTGGGACGAGCTGATGGAGACGCTCAAAAAGCGCCTCGAGGAGCAAAAGGAACGCCACGAAGGCGGCAGCAAGTGGATAGGCACGGGCGGCACCAGCCCGTTCGGCCATGGCGGCTACAACCCCGCGGGCGTGCGCATCGGCGGGCCGGGACGCAACAAGAGCGCGGTCAAGGTCTGGGAGCAGCGCGCCTACCGCGACTACGACGACCAGCAGGAGCTGGGAACGCGCAACATCAAGGTTGCGCTGCGCCGGCTGCGCAAGTTCGCGCGCCAGGGCAACGAGCTCGAACTCGACCTGCCCGACACCATACGCAGCACGGCCGCGAATGCGGGCTACCTCGACATCAAGATGGTCCCCGAGCGGCACAACAACGTCAAGGTGCTGCTGCTGATGGACGTGGGCGGCACCATGGACGAGCACATCAAGCGCGTAGAGGAGCTGTTCTCGGCCGTCAAGAGCGAGTTCAAGCACCTCGAGTTCTATTACTTCCACAACTGCGTCTACGACTACATGTGGAAGAACAACCGCCGCCGCTTCGCCGAGAAGTTCGACACCTGGGACATCATCCGCAAGTACAACAAGGACTACAAGCTGATTTTTGTGGGCGACGCAACGATGAGCCCGTACGAGATCCTGCAGCCCGGCGGCAGCGTCGAATACCAGAACGAAGAGGCCGGCGCCGAGTGGCTGCAGCGCCTCACGCATGCGTTTCCGCGCTTCGCCTGGATCAACCCCGAACCCCAGGGCGTGTGGCAATACCGGCAGAGCATCAGCATCATTCAGCAGCTCATGAGTGACCGGATGTACCCTTTGTCACTGAAAGGCTTGGAGGACACCATCCGCCTGCTGTCAAAATAGGCGCATGCCCCAGCCCCTCTTCACACGGACGCCGGCGATTCGCTCGGCGTTTTTTTTGACCACGGTGCTGCTGCTTTCCGGTTGCAGCCTGTTGCCGTCGAAGGAAAAATCGCACGATGCCCAGGCCGTCGCCAGCATCTCCGACAACCCGAGTTTCACGCTGAAAGTCGAGGCGCCCGATGACGTGCGCACGCTGCTCGAAAAGCACATGGAGCTGCAGCGCTTTCGCCAGCAGCCCGACCTGCAGCGGCGCGAGCTGTCGCGCCTGCTGGGCGCGGCCGACCGCAATATCCGCAATCTGATAGGCACGCTGGGCTATTTCAGCCCGACGATTGCGCTCGAAATCCAGGACGCACCCGATGAAAGCGACGAGCGTTTCGTCGTCATCGTGCGTGTGGACCCGGGCCCGCCGGCGCAGATCTCCGCGGCCCAGGTCGGCTTTTCCGGCCCCACCGCACAAGACCCCGAAGGCGCGGCGCAGCGCGCGCGCATCCAGGCCGCGTGGCCGCTCAAGCCCGGCCAGCGCTTCACGCAGTCCGCCTGGGGCGGCGCCAAGAGCCAGGGCCTGCGCAGCCTGCAGCTGCGCCGCTACCCCACGGCCGCGATCGCCAACAGCCAGGCCGTGATCGATGCCGACACCCAGGAAGCCCAACTCGACGTGACCTATGCGCCCGGCCCGGCCTATTCGTTCGGCGCACTGCGCATCGACGGCGGCGAACGCTACGACACGCTGGGCACCAGCCGCATCGCGCGTCTGCCCGAAGGCCAGGAATATTCGCAGCAGGCCATGCTCGATGCGCAGCAACGGCTCGCGAGCAGCGGCTACTACGACTCGGTCTTCCTGACGCTGGACACCAGCGCCGCCCAGCCCGACAGCACACTGGTCAACGCTCCCGTGATCGCCCAGGTGCGCGAAGCCCAGCTGCAGAAATGGGTGCTGGGCGTGGGCGTCAGCACCGACACCGGCCCGCGCCTGAGCGTGGACCATATCCACAACCGCCTGCCCTTCATCGGCTGGCGTGCGGTGACCAAGCTCAACATCAACAAGAAGAACCCGCTGCTGTCGACCAACTGGACCGACCTGCCCGACGAGACCGGCTGGGCCTGGTTCGGCGGCGCCAAGGCCGAACGCGAGCAGTCGGGCGACTTCGACGCCACCAGCCTGCGGCTGCGCGCCGGCCGCAGCCGCAGCGAAGACCATATCGATCGCAATTACTACCTGCAATACGACGCCGCGCGGCTTCAGGGCGGTGAAGACCTGCCTTCGAGCTCGTCGATCACCGCCAACTACGGCTGGACCGGCCGTTACTTCGACAACCCCACATCGCCCAGCTCCGGCTACGGCTTTGCCTGGGAAGTCGGCGCGGGCACCACGCTGACGCCGGCGCGCGAACCGTTCGGCCGCGTCTCGGCACGCTGGCTCACGCTGATCGAACTGGGTGAGCGCGACGACCTCACGCGCCGGCGCAGCCGGCTCGCGCTGCGCGCCGCGGGCGGCGCGGTGATCGCGCGCGAAGACGTGAACATTCCCGTGACCCAGCTGTTCCTCACCGGCGGCGACACCACGGTGCGCGGCTATAGCTACCAGTCCATCGGTGCGCGCACCGACAACGGCCTGGTCACGGGCGGCCGCTACATGGCTTCGGGCAGCGTCGAATGGCAGCGCCCGATCACTGTGCGCGGCAACACCAGCGACTGGGAAAGCACGCTGTTTCTCGACGCCGGCACGGTCACCGACAACACCGACGCGCTGACCGTGCGCGCCGGCGTGGGCACGGGCATACGCTGGCGCAGCCCCGTCGGCCCGGTCCAGGCCGATCTCGCCTATGGCATCCAATCCAAAAGTCTGAGGCTGCATCTGCGCCTGGGCTTCACTTTCTGACCCATGGCCGAGCCGACTGCATCCCCTTCCCCTTCTCCCCAAACGGCGGCGGCAGCGCCTGCCCGACGCAGCCGCTGGCGGCGTGCCTGGCGCGCGCTGGCCGTGCTGCTCGCTTCACTGGTGCTGGTGCTGGTCGCGGCGCTGGGCGGCGCCTGGTGGTGGGCCGGCCAGGCCGATTCGCTGGCCACGCTGATCACCCGCGTCGCGCGCTGGCTGCCCGAAGGCCAGTCGCTGGAAGCGCGCGATGTGTCGGGCACGCTGCGCCAGGGCGGCCACATCGGCTGGCTGCGCTGGCGCGGCCCTACGCTGAGCGTCGAAGTCGAGAAGACCGACATCGGCTGGGAGCTGCAGCCGCTGCTGCAGCGCGAAGTGCAGGTCGGCAAGCTGCACGCGCAACGCCTTGAAATCACCAGCACGCCGCCCGCCGAGGCGAGCCCGACCGAGCCGCTGCAGCAGTTGCGCCTGCCGGTGCGCATCGTGCTGCCGTTCGAGATCGATCAGCTCATCTGGAACGGCCCGCCGCGCGCCGAAATCGCGCAGCTCAAAGGCAATTACCGCTACGACGGCGAGCACCACGGGCTCGACGTGGCGCAGCTGGACTGGGCCGACGGCAGCTACCGCGCGCAAGTGCAACTGCAGGGCGACGCGCCTATGCAGCTGCAGGCCACGCTGTCGGGCCGGCTCGAAGCGCCGCTGCCCAACCAGGAACGCAGCCAGACGGTAGAAGCCGAAGTCAAGATCGCCGGCACGCTGGCCACCGAAGCCGCAAAGCTGGAAATCACCGCCGACGCCAAGGCGCCCAGCGGCAGCACGGAGAGTTCGGCGCTCGCGCCCAGCGCCCATGTCACGGCCGTCGTGCGCCCATGGCTCGCCCAGCCGCTGGAACAGGCCAATGCGACGTTCGAGCAGCTCGACGTCGCGGCCTTCTGGCCCGCGGGCCCGCGCACGCTGCTCGCCGGCAACCTGCAAGCCGGCCCCGAAGCCGACGGCAGCTGGGCGCTGCAGACCCAGCTGA